>CAZFCA010000019.1:0-25038 GCA_964517415.1 uncultured Rhodospirillaceae bacterium
GAAAACGCGCCCGCCTCGGCCACGCTTTTCACATCCGCCTTCAGCCTCTCGATGCTGTTTTCGTCCTTGCCTTGTATTTTAAAACCGCTTCCCTCGCCGACGGACTGAGGAAGAAGCCCGATGTGCCCCATCACAGGCACGCCGTTTTCCACCAGATGCTTGATCGTCGGCGCCATGTTCTGCCCGCCCTCAAGTTTCACGGCGGCGCAGCCTGTCTCGGCCATGGCGCGTTTGCAATTTCTTAAGGCCTGCTCCGGCGACTCTTCATACGTGCCGAAGGGCATATCTAAAACGATCAACGCGTGTTCCGTGCTGCGCACGACGGCCGCGCCATGCGCGATCATCATATCAAGCGTCACCGAGCGCGTGCTTTCGAAGCCGTACAAAACATTGCCGAGACTATCGCCCACCAAAAGAAGATCGACATGCTTATCCAAAAGCCGCGCAATATCGGCAGTGTAGGCCGTGAGGCAAACAATGGGTTTCGATCCTTTAACAATATCTTTTGGGGTTAAGCGCGGCATAGGCTCCTCCTCAAATAAATGCAGGGGAATTTTATCTAGCCCCAAAAGCGGGAAAGATCAAAAAATTAGCATGCTGCATAGCAAGATGCGGGAAACGCGGCAGGCAAAACGATGGGCGACAAGTTTTTTCTAGTTCGCAACCCAGCGGGAGCGCAAATCTGCTTGCTGGCCTCGACCATTAAGACGCCGCCGAAAAAGGGCAAAAGACGCGAAGCCATGTTTTCCGTTTTTTCCGCAAAGGCCGATTTCAAGCGCATCGCACAGGGCGGCGCAAAAAGGGCGGCGCGCATGCGTTCTATGTAAAACCCCTGTTCCTTCAAAAGTTTTCGCATTTGAGCCATGGAATAGGGCTGCCCGCAACCGAAGGGCGTGCGGTCGTTTCGCGCCCATAAGCCCTTGCGATTGGGAACGATCAGCAGAAGGCGGCCGTTGCCCTTCAAAATGCGCCTCGTTTCACCAAGGAATGACTGCGGGTCAACCAGCCACTCGAGCGCATGCAAAGCAACCACGCGGTCGATGGATCCGTCGCCAAGGGGCAAGTTGGCCATCGACACAAGGCACGACCGGTTCAGCCCTTGCGCAGGACAATGGACGGCGCCAAGCGCCGCCGGCATGAAAGCATAGACGTCGGCTTGCGACAGCGCCTCAAGAAAGGGGAGCGCATAGCCAAGGGCGGCGATCTGCTCTCCGCGCACTGTCGGCCACCAAGAGGAAAGCCGCGCAGCCAAAAGCCGCCCCGCGGAAAGCCCAAGGGGAGACTGATAAAAATCGCGCAAATCGGCAATATCCTGCATTCTGGACGCATTTTCCGGCGCTGACGTTAACGGTCTTTTAGCACAAATAAACGACATTTGCAGTCATGACTTTCCACATCGAGCTTTTGCCCGCCTTGGCGGACAATTACATTTTCGTTATCAGCGATCCTGAGTTGGGTTTGGCCATGGTGGTCGATCCGGGCGACGGCGACCGCGTTATGCAGCATTTGAAGAAAAACGATCTTTACCTCGCCCTGATACTGAACACGCATCACCACAGCGACTGCGTCAACGGCAACGAGAAATTGCAGCAGGAATACGGCGCGCCCGTCATCGGCCCCGAAAAGGAAAAAAGCCTGATCCCCGGCCTTTCACGCTCCGTTGGCCACGGCGATGTTGTTTCTTTCTCGACTCTTCGGGGCAAAGTCATCGAAACCCATGGTCACACGGACGGACATATATCCTATTATTTTCCGCATCTGAAATCGCTGTTTTGCGGCGACGCCCTATTCTCTTTGGGGTGCGGCCGCCTTTTTGAGGGCAATTCCACCGAAATGTGGGAATCTTTAAAACTGCTGCGCAACCTGCCGGACGACACCAAGGTCTATTGCAATCACGAAAACAGCGAGGCGAACGCCAAGTTCGCGCTTATGATCGACAAAGACAACGAAGAGCTGAAAAGGCGCGCCGACGAAATCGCCGCTTTGCGCAAGCAAGGCAAGCCCTCCATTCCGGCCATGCTCGGCGAAGAAAAGTTATGCAACCCCTTCTTGCGCACGGACAATCAGGCCTTGCGCGCCGCTCTGGCCAAGACGCGGATTGCGCCCGAGGACGCGGATCCTGCGGCCGTTTTCGGCCTGCTCCGCTCCGCCAAAGATCACTTCGGTCAGCAAAAAATATAGCACTCGCTTTCCCGGGTTGCCTTTTTCTTGACAGTCCCTGCGCCTGTTTGGTTTAATCTTTCTCTTGATCGACTATTTTAGATCCGCGGGATTTGACAGGAGCAGCTTGCTGCCGCGTTACCAACAGCTAAAGCGCCACAGAGAATACCAACCGTCCACGGCGCGGGAGCGCTCATAGATCGTTTGGTATAAGGCGGCCTTTATGGCTTCCGCCCTGTGGTCCCTGGCGGGCGATCACGTTGTGCGGGGGCTTTTTTATTCCCCAAAATCTTCGGATCTGCCCAACGCCATTTTGGCAAAGGGAAAGTCTCGCCCATCCCAAATGGGGCGACAACGATGGGGAACAGGATGGACAAACTTCAGAGCACTCATATAGCGCACATCAGCGATACGACCGATGATCCGGCAAAGGCCAAGCTGGTTTCCGCCTATCTTCGGCACGCGCGACTCAACGGCATCAGAGATCATGCGTTTTCTCCCGTCCCCGCCTTTAATTCGATGGATATAGGCTTCAACGCTTCCGAGCTTCTGACGAATGCGCAGCGAGCGGATATTCTTATCCTATCCGGCAATTGCGCGCCGCCAAACAACCCCAAGGGGGCGGAAAACAACATCCGGAACGATTTTTTCTGCGCCGCTCTTGGCGAGGGTGCGACTTTTTGCGGCACGAACAACGGGTTCGAATTTTCATACGTGAGGCCGCGAATAATAGAATTTTACCGCCTTATAAACACCAATCATCTGCACAGCCAGTTCCGCTCTTTGGACATTCTTCCGGAATATTCCGTTCCCTTTGCGGATCCGGACAAGCGCGAACGGCTTGTTTCGAAGGGGGTTCTTGAGCCCCTCGACGATATTCGCGCTTTCGTGCCAGAAATTCCCGATGCCACGCATGTCGTACAAGTAGATAATTTTGGCAACGTGAAGCTCTACGTTTCGGAAAAAGACCGCGCTCTTTTAGAGCGCTGCCTTAAGAGGAACAATGCGCTCTATTTCGCCTTCGCGAAAACGCCGTTTAGGGCTGCCGTTTCCTCAAGTTTCTTCGCCGGCGAAACGGGAAGCAACATCATCACGCTGAACTCAAGCTCGACGCTTGCGGATGGGCGATCCGTTCCCATGATCGCAACGCTAAGGAGCTCCCCCGGGCAAACGCCCCCCGCCTACGGCGTGGAGCTTCCCTCCGTCGGCGATCCGGCTCGGCTTTCCCGAACCCGGCGCACCCTGTCGCAAAATTGTTCTTTTCTTTCTCTCCATTATGAATGAGCCGCGCTTGCCCGTAACGCTGGCTTGAAGGGCTTAACCTTTTGGTTTTTTTCTTTTTTTCCGTTTGCAGTTGAATTTGAAAAACGCCTATCCCATATTACGTGAAGCTAACTTTTTGAAAGGGCACAAAATGAACAATCCTTTTTTCCGCTCGGGCGTCGCGGGGCTGGACCGCGCGGCCTTTGACGCCGGTCTGCGCGCGCATATGCAGCGCGTTTTCGGCTATATGGCGGGCGGGCTTGCCGTTACAGGTCTTCTGGCCTGGGTTACGGCTGCCTATTTTGCGCCGGTGGTTTACGGATCTCCGCTGCGGTGGATCGTCATGTTGGCACCGCTCGGCTTTATTATGATCATGAGTTTCCGCCTCAATACGATCAGTCTTTCGGGCTTAAGAACGCTGTTTTGGCTGTTCTGCGGAACGATGGGACTATCGATGGGATCCATTTTCCTGTTTTATACCAATGCCAGCATCGGGCGGGCTTTCTTTATCACCGCGGCCACCTTCGGCACAATGAGCCTTTGGGGCTATACGACGAAAAAAGACCTTTCAAGCATGGGCGCCTTTTTGCTTATGGGGGTTTTTGGCCTGTTGATTGCGTCGCTCGTGAACATTTTCCTTATGTCCTCTCAATTGCAATGGGTCGTTTCCCTCGTCGGCGTTGCCGTCTTTACGGGATTGACGGCATGGGATGTCCAGCGCATCAAGCAAACCTATGCCGAGGCTTATGGAATGGAAGCGAACGAGAAAATCGCGGTTTATAACGCGCTGTCGCTCTATCTAAATTTCATCAACGCGTTTCAGTTCATGCTGCAACTGACGGGCGTCCGCCGCGATTAATATCAATTGCACAATAAAATGACTCGATTAGGTCGCGGGCGGTTGCAAGGAACTAATCGCTCGCCGGCCTTCTTAGGCCATCGGAACCCACAGTGACGCTGACGCCCAGCAAGCGATAAGCGAGGCGCAGCGGACATGAAGTCAAGCCGCGCGCATTCGATCATTGGTCGTTTGGTATAAAGCCTTTTCCGCTTAAGCGGGCTGGCATCATTTCGCGTTCGCCTCGTTTGGCGGAATGGGGATAGGCCTTTTATCCGGATCGTTCAAATACGTGTTGAGCGTCACGATGCAGGTGTCGACGCGCGGGATGGGCAGCGGCTTCTTGGCCGCTTCTTCGGCCATGAAGTGCGCCAAAGCGCCCGCGCCTTCGCTGTGAAACGCGCGCCGCCCTAAATTGTTCAACGGATACCAAAGCGCGCGATCCTCCCCGCGCAGCCACAAAAACTGCGCTGGCGCAAGAACGCCTCCGTTATCCCGCGCCCACTTCAGAGCGCCCAGCAGGGCCGTCGTGCGCCAGGCATAGCGCTCCATCGCCTTCGCGATGCGCCCGCCCAGTTTGGGGTCTTTCAAAATGGCCTTAACATCGGTAACGAGTTCGGAGTCGGGGCTAAACCCTTTTTCGGGAGACCACGCCAAAGCCATTTTGCCCAGCAATTCGTCGCTTTGCTCGCGTTTTTGCGCCCCCCTGAGAGCAAACGCCGCCAGAAGCGCCTGCATATAAAGCGGCACGGAAAAAACGCCGTTCCACCGCGGCCCCAATTGGCGAATAAAGGCGCGGCGCACGGTTTCGCGGTCGGGGATTCCATTGACGACGGGTATGCGGTTCCACGCAATCCATTCTTCCGGCGAGAGCGCCTCGGCGAAAAGCGGGAGTTTATCGGGAACGGGGTCGCCCAAAATGCGTCCCGATTTGGATGGGTTAATTTTGACGATGGGAGTGATCACCGGCCACATCTTGGACTGGGTTTCAATCAGGCTTTCAAGCGTATGCCGCGTGGTAAATTTATTGCGCGGCGAAAGAAAAATCGCGTAGCCGCCGATGGACAAAAGAAACAAAGCCGCAGGCCACCGATAGTAGTTCATCGCCTCTGCGCCGATGGCGGACACGGATGTGAGCGAAAGGTGAAAGTACAAGCCCAACTCGTCTCGCGGCAGCTGGCTCAGAAAAGCGGAGCCGAAACAAGCGTTCGTGGCGCTGATGGTTTGCGGCGACGGAGGCGCGTTTCCGGCGCGGGCGAGCATAAGCCAATCGAGGCAGGCGTCGTAGCGATGCGAAAATAGGTTGACGACCCAGAGTTCCACATAACGCACATACCGCAGCACATACGTTAAAATAGCATCCCCCGCCAGATGCCAGATGAACCACAAAAGCGCGGTTAAAAGAGCCAGCACCAACGCAAGGGCTATGGTCGGTTCGCCTTGATTTTGAGCGCTCATGACATTACAGATCCTTCGGTAAAGGGGGCCACTAATTGTGCCTCAAACAATAATAATTCACAACCTTGCTTAGATTAAGACCTTAGTTTTCGGATTAGATCGTCGAGCTGGTCAAGATCCGTATAATGGATCGTGAGCGTGCCGCCTTTGCCTTTCGTTGCGATTTTAATCTTAAGCCCGATCACCCGCTCCAATTCCTTTTCAAGGGACAAAACATCAGCGGCTGTTTTGTCGTCGGTTCTTTTCTTGTGGATTTCAGGATTATCCTGCGCGCGCTTAGCCAACGTTTCGGCTTGCCGCACATTCAGGCCTTTTTTTACGATCTCCCGCGCAATCGGCAGCGGATTCTTTACCGGAACAAGCGCGCGCGCGTGCCCATAGGTGAGCTTGCCTTCGGCCAGCAAGTCGCAAATTTCTTCGGGCAGGGATAAAAGCCGCAGCATGTTTGTGATGTGCGGCCGGCTTTTGCCGATAATTTTTCCCAAAGCCTCCTGCGTATGGCCGAATTCGTTGATCAGCCGCTTATAGCCCTCCGCTTCTTCGATGGGCGACAAATCCTCGCGCTGAATGTTCTCGATAAGGCCGAATTCCATGGCCTCGCGGTCGGTCAGTTCGCGCACAAGGACGGGAACTTCGTGCAAGCCCGCCATCTGCGCCGCTCGCCAGCGCCGCTCGCCAGCGACAATTTCGTAGCTATCCTGCGCGTTTGGCAATGGGCGCACCAAAAGGGGTTCCAAAATGCCGCGGCCTTTGACCGAATCGGCCAGTTCCTTCAAGGCCTCATCGTTAAAACGCCGGCGCGGCTGAAAAACGCCGGACTTCAGCCAGGCCACCGGCACCTTTTGGATGCCGCCCGCCTTTGCGGGAGAGGCGCTCTCGCCCGCCTTTGGGGGCTGGTACGAAACGTCCGCGTCGCCGAATAGCGCGGAAAGACCGCGGCCTAAAGGAGACGGCTTGGGTGCTGCGCTGCTCATTTCTAAATCCTTCTTTAGAATATTCTAAACTGCAATTACAGGACGGCGACCTTCGCCGGCTTTCCTTCCTTTTCGCTTTCTTCGCTGGACGCGTCATCAATGCCAAATTCGCGTTTCAGCAGTTCGCTCGCCAGCTGCATGTAAGCGCGCGATCCGTGGCACTTTAAATCATAAAGCAACACTGGCTTGCCGTGCGAGGGCGCTTCCGACACGCGCACGTTTCTTGGAATGACGGTCGCATAGACTTTCTCACCGAAGAACGAGCGCACATCGCTAGCGACGGCGTCCGAAAGGCTGTTTCGCCGGTCATACATCGTCAAAACGACGCCCTGAATCTCTAGGCCTGGATTGAAGCGCGCGCGCACGGCTTCGACTGTTTGCAAAAGGCTGGAAACGCCCTCTAGCGCGTAAAATTCAGGCTGAAGCGGGATCAAGATCGCATTCGAGGCGATAAGCGCATTCAAAGTGATCAAATTCAGCGCAGGCGGACAGTCGATAAAAATAATATCGTAGTCCTTGGCGCTGCGATCCAGCGCGTCTTTCATACGATATTCGCGCCGCTCGACGGTCACAAGCTGAATTTCCGCGCCCGCAAGATCGGCGGAAGACGGAATAATAAAAAGGTTGGGAATGATCGTCGGCTTAACGACATCCTCGACCGATAGGCCGTCGAACATCAATTCATAGCAACCCGTTCCGCGATCCGACCGCTGGAGGCCCAGCCCCGTCGAAGCGTTGCCTTGCGGATCGGCATCGACGACAAGAACGCGGCGTCCCACGGCGGCCAAGGCAGTGGCCAGATTGACGGTAGTGGTCGTTTTTCCAACGCCGCCCTTTTGGTTCACAACGGAGATAATACGGCAGGTGTCGTTCATTTTTCTTTTTGCCTTGGCCCTTTTTCAAGGTTTTTCATAACTAAAACCCTGCCGCTATCGTCGGTCAAACTTGGATGTATGTCGATAGCGAATTTCCAATATTTGCTTGCTTCTGTCAATTCCTCGGCGTAACGCGCACCCTTAAGGAACAGGAAAACGGTTTCCTTTTTTTTCAGACAATTGGCATATTTGAGCAACTCCGGCAAAGCCGTCAACGCGCGCGCTGTTATAACGTCCGCCTTTAAATCTTTTATATCTTCAATGCGCTCCTCGCGAACAGTTACCTTAATTTTTAACTCCTCCGCCACGGCTTTCAGAAATCTCGCCTTCTTTTTTGTGCTTTCTATAAGAAAAACCTTTAATTCTCTACCTGCCTCCTTAGCCAAAAGAGCAAGGACAATGCCCGGAAAGCCTGCCCCAGACCCCATATCCGCCAATGATTGCGCGCTTTTTGGTATATATTTCATGATCTGGGCACTATCCAGAAAATGACGAGTCCAAATTTGAGAAATTGTGTTTTCGGAAACGAGGTTAAACTTTTGGTTCCAAGAAATTATCATTTCTTCATAAAGGCTTAGCCTGTGGATGGTTTCATAAGAAACGTTAACAAATTTCAAGAACGTATTTTTGCCCGTGTTCATTGACTTATCTCGCTTTTTCGCCGCTTTGCGTGCCGAAGAAGGGCGATAATGGCCGCAGGGGTCATTCCCGGAATCCGCGCCGCCGCGCCAAGAGTAGCTGGTTTCACTTGACGGAGTTTTTGACGTATTTCCGCCGAAAGCCCCCCTATGACGTCAACATCCATATCCGCGGAAAGGGCTAAATGCTCGTCCTTTTGGAAAGCACGAATATCCCGCTCCTGCCGCTCTAAATAACCGGCATATTTGGCGTCTATTTCCAGTTGTTCCGCCGCTTCGGGGCTAATGCCGCTTATTTCCGGCCAAACCTTCGCCAGTTTTGCCAAATCAATATCAGGATATGCCAATAACTGAGCGGCCGTTCTTACTATGCCGTCTGCTTTGATTTTAAGGCCTTTTGAAGCAAGCGCGTTAGGGGACGCGGAAAAAGAGCGCACTTTTGCTCTTGCATCTTCCAGCCCTTTGATTTTGGCTTTAAAGGCCTTTTGACGCTCTTTGCCGACGCAACCCACCTGTATGCCTTTGTGGGTTAAGCGCTGGTCGGCGTTATCCGCTCGCAAAGTCAATCTATACTCCGATCTTGACGTAAACATACGATACGGCTCCGTTACGCCCCGCGTTATAAGATCGTCAATCATCACGCCAATATAGGCTTCCGCGCGATCAAGGGAGAATGCCGCTTTTCTTTGGACGAAAAGAGCGGCATTCAACCCGGCCATTAGCCCCAGCGCTGCGGCTTCTTCATAGCCGGTCGTTCCGTTGATTTGCCCGGCCAGAAACAACCCCTTCATGCGTTTTGTTTCTAAATTCGGCCACAGTTCGCGGGGATCACAGAAATCGTATTCAATCGCGTAGCCGAAGCGCAGGATTTTCACGCTTTCGAGTCCGGTGATCGAATGAATAAAGGCGTCCTGCACATCGCGCGGCAAAGATGTCGAAATGCCGTTCGGATAAACCGTGTCGTCGTCCAAGCCTTCCGGCTCCAAAAAAATTTGATGCCTTTCCTTGTCAGCAAAACGAACGACCTTGTCCTCGATAGACGGACAGTACCGCGGGCCGGTGCCTTTTATTTGCCCCGAATAAAGCGGCGCACGATGCAGGCCATCGCGTATTATTTGCAGAGTGTTGGGTGCTGTATGCGTGATTCCACAAGCAACTTGAGCGTTTTGAAGCGTCTTCGTCAGCGTTGAAAAAGGCTCGGGGCGCTCGTCGCCGGGCTGCATTTTCATTCTTTGCCAATCTATTGTTTTTCCGTCCAGCCGCGCGGGCGTTCCGGTCTTCAGTCTTCCCAAAGAAAAGCCCATCCGCTCCAAGGCGGGGCTTATTCCTTCGGAGGGCGCTTCCCCAACGCGGCCTCCCGGGGTCTTTATTTCCCCTTGATGCATCAACCCGCGAAGAAAAGTTCCGGTAGTAAGAATAACGGCGCGTCCGAATATTGTTTCTTTGGCTGCCGTGACAACGGCCTTTATGCCGCTTTCATCCCAAACCAAATCTTCGACCGCGGCTTCGCGAATCTCCAAATTAGGCTGTTTCAACAAAAGCCCCTGCATGGCGGTTCGGTATAATTTGCGATCCGCTTGAGCCCTCGGCCCTCTAACCGCCGGGCCATGGCTTCGATTCAAAACACGAAACTGAATGCCGGCTAAATCGGCGCATTGCCCCATAAGGCCGTCAAGCGCATCAATTTCACGAACCAAATGCCCCTTGCCCAAACCGCCTATAGCGGGATTACAAGACATTTCTCCAATAGTATCAAAGGCATGAGTAACCAAAAGCGTTGCCGCGCCCATGCGGGCCGCAGCAGCGGCGGCCTCGCATCCCGCATGGCCGCCTCCAACCACAATAACATCGAAGACTTGACTGTCCGACAATTCAATATACGCCCCAAAAGCGGCGCGCCCCTATTAAGGATATCGTTATCATTCCGTAATATACTGATACTGGAATTATATAAACATATTTGAATTATATAAACATATTTTAAGCATAGAAAAAATGGCGCGGCTTTTAACGCTGGACGATTTACAAAAACATATTGAGCGGGCGCGAGGGAACCTTGCGCTTGAAAGAGAGAGTCTCTTGGCGCTTTCTCCCCTGCCCGACGATTTCTGTCGCGATGCTTACGGTTTTTCCTACATGCGCGCCGAACGCGTTGGAATGGACGCCATTTCCGAACGGCTTGAGGAGGTTTCCTGGCTTCCGATGCAGCTTGACCCCCATGCCGAAATTCTTCCGGAAAGCAAGCAAACGATTAAAAAATGGCTAAGCTCCTCATGGCAAAAACAGCCTAGCAGCGAAAACTTCGGCAATGATTTCATCCATGCGCTTACGCGTGTCGCGCTTTCAAGCGGTTGGGAAAGCCCTGAGTTTCAAGCGGCCGTCACGCGCGTTGGCGCGCTGTTTCATGATCTGTCTTGCCTCATTGGCCTAATTTATTACGGCATCTGGATGACGGAAAACGGGTTCGGCGGCGTCGCGATTACAGATCCTTACGATTTGGCGCGCACAACAAAGGAGCTCGCCGCTTTATCTCATTCGCCCGAAATCATGGATTATCTCTACCAAAGGCAAAAGCTGCTTGCCGAAGGACGGCCAAAAGATAAAAAGAAAGGTCCTTTCTTGCATCTTGTTGCTGACAACGCTACGCAAGCGGATTCGCCCCCAAACGTTTGAAGGCCTTCGCCGGAGTTTGCTTGATCGGCTTGTTTGATTTCTCGTTCTGCCTTGGATTCGCGTCCTTCTTTCCTCCAAAAAAATTTATGCTATGCTCGCTCTGTCAACGCCAATCGTATCATGCCTATAAAAAAATATATTCTTCGGGAAGGGCGGCGCCGGAAGGGCGGCGCGGATCGTCGGAAAGGACGTAACGCCTCCCCCGATTTCCAAAAACTTTTCGATTCAGCAGTTCAGGGGATTCTTGTTCACCGAAATTTTAAGCCCCTTTACGCCAACAACGCTTTTGCCGAGATCTTCGGCTATGCGGCCGCCCTAGACATCATGGCCCTGCCCCTTCTTCGCTCGCTTGTTCCCGAGGACGTGTGGCCGCGGCTAGAGGAAGAATACGACGAGCTTATGCGCGGCGCGAAACGTTCTAGCATCGGGAGATCCCGCGCCAAAAAGAAAAACGGAAAGGAAATATGGCTGGCCGTCACAATGCGTGTCGTCGATTGGCCTGGCGGTCCCGCGGTTATGCTGACCGCTCTTGATGTGACGCGGCAAGCGGAGCTGGAGCGCGATCTTTTAAACAACGAACAAAAATTGCGTTCCATCCTTGAGATTCTCCCCTACCCGATCTACATCGCGCGGCGCGCGGACGGGCAAATTCTTTTCGTCAACAGGAAAAGCTGCCTTCTGTTTCAGCAAAGCGCTGGGCAGTTTCTGCGCAAGACGTCGGGGGACTTGTTTGTTGATGCACAGGATAAGCTTAATCTGGACAATCTCTTCAAAAGCCTTGCGGACGTGCGCGATATCGAGGTGCGCTTGAAAACGTCTCAGGGGCGCGTCTTTATAGCCGAATTGGCGGCCATTTCTCTGGACTATCATAATGCGCCCGCCATGCTTGTGGCGCTTAACGACATTTCCCAGCGCAAGGAGCTTGAGGCGGAGCTTTTCCGGCAGGCTTCGACGGACGGATTGACGGGAATCAGCAACCGTCGGCATTTTGAAAACGGCGCCGATCAGGAAGTGCGCCGCGCCCGCCGTTTTGCGCGCGACTTGACGGCGATGATGATCGATATAGATCATTTCAAGCCCATCAACGACACCTACGGGCATGCGGCGGGAGATTCTGTCCTTCAAGGAATTGTCAAACGAGCGATAGAAAGCCTGCGGCAGTCGGATTCCATCGGCCGGATGGGCGGCGAAGAATTCGCGGTGATCCTTCCTGAAACAAATCTGGCCGCAGCTTATGACGTTGCCGAGCGTTTGCGCAAGCATATAAAAGAAAAACCGTTTGCTGCCGGCCGTGCGGCCATTACCTGCACGGTCAGCATCGGCATCGCGCAGCTTTCCGCAAGGGATGGTGGTTTCGACGGCATGCTCCAGCGCGCCGATGAAGCCCTCTATCAAGCCAAGGAAAACGGCCGCGATTGTGTCGTCTCCGCGCAATAAGGGGCCGCCACAATCAACGACAGCAAAGGCTTCCCGAAAAACGCACCGGCGGTCTAATCGGAATTCGACGTGTTCGTCGAGCCCGAGGACGAGCTCCGCCGCGCGATTGTCGCGCGTTGAACTGTCGGACCAGCGCTGCCGTTCTCGTTCCCGCCGCCGCTGCCCATGCTATCGAAAAAGTCCGCGTTCGTTTTTGCGTATTTCAGCTTATCGAGGAGAAACTCCATCGCATCCACGACGCCCATAGGCATAAGCACGCGGCGCAAAACCCACATTTTCGATATGGTCGCCTTATCGACAAGGAGCTCTTCTTTCCGGGTGCCGGATTTCGTAATATCGATGGACGGGAAGGTGCGGCGATCCGACAGCTTGCGATCCAAGATGATTTCCGAATTGCCCGTGCCCTTGAATTCTTCGAATATCACTTCATCCATGCGGCTTCCGGTATCGATAAGGGCCGTTGCGATGATCGTGAGGGATCCCCCCTCTTCTATGTTGCGCGCTGCGCCGAAAAAGCGCTTCGGGCGCTGCAGGGCGTTGGCGTCGACGCCGCCCGTCAAAACCTTGCCTGATGAAGGAACGACGGTGTTATAGGCGCGCGCCAAGCGCGTAATGCTATCGAGCAAAATGACTACATCCCGCTTGTGCTCGACCAAACGTTTGGCTTTTTCCATGACCATTTCCGCCACTTGAACGTGGCGCGAGGCTGGCTCGTCGAACGTGGAACTAATGACCTCCCCCTTTACAGAGCGCGCCATGTCCGTCACTTCCTCGGGGCGTTCGTCGATTAAAAGAACGATTAAATAGACCTCGGGATGATTGGTTGTAATCGCGTGCGCGATATTTTGCATCATCACGGTCTTGCCGGTTCGCGGCGGCGCGACGATCAAGCCGCGTTGGCCTTTGCCCAGTGGGCAAATAAGATCGATAATCCGCGCTGTATATTCTTTTTTCGTTGGATTAGGCATCTCCAGTTTAAGATGCTTTGTCGGATAAAGCGCGGTCAAATTATCAAAACCGATCCTATGGCGAGCCTTTTCCGGGTCTTCAAAATTGATCTTATTCACCTTTAAGAGCGCGAAATATCTTTCGCTATCTTTGGGGGAACGTATTTCGCCCTCGATGGTGTCGCCGGTTCGAAGATTAAACTTCCTAACCTGCGAAGGAGAAACATAAATATCATCAGGTCCTGGCAGATAATTGGCCTCCGGGGAACGTAAAAAGCCAAAACCGTCCGGCAATACTTCCAGAACGCCATCGCCCGTAATTGTTTGATTGGGTTGTTCGCCGATTGCTTTAAGGATGGCAAAAAGCATGTCCTGTTTTCGCAAGGAACTGGCGTTCTCTACATATTTTTCAGCCATAGAAAGAAGCTCGGCCGGTGTTTTAGCCTTTAATTCACGTAAATTTGTTGATGTCATTGTATCCTTCGTTTATTTGGAAAATTAGGGCGCGATTAGCTTATAAAAGCAAATCGTTCTGCGCCTAAAGGGGATGGGATCCGATATTCAAAGAAAACGCGATCAAAAAATAGCTCGCGCTTGAACGCAACTTATCTATATGAAAAAGTTGAGAAAGTCAAGAAGCTCTCCCCATACAAGGCGTTAACTATACGGCCCCCCTTTTCTAATTTTTTCAAGACGGTTTCTTGGTTTCCTGCGTACCGCTTGTTCTTTTCCTCTCTTCTATTCTATATTTTTAAAAAGATAGTAGTAGATAGTTGGAAGGCGATTTATTGGGGATGAAAAAGAATACAAGGAAAAGCCTAATTTTATCCTCAAAAAATATTCTTTACGCCAACAAAAATTAATACTTTCTTCTGTTAATAAAATTGAATTAATCCTTTTTTAACGAAATGTCGAAAAGTCTGTGAATAACGAGGATAAAAAGCCTACCAAGTTATCCCAATTATTAACAAAGGTTTAAGAAAAAGGATTCAGATGTGGGTTTTTTAACGAATAAGATAGTGCTTACGGGATTGGAATATAAATCCCGAATGATCCATATAAGTTATCCCCACAAAGACCCCAAGTTTTCCCAGACGGAAAAGACAAAAGAAAAGAAACCCAAAAAGAGGAATAGGAAATAAATTTATGTCCGTTCATCTCCATCTTGTTTCGGATTCTACCGGAGAAACCATCGAATCTTTGACCCGCGCCTGTTTGGTTCAATTCGAAAATATCGACGTGAAAAAGCATAAATGGAATCTTATACGAACGCCCCGCCTCTTGCAGACGGTATTGGGGGGCATTAAGGAAAATCCAGGTTTGGTTCTTTATACCTTTGTCAATGAAGAGCTTCGCGCCGTTCTTGAGCGTTTTTGCGCAGAAAACGAAATTCCGTGTATTTCGATTTTAAGACCGGTTCTAAGGGCTTTTTCCTCACTTTTCGGAAAAACGCCATCCCATAACCCCGGTCGACAGCACGCACTGGACGAAGATTATTTCGCACGAATAGAGGCCATGGACTTCGCGATGGCGCAAGACGACGGCCATGGGATCGAACGCCTTGCTGAAGCGGACGTTATCGTCATGGGCGTCTCCCGCACGTCCAAGACTCCCACCTGCATCTATTTGGCAAGAAATGGAATTCGCGCCGCGAACATTCCTATTATTTATGGCCATGGCATGCCGGATTTGTCTATTTATAAAAAGGCGCTTCTTATCGGCTTGACCAAAGACCCCGAAAGCCTTATCGCCATCCGCCGCAACAGAATGTCCCTTCTCAACGAAAACCGGGATACGGACTACACGAATCCCGACAGCGTGCGCGCCGAACTGCAGGAGGCCCGCAAGCTGTTTGTGCGCCTGCAATGTCCTGTTATCGACGTTTCTCGAAAATCCGTCGAGGAAACCTCAGCGGAAATCATGATCCTTTTATCAAAAAAACGTGAAAGATGAGGGGTAGTAAAAAAGACGAAGGGAAGGAGAAAAAGGCCAATTAAGAGTTGGCAGAGGCAGGATTATAGATTAAAAAGTTCTTAACGATATTCAGTTTTGTCATTCCATGCCCGTTCGCCATTCCCCATTCCCCGGAGGCTCTTTTGCCTTGGCCGCCTATTCTTGGCGGGGGCTTTCCCAAAGATTTTCATTTCTTATTTTTTCAGCGCTTGCGCTTGTCCTCCTGCTTCTGTCACATGCCCAGAACGCCGCGCTGGAATCTTTTCGCACCCACACGGTTGATACGCTTGCGCCCGTTCTTGACGTTCTGGCGCGCCCGATGACGGCAGCTCAAGGCGCGGGCGCGGCGTTTCATGAGCTTTTATCCCTGCACAACGACAACAAGCGCCTTCGGGCGGAAAACGCGCGCTTGATCGAATGGCAAAATACGGTCGTGGTCCTTGAAAAGGAAAACCGCGAACTGCGCGCGCTTCTGAAAGTCAAAACGGAGCCGCATTTTTCCTATGTATCCGCGCGCGTTATCGCTGACACAGGGGGGGCTTTCGACCGCGGCTTGATCGTGACCGCCGGAAAAGAAGACGGCGTGCGCAAAGGCATGGCGGCGATGACCGGCGAGGGCTTGGTCGGTCGCGTCGTTGAAGTGGGCGATTGGTCCTCCCGCGTTATGCTGATTTCCGACCTCAATTCGCGGATCCCCGTCACGTTGGCTGAAACGGGCGACCGCGCGATTTTGGCGGGGGATAATTCTCCCCAGCCCAAACTCCAGTTTCTTGCGCGGGACGCCGATGTATCCGATGGCGCTCACGTTTTGACGTCGGGGCATGGGGGCATATTCCCCCCCAACTTGCCCGTGGGCGTGTTGCGCGAAACGGCGCGCGGCAGCTACACGGTTGCAACAAGTGCGGACTTGGGACGCCTGACTTACGTAAGGCTTGTCGATTTCGAGTTTAAAAGCGGCGCGCCGCCGGCCGCAGAAAATAAATCGCGTACGGAAAAAAAGAAGTAGCGGATAAAATACCAATGGAAATTTTTTGGCAACGATTGGACTCGTGGCTTAAGGCATCCGCGCCGATTGCCGTTACGCTTGTCATGACCCTTCTCAGCGTCGCTGCATGGCCGCTGCCGAATTTGGGAGGCGTCATGCCGCCGCTCGCGTTCATCGCCCTTTTCTATTGGTCGGCGCATAGGCCCGACCTGTTTCCTTCCGCAGCCGCCTTTTTTATAGGGCTTCTTAACGATGTCGTTAACGATGTGCCCTTGGGCGTTTCCGCGTTTTTATTCACGATGGCGCATCAAATCCTTTGGCGGCAAAGACGTTTTTTTGCCGGGCATTCCTTCATAATTCTTTGGTCTGGGTTCGCGCTTGCCTCTTGTCTTTTGATGCTTTCGCAGTGGGGGCTTGTGGCTCTTGTTAACTGGACCGCGCCGCCCTTTTCGCCGGTTTTTGTTCAAACGCTTTTGGGAATCGCGCTTTTCCCGCTGCCTTGCTGGGTGCTGATTCAGCTGCAACGCCGCCTTTTGAGCGCGATCTAATGGCGGGGGAAACGGAAAAATCTCGCCTCTTCACGCGTCGCGCCGTTCTTGTCGGCGGCGCGCAAGCCGCGCTGTTCTCTCTTTTGGCGGGGCGGCTTTATTACCTGCAGGTGCTTGAGGGCCGCGCCTTCAGAAAAATGGCGGAAGAAAACAGGATCAACCTGCGCATGATCGTGCCGCCTCGAGGGCGCATTCTGGATCGCTTGGGCGCGCCCCTGGCGCTGAACGGCCAGATTTTTCGGGTCGTGCTGTTGCCCGAGCAAATCACAAATCTCGACGAGACGCTGCGCAGCCTGGCCCCTTTCGTGACCATAAACGAGGGAGACCGGAAAAGAATCGCGCGCGAGTTTAAAAACAACAGGGGCTTTAACGCCGTGGTAGTGCACGACAATTTGACGCGCGACCAAATGGACAAGATCGCCGTTCAAATCCCCGACCTTATCGGCGTCGATATCGACGCAGGCGAGGTGCGGTCATATCCCTATGGCGAGACCACCTCGCATCTTCTGGGCTACGTCGGCACGGTTTCGCAAGCCGAGATCGATCGCGCGGAGGAAGACAACGACATATTGGGCGTGCCGGGCTTTCGCATCGGCAAGAACGGGATAGAAAAGCAGTACGAAAGAGCCATGCGCGGGATCGCGGGCGACGTCGAAATGGAAGTGAACGCGCACGGGCGCGTTGTCCGCGAACTGATGCGGCACAATCCGCAGCCGGGCGAAGACCTGACGCTGGCCATCGACATTGGCCTTCAGCAATTCGTGCAGCAGCAGCTCGCGCGCGAAGAAGGCGCGGCGGCAGTTGTTATCGATATCCGAACCGGCGAGGTCTTGGCGCTTGCCTCCCAGCCCGGCTTCGACCCCAACCTTTTCACCTTCGGGATCAGCAAAAACGACTGGGACGGCCTTAACAACGACACGCACTCGCCGCTTATGAACAAGGCTGTGACGGGCGTTTATGCCCCGGGATCGACCTTCAAGCCGATCACCGCTCTTGCCGCCCTCGAAGCCGATATTGTCTCGCCGGAGGCCAAGACCTTCTGCCCGGGACATTATCAATTGGGGGAGCATAAGTTCCACTGTTGGAAAAAAGGCGGCCACGGCCACGTGAATATGCTGGAGGCGATGGCCGGATCTTGCGACACATATTTTTACGACTTGGGGCGCAAGGTGGGCATTGACAGAATGTACGCCATGGCCAAGCGCTTCGGCTTTGGGGAAAAGCTCGGGCTCGATTTGCCTCATGAAAGAGCGGGCTTCATGCCCTCGCGCACATGGAAACAAACGACGAAGCATAAAGCCTGGCAGCAAGGGGAAACATTGGTAGCGGCCATCGGCCAAGGCTATACGCTGGCCTCGCCGCTTCAGCTTGCGATCATGGCCGCGCGGATCGGCAGCAACGGGCTTGCGATAAGGCCGCGCTTAGCGCGCAAAATAGGCGGCAAAGACGTCGAGCCGCAAAACTGGCCGTCCATGGGACTTAATCCGCGCCATCTGGAAGTAGTGAGGCGAGGGCTGTTTATGGTGGTCAACTCGCCTTTGGGTACGGCGTACAGCGCGCGCATCATGAAAAGCGGCATGGAGATGGCGGGAAAAACGGGCTCGGCGCAAGTGCGTCGCATCACCGAGGCGGAGCGCAAAGAAGGAGTCATTCGCAACGAAGCCCTGCCATGGAAAGAGCGCGACCACGCGCTCTTTGCGGGTTATGCGCCCGCCGACAATCCGCGTTTTGCCATAGGGCTTATTGTCGAGCACGGCGGAAGCGGCGCGCATGACGCCGCGCCGATAGCGCGGGATATCCTTGAAGAATGCCAAACGCGCTTAGGCATTTAACGATCTTGGGCTGCAAAACGCCCTTTTCCAAAATTTTGATGCTCACATACGGTTGAGTACGCAGCGCTCAAAATTTCGGAAAAGAACGCTTTTCGCCACAAGCCTGTTTAAATGCGCAACTTCCATGTGCGGCGAGGTTAGAAGAATATCGGCCGAGCACTTTATTCCGCTTCTTCGTCTTCGGGAAGCTCATACGCGGCGCATAAAGATCCGCCGCCGGGCATGGGCATACGGCCAGAGCAATTTGTGGGTTCCCATCCGCGATGGCGCATGCATTCGGTCACGACAAGGCTGGGCTGCTGTATGCATTCGCCCTTTTCATCGGGCGTTACGGTCACGCTTGTTGCCGCAAGCCTCTGTTTATCCGGCTGGAAGCGGACGATATCGTCATGCGTGGCGTTGGCGGGATAAATGCCGCAATTACACTGCCCCAGATCGAAAATCAGCTTTTGTTGCAGTTTGTCCGTCGGCAACAGCATATTCGGCTCGCTGATCGGCCGCCAGAAGCGGGCGATGGGGGGCGTGGAGCAGGCGGCGATAACGGCGCAGGCGGCGCAAAGGACAACCAAGGGGCGGCGCATGAAAGACTCCTGATAAAAAGGCCGAATCATTTTCGATATTTTAAGTTCAGGACGGTTAACAATTCCCCAACGGGGTAATTTCTTTATAGAACACCAGCCGGCCGATGAAATGACTCGCTTGGGTCACGAGCGAGGGCTCAGAGCTTATCGCTCGCTGACTTATTAAGTCATTGGAATCCATGGGTGACGCCCCAGCAAGCGATAAGCGAGGCGCAGAGCGAGCGAAGTCAAGCGGCGAGGATACATTCATTGGTTGTTTGGCATAAGCCCGAGGTTTTTGAAGCTGGCGACGCCTTGACGGCTAATAATAATATGGTCGTGCACGACAAGCCCCAGCGGGCGGCACGCTTCCACGATGCAGCGGGTCATCGCTATATCCTCTTTGCTTGGCGTCGGGTTGCCGCTGGGGTGATTGTGCGCCAGAACAAGGGCGCCCGCGCCAAGATCAAGCGCTCTTTTTACGACTTCCCTCGGATAAGCGGGCGTGTGGTCGATTGTGCCGCGCTGCTGGACCTCGTCCGACAAAAGATGGTTCTTGCGGTCGAGAAAAAGAAGCCGAAACTGCTCCACCGTTTCGTGCGCCATCGTCATTCGGCAATAGTCCACAATGCGCTGCCACTTATCAAGCAGCGCGCCGCCGATGATTTCCTTTTGTTGCGCTCGAAGCGCCACTGCGCCTGCAACGCGCAAGGCGGCCGCGGCGTTTTCGCTAAGTCCGCATCCTAAAAGCCGCTCTGTCGGCGCATTGATGACCGCCCAAAGACTTTTAAACTCGGCCAAAAGGCGCTTTGCCAAAGGCTTCAGGTCGCGCCGTGGGAGCGCGGAAAAAAGAAGAAGCTCTAAAAGCTCGTAATCTTGCAACGACTCCGCGCCTGCTTTCAGAAAACGCGCGCGCAGCCGTTGCCGGTGACCGGCAAAATGCGGCGGGGAAAGGGGGCGCGCTATCAAGGGTTATCCGGAACGGTCAAGGATCTTATACCAACGGCACAACGAAGTGATTCGTTCAGGTCACGAGCGGTTGCGACGAGCTTATCGCTCGCTGGACTTATTAAGCCCTTTGAATCCGTGGTTGCGCCCAGCAAGCGATTAGCGAGGCGCAGAGCGAGTGAAGTCAAGCGATAGGGATACATTCATTGGTCCTTTGGCATTAGACTGATAGCTCATTCAGCCTTTCGTCGGCAAGCAAAAGCAGAGCCAGATCAATCGTTCCCGTTGCGCGCCCTTCGGCCAGAACGGCGTCATACCGCTCCAAAGAAACGGCGTTTTGCGCGACCCACTTATCCAAAGACGCGCTTTGGGCGACCAGAAGGGCGGTTAGGCGGCGCAAATGCGCAGCGAGCTTTTCCTTGGCCAAGGCCGTCGCCTCGTTCTGCCATGAGGTTTGCCCGCTTTGCGCCGCACGGCACAGCCAGCCGATCTCAAGCCTTTTGTCGAGCCCGTAGAAAAGGACAGCCAGATCGGAAACGCTCGTTTTGCTTTTAGCGGCCATGCCGATAACGTCGAAAGCCTCAACAAAAGCAGGCAAAGCCAAAACGCCCGTCAACAGGCTGTCCGGTATTTGATGCTCCTTAAGCTCCGCGGACGCGGGCGCGAAGGCCTGTTTGCGGCTCAAGGACTGAAGCCCGCGGCGATAAAGTTCGATAGCCGGCCCTAGGTTCTTCAAAGAATTCGGCGCGGCGGCGAGACGCTCGATAGCGCGCCCCAGCGCGGAGAAAATAACGGCATAAAGCCGCGTTTGGACGCTGGCCGGCAGGCGGTTGTCCAGGGACTCGATCTGCGCCCACAGTTGAGGCAGGGCCAAAGAGTCCCGCGCCAGAAGATAAGCCCGCGCAACAGGCTCGACATCCCCGCGTTCTGCCATGGGCAAAACAACCTGAATGCCCGCGTGGTTGATGATATCGTTCGTGACGACCGTTGCGGCAATCTCGCGCCGCAACTGGTGCCGACCGATATCGTCGGCGTACGCGCGGCGCAAGGCCTCGGGGAAATAGCCGTCGATATCGGCCTTCAAGGCAGGATCGTCGGGCAAGGACGACTCGAGGATTTTTTCATAAAGCCACAGCTTGGCATAGCCCATTAGCACGGCTAATTCGGGTCGCGTCATGCCCTTGCCGGAATTGTGGCGTTCGGCGATTTCGGCGTCGAGCGGCAGGCATTCGACGGCGCGGTTCAAAAGCCCCGATTTTTCCAACACGCGCATGCAGCGCACGTGCGCTTGGAACATTTCAGCTGCCTGCGCTTCGGAAATGGTCAGCATTAGCGTTTGCAGATAATTATCGCGCAACACCATGCGGCCGATTTCGTCCGTCATGCTGGCCAAAAGCCTGTTGCGCGACGAAAGCGCCAGTTTTTTTTGATCCACGGCGCGGCGCAAAAGGATTTTGATATTCACTTCGTGGTCCGAGGTATCGACTCCCGCAGAATTGTCGACGGCGTCGGTGTTCAGCCGCCCGCCTTTTTGCGCGTATTCAATGCGCCCCCGCTGCGAAAGCCCCAAATTGGCGCCCTCCCCCACCACTTTCGCGCGCACCTCGGCGCCGTTGACCCGCAAAGGATCGTTGGCGCGGTCGCTCACATCGTCGTGGGTCTCGGCCGATGCCTTGACGTAAGTGCCGATGCCGCCGAAATAAAGCAATTCGACGTCCGCCTTTAAAAGAGCCCTGATCAAATCGGCCGGCGGCAAAGAATCAGCCGTAATGTCGAAGGCCTTTTTCATTTCGGCGGAGACGGGAATCGTTTTCTCGCTGCGCGCGAAGACGCCGCCGCCTTTCGAAATCATCCGCCGGTCGTAATCAGCCCATGAACTATGCCCCAGCCTGAAAAGCCGCCTTCTTTCGGCGTAGCCGCGCCCTGCATCAGCGGCGGGGTCGCAGAAAATATGGCGGTGATCGAAGGCCGCGACAAGGCGCATGTGCGGCGAAAGCAAAGCGCCGTTGCCGAAAACGTCGCCCGACATGTCGCCGACGCCCACAGCCGTAAAGGCCTCTTTCTGAATGTCCTTGCCCATCTCGCGGAAGTGCCGTTTGACGGCTTCCCAGGCGCCACGCGCCGTGATGCCCATTTCCTTGTGATCGTATCCGGCCGAGCCGCCCGAAGCGAAGGCGTCGTCAAGCCAAAAGCCGTAGTCGCGCGAAAGGCCGTTGGCTATGTCGGAAAATTTCGCCGTGCCCTTGTCGGCCGCCACGACCAGATAGGGATCATCAGGATCGTGCCGCACCACCTGGGGAGGCGGCGCGACCTTGCCGTCTTTATAGTTGTCCGTGATGTCCAACAAACCGCGGATCATCGTCTTGTAGCATTCGATTCCTTCGGCCAAAGCCTTGTCGGGTTCGGAAGGGGGATGCTTGACGATGAAACCGCCCTTCGAGCCGACGGGCACGATGACGGTATTCTTGACCATCTGTGCCTTCATCAAACTTAAAATTTCGTTGCGGAAATCGTCGCGCCGATCCGACCAGCGCACGCCGCCGCGCGCCACTTTGCCGCCGCGCAAATGGATGGCCTCCGTCCGGGGGCTGTACACGAAGACCTCGAACAAAGGCTTGGGCAGCGGCATATAATCAAGCGCGCGGCTGTCGTATTTGATCGAAAGCCACGCTTTTGGCTGTGCCGCTTCGTCTCGCTGGAAGAAATTTGTTCTCAGCGAAGCCTGAACGAGATTCAAATAGCGGCGCACGATGCGCTCTTCTTCCAGCGCCTTGACCGCGCTGAAGGAATTAAGCAGGCTGCGTTCAAGCGCGGCCATTTTCGCCGCGCGGTTGCCTTTGGTTGCGGGATCGTGCCGCGCATGGAAAAGCGCGTAAATTTGCGCGGCGATTTCCGGATAATTCAAAAGAGACGCCGCCATCATTTCGTGGCTGTAGGGGATGCGAACCTGCCGCAGATAGCGCGCGAAGCTGCGCAGCACGACGACGGCGCGCCAAGAAAGGCCGATGCGCAGCGTCAGGGCGTTAAATTCGTCGTTTTCAGCCTCGCCGCTCCAGACTTTGGCGATAGCCTCTTCAAACGACGGCTTTATCGCCTCGAAAGAGGCGCAAAGCGGCAACGCCGGATCCCCGACGAATTCATGGATATAAACGGGCTCGGAATCGCCCAGCTTCACTTCATAAGGGCCGCCCATGTAATCGATTTTGAGCCCCATATTCTCTATCAACGGAAGGCTTTCGAAAAGGCGCAGGGGCTTTCCTGGTTGCATCAGCGTTAGGCGCAAAGCGCCGCTGGCGACCTTGTCCAAGCGAGCAATAAAGCGCGGGCAGTGACGCAGGCTTTCAAGATTATGAATGTCGTGAACGGCGTCGGAAGGCGCCACGGCCTTGCTATAGCCCTGCGGGAAGGCGTCCCCATAATCCCTAAGAAGGCTCAGCGCGGGACCCTCGCCGTAAGTCTCGACAAGGCTGTCGCGCAACCGGCTTTCCCACGTGCGGCAAAGCTCGCGAACCTCGGCCTCTAGCTTGGACGTATCGGGGCGCAAAGAGTCGGCGGTCAACCGGACAGAGATGAAAGCGCGCGCCAGGCGGTTATTGTCCACCTGCGCCTGCCAAGCCAAGGCCCTGCCGTTATAGGCCTTCTCAAGAAGTTTTTGGATGCGCATGCGCAGCTCGGACGTGTAAATCTCGCGCGGCACATACACAAGAAACGTGACAAAGTGATCGTACGGATCGCGACGCAGGAAAAGCGCCACGCGCGTGCACCCCTGAAGCTGGAGAATGCCTAAAGCGTTTTTGCAAAGCTCTTTCTCCCCTATCTGGAAAAGCTCGTCGCGCGGATAGGTATTCAGGATGTGCAGAAAATTCCTTCCGTTGTGGCTGCGCGGAAGGAAACCCATTTTCGCAAGAACATGCTTGATTTTGGCGCGCACGACCGGAATCTCGCGCGGCATTTGCGCATAGGCCTTGGACGTGAACAGGCCGACGAAAAGCCTTTCGCCGACCATCAGCCCCTTGTCGTTGAACCGGCGAACGAAAACGGCGTCCATAGGAAGCGCGCGGTGCACGCGGGTGAATTGCTGCGTTTTAATGATGGATATAAGCTGATGCTCATGATGGTATTTTTGCAGCGAAGGCGACGATTTCCGGTCGATGTCGCGCACGCCGCCGAACAGGCGGATATCGTCGTCGCGCAAAACGCCAAGCCCACGCTTGGGCGTGATGCGGATAGCGGAAACCGCATCGCCTTTCACGGCAAGCTCAATCTCGCGATATCCCAAAAAGGTGAAATTATCCTGGGCCAGCCACTGAAGGAAAGCGCGCGCCTCTTTGGCTTCCTCCGAAGCCGCGCCATGATTGGCGCCGAGGCTGTCTTCGGCCGTTTCCCTCAGGCGTTCGCGCATCGCGCCCCAATCCGATACCGCAGCGAAAACGTCCGCCAAAGTCGCCAGAACCTCGTTTTCCAAAAACGTCAACTGCGCCGCCTCCAGACAACGGTCGATCTGGATATGCATAAAAGATTCCGCGCGCCCTTTTTTTCGCTTCGGCGACCGTGCCTTCCACGCCCAAAATTTTTCCCGAGGCATTGCGGCGCAGAGAGACAACGGGGTGAATGGCAATATGGACGGAAAACCCCAAATTTTGTAAAACGCCCGTCACCGACTCCACAAGAAAGGGAGCGTCGTCGCAGATGATCTCGATCACCGTATGATCGACGGTCCATCCATCGGTCGACTGCGTCGGATTGAAAACCCGAACGATGACCTCGCCGCGCACCCGCGTAGAGGCGCCGGCCCAAATCGAAGCCACGATGCGCGCGCGCTCTTCGTCCGAGAAAAAAGCCAAGTCTGCCGGAAGGACATACGCGTAAAACGCCTTGACGAAATCGTTGGGCGGCGCGGGAAAAAGGGGTTTCGCTTTTTTCTTCGGCATAGTGCGGCGCGGCATTTA
>CAZFCA010000020.1:0-24461 GCA_964517415.1 uncultured Rhodospirillaceae bacterium
AATTAAACCGGCAATCGGAGGAAGCGCTACGAATGCTGACCTCCACGAACGAAGCCGCGGCCCGCGTGGCGCGAGACGCGCGCGCTGTTTTAATTTTTCCGAAGATCGTCAAGGCCGGATTCATCTTCGGCGCCGCCTACGGCGAGGGCGTTTTAAGAGTCGGACAGCAAGTGGACGGCTATTACAATTCCATCACGGGATCGTGGGGTTTGCAGGCGGGCGCGCAGTCTTACAGCTACGCCCTGTTTTTTATGACCGACAAATCCTTGCAGTATCTGCGCGAGACGCGCGGCTGGGAGCTCGGAACCGGCCCGACCATTGTCTTCGTCGACAAAGGGATGGAAAAGAATATCACCTCCAGAACGGTAAGCGACGACGTCTACGGCTTCGTCTTCGATCAAAAAGGGCTGATGGCGGGGATCGACATTAAAGGAACGAAAATTTCGCGCATCCAATATCCGTGAGGTCCAGGGGCTAGGGGCTAGGGGTCAGATGTCAGAGGTCAGATGTCAGAGGTCAGATGTCCACTCACTCGGGTTCCCCTTTAGTCCCAGGCGTGGGTGAGTAAGTGACAAACCGATTTGGTTTTCATCCGACAAGAAAAACGCCTTAACCATAACGCAATAACTATAAGCAGGCATTTTATCTCTAAACGCCTGTATTCAATGCACTTTTAATTTCAAAAACCGTGCAAAATTAAACGGTGATTTAATCTTAATGTGGTTCAATGGAGGGGATATTGGGATAAATATTGAGGGATATCATTTTATGCGCCGTAATTATGCCGAGCTGCTATTGGAGAACGCGAAGTCTCCCACTCGGGCGGGCAACTCGCAAGAGCTTAATGCAACAGGAGATCGTGACATTACTTTAGGTCCTGATCCTGCGAGTGCCCCTTCTTATGCAACTGATAATCTTATAAATGATTTTAGAGGCCCTCCTAACGGCTCCAATTTACACGCTTTAAGAGATGAAACTGCTCTCATCGATACGCATATCGATGAAGATATAAACAAAACTCCCGGACCCGAACGGCCGACAAACGGCACAGATAACTTATTGAATCCCGACAGCACCAATACTCCTATTACGACGCTTTATCATAGAAATACGCCTCAGGGTCCCCCCGGGCCTTAGCCGCGCGTCTCAACCACCGTCCAATTCACGCCCTTCATATTGGTATCGCGCGCGAAGGTCCAAAAGATTCTCCCCTCCCCTTGCGGGAGGGGCCGGGGGAGGGGTTTAAGGTGAGGATTGTCCAATCGATGCCATTACACTTAGCAACCGCCGACCCCTCCCCTAACCCCTCCCGCAGGGGGAGGGGAATTATATCGCTCGCGCTTTGATCCCAGCTCTTCATTGTGACGATAAGTATCCATTCAATATTTCAAGAATACTATCTCTCTTTTGACCTTACCCCCTCGTCTCAACCACCGTCCAATTCACGCCCTTCATATTGGTATCGCGCGCGAAGGTCCAGGTATCGGTCACTTCTTGCTCTTTTCCCGCCGCGCCGCCAATCACCTCGCCTTTTGAATCGCGCAAAACGTTTTCCTGATCGCTGACGAAGCGCACGGTCGCATACGCCCTTGGGCCGTCGGCTTTTGCGGCAAGCACTTCCGCGTCCTTGATGCGCGCGATGCGCGTCTGCGCCTTCTGTCCCGCCTTGGCGCGCGCGTCGACCGCCTGCTGGAAATGCGCCAAAAGCCCGGGAGACAAAAATTCAGCGACGTTCAAAAGGCGGCCCGCGGCATAAGCGCCGACGATGGACGTGAAAATATCCCGCGCTTCCTGAAGGAAGGATTTTTCGTCGAATTCGGGATCGATGGCTTTGATCTGCGCAAGGCCGCCTTCCAAAGAATTCGGCGGCGGGCCGGCGATAGGAAGCCGCGCGACGGCAGACGCCATTTCGGCGTTGCCTTGCGTGCCGGCTTTGGCTTCCTCGCGCTTTGGCGGGGCAGCAAGAGGGTTCGGCCGCTGCGGCTCGCCGTCGTTGCGCGAGCCCAAAACGGACCAAAGCCGCCCCAAAACAAGAGCGGCGATAACGGCGAAAACGAGGATATCGATATCTACATGCATTTCTTCAACCTGTTTGCCCCATCCAGCGCTGCATAAGCGCGTTTACGCGTCGTATTCAGGCGCATTTATTATACCCCGTATCACGTTGCGGAAAAGAAAAATCCGTGCCAAAACAAACATACATCATCCCTTAAACCATGGCAAAAAATTCATGACGACCGAAATCAAAAACCAACCGCATACGATGAACATCCAAATCGGGCTTGGCGCGCAATACGTCAAGGATTTTTCTTTTGAAAATCCAAACGCGCCGCAAATTCTGAACGAGATGAATTCGCAGCCGCAGATGTCTTTGGACGTCAATGTTTTGTCCCGCAACTTGAACGAAAATGTGTACGAGTCCGTCCTTAAAATTAAATTGGAATCCAAGATTGGGGAAAAGACGGGGTTTATCGTCGAATTGTCCTATGCCGGCATCTTCAGCCTTCCGAAAGAGCTTTCCGAAGAGCAGATCAAGCTGTTCCTGCTTGTCGAGGCGCCGCGCCTTCTCTTCCCGTTCGCCCGCGCTATTGTGTCCAATGCCGTGCGCGACGGAGGCTTTCCCAACGTTACGCTTCAACCCATCGACTTCACGGCGCTTTATGCCTCCCAACGGGATAACGTCGGCACCATGAAGCCGCAAGGCGCGGCATGAAGAAGCTGCTACTTTCCATCGTCGTCCTCGTTCTTTTCGGCTTTTTTATTGCGGACATGACTCTTCCGCCCTCAATGCTGAACAAAGGCTATGATGACTGCCGCAAAGACGATTCCAAAAGGGAGCCCTTTTGCGCCTGCGTGCGCGACGGAATGCGATCATGGAAAATTAAGGATTATGCCTTTGTCGCCTTGCGCATGGCCGAACTTCAAGCGGAAAACCGCATGCCGGAGGAGCTGGAAACGCTTGCCCAGCAGTGTATCGAACGGACGGCAACGGCGCGGTAATACCAACCTGCGTTTGAAATGACTCGTTTGAAGCGCAGAGCGAGTGAAGTCGAGCGACATGGATATGTTCATTGATCGTTTGGTATAAGAAATAGAACCCGATTCTCGGATTATCGCGTTCTTTCTTCGCTTCCAATGATGACAGGACGAATGTAAAAGGATAGAATCGTTAACCATACGGCCGAGTGCTGCCGATTCTCGGTTTCTTTTCATGGGGTTTCATCGTGGCTGAAGACAAAAAGAAGGAAGTCGACGACGAAGGAAAAGAAGGCGAAGCCTCTGACGAATCCTTGGTCGCCGATGCCGCTGGCAAAAAAAAGAAAAAGCTGATGATCCTCGCGGGCGCGGCTGTCGCCGCCGTTCTTGTAATCGGCGGTGCCAGCGCATTTCTGCTTGGCGGAAAATCCTCGGAGGAAAAGGAAACAGCCGCCTCGGAAAGCGCAAAAGGCAAAGTAGCCTATTATTCTTTGGGCGACATGATCGTGAACCTCAGCGGCGAGGGCAAACGCCCGAATTATCTGAAGGTCAAAGTCACGCTTGAGTTGGCGGACGCCAAAGACGCCGCCATGATCGATATGATCAAGCCCCGCATCGTGGACAATTTTCAAGTCTATTTGCGCGAACTCAGGATCGAGGATTTGCGCGGCTCCGCAGGCATGTACCGGCTGCGCGAAGAGCTTTTGATGCGCGTGACCGAAGCCGCCCAGCCGATTCGCGTTCGCGATGTTTTGTTTCAGGAAATGCTGGTACAATAAGGCAGATTCGCCTCCCCCTTGTTTTTCGGGAAGGGGCGTTATTGGGTGTTGGAATGGCTGAGAAAACCGAAGAAGAAATGATGGCCGAATGGGCCGCGACCGAGGGCGGCGGCGGCGGCGGGGACGAAGGCGCCGCACGGGTCCTGAGCCAGAACGAGATCGACAGCCTGCTGGGCTTCGGCGACGCGAGCGGGGGCGGCCAGGAAAACTCCGGCATTATGGCGCTTATCAACAGCGCGCTCGTCAATTACGAACGCCTCCCGATGTTGGAGGTCGTCTTCGACCGCCTTGTGCGCATGATGTCCACCAGCCTGCGCAATTTCACTTCCGACAACGTCGAAGTCAGCCTCGACCAAATCACCTCCGTGCGCTTCGGCGATTATTTGAATTCTATCCCCCTACCCGCCATGCTGTGCGTATTCAAGGCCGAGGAATGGGACAACTCCGGCCTTATGACCATCGACAGCGCGATGATCTACTCCATCGTCGACGTGCTACTGGGCGGCAGGCGCGGCACGGCGCAGATGCGCATCGAAGGCCGCCCCTATACCACCATCGAACGAAATCTTGTCGAACGACTTGTGCGCGTCGTTCTGGCCGATATGTCCGGCGCCTTCGACCCCCTTTCGCCCGTCACTTTCCGCTTTGACCGGCTGGAAACCAACCCCCGCTTCGCCACCATCGCTAGGCCCGCGAATGCGGCCGTGCTGGCCAAGCTGCGCATCGACATGGAAGACCGCGGCGGCCGCATCGAAGTTCTTATCCCCTATGCCACGCTGGAGCCTATCCGCGAATTGCTGCTCCAGATGTTTATGGGCGAAAAATTCGGCCGCGACAGCATTTGGGAATCCCACTTGGGCACCGAATTGCTGATGACGGACATGAAAATGCGCGCTGTTTTGGACGAGGTTACCCTGCCGCTCAAGGAAGTCATGAATTGGAAGCCCGGCTCGCGCCTGATGCTCAACGTGAAGGCCGACGATCTGGTTTCACTTCGCGCGGGCGACGTCACCCTGTTTCAGGGGCGCATGGGATCGCTGAACAACCATGTGGCCGTCCGGGTCGAGGAAGTGACGCTCCACCAGCATGATGAGGATGAACTATGACACAATGGATCGGCCTTTTTCTTGATCTTGTTCTTATCGGCGTGGTTGGAACGGGCGTCGTGCAGGCCGTTCGCCTGATACGCCAATTGCAGGATCTGCGCGCTTCGCGCGCCGAGATGGAGCGTTTTGTCCACGAATTCAACAGCGCCGTCACCCGCGCCGAAGCGGGGATCAAAGGCCTGCGCTCGGCTGCGCGCGAAAGCGGCGACGATTTGGAAAAACTGATCGAGAAAGCCTCGCTCGTGCGCGACGAATTGAGCTTCATCATCGACAGCGCCGAAGGCGTTTCGGACAGGCTGGCGCGCAAAACCTCTACCGTCATGAATACGGAACGTTCGCCGGACAGGCCCGCTGATACGGCTGCCGTGAGCGAGCTGAGGCCCAAAAAACAAGCCCAACCAAAAGTTAACGTTGATATGCCGGCGGCGACGAAGGCCGAAAATGAGCTTTTGCAGGCTCTTAAAAAGATGCTTTAGAATCCTTCGCCAAAGCCCCGCAATGTTTACCAATGTTAGTCTTTTGCTAATTTTTCACAACTAATCTGGATTTAGAGCATGGCGTGTTTTGTGACAGAACTCCGTCATGCCCGCGAAGGCGGGCGTCCCATTTGTTTTTCTTCTAGAAATAACGAAAATGGGATTTTCGTTTACGCGCGGGTGATTGCTGCTCCTACAAATTCCGCTCGGTTTTAGAAATCATGAAAAAGTTTTTGTACAATCCGCGTCTTTTGCTTCCACTGGCTATCGTCGTCAGCCTGTCTATCGTCAGTCTTCGCGCGGCCCAGATTTGGGACACGGTCAGTTCCGGGAAATTGCTTGTGCAACCAGCGCATGCGGAAGACGCTGCCGCCGATAAGGCCACCCCCGCAAAGGAGGCGGCGCAGGAATCCAAGCCAAAAGAAGACGATTCCAAATCCGGCCTTACGCCGCCGCCAACCGCCGATTCCTCGCCTGCGGAAATGGACGTTCTGAAACAACTGGCCGACCGGCGCGAACAGCTTGAAAAACGCGCGCAGGATTTGGACATGCGCGAGTCCCTGATGAAGGTGGCTGAACAGCGCATCGAGCAAAAAATCAAGGAAATGGAAACCCTGCGCGCGCAACTGCAAACGATGGTGAATCAGGCTGGCGGGGCGCAACAGGCGCAGCTTGATAATCTCGTGAAGATTTACGAGACGATGAAACCGGAAGAAGCGGCCAAGATTTTCGAATCTCTCGATATGAAGGTCCTTTTGGGGGTCATTCAGCGCATGAAACCCGCGCGCACCGCGCCCATTCTGGCTAAAATGGCACCCGACAAAGCCAAAGACATCACCGTCGCCCTCACGAGGCAGGATCAGTTGCCGCAGGTAAAATAGGATTCGTGATTCGGAAAAAACAGGAGCCGTCATTTTCCCCGAATGCAGAATCCTTCATGGCCTATTCGCGCTGCGCTCCAAATCGCGATGCCCCACGCCGACGACATACTCGTTAGCGGCGAAAGTATTGGCTAGCTCCTCCACAATCATCACCGACCTGTGCCGCCCGCCCGTGCAGCCTACGGCAATGGTCAGATAGCTCTTTCCTTCCTGTTGATAACGGGGCAACAAAGGCAAAATAAGCCTCGTCAAATTACCTATATAAGACTCGAAATCGGGATCGCGGCGTATATAGGCGGCGACGGCCTCGTCCATGCCGCTCAAATGCCGAAGCGACGGCTCCCAATGCGGATTCACAAGAAAACGCGCGTCGAAAACAAGATCCGCCTCGCGCGGCACGCCATGGCGGTATGAAAAAGAGGTGATAAAAAGGCTCAAGCCCGCGCCTACTTCGGGCTGATAATGGCCGATCAAAAGATGGCGGAGGTCGTGCACGGAAATTTGGGAGGTATCGATCACACGGTCGGCTTCGTTTTTCAACCCCGCAAGCATATCGCGCTCGGCCTGTATGCCGTCGGTCAAAGGCCGGTCGAGCGCAAGGGGATGCCGCCGCCGCGTTTCCGTGAACCGCAACTGCAAAGCCTCGTCCGAGCAGTCCAGAAACAACAGATGCACGTCCAGCTCTGGCCTTGCGCCCAGCAAACGGTCGATGCGCAAAAGCTCCTGCACCGAAAACAAAACGTTGCGCGTATCGATCACGACCGCCAAGTGCCTGTCGACCGTCGAGGCATCCTCGACCAGCGCGGGCAAAAGGCTCAGGCGAAGATTATCGACGCATTCGTAGCCAAGGTCCTCGAACGTTTTTAGCGCGGTGGAAAGCCCCGCGCCCGACATGCCCGAAAGGAGCACGACGCGGCGGATGGATTGTTTATCTTGCGTTTCAGGCATGGGACGATTCATAAATCAAAACGGCGCGGATCTTGGCCGGGGTCGAAGCGGCAAACGAAGGAAGCCTAAGCCGCCTGATGGGGCGGTCAAGAAGGAAAATCGTATCCAGCTCGGGCAGGCGTTCCAAACTTTCCTCAAGGCCAGTCAGCTCCACAAACAAAGCGACGGGCGCGGATAGGGCGAAGGGCATGCACAAAAGCCCCACATGCCGAACCTCAATTAATCCTTTGATGGAAGAAGGCGGCTCGGCAACAAGCCCCTCCTTCGTGCTGCGAAGAAGGGTCTGGTCGTCCGAAAGAAGAGTCGCCCCCTCGTCGATAAGGCGCAACGCGAGATCGGACTTTCCGATTCCCGCCAGTCCCGACAAAAGGACGGCCTTTCCTTTCAAAACGACGCAAGTAGCGTGAATCAGCATTTATTATCACCCCCTGGCAATGTATCACCCTTTGGGGGCAATTAAATAATCTTCCATTGAAAAATACCATTTTCTTTGTGCGTAAATCCATCTAACTTGTCGCAAGTCCTTATCCTTTCCTTCCGGACGTTTGGGTATGAAAAAAATTCTTGTTCTCGCGGCGCTTTTAACTTCCACTGTTCCCGCTTTTGCCCAGCGCATCGCGCCGTCGCGCGCTCCGACGCCCGTGCCTGCTTTTACGCAAAGCAAGCTCGATTCCATTATCGTGGCGGTCGTCAACGACAGCGTCATCACAAAGATGGATCTGGAACAGCGCATGCAGTTGGCGCTTTTGTCCTCGGGATTGCCGAACACACCCGAAGTGCAATCGCACATGATGCCGCAGATTTTGCGGAGCCTGATCGACGAGCAATTGCAGGTTCAGGAAGCGAAAAAGCTGGATCTGAGCGTCTCTCAGGAAGAAATCAACCAGGCGTTGGAGCGCATTGGCCAACAGAACAACATCTCTGGCAATATTCTTGAATTCGTGAAAAAGAACGGCGTGCCGCCGCAGGCGATCATCACGCAAGTGAAGAACGGCCTTTTATGGGCGAAAGTCGTTCAGCATGAATTGCGCCCGCGCGTAGACGTTGCCGAGGACGAAATCGACTCTGTTATCGAACGCATCCGCGCCAACGCGGGAAAAGAGGAATACTTGATGAGCGAAATTCTTCTTCCCGTCGATAACGTGGCGGACGAAGATCAGGTTCGCACGGTCGCAGAAAATCTTGTTGATCAAATTCGCGCGGGCGCAAGTTTCGGCGCTATCGCGCGCCAATTCTCGCAAGGGGCCGAAGCCGCCAAAGGGGGCGATCTTGGCTGGGTTCAGCCCGCGCAGCTGTCGCCTGAAATCGGCCGCGCCCTTGCAGGATCGGCAACGGGACAAGTCAGCGCGCCTATCCGCACGTCGCGGGGCTTCCATATTCTTGGCGTCAGAAATACGCGCACCATATCGATTGGCGATCCGGCGACGGCCAGAATTAATCTGGATCAGGCCTTCCGCCCCTATGCGCAAGCGGATAAGGCGGCCGTTTTACAGGAAGCGGAAAAAGTGCGCGCCGACGCGAAAAATTGCGCCAATCTTGAAAAAACGCTTGCCGATTACCCGGGTTGGAAAGCCCAGAAGCTGGGCGAGCTTAACCCGTCGACCGCGCCTTCCTGGCTGATTGAAAAAGTGCGCAACGTTCCCGCGGGAAGCTCAAGCGAGCCGTTGGACGTGGAAAAAGGCGCGGCCATTCTTTTTGTTTGTAGCCGCGACGTAAGCGGCATCGACCGCGGGGCGATTTTGAGCTCCATCGGCACGGAAAAATTGGAACTACAATCGCGGCGGCTTCTTCGCGACTTGCGACGCTCGGCTTATATGGATATTCGGTTCGGGAAAGGCTCCTAAACGCCAGATCGGATTCCGCATCTCCGCGCTCGGCTAAGCCTCGCGCTTCTGCGGAACGACTGTATTCATATTGCGTTGACTCGTTCTTAATTGAGTTTGGACCTAAGCCGCTAAACTAAGCAAAGCCTTCTTGACCTCAAGCAAAACGCTTTGCCAATCCTCTGGCTTGGGCTGGCGAAAGAGCCGCGCCGACGGATACCATGGGCTGTCGTCCCTGCCGGTCAGCCAGCGCCAGTCCGGCGCAAAGGGCAAAAGAATCCATGTTTTTTTGCCCAGCGCGCCCGCTAAATGAGCGGTTGCCGTATCGCAGGTGATCAGCAAATCCATTTGACCGATCAATTTTGCCGAAGCCGCGAAATCCGTCAAAAGAGGGATAAGGTTTTTCATCGGATAGCGATGCAGCGTTTCGGCGTCTCCCGCTTTCAAGTCACGGTTGAGGCAGTAGAACGTGACATTCGGAACGGTGAAAAGGTCGGCAAACAGCGCGAGCGGAATGGAACGTTTTTTGTCGGACAAATGCAGCGGGCTCCCGCCCCAAACGACACCGACTTTAAAGCCTTTTTCGGAAAGCCGCGTCGCTTCATCAGCCTCGAAACACGGAACATAGGGGACGTTTTGCGGCAAGTCTTCCAGCGTCGCGCCGCAGCGATGCGGCAAATCGAAGGACGAGCAAAAATAATCGCAAGTCTGAACCTTTTCCCCGTGCGCGATGACGGAATCGACCCCGTCCCAACCTTCAAACACCGACTTTAAAACAGGATGAACGGAAAAAACGATCCGCGCGCCGCCACGGCGCAAAACGGGCAGAAAACGCGCCATCATGATGGTATCGCCGAAGCCTTGCTCGTCGCAAACCAAAAGGCTTTTGCCGCACAGATTTTCGCCTTTCCATAAAGGAAAAGGAATAGCTTGACGCTTCAGTTCCGGTATCGCCGCCGTGCGCGCGCGATAGCGGGCAAAGCCTTTTTTGTATTTGCCTTGAATAAGCTCGATCAAAGCCAAGTGCCAATGGCGGTGACCGTATTCCTTTTCGTCTATTTCCCTGTTTTCGTCGGCGATTGTTTGACCGTCAACCTCTACGGCCTTGCGGAAAGCCCGCTCCGCGTCCTGAAGCCGATTCATAGACTGATAGCTTTGCGCCAGATTATCCCAAATATCCGCGCGCGAGGGATTAAGCTCCAACGCTTTTTGATAGGCATCCGCCGCTTCGGCATCGCGGTTCAGCCGATTAAGCGCGACGCCGTATCCGAACCACGCGAAATGATTATCCGGCAACAAGTCGCACGCGCGGATTCCCGCCTGGAGAGCGGTCTCATAATCCTTAATCTTTTCCGCGACGTTGCTAAACGTCAGCCAGCCGTCGCCGTAGTTTTCATCGATTGCAACGGCGCGGGAAACAGTTTGAAAAGCCTCTTTATACTGTTTTTCATGGATCAATGAGAGGGCTAGGTTATTCAGCGCTTCCAAATATTTGGGGTTAAGTTTTAAGGCTTCGTCATATTGCGCGATAGCGCCCCGCCAATCATCCGACGCGCGCAAGGCGTTGGCGTAATTGAAATGGAACTGCGGCACGTCGGGCATTAATGCGGCGGCCTTTTTCAAGGCCTCCACCGCTTGAGGCAACTTCTGCGCAGCCATCAGCACCGTGCCGCGATGAAAATGCAAAAGGCCGGAAGCCGGATCCAACGCGACAGACTTATCAACCCAAACAATCGCTTCGTCATACGCGCCGCGCGCGCCCATAACGACGCCCAAAAGCCCGCAGGCGTCGGCGTTCAGTGGATCGTTTTCTAAGGCGGAGCGATAAAGCCTTTCGGCTTCGCTTAGGTTTCCCGCTTCGTGCGCGGCTATGGCTTTTGAAAGAGGCATAAAAGATCCTAAAACTTGCGTTTCTTCAATTTATAAACATAGGAAATCACTTCCGCCACCGCGCGGTAATGCTGCGCCGGGATTTGCTGATCTACATCGACGGTGTCGTGCAGCGCGCGCGCCAAAGGCGGATTGCTGACCAGCGGCACGTCGTGCTCTCCGGCGATCTCGCGGATGCGCGTGGCGATCAGATTGATGCCCTTGGCCACCACGACGGGCGCGGCCATTTTTTGCATGTCGTATTGCAGGGCGACGGCGTAATGCGTCGGGTTCGTGATAACGACATCGGCCTTCGGCACCTGCGACATCATGCGGCGGCGTGAGCGGTCAAGCCGTATCTGGCGCAGACGCGCCTTGATCATCGGATCGCCTTCCTGCTGCTTGTATTCGTCCTTGACCTCCACCTTCGTCATGCGCAGGTTCCGCGTGTATTGAAAGCGCGTATAAAACAGATCCAGCGCGGCGATAATCGTAAAAGCAAGCAGCAAAACCTCGATCAGATGCACAACATTCTTGTGCAAAAAAGCCAAAAGATGTTCGACAGGAAATCCCGAGTATTGGGGCGACATCATAGCCAAGGGCTTCAGAACGGCATAGGCAAGGCCGCCGAGAATGGCAAGCTTGCAAAGGCTTTTCCCCAACTCCACAAGCGCGGAAACGGAAAACAGCCGTTTGATGCCGTGCGATGGCATAAGTTTCGTAAAATCGGGAACAAGCAAATCAAGCGAATAGAAAAAGCCCGTTTGCATCATAAATCCCGCCACGATAGCGGCGACCATCAAAAGAAAAGCGACGCCGCAAATAAGACCCACTTTCAGGAATATCTGAATAAACAGCGCATGCACGCCGCCTTCGTCAAGCGCGATACCGGGCGCTTCCAAAAAGCCTTTCAGGTAAAGCGCCAACTCGCGCATCATGGAAGGCGCCACAAAACCAACGACGCCAAGAATGCCGAAAAACGAAACCCACATGGCCGCTTCGCGGCTGATGGGCACTTGGCCATGCTCGCGCGCTTGTTCAAGCCGCTTGCTTGTCGGGGCTTCGGTTTTTTGATCCTGATCCTGTTCCGCCATGCTCGCTGGCCTAATTCTGGAAAAAAGAACCGACAGATTGATCGAGATGGTTCACCCAAATCGTCAAAATGCCGGCAACGGTCAGTGAAAACAACATAAGGCCGCCCCAAATTTCCACAGGCAACATCACCATAAAAAGCTGAACGTTGGGCAACAATCTCTGAAGGATGCCAAGAACGGCGTGAAGCATCAACCCCATAATCAAAAAGGGCGCGGCAAGCTCGATTCCCATGACGAAACTCTTATTGGCCACATGCATGATGGTTTCGGCCATGTCGCCTAACATCGGCGGCGCCCCTGCCGGAAATTGATCGTAAAGCGCGACGGCCGTGCGGATCAGGAAATGGTCAAGGCCGGTGATGAAAATAAGCACAAGCCCCGCCGTACTGAGAAACGCGCTTGGCAAAGGGCTTTGCACGGCAAGCGCTGGGTTCATCATCGTGGCGTTCGACAATCCCGTTTGCAGGCCGACGATCATTCCCGAGGCCTCAAGGATGCTCATCATCAGCCGAATAAGAGTGCCGAAGAAAAGGCCGAAAACGACTTCGTAGGCAATAAGGCGCGCAATTTCGGCCGGCGCGGAAGGCATGGCAGGCAGCGAAGGAGACAGGGGCTCCACAAGCAAAAGGCACAACAGGCTTGCGAAGATGATGCGCGTGCGTTGCGGCACATAGCGCTCGCCTATGCCAGGAAAAAGCATCAAAACCGCGCCCAAACGCGACAAAAGGAGCATGAAGGCGAACACATGCCCCATAAGGAGGGAATCGAGTGATAACGCGTGCGTGGTCATTGCCGTTGCGTCAATCGCTTTGGCCGATTGCAACAATGCGATCGGTCAGAGAATGCGTAAAGCCTCCAAGGGTGGATAGCATAAAGGGCAAGAGGACGATGGTAAGCCCGAAAACGACGACCATCTTGGGGATGAAGGTCAGGGCTTGTTCCTGAATCTGCGTCACCGTTTGAATAATGGATATGGCGACGCCGACAGTCAGCCCCGCCAGCATTACAGGGCCCACCAGCTTGAGCATGACGATAATTGCCTCGCGGCAGATTTCTATGGCTACGGCTTCGTTCATGAATAGGTGGGACGTCGAGAGCGAGCATTAAGAATCAGTTGTTTAATATACCCTTGTTCTGAGGAACTCGAAAAGAATTTACAACAAAGCGCAGCAAATCTCCCCTACCCTTGCGGGAGAGGCTGGAGCAGGGTTGCGGGGGCGGATTGTCCGAGCGTATACGCTTGAGAGATCATGATTTCAGCAATGGATTGAAAAACAACACAATGAAGCCTCTGGAAAGGAAGCATATCGGATGATTTTAGCTCTTGCATTCGGTCGGACACTTTGTATTATCGCCGCCTGTTTTGGATGCGGGTGTAGCTCAGCGGTAGAGCACGACCTTGCCAAGGTCGGGGTCGCGAGTTCGATCCTCGTCGCCCGCTCCAATTTCTCAGCTTCCCATAAGCCTGCGGGTTATGGTTAATTACAGTTTAATCTACACCGGCGGACATAATGAGGTTTTGTGGATGGGGCGTCCGCTTGATTGCAGACCATCTTCCGTACCCCTTTACTTGGATATTGTCCGCGATATCATTCAGGACGGCTTACGTTTCAAGAAAGAGAATTTTATCAATCTCGGACAATATGAATGGCGTAATTTTTGGCGCGCCTACGGGAGAGAATATGGCCCTGAACATCGCGATGCCAAAGCCCCTTCTGGCGTTTTTGCAGGATTGCGAAAACGTCTTGGGTTGAGTTAGCACAGCCCATCCTCTGCCCTCGATAAAACGGGCGCGTTCAAAATAAAATTTGTGTAAACGATTAGATTGCTCTTTAATCGTGCCCTGTCTCGGCAACCCAAAAGCAATTCCGCCCATGTCCCCCCCAGCGTTCCTTGGCATTGAAAAATCATGCACCGGCAGGCGATGGATCGCGCGGGCGTACGACGAACGCCTCGCGCTCGCGCTGGCGCAGCGCCACGGCATCCCCGACATCATCGCGCAAAGCATGAACGCGCGGGGCATAGGCTTGGACGACGCGCCTTTCTTCCTCGACCCGCGCTTGCGCGATTGCCTGCCCGACCCCAGCCGTTTCAAGGACATGGACAAAGCGGCGGCGCGCTTTGCGCAGGCGCTGACGACCGGCGAGAAGATCGCCGTAATCGGCGACTACGACGTGGACGGCGCGACTTCGTCGTCGCTTCTAATGCGTTTTGTAAAATCCCTAGGCGCGGATCTTCGCCTTTATGTGCCGGATCGCCTAACGGAAGGCTACGGTCCCAATCCAAAGGCCGTGCGGACGCTTGCGGCCGAGGATGCGAAGCTGCTGGTGTGCGTCGATTGCGGCACTACCGCGCATGAAGCTCTGGCGGCGGCTCGTGAAACAGGCATGGACGTGATCGTCCTCGACCATCACGCCTCAGAGTCCTCCCTGCCCCCTGCCCTTGCCATTGTGAACCCCAATCGCATCGATGAATCGAACGAATTCGCGTATCTGGCAGCCGTAGGCGTGACGTATCTGTTTATCGTCGCCGTCAACCGCGTTTTACGCGCGTCTGGATTTTATGGGAATACGCGGCCCGAACCCGATTTGCTTCAATGGCTGGATATCGTGGCTCTGGGAACAGTTTGCGACGTCGTCAAGCTCGTCGGACTGAACCGCGCTTTCGTCGCGCAAGGCCTGCGGATCGCGGCGCAAACGCGGAACAAAGGGCTTTACGCCTTGGCGCAAGCGGCGGGAATTAAAACGATGGACGCTTATGCGGCGGGTTTCATTCTCGGCCCGCGCATCAACGCGGCGGGGCGCATCGGCGCTTGCGAGACGGGCGCGAAACTTCTTGCGACCGAAGACGAAGCCGAGGCCGACGCGCTGGCTCGCCAACTGCATGAACTGAACAATGAACGACGGGAGATTGAAGCGAGGGTGCTTGGCGAAGCCGAACAACAGGCGATGACGGAAAACCTGCCGATGGCTTTCGTGGCTTCGGAAAACTGGCACCCGGGGGTTATCGGGATCGTAGCCTCGCGGCTTAAGGATAAATTCCGTCATCCGGCTTTCGTCGTCGCGCTGGAAGGCGATGTGGGCAAAGGCTCGGCGCGTTCCGTGGATAACGTCGATCTGGGCGCGACCATCATCGCTGCGCGTCAAGCGGGTCTTTTGCTGAACGGCGGCGGGCACAAAATGGCGGCGGGATTTACCGTCGCGCGCGGCAAGATGGACGCGTTGCGCGACTTTCTGGCCGAACGCATCGGCAAGCAGATGTTGGCCGAGCCGCTGGTCCCAACGCTGACTTTAGACGGGCTGATTTCAGGCAACGCCATGGCGCTGGATTTTACGCGGCAGATCGAAAGGCTGGGTCCCTTCGGCGCAGGCAACTCCGAACCGCGATTTGCCTTGCCGGATTGCAAAATCGTCCGCGCCGACGTAGTGGGTCAACGGCATGTGAGCGTGTTTTTCACTCAGGGCGGACGGCGTTGCAGGGGCATCGCTTTTCGCGCCATGGAAAGCGACCTCGGGCAAACCCTTTTGCGCAAAGGCGAGAGCCTTCATCTTGCGGGGCATCTGCGCGTCGACGAATGGCAAGGAGAAAAGCGCGTTCAACTGCATATCAGCGACGCAGGGATTCAGAAAGCAGAAGGCCGTCTATAAAAATCAACAAGTATTGTCGCTATTTTAATTACCTTACAATAACTTAGCCTAAATTCTTCATCCCGATATAGAACATATTAACCAATAGATGGTAAAAATACGGCCTTGTATTTTCTTCCCATTTAATGAGCGCAACAACCATGACAGACAAACACTCCGCCTTCGCCAACGACGAACCGCCCGAAATTCAGGTGCATACGCACGACCGCTATCATGCCGTCATGAAAGCGTGCGAGGCTTTGTCCCCCGTAAAAACCGCCGTCGTGCATCCGGTAGACGAACTTGCCATGCAATCGATCGTGAACGCCGTCGAAGAAAACTTGATATTGCCAGTGCTTGTTGGCCCCCAGCAACGCATCAAGGACATTGCGGATAAAATGGGCGTCGATCTCTCCAAATGGGAAGTCGCCGACGCGCCGTTCAGCCATGCCGCCGCCGACAAAGCCGCTCAACTGGCCTCAACTGGGCAGGTCGAAGCGATTATGAAGGGTTCGCTTCATACCGACGAATTGCTTTTTCCCGTTGTGTCGCCAAACGGGGGGTTGCGCACAGGCCGCCGCCTCTCGCATTCCTATGTTATGGATACCGCCGGCTATCACAAATGGCTGATTATCACCGATGCCGTGGTGAACATCGCTCCCGATTTGGGCACCAAAATGGACATCTGCCGTAACGCAGCAGACGTTTTCCGTTTTCTGACGGGCGAGGCAAGGCCGCCGAAAATCGCGGTTCTGGCTGCCGTGGAAGTCGTGAATCCAAAAATGCAGGCGACGCTGGACGCCGCCGCGCTATGCAAAATGGCCGACCGTCGGCAAATCGAAGGCGTTTTGATCGACGGCCCGTTGGCGTTCGATAACGCTATCAGCAAGGAAGCCGCCAAGGAAAAGGGCATAGTTTCCGAAGTAGCTGGCGATCCCGATATTCTGCTCACCCCCGACATCGAGGCCGGAAATATCCTTGCCAAGCAACTGTCTTTCATCAACAAGGCCGATGCCGCCGGCATCGTGATGGGCGCGAAAGTGCCCATTATCTTGACAAGCCGTGCGGACAGCCTGCGCACAAGGCTTCTCTCTTGCGCGCTCTGCGTCTTGGCGGCTCAGGCTAAAAAAGAAGGAAAGATCAAGTGATTGACACTATTTTGACCCTTAACGCGGGTTCGTCCAGCGTCAAATTCCAAATCTTCGGATGCAGCGCAGGCTTGCCGCGTCTTGCCGACGGCAGCGTGACGGGAATTGGAACCAAGCCCGTCCTCGTCGCCAACCGCGACGACGGCACGGAAACGCACGTTAAAACAGAATTGCCGCTTGCTGAAACGCAAAAAAACGCAGTGGAGCAAATTATCGATTGGTTCGAAAGCCTGAAAGCCGGATGGAATATTGTCGGCATCGCGCATCGCGTCGTGCACGGAGGCGCGGAGTTCTTTGAACCGACGATCATCAACTCGGACATTTTTCATAGCTTGAAAAAACTTATCCCTCTGGCCGTGCTGCATCAGCCGCATCATTTGGCCGCCATTGGCGTCGTGACGCATATCTTGCCCTTCGTGCCTCAAATCGCTTGCTTCGACACGGCTTTTCACGCGCATCATGAAAAAAAATTCACCAATTACGCCCTACCGCAAGCGATTACCGACAAGGGCGTCCGGCGCTACGGCTTTCACGGGCTTTCCTATGCGTGGATCGCGCAAGTGCTGAAGCGCGACTACCCGGAAATCGCCAAGGGCCGCGTCGTTGTCGCGCACCTCGGCAACGGGGCCAGCCTTTGCGGGATGAAAGACGGCAAAGGCATCGACACCACCATGGGCATGACGGTTTTGGACGGGCTTCCCATGGGAACGCGAACGGGCTCCATCGACCCAGGCGTCGTTTTCTATATCGTGCGCGAACTGGGCATGACTCCCGCCGAGGTCGAGAACATGTTCTATACCCAATCCGGCCTTAAAGGCATGTCGGGCATCAGCAACGACGTGAAAACGCTTTTGGAAAGCCCCGACCCGCGCGCGGCCTACGCCATCGACTATTTTTGCACCTACATCGCCAAGAATATCGCCTCGGTAGCCGTTTCTATCGGCGGCATCGACGCGCTTGTGTTCACCGGCGGCGTCGGCGAAAACGCCAAGGAAGTGCGCGAGGCCGTGCTCACTCAACTTGGCTTTTTGAATATTCCGCAAGTGCTTGTCATTCCCGCGAACGAGGAACGCTATATGGCCGAGCAAGCCGTGAAAATTTTATCCAAGATGCCCAATAAGGAACATTTGGCAAAGGCGCTTGGATAACAGAAGACAGATCGCAGGCTCGGTTCACGCCCCAGCCCCTGCCCCCAAACCCAAGCCCCTGCTCATCTTCCCGCCACCACGCGGCGGAGGGAGAGTTCGAGGATTTCGGGCGTGACAAGCCGTTCCTTGCCCGTTTCCTTCATGCGCTGGCGGTAAATGGCCATGGCTTGGCACATGATGACGGCGTCTTCGATCTCCCCCGCGTTTTTGACGCTCACAAGGATGCGCGCGATGAAGCCGTCGCGCGAAATATCCATCAGCCGATAGCCCGCCTTTAACATCCGATCCAAATAAAATTCCGCCACGGCAGCCAGCATGCGATGCACTTCCGGCTCCAGCGGCGGTGTCGGCTGGGAAACGATGGTCGCGCCCGGCAAGGACAACGTCATGCCGAACAAATAGTCCACTTCCCCGCCAACGATCATCCTGTTCGTCGTGCCGATTACAAGGGCATGGCTTAATCCGGCGGCGGATTCGATCAGCGCGTCAAGCTCGGAAAGCAGCGCGTCGTCCTCGCATTCATTGATGAGATCGAGGCGGGGCAAAAGCAGCATGACCTTTTTCCGCGTGCGAAGCAAAAGATGCCGCGCGCGCGCCAAAGCATCGACGTTGTTCGGGTTGTAGACCACAAAAATACGGTCGAAATTCGCATCCTTGGCAATTTTTTTTGCTAGGGCTTTTTTCCCCGAAAGAGCCGGTCCCGCAATCAATATTTCATTGGCGAACCTAAGGGTTTTATAGGCTTCAGGATGTCGCGCGCGGTCGATCAAATCGCGGATGTCGGCCAGCAAATCGTCCATGCCCGCCAAATCCACCTTCACTTTCGAAACGTCGATAATCTCGAGGCTAAGCTCGACGGCATGGGCGCGCTTGCGCCGTTCGATAAGAAATTCGAAAAGAATGGGCGCGAGGACGACGGCTTCCGTGATCGTGGCCAGCGTGACTATCTGCTCGGCAGAAAACATGGAAATTAACATGGTTAATGAATGACGCCTTATTGTCGCATAACGACACAGAGGCCGTCAAATGAACGGAATTATCCGACAATTCCCAGCTTATGCAGCCATGCCAGCGTGCGCCAAAGGCGCGGCTTGTCCAGCGCCGGAAAGCGGGCGAATACGTCGCCGATCTTCGCTCCGTCGCGCTCGCCCAGCCACCCCAAAAGCGCCGAGATATCCATCGGCGCGATCATCACATCGTTCGCATAGATATTAATGCGGTGTTGCCAAAGCATTTTAATGTCGTCGACAGAGGCGATAAGCGATATGCGGTCGGCTTCTGAAAATGCACCGGACGGAAAGGCTTTATACATCGTATAGGGATCGGGAAGCTGCGGCAAAGCCGAAGCGTATTTTTCCTTCCTGAATTTTAACGCATGCCTGCGCTTTTCCATCTCGCTCCAGAAATCTTCGTAAGCGGGGATAATACCGCGCCAGTCGTATTGTTGCCTGACGCGAGCGCGGGCTTTTTCGATCATCGAGGCGCGAAGGCTGGGATACTCTATCAATTGAGCGATGCGGTCGCCCGCCTGCACGGCGTCCACCGAAACCGTCAACGCCGCCTTGGCAAGAAAGCCGCCGTAAATCTCGCGCCCGCTAACGATTTGCGAGGTGAGATCGAAGCCGTTGCCGGCAGGCGGCTGCATCGTGCGTATGGCGAATCCATCTTCGCCGTCAGTCACGCAATCGCGGTAGCCGTCCCAATCGCTGATGATGCGCGGCAAACCGGCCGCCATAGCCTCGATAGGCGTAAGGCCGAAACTTTCCTGCATATTGTCGATAAGGGAAAGGAAAATATCACCGGCAGCCCAAAGGCCGCTCGGGAAACGCGGATCGTTCGCGGCGATAAAGGTGACTTTCGCCTTGTGGCAGATATCCGTTGCGAGCTTCTTGAACTGGTCTTCCGCCTCGGCAGGCACGAAATAGCCGACCATGACAAGGCGCACGGGTTTGCCCGTAATTTCCGCAGCGCGTTCTGCCGCCCGAAACATAGGGAGCGGATGCGCCTTGATTGCGGCGCTGAGCCGCCCCACCCAGAGCAAAACGGTTTCGTCCTCGGCGATGCCCAGCTTGCGGCGTTGCTCGGCGCGGTTTTCAGGTTTTGTCCTCGCTTCGAATTTTTCGATATCGATGCCCAGAGGAATAACCGGCAGCTGCACGGGGCATTTGTACGAAGCGCCGAAGCGTTCTTTTAAATAATCGCCATAAGAATCCCAAAAACGACGAATGGCGGCCTTTACGGCATGTGAGGGACAGATAATCGCGTCCGTTTCTTGCGAGGGCGAAAGGCAATAATCTTGCAAAACGTCGCCCGCTTCCGTGCCGCTGATGGCGTGCGAAAGGCCGCAAAAAGTAAAACCGCCCCCCTGCCCGCTTTGAAGTAAAGCCTGCCTTTGCCACAAAAGTTGGCGCGTATCCGGCTCGGCGCGGAAAACAGTTGCGATATCGGTAAAGTTTTGCTCGGGAAAACGCCTGTCCAGCGCGACAAGGCGATTGGCGTCCACACCCGCCTGCGCGGCCAGACCTTGGATTTCTTTCCATTCCTCTTCCGCGCCGATAAGGAAGGTGAATTTTTCCGTCCGCGCATAACGGAAATAAGCCTTCAACAAATCGGCTATAGCGACTTGAAGCCCAAAGACTTCGCGCTCCCGCCCCGTGGGCGGCTTAGTGGAGGTATAATGGATGGCAAGGGGCATGGGCAAACGAGCGGGCTAGGACGGGAATCCTTGGATAACATATTAAACCATCTCCTTGCCCCCCTTGAAAGTATTTAAATTATTTTGCCTATGAAAGAGGATTTGTATAATCCGCTTCGATATTAAAAAATAGGAATATATCCGTGATGCTTTACGAAAACCTATACGAAAGCGAAGTCGTTCATTTCTTTATTGATTTTCAGGAATGCTACTCTTCCGTTTGGAACGCCAGGGATTTCTGGCCGGATTTAAAAAGAAATGAACTGCGCTTGATCGATGAATTAAACAAGCGTTCCATCCCTACGGTCTATGTCGTCTATGATCAAAGTTTCATACCCTTTTCAAACGGAATTGGATGCCTGAAAAACCTCTCGGTAGCGAACAAAAATGTTTACTGTGATGAAAATCAAATCGCCCTCCCCGTCGAAGAAAATGCGCCCCTTGCTCTCAAAAGAAGTTTTTCCTTATGGCTAGAGCCATCCATGCAAGCCGCCATTGAAAAAATGAGCGCGGCGAAAATAATCATCAGCGGCATTTTCGAAATGGAGCGGCCGGGCGAAACTTATGACTGTTGTCTCTCCTCAAGCGCAAAGCATTTGAGCTTGCGCGGAGGCTTTGATGTCCGCATTGCGGCAAGCTGCACAAATAAAGGAATATTAAATACACGCAGCTATCTTCCCATCAAAGAACGCAGAGACCTCCACAAACCTTTCGATGTTCAGATCGTACCGGACCGTGTGCTGTTAAAGGAAATCGATCGCGACTATCCCGCGCATAAGCCGACATGTGATTCTGACATTTTGCAGGCCAATCCCGCGCGCCCCTTTGCCTCTTTTGTAAAGCACGTCGCTTTCGCGGTGAAAAAGCACTAAAAAAACCGAATGGTGCCCCAGGAGGGACTTGAACCCCCACATCGTTGCCGATAGTAGATTTTGAGTCTACCGCGTCTACCAATTCCACCACTGGGGCTTTTCCAGAGATGAGGCGGCGATAATAGCGGGAAAAAGCCCCGCGTCAACCCAAAGGGACATTTTTATCGGTAAAGTAAGGGGTTGGGAGCACCTGTGATCAGCCCCGGGTTCAAGATTCTGATTCTCGACAATGCTACCGTATTGCCTTACCGAAACGACACTCGAATATGAAATGGCTATCTTCCGACCTTCCGCCTTTTGATTCATGCCCCATAAAACTTAACCCCCGTTCGGCTTGCCAGCGATCGCTTGGCATACCGAACGGGGGTTGAAGAGAAAGTCATGTCGCCTTAAAGGCGACAGACATTATTTCTTCTTCTTCTTAGCAGCAGTCTTCTTAGCTGGCTTCTTAGCTTTTTTCTTAGCAGCCATAATGACCTCCTGAGGGTTGATGGATAGAGTAGAGTGGAATGATGTTGTGTCTTGTTGCCAAAAGAGTCAACAACATTTTTTATATCAAGACAGATTTCTGTCGGAATCTTTCTTATCGCCTTCGCGCGTTGCATGTGTGCAACATTTTGCATCGCGCATCGAAACGAAAAAAAAACCTCCGCGCCGCATCGATGATGCGACGAGAGGAAAGCGAGATTGTTGCGTTCGGTGAGTTGAGAATTCGATCGTCAGTCGATCATCGGCTCATCTCTGCTCGTCTATTCTTCATTTATTTATGCGCGATAATTCCTAACGAATTATGAATCAACGCTTGGAACGCGGCTGTTTCAACGCTTGTCCGCGAAAAAGGATTTCAAAAGCTCGCTGCACCGCGACTCCTCCACGCCGCCGACGACCTCGGGCGCATGATGGCATGTCGGCTGAGAGAAAAAACGCGCCCCATGCTCGACCGCACCGCCTTTGGGATCGTATGCGCCGTAAAAAAGGCGGCGAATCCGCGCAATACTGATGGCGGCGGCGCACATCGCGCATGGCTCCAGCGTGACATACAAATCGCAGTCGGGAAGCCTAGGCGCGCCCCTTTTGCGCGCAGCTTCGCGCAAGACAAGGATTTCGGCATGCCCGGCAGGATCGGCGTCCTCTTCGGTTCTGTTGCCCGCGATGGCAAGAATTTCTCCCGATACCGAGACCAGCACCGCGCCAACGGGCACTTCGCCGCGCTTGGCGGCAGCATCGGCTTCTTTTAGGGCTATGTCCATGTAATCGGGCATGAATTCCTCGACGTTTCATCATCTTTATCCTATGGTGCCGCGTATGAAAGAAAAAGACAAGGCTTCCCCCCCAAAGGCTTTCGAAGGCGAGCGCATCGCAAAGCGCTTGGCCCGCTCGGGCGTATGTTCGCGCCGCGATGCCGAGAAAATGATTCTTGAAAGGCGAGTTTCGGTGGACGGCCGGATTATCGACTCCCCTGCCCTGAACGTGACCGATAAAAACGTCATCGCGGTCGATGGCAAGCCGCTTTCGGCCGCAGAGGAGACTCGCGTGTGGCGTTATCACAAACCCTCAGGCGTGTTGACGACATCACGCGACCCGCGAGGAAGGCCGACCGTTTTTGAAAAGCTGCCAGCCGATATGCCGCGCGTCGTGAGCGTCGGCAGACTGGATTTCAATACGGAAGGCTTGCTGCTTTTGACGAACGACGGCGAGCTGGCGCGTTTTCTGGAATTGCCGAAAAACGCATGGCTGCGCCACTACCGTGTGCGCGTGTATGGGCATGTGGAGGCAGCAATACTGGCCTCGGTCGCCAAAGGCGTGACGATTTCAGGCATTCGCTACGAACCTGTGAAGATAGAGATCGAAAAAGGCAAAGAGGAAGGCACAAATAGTTGGCTTTCCGTAACGATCCGCGAGGGTAAAAACCGCGAAGTGCGCAAAATCATGGAGCACCTCGGCCTTCAGGTGACGCGCTTAATAAGAGTGGCGTTCGGGCCGTTCCCCTTGGGCAAATTGCCGCGCGGCGCGGTGGAGGAAATCCCCCGCCGCGTTCTGCGCGATTCGCTGGGAGGTTTTTTTAAGGAGCGCAAATGCGCATCGTAGGGGGAAGTTTATCCGGGCGGAAGATCGATCCGCCGCTAAGCACCGTAACGCGGCCCATGATGGATCGCGTGCGCGAAGCCTTGTTCAATATTCTGGCGCACCGCGACTGGGGCAAGGAGATCGGCGATTTATTCGAAAGCGATGTGAACGTGCTCGACGCTTTTTGCGGAACGGGCGCGTTGGCGTTCGAGGCGATTTCATGGGGCGCGGGAAGCGCGACGCTTTTCGATAAAAACGCAGACGCTTTAAACATAGCGCGCGGCAATGCCGAAAAACTGGGCGTCGCGAGCAAGTGCCGCATCCTGGCCGCCGATGCGTTGCTGCCTCCGCCTGCCGATGCCCTTTGCAAGATTGTCTTTCTTGCGCCGCCTTATCGCAAAGGGCTTATTCCTCCGGCATACGAGGCTTTGGACAAAGCGGGATGGATAGCGAAGCATGCCGTGATCGTGGCCGAGGTCGATAAAAACGAGGCTTTCGATGCCCTGCCCGCATGCGAGATTGTTGTGTCGCGCAGTTATGCCGACACGACCCTGCATTTTCTGAGGAGATAAGCTGACGCATTTTTTGAAAGGATAAAACGGCACACGTCCAGACGGATTGGGAGAGTTGTCATTCCGGAACCCCGCCTATTGTGCATATAAAAAATTTGTGAAAATTATGAGCGGCATTGAATGCACAATTGGCGGGGTGTCCGGAATCCAGACCGACCATCCGAAGGATATGTCGGAAAGACTTCGGGAATAACATAAACGGCGCGAATAATCCGAGCTGACGTTTTTTATGGCGATGACGCCTGGATTCCGCACACCTTTCGCTCACTCGCCAATTGCTGTTCATAATACTCCAACATTCTTTGTACGATTGAGTGACAGGTTTCGGAATGATGGTGTGGACGGCTTCCCCGAACGGCATCGAAGTGCCATAGGGAAGAA
>CAZFCA010000021.1:0-24080 GCA_964517415.1 uncultured Rhodospirillaceae bacterium
AAGGGGTACAAACCGGAGACATAGGTAACGGAATGTACCTAAGACATAGGTAACGCTTTATATGCCGTTAACCAATTCCCCTCCTCGTTGTACTGAATTTTTATGACCGCGCTGGCATCGTCTTCTTAACTTATAAGGAGAAGAAGATGACCGATCAATTTTCTCGGCGGCAACTCATCGGCGGTCTGAGCACGGGATTAACAACCATCGCCGCCCTGCCGACGCTGGCGGAAAGCGCTTCACCCTCAGGGTTTTAATAGATGAGGTGGTATGGCGACACGTCCCTATTGGCGAGGGCAGATACGCATCTCGCTTGTATCCTTTCCCGTCGCGTTGATTAGCGCGTTGCGGCGAAGCAGCCAAATCCGCCTTCATGAGATTGATCGCGAGTCCGGCGAGCGCATTCATCACCGCAACGTGAACGAGGAAGGGCGGGAAGTCGAACGCGAAGATATCATTAAAGCGTATGATACAGGGGACGGCATCGTCGCGCTGGAGCCGCAGGAAATCGCGGATATCAAATTGCCATCCAGCGATATGCTGGCGCTCGATACGTTCGTGAAGATCGCGGATATTCCCGTTCCATTTTACGAGCGTCCCTATTTCGTGCTGCCCCATGGAAAAACATCCGAGGAGATTTATGCCGTCATACATAAAGCTCTTCTAAGCAGCGCCAAAGCGGGCATCGGCCAGATAACAATGCGGGGCCGGGAAGAATTATGCGCCGTTTTGCCGGCAAAGAAGGGCTTGATTCTCAACACGTTGCGTTATTTGGAGGAGGTGGAAAGCGAGGATATGCTGCCTTCGTTGGACGTGAAGATTAACAGCGATTACGTCGAGCTTGCGCACCAATTAATAGAACGCAATACGGAAAAGCCGGATTTCGAGAAATTCCAGGATCATTACCACGAGGCCTTCATGGAATTGATCAACGCCAAGAAGACGCATCGCAAGCCCGTGTATGCAAAAGCGCGTCCCTCCGCCAAGGTCGTGGACTTTATGGAGGCGTTGCGCAAAAGTCTTGAAGCGGATGAAGACAAAACCAAACGCACGCCTTCCCGACGGAGAAAAAGCGCGTAGTTAATCAAGAATTTTTGTCATTCCGGCATATGCCTAAAAAAAATGCGCTCAGAACCTACCGCGCCAAGCGCGATTTCAAAAAAACGCCAGAGCCTGCAGGTGGCGGCGCGCAGGGATCTGCGCGCCTTTACGTTATTCAAAAACATGCGGCGCGTAGATTGCATTACGATTTGCGGCTTGAGATGGACGGCGTTCTAAAAAGCTGGGCCGTTACCAAAGGCCCCAGCCTAAACCCCGAAGACAAAAGGCTTGCCGTGCATGTCGAAGATCATCCGATTGAGTACAGCGGCTTCGAAGGCACTATTCCGCAGGGCGAATATGGCGGCGGCGCGGTGATGCTGTGGGATCAGGGCACATGGACGCCCATCGGCGATGCGAGGCGCGATTTCGCCAAAGGCCATTTAAATTTCGAATTGCAGGGCAAGCGGCTAAAGGGGCGCTGGCATCTAGTACGCATGAAAGGCAAGTTGGCGGCAGATGAAAAGCGCGATAACTGGCTGCTGATTAAGGGCAAGGACGACTACGCAAGCGAAAACGGCGACGAGGCGGTGGAGCGGTATCAGAAAAGCGTCGTTTCAAAAAGATCGATGGAGCAGATATTAAAAGAGGGAACTAATTGGGAACCGTCTGCAGCCATGGATCCTCGCGTGCGCGGGGATGGCGCTAGAAATTCGCTTAAAAAAAAACTTCAAGACGATCCCCTTTAGCCTCCCCTCCCCCTTTCATCCCGCCCGAGCTAGCAACGCTTGTCGACAGGCCGCCGAAAGGCGATGATTGGGTTCACGAAATCAAATTCGACGGCTACCGCATTCAGGCGCATATCCATAACGGCGTCGCGCGCTTGCTGACGCGCAATGACAAGGATTGGACGGAAAAATATCCGATCATCGCGAAGCAGTTATTAAAACTGAGGATCGACAATGCAATTCTGGACGGCGAAATCGTCAGCATCGCGAACGATGGTACGATGTCGTTTCACGGGATGCAAAATCCGCTCGGCAAAGGGCGGCAGGAACGCCTGCATTATTATGTTTTCGACTTGCTGTTTCTAAACGGCGAGAATCTTGGCGGCCTGCCTCTTTCGGAACGAAAAAACCAGCTTAAGCAAATTTTTAAAAATTCTCCCGATTGGATTCATTACAGCGAGCATTTCAAGGTTTCCGGCGAGAAAATGCTTGCCAAGCTCTGCTCCATGGCGATGGAGGGCGTCGTCTCGAAACGCCTGAGCAAACCTTACTATTCTGGCCGTAATGAATATTGGCTAAAGTCCAAATGCGTGAAAGAGCAGGAATTGGTGATCGGCGGCTTCACGACGCAGCCGATGCATCCTTCCCTGCTCGCCGCGCTTTTAATGGGCTATTTCCAAGGCAATGATTTCATTTTCGCAGGCAAAGTCGGCACAGGCTTTTCGCAGAGCGAAGGCATGGAAATTCTGAAACGTCTGCGTGATCACGAACGCGCTACCCCCGCTTTTATAAGCATCTCCACGGCCTCAAAGCGCGGCGCGCATTGGGTCGAACCGCGCTTGGTGGCGCAAGTGCATTTTTTCGAATGGACGCCCGACGGCTTTATGCGTCATGCTTCCTTTCAGGGATTGCGCGAAGACAAACCAGCCCGCGAGGTTGTAATGGAAAAACCGAAAGCGACTGAAAAAATCGATCCTCCAGACGCGCAACATAAAACAGGAAAGGGGAAACGCGAAAACATCGCAGGCGTTTCCCTCTCGCATCCCAATAAAGTGATCTTTCCCGATGCGGCCATCACAAAGCGGGAGCTAGCGCTGTATTATAAAAAAGTCGCGCCGCTGATGCTGCCATACGTGACGGGAAGGCCGATCAGCCTTGTGCGCTGTCCCGATGGCGAAGGCAAACCCTGCTTTTTCCAGCGGCACGGCGTTGATATGTTCACGCCGAAGGTAAAGCCCATTTATGTGAGCGACGAAAAGGACGCTTATTTGATGATCGAGGATCTAGGCGGGCTTATTTCCCTTGTCCAGATGAACGCGCTGGAAATCCATATTTGGAACGCAACTGCGGATGATATCGAAAGGCCGGATCAGTTCGTTTTCGATCTCGATCCGGCGCCGGACGTTCCTTTCGAGGCCGTGAAGAAAGCGGCGGCGGAAATCCGCAATAATTTAAAGAAGGCGAAGCTGGACTCTTTCCTTAAAATGACTGGCGGCAAGGGCTTGCATGTGGTTGTGCCCATCCAAAAAGGCCCAAGCTGGGAAGAGGTGAAGGACTTTACGCGTATTTTTGCGGAAACCATGGTCAAAGCGTCGCCGGAAAGGTTCACATCGAACATTCGGAAAAACAAGCGCACAGGAAAAATTTACATCGATTATTTGCGCAACGGCAAAGGCGCGAGCGCGATTGCCCCCTACTCCACCCGCGCCAAACCGGGCGCGCCTGTGGCCATGCCTTTGGCGTGGCGCGAATTAGCTTCTCTTAAAACCGCGCAGGATTATACGGTCGAACGCGTTTTAAAACTTCGCCGCGCCGATCCTTGGGCGGAGATGAGGAAGATACGGCAAATGCTGCCTCATTAAACTTGCCTTAGGCAGTTCTTAATAAAATCTTCCGATATTTCCCTTTTTAAAATGCGAAGGAAATATCATGCTAGGCCTTATCGGAATAATGTTGGCTTTAGGTTTGATGATCTATTTGGCCTATCGCGGCATCACCGTTCTAGTCCTTGCCCCGCTTTTGGCCCTTCTTGCCGCCCTGCTGTCGGGAGAGCACACGTTTCTTGCCCTCTATACGCAGGTTTTTATGAAGGCGACAGGCGGCTTTATTATTTCATACTTTCCCCTGTTCCTTGCAGGCGCGCTGTTCGGCAAATTGATGGACGATTGCGGCGCAGCACAAACAATCGCCAAGTGGGTTATCATGAAATTGGGCAAGAAGCATGCGATTCTGGGGATCGTCATGGCCTCCGCTATTCTTACCTACGGCGGCGTTTCGCTTTTCGTTGTGGCGTTTGCCGTCTATCCAATCGCGATGCATATTTTCCATCTTGGTAAGGTGCCAAAACGGCTTTTACCAGCTGCAATCGCGCTGGGCGCTTTTACATTTACGATGACTGCCATGCCGGGCAGCCCCGCTATCCAAAACACCATTCCCACACCCTTCTTCGGAACGACGCCTTTTGCCGCGCCAGCTCTGGGACTCATCGCTTCCGCCATTATGCTTCTGACAGGCTACGCGTGGATTCATATCCAAGCCAAAAAGGCCAAGCGCGCCGGAGAAGGATATGGGCATCATGGCGACAAACTGCATGATCTGAATTGGGAAGCCCGTGAACATGCGGAAGGCGAAGGTTTCGATATTACGGAAGTCGACGTGGCCGCGGAAGGCCATCATAAAAGAGTCTCGATCTTTTCCGCGATGTCGCCGCTCTTCGTGGTCATCCTTGCCAATTACGCATTCAGTCAATACATCCTTCCCGGGCTTGACGTAAATTATCTTTCCCGCCCGGAATTCGGTGGCATAAAGTTGTCGTCGGTGCTGGGCGTGTGGTCCACACTTTCCGCTTTGTTTCTAGGCATCGGCACATTAATTATCCTGAACCGCAAACATTTTAAATCCATCCGCCGCAGCATCGACGGGGGGTCGAACGCTTCCGTCCTTCCGGTGTTCAATACGGCCAGCATGGTGGGCTTTGGCGCGGTGATTGCGGGCTTGCCCGCATTTGAAATCCTGCGCGACTTCGTTTTGAGTATTGGAAATGGAAATGTCTTGGTGTCTTTGGGCGTTTCGGTCAACGTGCTGGCGGGCATCACCGGCTCGGCCTCCGGCGGCGTCAGCATTGCGCTGCAAACCTTGGGCAATCACTACATTCACGCGGCGCAAGCGGCAGGGATCGACCCGCAGCTTTTGCATCGTGTGACCAGCATTGCGACCGGCGGGCTGGGTACTTTGCCGCACAATGGCGCCGTTATCACTCTTTTGAATATTGCGAACATGACACATAAAGAGGCCTATAAAGACATCTTTTTCGCCATCGTTCCCGGGCCTATTTTCGCGCTTGTCGCGGTTATCACTCTGGGAACGGCTTTCGGCTCGTTCTGATTGCCCCGACTGTTTTCAGCAATACTCGAAAAACTCGCGCTCCTTTATAAAACCAATTATTGCCGAATCGCTTGGAGAGGCGCATTCTTTTGCATCTCTCCTCTGGGCTTTCCATGCCCTTCCCCCATAAATGGAAAGGATTCACGCCATGCGTTCTGTTCGACTGCTTCTGCTGTCTCTCGCTTTTCTGGGCTTCACTTCGTGTGCAAGCGTGGATGTACCCCCTGATCCCGTCACCAAAACGGCGTCCTACAGCAAGGCCAAAATTCACTACGTCGACGCAGGCAAGGGCGATATTCCCCTTATTTTCGTTCATGGATGGGGCGGCCGCACCGATTTCTGGCGCGGCGAACTGGGCGAGCTGAGCCAGGATTATCGCGTAATCGCGCTTGATCTGCCAAGTCACGGCAACAGCACGACGCCCAAAGGGCATCATACTCAGCAAAATCTCGCCAAGGCCGTTCTTGCCGTTATGGACGCCGCCAACGTGCAGCGCGCGGTGTTGGTCGGGCATAGCATGGGCGGAAACATCGTTCGCCATGTCGCTTTGATGGCGCCAGAAAGAGTGGCGGGCATCGTCTTGGCCGATGGCGCGTTCCTCTTCCCGCCGCACGATGCGAAGGGGAGGGCTCAATGGACGAAAGAAACAAAAGCGTTCGTCCGCAAATTCCGCGGACCGAAGGGCGATCAATACACCCGGCAGTTCATCGACAACATGCACGGCCGCCTGACGCCGGAATGGGCGAAGGACGAGGTGCAGACGACCATCATGCATACGCCGCGCAAAATCCGCACCTATACAATGGAGCATTTCGCGGAATACAAGTCATGGCCGAACAAGCAGGTAATGGCTCCGACTTTGGCCGTTTACGCCCAGTCGAAGGAATTGCAGCCGGACACAGAAGACAAGCTGCGGTCGTTGTTCCCCGATCTGGAATTCGTCGTTTGGGACGGCCCGGGGCATTTCTACATCTTGTATGAATACAGATGGCTAAACGCTGAAATCCGCGCCTTCATGAAAGCGCATGAGTTCAATTAAAAGAGCCTATGCTAACGGTAAAAGCGCCTGAGCAATCATACCAAACGACCAATGAATGTATCCACGCCGCTTGACTTCACTCGCTCTGCGCCTCGCTTATCGCTTGCTGGGCGTCACCCTGGAGTCCAATGGGTTAATAGTCCAGCGAGCGATAAGCTCCTCGCAACCGCTCGTGACCCAAACAAATCAATTCATTGTGCCGTTGGTATCAGGCGCTTTTTCTTTTCCGGCGCTGCAGTCCCGCCACAGCGAGAAGCCCCGCCCCAAAAAACGGCAGCGCGGCGGGAAGCGGAACCACGGAGATTGAGACCAAATAGCTTCCTGCGTTGTCGCTGCGGTTCCAATCGTTGATGCTAAGATAGAGATAGCCGCTGTCTGCCGCGGTATAAAGCCCCGACGTGCCCAACAGAATCCCCGAGGTGAAGCTCTTCAGATCGCCCGGGTCTGTTGAGGAAAACAAGCCGTACAGTTGGCCGTATTTGCCCCCGCTATAGGTGGCGGTGCCGTAATAGGGATTATAGCCCGTATAGCCGGGCGTGCTGCTCGTGCCCAGAATTTTATATCCTCCGGCAACGGCTGGCTGCCCTACGGTTGGCTACGTCAAAAAGAAATTATATCCCTGACCGCCATAGACCGGAGCCGTGTCAATGGTGCCGTTCGCATCCACGATGTAGGGACCATAAGAAACGTCCAAGTTTACCAAGCCCGTGGCCGTAACGGTGAATTGTTGCCCCGCGTTCAGGTAAAGCCCTGCAGAGGTATAGTCGGTCGCCGAATTGACTGAGAGCGTTGCGGCCTCTGCGGAAAAAGGAAGCGCAAGCAAAAGCGCGCCAGAAAGCAAAAACACCTTCGCGCTTATTTTGCGTATAGGAGATAAACGAGTTGTCATAGGGGGTGCCTTTCGCAAAATCTATAAAAACGAATGAAGCATAATTTCCCAAACGATAACATCACGCACTTTTATGTCAATGTTAACGATGCGCTAAAAACACCGTTGTTCAGCAAAGGGGAAAATATGGTTAACTGTTTTTAGTCGCGAGTTTATAAGCAGAAGAGGTGCGCGGTTGGCCCCGCCCCTTGATCACATGCGGTGGAGAGTCTTACTCACCGTCCTCATCGCCGTTTTCGCTGTCGTCGGCGTTTTTTGAGGCATCGAGCTTGGCAGCCTTCCGCTTGCTGGCGGCAACCGTTTCCGCCATCAGGGAGATAAGCGCGCTGGCCATGCCGAAAAGCTGCAAGGCTTCGTCGACGGAGACCGTCGCTTCCGAGGCCACGAGCGGATTGCGATACCGTTCCTTGATCTGCGCCAGCATTTGAACGACGCGGCGGTCCGGTCGGTTGCCGCGGTCTTCTTCATCGGCCATCGCGGCCAGCTTTTTAATGTACAGCGAATAGTTGCGCTCGGACTTGGCGGGCGTCGTGCTGACGAACACTTCATAATAATTGCGAAGCATGATTTCCGTCGCGCGCAGCGTATGAACGACCGCGCCCGTGCCCAGATCGAAGGCCAAAGCGCGCCCAGCTGCGGCGAATTCCTTTTGAACGCTTTCGGGAATGACGGCGCGCATGCTTTCCGAAAAAATCTCCTGCGCGTTTTCCGCAAGATCGTAGGTCGAGTAAATGCCGTGCTTTTCCGCGACGTACGTCGGCGCGCTATTCATTTCCGCAGCCAACGCATGCTCGAACTTTTCGACCATGCCGCGCAGCGTCGAAAGCTCGTGCATGTCGATATGATCCTCGCCACGCTGATCCTTCAGCTGCTTGGTGTCGGGATCGATGAAATAGCGTTCGAAAATAGAGCTGATTTTGTTCAGAAGCCTCACCGCGTCGGCTTTCGAGGACGTAATCGCGATGGTATCGCCTTTGATAAAGCTATCGAGAAGCGCCTGCGCTTCGCTGAGCGGCCCGAACATGTCGGCTACTCGCGCGCCAAGATCCGCGCAGAAAAGGCCGTACAATTTGGCGCCGAGTTCGTAAAAACGATATGAGTTAAGCTGTTTCATGGGTCTATCTTTTCGTTTTAGTGCGGCCTTTTTGAGGCGAAAAAAAATAACGAAGTTTTTAAATATCCAATGATTCGCCTTATCTCAAGGAACGAATTACTTTCATCCTCTTTCTCGTTACGAAAAGCGTCCGTATTCGTCAACATGAGATTATGGTAAACACACATTTGTGATATGGTTAATACCAGTCAACGCGCGGGTTATCTGGTAAAATACCAACGGCACAATGAAATGACTTGTTTGGGTCACGAGCGGGGGATCAGAGCTTATCGCTCGCTGGACACATTAAGCCCTTGGAATCCATAATGACGCCCATAAAGCGATAAGCGAGCCGCAGAGCGAGTGAAGTCGAGCGATATGGATACATTCACTGGTCCTTTGGTATAACTGAAAAACCTTTTGAGATTCGCCGCCTCTCCGCCGATACTCCGGCAAGTTTATATTTCAGGAAAGTCCATGCCCGACATATTCGTTATCGACGACCGCCACCCCGAAGACCTCGCTATGCTTCAGGCGCTTTATTCGCGCAGCCCCTCCAGCGTCACGACACATCTTGAGAAGCTAAAGAAAACCGGCAGCGGCAAATTTATGGATCAATACTACGTCGGCTACGGTCACGCCTCGATTGGCGATTGCGGCACGACGACCCTTTTTATCGAGCAGGTTTCGATGCTTTTCGCCAAAGCGGTGCAGGATCACCCGCTTTACAACGGGCAGGAAGCCTCCACGCGCTATCTGGATTTTTCCAAGCAAGGCGTGATCGATCCCTATCAGAATCCCGCCAGCGCAGCCATTCAATCGCGCTGGATGGAAATTTATAACCGCGTCCTTCCGCTTTTGATCGAAGGTTTGAAAAAACGCTATCCCTTTAACCCTGACGATTACAAAAACGAAAAAATCTGGGAAAACGCTCTATACGCCCGCGGCTTTGATATCGCGCGCTCTCTTTTGCCCATCGGCACGACGACGCTTCTAAGCTGGACGACTTCCCTGCGCGCATCGCGCGATCACCTGCGCCGCCTGAAAAACCACCCCCTGCCCGAGATCGGGGACGGGGCGCGGCAGATTTTGGCCGAGATGCTGAAAAAATATCCGCACAGTTTCGATTCCAAGGAAGCGGACGATACGGAAAATCCTGCGCAGGCTTATGCTTCGAAATTCGCCATGCGCAATCATTTCGTCAGTTCGCGGGATCTTGTGCGTCAATTCGATCTGCAAGCCGGCGATTTGGATTTACTTAAAACGGGACGCATGATTGTCAAGCGCAACGCCATCGACATCGAAGACCTGCGAAAAAACGAAAGCGATGTTTTGCGCGCGCGTCCCGCATTCGCTCCCCTGCCTTGGCGGCTGGAAGCCTACGGGCGGTACAATTTTCTTTTCCTGCTCGATTTCGGCTCGTTCCGCGATTTGCATCGCCACCGCAACGGCGTTTGCCAAATTCCGCTGATCGATGGGCACTTCGGCCTCAACCCATGGTACACAAGCCAGTTCAAGGAGCACTTGCCAGCAGCCGAAGCCAAGCGCCTTGAAGACGACATCGCCGCCCAGTTCGCCGCGATAGCCGGCTTGGCCAAAAACGGCGTTGAGGTTTCGTCCGCGCTCAACCAATACCTATATCCCATGGGAACGCAGGTGCTTATCCATGCCTCGTACTCGGTGCCCGAAACCGTTTATATCGGCGAACTTCGCTCGGCGAAAACCGTCCATCCGTCTCTGCGCCCCATCGCGCAGAATATGCTTCGCGTTTTGGAAGCGGATTTTCCGGGTTGCGCGCTCTATGGCGACCGTGACGCCGACAGTTGGAGCCCCCGCCGCGGCGAACAGACGATCGCAAGCAAGTAGCGTCATGCCCGCGCCCGCCTTCGCTAAAGCTGCGGCGCATCTATGCCCCCAGTCGCGCCGAAGCCTCTTGGCGTAGGCGGAAGGCGGACATCCATCTACAGCCCCAAAGCGATGGCATATAATTTGCTTATCTTTATAGAGGCTTATCCCCCTGCCCTAACCTTGAAAAGGAAGCGATCATGGGCGTTTCAGGCGTTTCTTCATCCGGTTTTGCAAGTTATCCGTCCGTCTCGAACACGCGAACGCCGGAATCTAAAACCTCCGCGGCAAAAGAAAACGCCGAACTGAAGGAGCTTATTGCCTTCTTCAACATGTCCCCTGAAGAACGCGCCATTCGAAATTGGCTGGAAGCCCACGGCTATACAGAAGAAGAATTCGAAGCCCTGCCGCCCGAAAAAAAAGAAGCCCTTAGAAAAGAGATGGCCGCAGAGATCAAAGAAAAGATTGAACAAAAGGCGAAGGAAACATCAAAAGCGTTTCTAGATTTGCTGGCCTGATTCAGGCGCAGCATATTTGTCACACTTGCGTTCCTCTTTTTCTACATGAAGTTCCTTTTTTCATTTCAACTCTCTGTTTCGATTCACTAAAGCAACGAAAAGAATCTTTGTGCACAAAAGACTGAATCTCTCTTGCGAATCAACGCGCTCTGACTAACACTTGCCAACGTCGATTCTGACCTTCCCTCCTTTTATGGAGTCACCGTGTCCGCACAATTACAGTCCCTTGAATTATGGCGTCACGCCCTCGTCGCAAGCGTTCGCGGCGATGCCCCCGATCTTTCCGCCCGCCAAATGGCCCTGATGCTTTCGGTCTATTTGGGCGAAGGCCCGCATACCGTGCGCGGCTTGGCGCTCGCTCTTAAAATATCCAAGCCAGCCGTCAGCCGCGCGCTTGATCGCTTGGGCGAGCTTGGGTATATCCGCCGCCAGCGCGACGATCTTGATCGCCGCAACGTCCTCGTTCAAAAAACGTCGGACGGCGCGATCTTCCTGACCGAATTTTCAAGCCTCATCGATAGCGCAAGAGAGCATGTCTCCGCGCTCGCAAACGAAATCATCGAATTCGTGGTCGAGCCGGAAGTTCCGACGGTATCCGAAAGCGTTTCGTCCTCTTCCTCCATCGATGCGCCAGTCGTCGCATGGGCGGCGGCCGCCGCGGAATAAACCTTCTCTTGCAATATTTGCCGGATTGGACACAATATCGAAGCCTTCGGACTTTAGCCGAAGGCTTTGGTTTTTATATGGAAAAGCATGAAGCCTGATCCCCGCATTAACGCCTACCGCCCCGATCTCGCTGATAAAATGCTGCGCGATACTGTGAAGGCCAAGAAATATGTCGAGCCGGTGATGCGCCAATGCCTGCGCGGTGTTTTACCCATGCTGGCCGAGCCAAAGGCCGACGCCGTTCAGGTAAGCCAAATCCGCTATGGCGAATTCGTGGAAGTTTTCGAGGAGCGCAAGGACGACTTTTTTTGGGTTCAGAACCGCTCGGACCGATATGTAGGCTATGTCCCCGACATGGGCGATCTGGCGGAATCCATTTCTATGATGTCCAACAGAGTCACGGCGTTACGAACCTTTGTTTATCCAATACCAGATATGAAAACCCCGCCCATAGACGAATTGACTTTGGGTTCGTTTGTCAGCGTCAGCGGCAAACAGGGGAGGTTTCTCGAATTGGCAAATGGCGGCTTCGTTTTTGACTTGCATGTGATGGCCACCGAATTCGCGTATGCGCGAGATTATGTGTTCACGGCGGGTCGCATGCTTCATTGCCCCTATCTTTGGGGCGGGCGCACGCCAAAGGGGATCGACTGTTCCGGCTTTACGCAGCTTTGCCTTGAAATGGCGGGCATCGAAGCGCCGCGCGACGCCGATCTGCAATGCAAATCTTTTGGAAAGCCATTGAATGCGCATTGGCGCGACCGCGCGTGGAAGCGCGGCGATATGGTTTTCTTTAAAAAGCATGTTGGGTTTATGACAAACTCCGACCACCTCATCCACGCGAACGCGCATACTATGGATGTGACCGTGGAACCCTTGGCCGAGCTAGTTGCCCGCGGCAACGATATCCTCGCCGTCGGCGAACATCATGAGATTTTGGAAGCTGCGGGAAGTCAGGTTGGCTAGGGCTGGGGGGTTAGGGACTTTGGGCTGGGAATTGCTAATACCGAATGAAAGCCAACTTGGTATAAACCCCGAGCCCCCAATCCCCAGCCTCCATTAACCAAACAATTTTCCTTTAAGAGATTATTTCGGTTCTGAAAGCAATTCATACATAGTATTCTTCATAGTCAGGGAATTTAGCCCTGAATTCAAAAATAGAGAGAAGGAGAAAACGCCTTAAATAAGGGTTTTGCGGATGTTTTTCCAAATGCGGATTGTTCCGCGACATGATTTAATACAAGCTGCGTCCATCGGAAAAGCTCTTCACAGTTGCGAAAAAATGCTGCATTGCACGCCTTTGTTGCGCTGCGCAATCGATTCTTAATCATAAATTGCCGCAAATCATGATATAGGGCGAAAATTAAGGTAAACGACTTCAGGTGACAATCATGGATAAACTTTCAGTTTCCTGCCCTCTTTCTAAATCCGCGTGGATCGACGCAAAGGCGTATAAGGAGATGTACGCGCAGTCGATCAACGATCCGGAAGGCTTTTGGCGGGAACAGGGCAAGATCCTTGATTGGATGACTCCCTATACCAAGATCAAAAGCGGCGATTTCAACGGAAACGTGGATGTGAAGTGGTTCGAGGACGGCACTTTGAACGTCAGTGCCAATTGCATCGACCGCCATTTAAAGACGCGCGGCGATCAGACCGCGATTATTTTCGAGCCGGACGATCCTAACGACCCTGCCGAGTACATTAGCTATAAAGAATTGCACAAAAGGGTTTGCGCCTTCGCCAACATGCTGAAGCGCCGCGGCGTCCGCAAGGGCGATACTGTCGTTATCTATCTGCCCATGATTCCCGAAGCCGCCGTTTCCATGCTGGCTTGCTCGCGCATCGGCGCCATTCATTCCGTCGTTTTTGGCGGCTTCTCTCCGCACGCGCTGGCCGCGCGCATCAAAGATAGCGGCGCGAAAGTCGTCGTTTCGGCGGATGAATCCGTCCGCGATGGACGCACTTTTCCGCTCAAGGGCAATTTGGACGAAGCCTTGGCTTCTTGCGATAACGTGAATTCCACGATCATCGTCAAACACACCGGCAACACCGTCGCCATGCAGAAAGGCCGCGATCATTGGCTGCATGAGGAGCTGAAAGGTGTGTCCCACGAATGCGCGCCGGAAGAAATGGATGCCGAGGATCCTTTGTTCATCCTTTATACATCGGGTTCGACGGGAACGCCGAAGGGTGTTTTGCATACGACTGGCGGCTATCTTGTTTATGCGGCTCTGACGCATAAGTTAGTCCTCGATTACCATGAAGGCGAAGTCTATTGGTGCTCTGCCGATATCGGCTGGGTGACAGGACATAGCTATGTGGTTTACGGACCGCTGGCGAACGGCGCGACGACCGTGATGTTCGAAGGCACGCCGAAATATCCCGACGCCTCGCGCTATTGGCAGGTTATCGACAAGCATAAGGTCAATATCTTCTATACGGCTCCCACCGCCATTCGCGCTCTGATGCGCGAGGGCGACGAATGGGTGAAAAAGACTAGCCGCAAATCCTTGCGCCTTTTGGCCTCTGTCGGCGAGCCGATCAATCCCGAAGCATGGGTCTGGTTCTATCAAGTTGTCGGTGGCGGGCGTTGCCAAGTTATCGACACATGGTGGCAAACGGAAACCGGTGGCCACATGATCGCCCCGCTGGCGGGCGCGACGCCGCTCAAGCCCGGTTCGGCCACGCGGCCTTTCTTCGGCGTCAATCCCGTTTTGGTGGATAACGACGGAACGGTTCTCGAAGGCGCCAACGAGGGAATTCTTTGCATCAAGGACAGCTGGCCGGGCATGATGCGCACGCTCTGGAACGACCATGACCGTTACAAAACAGCTTATTTCAATACCTATAAAGGCCTCTTTTTCACGGGCGACGGCGCGCGCCGCGACTCCGACGGCTATTATTGGCTAACGGGGCGCATCGACGACATCATCAACGTGGCGGGGCATCGTTTGAGCACGGCGGAAATCGAAGCCGCCTGCGCCTCGCACCATGCCGTTGCCGAAGCCGCCGTTGTCGGCTGCCATTGCGACCTAAAAGGTCAAGGCGTTTATATGTTCGTCACGCTAAAGGAAGGCTTCCATGGCAACGACGAAATGAAAAAGGCTTTGACGGATCATATCCGCAAGGAGATCAGCCCCATCGCCAAGCCCGATTTCATTCAATGGACTCCCGCGCTGCCCAAGACCCGCTCGGGCAAGATCATGCGCCGCATTCTGCGCAAGATCGTGGCGCACGAGGAGCATCAGCTGGGCGATGTTTCGACTCTGGCCGATCCCTCAATTGTCGAAGTCCTGATCCAGAAACGCCGCGCGGCTTAGAGCATTTTCCGTTTAATACCAACGGCACAATGAAAAGACTTGTTTGGGTCACGAACGGGGCTCAGAACTTATCGCTCGCTGGACATATTAAGCCATTGCAATCCATAGCGACGCCCGCGGGGTACTCATTTGGTTTTTTCCAAAGAAAACAAATGGGATGCCCGCCTGCGCGGGCATGACGATGATTCCATCCGAACCGATAGCGCTCTAGAGGCGTTTCACGGCAAAATAAATTGGGCGGAGTCGCTGGTGGATAAAATATAAAATCCGGGCTGTCCCGGAAGGATTTTAAATTTATCCGTAACGCCTAGCACCGTCTCCGCGCCTCCCAGAACAAGGATGGAGTCGGGAGTCATCATACCCGCGATGGAGGCGAGAACGCGCGATTTCGTCGGCAGATCGAAATAGATCAAAACATTGCGGCAAAAAACGACGTCAAACGGCCCTTGCGCGTTAAATTCGTTCAACAGGTTGCCTTCGCGGAATTGCACCATCTGGCGGATGTTGTCTTTCAATTGCCACTTGTCGCCCGCAATTTGCTGGAAGTATTTGACGATATATTGCACCGGAAGGCCGCGCTGCACCTCGAACTGCGAATAGATGCCGCTTTTGGCGCGGGCGATCATATCGCGCGACATGTCGATGCCGACAATATCAATCTTCCAGCCCTGGAGCTTGGCTGCTTCCTCGGCGCAGATCATCGCCAGCGAATAAGCCTCCTGCCCGCTCGAGGCCGCAGCGGACCAAATTCGTATCTGCCTTTTCCCGGCGCGGGTCGATAGCATATGCGGCAGAATAACCTTCTGGAAAAGGGCAAAAGGCTTTTGATCGCGGAAAAAGAACGTTTCGTTGGTCGTCATCGCCTGAACGATGTCGAATATCAAGTCTTCTTCACGCTTCGCGCGAAGCGCGACGGCCATGTCTTCCAGCGATTTCATGCTGTACTTGCGCGCCACGGGGAAAAGCCGCGATTCCAAAAGATACGCCTTTTCTTGCGTCAACATCAGGCCGGACCGCTGCTTCACAATGGTCGCGAAAAGCTCAAAATCTTCCGGCTTCATGCGCGCCCCCCGCCGAAAGCGATTTTTCTTACTAAGTGACCGATTTCGTTCACCGGCTCGATGGCGGAACAAAGTCCCGCCATGGCTACCGAGCCAGGCATGCCCCAAACGACGCTCGTCGCTTCGTCCTGCGCGATAACGGCGCCGCCTGCACTGACGACTGCTTCGCTGCCCTTCGTGCCGTCGATGCCCATGCCTGTCAATATGACGACCAAAACGCGCTTTCCGTATACCTCCACAAGCGAGCGCAACATGGGGTCGACAGAAGGCCGGCAAAAGTTTTCCGGCGGATCCTTAACCAGATGCACGATAGCACCTTCCGGCTTCTTGACAATTTGCAGATGAAAATCGCCCGGCGCAATATAACACCGTCCCGGGCGCAGTGCTTCGCCGTCTTTCGCTTCCGCGCACGGAACGCCCGACTGCCTGTTGATATGCTCCGCGAGGATGGTTGTGAAAAACGGCGGCATGTGCTGGGTGACCACAATAGGCTGCGACAATCCCGCGCCGATGCATTTGATAACCTCGAACAGAGCTTGCGGCCCGCCTGTCGAAGATCCGATGGCGATAATCTCGGGCTTTGCGGGCGGCAGGGGACGTAAATTCGATTTCTTGGTTTCGACGAAAAGAGGCTCAGTGAGAATTTTCGGGATATGCGCTTTTTTCTGCGGCGTGGACCTGACGTTTCTGGTCCAGGCGATTTCGCCCAAAACCCGAACCTTTTCGCGCAATTCGCGCTGGAAAGACGTGGGCGCAGCCATTTCGCGCGCCGAGGGCTTGGGTATATAGTCCGTGGCGCCCAAGGAAAGCGCTTTAAGGCTGATTTCGGCGTTCTTTTGCGTCAGGGTCGACGCCATCATGATTTGGACTGCGGGATCGATTGATTTCAGGATAGGAATGGCCGTCAAACCGTCCATGACGGGCATTTCGATATCGAGAATAATCACATCCGCCGGCGTTTTACGCAGCATGTCAACGGCGATCTGACCGTTGCTTGCGGTTCCCACCACCTTAAAGCCCTGATCGCTATTCAACGCGCGCCCAATGAATCCGCGAATCACAAGCGAATCGTCCACGATGATAACGCGCACCTGCGGCGACGTTGAGCTTGATTCTGTGGGAAAAGCTGGGGACATTCGGAACCTAACCTATTAGCTATCAAGCAAGTTCAGTTGCTCAAGCTTGCCGCGAATGATGTCGGTATCGAACGGCTTCATGATGTATTCGTTCGCGCCGGCGCCCAAGGCTTCCTGAATGTGATTGAGGTCGTTTTCCGTCGTGCAGAAGACGACGCGAGGAGCGTCTCCCCCGGGCATTTGGCGCAAAAGACGCAAAAAATCCAGTCCGTTCATCACCGGCATGTTCCAGTCCAGCAAGATGAAGTCCGGAAGTTTGGCTTTACAGCAATCAAGCGCGGCTTGGCCATTTACTGCTTCCTCGCAGCTATAGCCAATAGTCTCGAATATCTGACGCGCGACTTTTCGTATGACGCGGCTGTCGTCGACAATCAGGCAAGTCTTCATTGTTAACGCTCCCCCTTCTGCTCGGCGCCTTCATCCAAAAGAGGCATTTAACCTCGCTGCTGAAAGGATGAAAGGAATGAATGTGGATGATAAAGATAGAAAAACGATTGAAGCAAATTCATTTTTCATCCAATGGACTTCTTGGCACCCTCCCCTTCCGCCTTCGAGGCCGGAAAGAAACTATGACAAAACAAAGCTATACTAACCTATACGGAATACCATAGCAACCGTTCGCCAATCCCTAAGCCGCCCTTGCCTGATCGAGGCGCAAGAATCGTTGGACATCCAGAACCACAAGCAACGATCCGTTCAGGCGATAGATGCCGTTTGAAACTTCCTGCCATCGCGGATCAAGGGTGGGCGGATTTCTTTCGAAATCGGAATCGGAAAGGCTCATCACCTCACCTACCTTATCCACGACGATGCTGTAAAGCTCGTTGTCGTGTTCCACGACGACGCTCATACTGTCGCGTTTATCCTCTATGGTCGGCAGTCCCAGACGCGTCCGCGCATCAACGGCCGTCACGATACGGCCGCGCAGATTCAAAGAGCCTAAAACCTCCGCAGGCGCTAACGGCACATGAGCAATCCTTTGCGGCCCCAAAACGTCTTGAACGTTCAGAACCGGTATGCCGAAAATCTGGTTGGCTATGGTCATGGTCACGAACATGCCCCTCGCCGCGCCTTCAACGGACGCGATCGCCGTTCCCTTGTTCCCTGGCGAAGCGGGTATTGGAAGGTTACTCATGAATTGGGCCTCCTTGTGCCAGAGTTTCATGCAGCGCGTTGAGCAAGCCTTCGCGGTTAAATTTGGCGACGTAGTCCGTGAAGCCCGCAACGCGCCCTCTTTCCAAATCGCGCGGCGTCGCGTGCGACGACATGGCAAAAATGGGCAGCTTGCTCCATTTGCCCTCGCTGTTGCGCAAGGCCGATACAAAGTCGAAGCCGTTCATGCCCGGCATTTCGATGTCGCTGACGATAGCATCGAAAAGAATGCCGTCCTCTTGCAGCTTCAGGGCATCGGCTGCGGTTTCAACCGCCGTCACGTCATATCCCGCGACGGAAAGCAAAGGCGTCAAAAGATTGCGGAAAAACGGGCTATCATCGACAAGCAGCACGCGGCGGGAGGTGCTGGCCTCGAAAGCCTCGTCGTCGCCGAACCAGTTCTGCGACGCTTGAGATAGATAAAAGGCAGCGTCCAAAACGTCTGTCGCCTTGCCTGAAAGGATCGACGTTCCCAAAATGCCGGAGGAACGGCCGGACAAGTCCACCTGCAGATGTTCTTCGACAATATCGAGAATTTCATCGACCATCAGCCCCATATGCCTGTCTCTTTCGGCGAAGACCAGAACCGCCTGCGTGCCTTGTCCGGATAAGTCGTGGGTTCCGACGGGAACCAGAGGCATCAGCTTGCCGCGATACTGAACCATAGGAGAACCTTCCGATACTTCAATCGACGCGCGGTCGATTTCCTCAAGTCGCGCGATAAGCGACAAAGGCACCGCTTTTTGCGTTCCCGGTCCGGCGCGGAATAGAAGCAAGGACTGTTTTTTAAGCCCGTGCTCCGTGTGCGACGCCGCAATCGCTTGCGCGCGCGCAGCCTGATTGTTGATGTCGCCGACATAATCGACAATCGCATTGAGATCGAGAATCATGATGACGCTGCCGTCACCGAGAATGGTGTTGCCCGAAAAAGCGTTGATATTGCGCAATATGGGAGCCACCGGCTTGACGACGATTTCCTCGGTGTCGAAAACGCGGTCGACGATGACGCCAAGGGTCGAGTTGCCCACCTGCACGACGACGACGAACGCATCGCCATTGGCGTGAATATCGTCGTCGCCCAATTTCAAAGTCTTGCGCAGGCTGACAAGCGGCAAAAGCCGGTTGCGCAGGCGCAAAACAGGCGTTTCGTTGATCAGCTCGACGCGGTGCTCGCTGGTCGGCGAGGCTTTCACCAATTCAACGACGCTGATTTGGGGTATCGCGAAACGTTCGTCCATGCATTCGACGATCAGCGCAGAAACAATAGCCAGCGTCAGTGGAATCTTGATCGAGAACGACGAGCCCTTGCCCGCCGTCGATTTAAAATCGACGGTGCCGCCGATGCGCTCGATATTCGTGCGGACGACATCCATGCCCACGCCGCGCCCCGATACCGACGTGACTTTTTCGGCCGTCGAAAAGCCAGGCTTGAAGATAAATTGCAGGATTTGCTGCTCCGTCATCGAAGCCAGCTCGCCCTCCGACGCCAATCCCTTTTCGACGATCTTTTTCTTGATTTTATCGACGGGCATGCCTTTGCCGTCGTCGATAATATCGATAATGATATGCCCGCCTTCGTGATAGGCGTTCAGCGTAATGATTCCGGTTTCGGGCTTGTTGACGGCAGCGCGCTCAGACGGCATTTCGATGCCGTGATCGGCGGAATTACGCACCATGTGGGTCAGCGGATCCTTGATCATTTCAAGGACCTGCCGGTCGAGCTCCGTATCGGCACCGATCATTTGAAGCTCGATTTTCTTGTTCAATTCGTGCGCAAGGTCGCGGACGATGCGCGGCAGCTTCGCCCACGCATTGCCGATAGGCTGCATGCGCGTTTTCATTACGCCTTCCTGCAATTCCGACGTGACCTGATTCAGGCGTTGCAACGGTGCGGCAAAGGCGCTGTCTTTCTGGCCGCGCAAAATCTGCAAGAGCTGGTTGCGGGTCAAAACCAATTCGCTGACGGTCGTCATCAGCGTTTCTAGTTGATCTACGTTGACGCGGATGGATTGATCCGCGATGGACGTGCCGGGAACTGCGGCTTTTTGTTGGTCGTCGGCGGCTGCTTGTTTCGCCCCGGCCTTTGGAGCGGCAGGAGCGGCAGGAGCCTCCGTGGTGTTGCCTTTCTTCATATTCGCCTCCAGCGTTGCGATATCGCCAGCCAGAACGGGCACAAAACCGAATTCATCCGGCTCCTGCGGGTTACCTGAAACGCCCGCTTTCGGCGCCTCGGTCTTCACCGGCGCAGCCTTGGAAACTTCTTTTCCTTCGGCAAGGCCGTTTAAGCCCGCGATCAGGTCTTCATCATTGCCGTCGGGAGATTCCACCTCGTGCTGTTCAAGATAATTCAGCAGCAGTTTGATCCTGTCTATCGAGCCCAAGATCACGGTGACGGCGTTCGGCGTCACTTCCAGTTCGCGATCGCGGAATTTGCCGAGGACGTTTTCGCCCGCGTGCGCCAGATGCTCAAGCCTCGGCAGCCCTAGAAATCCGCACGTTCCTTTGATGGTGTGCACAAGCCGAAAGATGCTGCTGATCAAGGCGGGGTCGTTTGGGTTCTGCTCCAGACGGACAATTTCGATGTCCAAAGTCGCAAGATTTTCGGCCGTTTCGGTAAGAAAGTCGCGAAGTAGATCGTCCATTTTTCGTCACCTTTATAGCGAGGAGGGACAGGCGGGTTTGACTTCAATTTCGGATTTCGCAAAGGTTAGCGAAAGCTCGAATCGATCGGGAAGAGGTTGATTCTGTGCGAGTTTAAAACCAAATTGTTCGCTAAATCTAGCGACGAGGTACGATTGTATGTTGCGGGGCGACAGATCATCCATTGATAAAGCGCCCTCTATCGCGGCTTGAAGAGACGGATTTAAACCCGCGTTACGGCCGGAGACTTCGATCCGGCAACCTTCATTGGAAGACGACAGATCAAGCAACGAAACGGTGCCGCCGTAGGCAAGCGATTCCTCGGCAAGAAGAACAAGATTGAGCACAACTTTTAGAAAACCCCGCGTTTCTACAAACGCGTCGAAAACCGCTTTTTCAGGCCACGCGAATGTAATTTTAGTGTCCGACAGATACTGTTCGGCAACCTGGCGCACATCCTTGACGCCGAGGTTGCTTTCGCTCCCGGCCCTGCCGTAAGCCAGGCGATACATGCGCAAGCGGCGGGAAGCCTTGGAGCCGCTGTCACCGATCAGTTTCATGGCCTCCGGCACCACGGAACCGCCGATATCCTGAATAAGTTCAACTCCATTATTAATGGCGCTAACGGGACTGACCAGATCGTGACACAGCTTGGAGGCTAAAAGCTCCATGACTCGCATATCGATCTGCATGTCTCTTGCCGCCCTTTTACAGGAAATTTGAATAACTTACCGAAGAAGGATAGGATTACTTACGAGTCGTTAAGACTCGCTTAAAATTATGGTTACTGAATTATGAAAATCTTCTTCACGGTCAGCCATACGCTGTTGGCGCAAAAGGCTTTTACCGAATTGACAGGCCGTTACGGCCAGTCGACGGAGCAAGACGCGGATTTTTTCGTTTCGCTTGGCGGAGATGGGCAGGTTTTAAAAACCATCTATGAGTCCCTGAAATATGGAAAGCCCGTATTCGCGATTCACCGGACGGAATCCGTCGGTTTTATGTGCAATCCTTATCGCGAAAACGACGATCTGGAAAAACGGCTTGAACGCGCTTTCGGCATCAAGCTGAACCCCTTGCGCATCGAGGGGCAGACCGTCAACGGCAATACGTTCTCGGCTTTGGGCTTTAATGAAATCTCAATTCTTCGGGAAACGTCGCAGGCCGTGCGCTTGCGGGTTTTGATCGACGGCGTTCAACGTCTTTCACGGTTCAGCGGCGACGGGATTCTTGTCGCCACGCCCGCGGGCAGCACCGCTTACAATCACTCCTGCGGCGGGCCGATCATGCCTATCGACGCCAATACTTTGGTCATGACGGCGATCAGCGGCTTTCGCCCGCGCGGCTGGTCGTATGCCGTGCTGCCGGAGGATGCTATCGTCGAAATCGAAGTCATGGAAACCGACAAGCGTCCCGCCAAGGTAGAGGCGGGGGCATCCATTCTTCACCATGCGGCAAAAGCCAAGATTTGGCAGGATAAGACGCAGAACGTGACGCTTCTTTTCGACCCCGAGCAGCATTTGGGCGAGCGCATTATCCGCGAACAGTTTATGCATAATCCATGTTAGGGGCTGGGGGGCTAGGATTGGATTTGGGATTCAGGATTCGGGGAAATACTAAACCCATCTAGCTAATAAAACTGCGCCATCCTCGAGCGAAACAACGCGACGCGTTCGCGAGGCTTGGGAATTTAGGGAAGCCAATCCTTCTAATGGTGGTGAAGCCGTAGATGATCGAGGATACCAAAGAATCCCACTATTACGTCGTCCGTGGGGGGCTCCGGATGGCCGTGCGGATCTTCGAGCCTGTCCAAACGGCTCTCGGAACGCCTGCCGCATACGACGAACGCAGTTGGAGAAAACAGGTTTTTAAGCCAAAACATGGGGATGAAGCTGCATTTGAGGAGTGTTCGATTCTTTCTACCCTAAATGATAATCATTCGCAACTAGAATTTTTGCCCCCGCCCCTGAAGCTGCGATCCAAAAACTAAGCTGTTGGAATCCATATTAACGCCCGGCAAGCGATGGCGAGGCGAGATATCTGAGTGAAATCAAGCGGTGTGGATACGGTCGTTTGGGTATAAGTGATGATTTTCTGATCTTATTTCGACTTTATCCGCAAAGGTTCGCCATAAAGTTCTAGGCGGTGGCCGATAATCCTGTAGCCCAGCCTTTTTGCGATTTTTTCTTGAAAAAGCTCAATTTCCGGGCTTGTGAATTCGATAATCTTCCCGCTCTTTACGTCGATCAGGTGGTCGTGATGCCGTTTGCCCTTGCCTTCATAACGGGCGCGGCCGTCCCCGAATTCGCGCCTGTTGATGATGTTTCTTTCTTCCAAAAGGCGCACGGTTCGGTAAACGGTCGCCAAGCTGATTTTGGGCGCGAGTTTTTGGACGCGCCCGTGCAGTTGTTCAACGTCGGGATGGTCGGGCGACGCCTCCAGCGCGCGCATGATGATTTTCCGCTGGCCTGTCATCTTCAATTTTTGCGCGGCGCATTTTTTTTCAAGTTCCGATGGCATGATATCCCCTATTCAGCATCGGGGCGCAGGCTATAGCCTTCGCCGCGGATGGTTATCAGATAGCGCGGGTTTTTGGCATCCGCTTCGATCTTGCGGCGCAGACGCGTTACCTGAACATCAATCGTGCGGCCGTTGATCGCCTGCCCGGCCGCGCTGCGCTCGGCCAGAATTTCGCGGCTAAGAACCTCGCCGGGCGCGTCCGCCAAAGCGCGCATCAGAGCGGCTTCCATGCCCGTTAAAGATACGATCTCGCATTCCGACTTCAATTCGTTGCGCTCGGCGTCGTACAGCCAGAGGCCAAGCCGAAGCTGCGTTTTAACGGCCTTTTCCGGCTTTGCCGCGCGGCGAAGAATGGCGTTGATCCGAAGCAGCAATTCGCGCGGCTCGAACGGCTTCATCAGATAATCGTCGGCCCCCGCCTCAAGACCTTCGATACGGTCTTCGGTTTCGCCTTTGGCGGTAAGCAGCAAGATCGGCAGCGGGTGGTGCGGCTTGCGAAGCGCGGCGTCTGCCAAGCGCATGGCGCGGGTTAGATCGACCCCGCTTTCGCCCGGCATCATGACATCAAGGACCATCAGATCAAAGGCAAGGCTTTTCATTTTGCCCCGCGCATCCGCCGCATTACGCGCCGTGGCCACAACGAACCCCTGCTCGCCCAAGTACCGCGCCAACAAAGCGCGAAGGCGGTTATCGTCATCGACGACGAGGATATGAGGCGAGAGGGCTAGGGACATGGCAATCTAGGATTCGAGATTCGGGATTCATGAGAAATTGTCATTCCGCAACCCCGCCTATTGTGCCCATAAAAATTTTTGAAAAGGTGAATGGTGTCGATGGCACAATTGGCGGGGTGTGCGGAATCCAGGCGGCAGTGATGTTCGAAATGTTCGTTCCTGCTGCAAAGCCATTCTCCCACAATCAACTAACATACCGGCTTCATGGCCGCCTGGATTCCGCGCTCTCGCCAAAGCCTTCGCTTTGGCTCGCCGCGGAATGACATTTCCTTTAGTCTTTATAATCCCAAATCCTGAATGCTCCTTCAATTCTT
>CAZFCA010000022.1:0-23140 GCA_964517415.1 uncultured Rhodospirillaceae bacterium
CGCCTCACGGCACATCAGAATGGCGCCGGAGTGGTGCGGGATCATGGAACGCAAAAATTGCTCGTTCCCGATGCCTTTTTGCTGCCGTATGGCATGAAACGATATGACAAAAACAAAGAGAAATAAGGCCATCAGGGCGATATTGGCTGATTTGTAAGGGAACATGTGCCCCATAAAGAGCAGCATCACGACGCCCATCGGGGCCGTCATCATCGCGGCCATATATATATTGTTTTTGTTCAAATATACGTGTTTGGCTGTGTCAACCATGGCGTACATCACGAAGTACATGAGCGCGCCCTCGACAACGAGTTCGACGATGAGGTTCAGATAGGATTTCATTTCATTTCAATAGTGCGAAGGCGCGCCTCCTCGGATGTAAGCGCGCCTTCGTTCCCATGCAGCATCGCGAATGGAATTCAAGCTACTACTGGGGCGCGTTCGCTAATCCCTGATCTTAGTCTTCTTCGCCCCAGCCTCTGCGCGAGCCGCGGCTGCGGTTTTCATATTCCTGTTGCCGGCTTTCATGACGCTGGCGCCCTTGGCGAGAACTGCCATATTCGTCGCCTTCCCGCGATCTGCTGCGATAACTGCCGGAACGCGACGAAGAGTCATCATCATCTTCTTCATAGCGGCTGCTGCCTCGGCTTCGCGAGCGATAACCGCCGTTTTCTTGGTAACCGGCGCGACCGCCGACGGAACCGCGCCCGCTTCGGCTTGAACCGCCGCCGACGTATTCATCGTCGTCTGAATCTTCCCCCCATCCTTTGCGAGCCGCGCGCGAATGGCCTTCCGGATCGCCGAACCACCCGCTTTCGCCGTGTTCCGGATTATCCCAACCGCGACGCGAGGCTTCGGAATGGCCTTCGGAATCTCCGAACCAACCGCCCCGTCCCATGTCCTCGGCATAGCCTTCCTGATCGTGCCGGACGCGCTGAGCGCGTTCGTTGTGCTCCCTTTGTCCTCTCCTGCGCGAACTGCCGTATTCATCCTCGCCACCGCGACGGCGACCGTATCGTCCGCTTTCGTAGTGCTGCATGAGTCCCTCCAGATAATTCGTTTCACGTTGAGCATGTTAGAATAAAGTGGCTCGTATAAAGACTCCGCATGAAGTTGAACAATTTGCATTATGATTTTGAAAACGTGGAACAGCGACTCCGGCAGGCAGAAATGCATAAAGACGTGAGCCGCCATGTTATTCCTGCTTTTTGCCTGACGGCACAAAGGAAGCCATCGCGGATTGCACCATTTTTTGCCAGCCTTCCATGAATTCCCCGCCAGTTTTCATCATATCGACAAAAGTTGAAATCGCCGGATCGGATGCCGCCTCTTTTTTTCCGTTTTCCAGTCCACATGGCGAGCTTTCGCAATTGAGATATTGCGCGCCGTTTTCCCCATCTAAAAGGACGACAACTACGACTCCGGCGTTTTTTAGCTCGTTACGAAGAGCCGCTGCGAACGCGCCCATAAATCCTTTAATTCCCAAATCTACGGATCCCGCTTGCGGGGTAAAACGTGTCAATCCGGAAAACAAAAGGGCGCCCTCTTTGTCCGCCGCCATCCGCCGGGCCAATTTCTGGACGATGAAAAGCGTTCCCAGAATTTCGGTTCCTATGCTCCGTCTCCAAAAATCAAATGTTCCTTCGATAAAATCAACGCTCGTTTCTCGCGGCGGCGCGACCAGCGCGGTCGTTACATGACGATCACCAACAATCTCGAAAAGTCTCTGCGCATCACGCGGACGGGAGAGATCGGTTTCAAGAATTTCGATAGAAACAGGAAAATCTCTGAATTTGTCCGCCGCTTTCGCGGCAATTCCGCGATCCGGAGAGGCTGCGACGAGATCAAGGCCTTTTCGGGCGCAAAAACTTGCCCACTCATCGACATCCTTTAGCGACGCGCCGATCATAACAGCAAGAGAGCGAACAGCGGGCATGGCGTCTCCTTTTTTAATTGGATAATCGCGGATTTTTGACTTTATGGACAGGGCGCGTAAATATTCAATGCGTCTTAAGATGCGCGGTAAAAAGCAGTATTTTCAGGAAATATTTGTGCATCGTATTCTTTTTTTGCATTTCCGGCGGAGCATTCACTCCGTTTTTTTACATTTGTAAAATACAGATGGGAGATTTTCCCTACCATACCCTGAAGTTAAAGGTATTTCAGCAAAAGGAGCGCGCATGCACGAGAAAAAAAATAAAATTCTTGTCGTCGATAACGACGCCCAAGTGCGTAAAATGCTTAGTATTTTTCTCACAAACGAAGATTTTGTTATGGAGGAAAGCGATTCCGGAAAGCAGGCGCTGCGAATGAGCGCGTCCATCAAGCCGGACCTTATTCTACTGGATCTGGGGCTGCCCGATATGGACGGAAAATATGTCATTTCCTGCATACGGGAATGGTCGCAGATACCCATTGTCATCATGTCGGAACAGCTGCCGGACGAAGAAATCATCGCCGCGCTTGAAGTGGGCGGAGATGATTACATCTCCAAGCCCTTCAACGTTGCCGTTCTTGTCGCCCACATCAGGGCGAATTTGCGAAAGGCCGTCGTTAAAGAGGTCGGCGAGTCCGAACTTATCAACGGCCGCGTGCGCATGGATCTTTTACGTCATGAAGTGTTTTTGGACGGTAACAAAATCGCGTTAACCCCGAAGGAATACGAAATTTTGCGCTATTTTATGATCAACAGAGGCCGCATGCTGACCCACAAGCAAATCTTGAACGAAATCTGGGGACCGGCGCATGGCGAAAACACGCAGTATTTGCGCGTCTATATCGGGCAGGTACGCGAAAAACTGGAAGCCGATCCGGGCAATCCAAGCATGATCGTCACCGAGCCATGCGTCGGCTATCGGATGGAAGTTTTGCAGCAGGGTATAATGGCGGCCGCTTGAACCGTCATTCTTTGCCGCTTTTTTATGGCTTTAGCGACAAAGGGTGTCGTGAACTTACGCGCCCGGCGATTAATGTCTTCAGATTAATGTCTTCATATGAAAGGCAACTTTTTTAGGAGGAGACCCATGAAAAGAGAAATCTCTTCGCTTTCGATTCTTGTGTTCGTTGCCTTGCTGTCCGCTTGCGGAACAAGGCCCGGGGAACGGGCGCTTTCAGGCGCCGGCATTGGCGCGGGAGCGGGCGCGCTGGGCGGCGCGCTTTTCGGCGATCCATTAATGGGCGCTGCTATAGGCGGCGCTGCGGGCGCGGCGACAGGCGGCCTGACCAGCCCCGATACGATTGATCTGAACAGGTGGTAACAGCTCAATCCGGCAAAGGGGCATCCATGAAGGCGCATGAAGCATTTTCATCAATCGCGCTTGCTGCGCTGATCCTGTTTGGTTCCATTTCCTGCTCGTCGGAATGTCATTGCCCGCCGTGCCCCCGCGCCACAATCGTGAACCCGCCCGCAAAAACGCCCATCGTGAATCCCCCAAGCGTTCATCCCGCAGATACAGGCCGAACAACAGTCATCACGCGCTAACTCCCTGCCCTGTCCTCTATGATTATTTTATGAATTAGCGTGCCTAAGAATATTCTAATAAAACATCACAATCCTTAAAAAGATCGTTGCGCGAACTTTAGTTCCCGATTTTTCCTAACACCCTGCATGGAGGCTTTTATGGCTGCGCTCGTCAATCTTCACGATCTTTTTGTAAATCTACTGAAGGATGTCTATTACGCCGAAAAGAAAGTTCTAAAGTCTTTGCCGAAAATGGAAAAGGCCGTCGGCAAGGGATCGACGCTGGCCCTGAGCTTTGCAAAGCATTACGACGAAACGGCAGGCCAAGTCGCCCGCTTAGAAAAAGTTTTTGAGTTGATCGGCGAACGTCCGCGCGCGAAAACGTGCCCCGCAATGGACGGCCTTATAAAGGAGTCCATGGAGATCATGGAAGATACGGATAACAGGGCTGTGCTCGAAGCAAGCCTTTTGGCGGATTCCCAAGCTGTCGAACACTACGAGATCGCCCGTTACGGAACCCTGATAACGTGGGCGGCTATGCTTGGCTACGACAAGGCCGTTCGATTGCTTCAAGAAACGCTGATCGAAGAGAAAACAACGGACTCCATAATGACCGAAATGGCCGAGCGCGAAATTAACGAGGCTGCGCTTCACGCGGAAAAAATCGGGAATGGGAAAGGCCGTACGCGAGCCATGGCCGAGCGCGTCGGATCTCGCAAACGGCACGGCGCGGCAGCGCGCGTCGCCACAGCCAAAAAACGAGGCCGCGCAAACGGGGCTGAAAGTCGAAGCGCGATGGGCTCAGCCACTGCCGAAAAACGCGCGATTGGAAAAGGCCGCCCCCGCGCCGCATCGGCAAGAAAACGCCCCGATGGCAGGAAAAGAACCGCAAGCGCGAAAACCAGCCGCAGCAGCTCGAAACGGGCCTCAAGCCGCAAAAGCGCCGGCGGAAGAGGACGCCGTCGTTCGTCCACCGCCGTGAAACGATAGACCGATGGCTCTTTCCCATGGAAGCGCAAAGCGTTTCCATGGCGAAACACAAATTGCCCGAGGTCAAACTTTAAAACGTGAAAAGTCCGAATGCGCGTAAAAGCCAAAGAATGACGACGATTATGACAACGCCATTCAGGATGCCCTTTATCTTCCCGTCCATCGGAATATAGGTATTAATCAGCCACAAAAGCACGCCGACTACGACAAGCGCAATAATGATGTTAATGACCATTAGGATCTCCTTTTTCAGCGTCATTCTGTTGCTGAGAGGTACCCTTATTCCGTCGTTTTAATTTTGATTTAGGACAAATTTCCCTATGGCTGCGCCCAAAGGCCTTGCACCTCCTCATGGATGGCCTGCCTGCCCAGATCCTCGGCAATCTTGCTGTATGTATAGGCGTTTTGCGCGTGGCCGCGCGCCTTCACTTCGTTGCCGTTGGCACAACACTGCGCCGCGTGGCTGTGCTCCATTGCGGCCTTATTGCAGAATTTTGCCGCGTTAACATGGTATTCAAAGCTCAGTTCAGGCGATGTTTTATCTTGAAGTGCAGACATGGCTTCTCCCTCTTAAGACCAAACAACCGGAGCCGCATTTTTCTCGCTTTCCGGACGCGCTTAATTACTCTTATCGCGCCTTCCATTTTTGACATTCATCAAACAAAAAAAGAGGTTAATGCTAATAACAATAAGGCGAAGAATTTTCGTATCCCCGTATTCCGAATGTTTTCAATTAAGGGCGCAAAAAATCGTTTTTTCCTTGTTTTTTCGCAACGCTTTCTTTTGACCAAAATCAAGACGCCGACCCGAGGTCATAGTAGGGATAGAACGAAGTCCTCATTTTGATGCGAGTTATCATGAACGCTAAGCCCTCAGACCACGAATTCAGCCCGTGTCCCTTTAAAGGGGGACTAGGCCCCACCGAAGAAATGATGGCGGCGATTTTGGAATCCATCGACATCACGTTCGGAAAGCAAATCGCCGAAGAGGATGTGGGCGAACCAGGATCGAAGAAAACAAAGGAATTATCGTGCTGATACTATTAGCATTCATCATGGCAATAGTGTTCCTTATCGCAATTCCAGCGTGGCCGCACAGCGCCAGTTGGGGCTATACCCCAAGCGCCAGCATCGGCATCGCTTTGGTCATTCTCGTCGTTTATCTCATCCTGAGGCAGTAATGCATTCTTGCGATTAATACCTGTCCATCATCAATTAAAACAAAGGAGAGAAAAATGGATTCAAGATACAAATGGCCGATGATTCTTGTCGCTATCGTCATCGTTATTTTGTTGATATACGGCGTGCGTTCAATGGACGACTCTATTGCGACAACGACCCCGGCCGGCAGCGCCAGCCAGACGGTGCCCGCGCCAGAAACCGGCACGACGCAGCCTCAAGACATTGTGACGCCTCCCAGCCAGGGCGCGACGCAACCGCAAGATTCCATGACGCCGCCCAGTCAGGGCACGACGCAACCACAAGACACGACGCCCTCAGGGCAAGGAACGCCGGATATTCCTAATACCGCGCCATCGACTGGAGCGCCCTAAAGCCGTCAGAATCGATATTAACGCCCAATAAGCGATGGATTTGCTTGGCCAGAATGCTCTTTTATCCAACGAACGAATGCGTCCATCCACTTTTGCAAGAATTTGCGGCTTGCGTCGCCAATGCCGCCTTCGGCATCAAAAAAGCCATCTTTTAGCTGGAGGAAAGCCTCGGGCTGGCAAAGAAGAGGAACGTCGAGGTAAGCGAGGATATTTCGCAAATGCTGTTGCGCCATGCACGTCCCCGGAGCGCCGATAGAAATGCCCAAAATGCCCGCAGGCTTGCCTGCAAAGGCGTTGGCGCCGTAAGGCCTGGAAGCGTGATCGAGAGCGTTTTTCAAAACGCCCGGGACAGAACGGTTGTATTCCGGCGTTACAAAGAGAATCCCGTCAGCCGCTAGAACGTCGCGCTTGAATCGGCGCGCGGAATCCGCCGGATGGTCGTCGTCGTCTTGATTGTAGAGCGGCAGATCCCCTATCAAAAGCTGCTTAAAGGCGAATTCAGGCGGCGCCAATCGGGTAATCGCGTTCGCCAATTGGCGGTTAAAGGATTCCGCGCGAAGACTTCCGACAATGACAGCAATGGTGTGGGTGGTCATGGCTTCTCCTTGAGACAAATCGATGATATGCGTGACTCTCCTTTGTAATTTTTGATTTACATCAATTGTGCTTTTGAAGATCGCTTATTCGACGCTTACTTAATGTCGCCTGCGAGCTTATGAATAAGCAGGCGCATGGCGTCGGCGTTAACCTCCACGAAAGTTTTGATAAGGCTTTCCGTATCGCTGGCGGGGGCTTTTCTGAACAGTCGAACTTCCTGAACCGCCAAAACCGCGTGCGTATCGGGCGCGATGACCTTGATCGCATAATCAACGGTGACGTTCATATCGCCGTTTTCGCGTATGGCTTGGAAAGCGTTGACGGTAATGTGCAAAATCCGGTCGGCTTTGACCGCCGAAAAATCGTTGCTCGCCGAGATCGTCAGGCGGCTTTTCGTTAAAGCGTCGATCCATACACCCTGAAGCATGTCGGGCAGCGGATCCGCCCATCTTGATCCTTCGAGGTAGTTCAAGCGCGCGCCGCCTTCAAACACAGCAATACGCGCCGTATCGAGCCCCGGCGCCACATCCACGGGAAGGACCTGAACATTTATGGGCAGGGAGGCCTTGGCCGCCTCACCCTGCGGGGCGGACAGGACATAACGCTGAACCACCTCCCCACTGCCCAAAGCGCAGCCGGAAACAACAAGCGAGAGAATGACGAGAAGAGTGAGAGCGCGTGTCATGGCAATTTTTCCTGCTTATCTTGCGTCGGGAAAAGGACTTGGGAGGGGTTTTCCTTTAGACTGCGCGTGAAAGAGCGCAATTCGTGCGACGTTTTGCGCGCGTCTTGCATCAATTTGGTGAATTCCTCGATGCCCGCCGACGTAGATTTGTTGGCCTGCGCGGCGAAGCCTTTGAGCTGAGCCGAAGCCTCGTGCATGTTTTTAAGGGTATCGCCGAATTTCGCCGCGTCAATGTCCGTCATGACCTTGTCGGCCGTCGCCGTCAGGTGATCTATCGAGGAGATGATTTGGTCGAGCTTCGCCGTTTCCTTGTCCAGCGACTCGAAAATAGAGTCCCAATGCCGGATAATGCCTTGGAAGTGCGCGATGGTTTCGTCGTTCAGCATCTTATCGGCCTGCGCCACCAGATGCGAGGCCCTATCGATCAGTTGCGGCGCTTCGTTGGAGATCGTGGCAATATTGGAAACGCGGGACGGAATTTCAGGCACGTTTTCATTATCGCGCTTGCTGCCTTCGATCTTTTCCTGAGTCACGTCGCCGCCGGAAAGCTCGATAAACGAAGCGCCGGTGATACCCTGAATCTTAAGCGTCGCGAAGGTATCCTTCCGAACCGGCGTCCCCTTCAACACGCGGATATGCGCCACAATCGTATCCGCCCGGTTCAAATCAATATTGATTCCCGTCACGCTGCCGATGGCGACACCGCGAAACTTGACGGGGCTGCCGTTGCTGAGGCCGCTGACGGATTCATTGAAGGGAATTTGATAATAGACGTAAACATGTTTTTCCGCGCGGTCCGTGATCCACATGGAAAAACCGGCCAAGGCAAGGAAGCCAATAATGATAAAAAGGCCGACAAGAAAGTAGTTCTTATTGGGTTCCATTTCCAACCTTTCCGAAGACGGCGCGGGCGCGGGCGCCCCCGAAGTAGCTTTTGATCCACGGATGCTCGCTGACAAGAAGGCGAGGCAGAGTATCAACGAGCAGCTTTCGTTCTACCAGAACTCCAACCCGATGACAAAGGGTAGAAAGCGTATCGAGATCGTGGGTAATGATGGCGAAAGTAATGCCCAGATCGCGGTTCAAACTTTTGACCAGCATATCGAATTCGTTCGCGGCGATAGGATCTAGGCCGGAAGTCGGCTCATCAAGAAAAAGGATCTCGGGGTCCAGCGCCATCGCGCGCGCCAGCGAAGCGCGCTTGATCATGCCGCCCGAAAGCTCGGACGGATATTTATAGGCGGCGTCCGGCGGCAGGTTCGCCAGCGATATTTTCAGCCTTGCTAAAGCGGCAGCCGAGCTTTCCGGCAGATGGTAGTGCTCCACAATCGGCGCCATGACGTTTTGCAGAACCGTAAGCGACGAAAAAAGCGCTCCATGCTGGAAAAGGACGCCCATCAGGCTCGCTTTCTCGGGCGGGGCAAGCGTTTCAACGCCCCTGCCCTTGATCGTAACCTTGCCGGCGTTGGGCGTGCGAAGCCCCACCAGCGTTTGCAGCAAAACCGATTTTCCGGAGCCCGAACCGCCGACGATGCCCAGAATCTCGCCGCGCCTGATGGAAAACGAAAGATCTTCATGCACCTTATGCGCGCCAAAGCTGTTGGTAATTCCGGCGGCTTTGATCATTATTTCATCGGAGTCCATGTCACCATCCGATTTTTGTGAAAAAGACCGAAAAAAACGCGTCCGCCACAAGCACGATGAAAATGGATTCCACCACAGAGCGGGTTGTGTATGCCCCGACGCTTTCCGCCGAGCCGGAAACCTGCATGCCCAAGCGGCATCCGACAATAGAGATGATAAGCGCAAAAACAGGCGCTTTAAGCATGCCAACCATAAAGTCCGTTCCTTGAGCGACGCGCTGAATCTGATCCCAGTACTGCGTCCAAGAGATGTCGAGGGCGAAAAAACACATCACTCCTCCCCCGAAAAGCCCCACAACGTCAGCCATAAACGTCAGAAGCGGCAAGGTCACAAGAAGCGCGAGGATTCGGGGCATGACAAGGATATCGAAGGGATCGATCCCGATCATGGAGAGCGCGTCCACTTCCTCGTTCACCTTCATGACGCCGATCTCGGCCGTAAAGGCGCTTCCCGAACGGCCTGCGATCATGATCGCGGTCAGCAGAACGGCCATTTCGCGCAAAACCGATATTGCCACGAGATTAATCGTGAAAAACTGCGCGCCATAGGGACGAAGCTGAAACGCTCCCTGATAGGCCAAAACGACGCTGATAAGAAAGGCGACAAGCGCGATAATCGGCATGGCGTCGATGCCGGTTTCCTGCATGTGCCGCGTGATGGAATCGATGCGAAAACGCGACGGGCGTCTCAATCCTTTGCATAGATAAACGACAACCTGTCCAAAAAAAGCGAGCGTGGATAAAGATTCCCTGGCCGCCGATATGGATACGCGGCCGATTTTCTCGACATATTGCACAAGAATATTTTGCTTCGCGGGCGCGGGCATATCGGGCGGGATGGATTTTCCGATTAAAGCCAGAAGTGAAGCATGATCAGGTGAAAGGCCTTCGAGCCTCGCGTCCGGATAATGGCTTTGGAATTCCGCCAGCGCGAATGCGCCCGCCGTATCCAGCTTTTGCAGTCCCGCGACGTCCAAAATCAAGGTTTGATTTTGTTCGCCCAAATCGCGCAAAGCATGCTCGGCCTTGCGCAGCTCGCTTAAGGTTAAGTCGCCGCGCAGGCCGAAAACGCCGTCTGATGTTTTTTCGATGGTGAACATAAGAGAAAACCAATGCAGGCCGTCAGTTTCCTTCGATCTTTGGGTGATTGCAAGTTTTATCGTTCTTTGAAAATCATGGCGTGGGTGTTATGTATCTGCATTCCAATAATTATTGAGTCAGCCCATGTCCGATTTTCCTGTTTTAATGCCGGTTTACGACCGCGCCGATGTGCACTTTGAAAAGGGCGAAGGCGCCTATTTATATGACGACAAGGGGCAGCGTTATCTCGATTTCGTGGCGGGCATCGCCGTCGCGAGCCTGGGGCATTGCCACCCGCACGTGGCCTCGGCTTTGAAAAAGCAGGCCGACCGGCTTTGGACGGTATCGAATCTTTATTACACGCACGAGGCGGAGAAACTGGCGCAACGTTTGGTCGATCTGTCCTTCGCTGATACGGTATTTTTTCAGAATTCGGGCGTGGAGGCTTGGGAGTGCGGCGTCAAGACGATACGCAAGTATTTCAGCGCCATCGGCGAGCCTCAGAAATACCGAATGATCTGCTTTCAGGGCTGTTTTCACGGACGCACGATGACGGCCATTGCCGCGTCGAAAACAGAGAAAATGGTCGGCGGCTGCGGGCCGCTGATCGACGGTTTCGATCTTGTGCCTTGGGGGGATATCGAAGCCGTTCGCGCCGCCGTGACGGACGCGACAGCCGCCATCATTATCGAACCCGTTCTGGGCGAAGGCGGAATCAAAGACGCGGGCGCGGAATTTTTGAGCCAGCTTCGCGCGCTTTGCGATGAAAAAGGCATGCTTTTGTTCTTCGACGAAATTCAATGCGGCATGGGGCGAACCGGAAATATGTTCGCCTACGAATGGGCGGGAGTCGCGCCGGATGTGATGTGCATAGCCAAGGCCTTGGGCAACGGCTTTCCCATCGGAGCCTGCCTTGCCACGGAAAAAGCGGCCACGGGCATGACCAAAGGCTCTCACGGTTCCACCTATGGCGGGAATTTACTGGCGACGGTGGTTGGCAACGCCGTTTTGGATGTGATGACGGCCAAAGGATTTTTGGACGAAGTGAAACGCAAGGGCGATCTGCTGCGCGACGGATTGGAAAAGCTCGTCGCAAAGTATCCGAAAGTCTTCAGCGCGGTACGCGGCAAGGGGTTGATTCTGGGGCTTGTTTGCATCTCGACGAATACGGAAATGGTAAAAGCCCTGCGCACGGAGAAACTGCTGACGGTCGCGGCAGGCGAAAACGTCGTGCGCCTGCTGCCGCCTTTGATCGTAACGGATGCGCAGATCGAAGAATCTTTGGCTATCATCGAAAAAATTGGCGCAGATTTGCAAAAGTGAGGCAATCAGGATCTTTTTGAAAAAACGGGCTGATCATTATCCTTGCATTTCTTGGAGGAAATTCTATCACTCATTTATCGTTAAAAAAATTGGTGCCCGCATAAGTGCCTGTGGAACAAGATGATTTATGATTAAAATGTCAGTTCCCGACTTTTATATTGGTATTTATTACGCACATATATATGTTAGCCACATCAATCTGGCATAGGATTTTATAAAATGAATATTGCGATTATTTGCGGTGGCGCAGGCGCAGAACGCGGCATTTCCATTAATTCAGCCCGTTCGATGCTCGACCATTTAGCTTCCGATAGCATCAAAATTACGCCGTTCTATTTCGACGTTTTCATGAACGTTTACGTTCTTTCGACCCATCAGCTTTATTCCAACACGCCGTCCGATTTCGATTTTAAGCTGAAAGACAGCGCGCAAAAAATTTCGCAGGATGAATTCATTGCGCGCCTCAAGAAGCATGATTTGGTCTTTCCGCTTATTCACGGCCTGTTCGGCGAAGACGGCCAGCTTCAGGAATTGCTGGAGAAAAACCGCATTCCTTATATAGGCGGAACGGCCGACGCTTATAAAAAAGCCTTTCCCAAGGACAGCGCGATAAATATTCTTGCCGCGAACGGATTCCATACCGTTCCGTTTGCCGTCGTCGACCGAAAGGACTTGAAAACCGCGCGCGCGGAAGTCGATGCTTTCCTGAAGCAGAACAAAATCAGCGAAGCGATCATTAAGCCTGTTCTCGGCGGCTCCTCCATCGGAACCTACGAGATTAACAATGCGGAAGAAGCTGTTGCTTCTTTGCAGAAATCGCTGGATCTCGAATTGCACGTGGGCGATAAGTTTATCGTAGAGCCGTTTTTAAAGGGCCGCGAATTTTCAACCATCGTTGTGCAAAACGCCAAGGGCGAACCCGTTGCCTTTGTGCCGACGGAAGTCGAGATCGTAAAGGGATCGCGGGTCTTTAATTTCCGCAAGAAATACCTGCCGACGGATTCCTCCCTCCTCCATTGTCCGCCGCGCTTTACGGACGCGCAGATTGCCGAGATTCAAAGCGGAGCGGAGAAAATCTTTACGCTTTTCGGATTTAACGATCTCATGCGCGTGGACGGATGGGTTCTTAAAGACGGAAAGGTCGTTTTCAGCGATATCAACCCCGTCAGCGGCATGGAGCAAAACAGCTTTGTTTTCGAGCAAACGTCGCGCGTCGGCTTCACGCATGCGACGATACTGCGCCACATCGTCGCGAACGCCTGCCGCCGCTATGGAATTGAAAAAGTCCTTCCTCCTGTTTCCGCAAAAGCGGAAAAGAGGAAAAAAGTTTTCATTTTGATGGGCGGAAAAACAGCCGAGAGGCAGGTTTCGCTGATGAGCGGAACGAACGTCTGGTTAAAACTCGGAAAATCAAAGAAATTCGATCCTGTGCCGTTCTTAATGGACAAGGACGGCGTGGTCTGGCGGCTCCCCTACTCTTTCGCGCTTAATCATACCGTTGAAGAAATCCGCCTGAACTGCGGCGAGGCGAAAGCAATTAACAAAAAGCTGGAGCCTTTGGCCAAAAAGATATTTGCCAAGCTGGACATTCCCAATGCCTTCAGCGTGGAAGGCAATACGCCCGAGGCCATGGATCTGGACGCTTTTTGCGCCGAAGCCGCCAAGAATGACGCTTTTGTGTTCGTCGGCCTCCATGGCGGCGAGGGAGAAGACGGGCGGTTGCAGAAAAAGCTGGAAAGTTATGGATTGGTTTATAACGGTTCCGATTCCGTTGCATCACGTATTTGCATGGACAAATTCGTGACGGGCGAGTTAGTGAACGAGCTTCAATCAGAAGATACAGCCTCCCTGCCCAAGAAAAAGTTCGATATTCGCAAAGCGACCGAAAAGGATTTGAGAACTATTTGGAACGAATTGAGCGGCTTTGATGCGAAGACTTTCGCCATCAAGCCATTATCTGACGGCTGTTCGTCGGGCATCGTGCGGCTTTACTCCCGCGATGAATTCGAAACGTATGCGAAAGTGGCGGGCGACGAAAACAACGAAATCATTCCGGCGCGCACCTTTAAAAATCAGGACAACGAAGTCGCTCTGCCTCAAGATAAAAATCCTCTCTACATCATGGAGCCTTTTATCGAAGTCGATTACATTCGGGTCGTTAAAAACGACATCGTTTACAAACGGAAAAGCGGCTGGCTGGAATTCACGGTCGGCGTTTTGGAAAAAGACGGAGACTATCACGCGCTTAATCCCAGCATCACCATCGCCGAAGGCGAAGTGCTGAGCCTCGAAGAAAAATTTCAGGGCGGCACTGGCGTGAACATTACGCCGCCGCCGGACGATCTGTTGAAACCCCAATTCCGCGACAAAATCAAGTATGGCATCGAAGAAGTCGCGGAAAAACTGGGCATCAAGAACTACGCGCGCATCGATATTTTCTTCAATCTCGTCACGGGAAAAATGGTCGTGATCGAGGCAAACTCCCTTCCGGGCATGACTCCCTCGACGGTCATCTATCATCAGGCGTTGGCTGAGAAGCCGCCGCTTGAGCCTTTGGATTTTATCGAGCGCATTCTGAACGACGCCTTGGCTTCAGCCGGAAGTGGCTGCAAAGAGAAAAAGGTTGTTGTTCAGGCGTAGTGAGCTATAAATTGCCACATGAAACTTTCTTTACATGCGCTTGCCGAGGTCATAGGCGGCAAATTAGGAACACGCGCCGATCCTGAAGGGATCGTCGATACCACGCTCGTTCACTTCGATTCCCGCAAGATCGAAAAGGACGGAATTTTTTTCGCCCTTTCAGGGGAAAATCAGAACGGAGCGTCTTATATTAAGGCCGCTTTTGCCAAAGGCGCCGTTCTGGCGGTCGCCGAAAGCAATCCCGATCATCTCGAAAACATTATCCTCGTAAAAGACGCGCTTAAGGCTTTGCAGGCTTTGGGGAAACACGTCCGCGCCGCCTACAAGGGCTTCGTTATCGGCATTACCGGCAGTTCCGGAAAAACAACGTCGAAGGAGCTTGTAGCTCACATGCTTTCCCGCTTCGGAAAGACATGTTTTAGCGAAGGCTCTTTTAACAATCATATCGGCACGCCCTTCAGCCTTTGCCAACTGGATGCCGAGGCGCCCTATGCCGTTTTTGAAATGGGCATGGATCATGCGGGGGAGATTTCCGCGCTCGTCGATCTGGTGCGGCCGAACCTCGCGGCCGTAACGAATGTTTTCCCGATGCACATGGAATACTTTAAAGAGTTCAGGGATATCGCGCGCGCGAAGGCGGAGATTTTTGAGAAGGTGCTTCCTTTTAAGGACAGGCAGATAGCGATCATCAACGCCGATACGAATTTCGCGGCCGACATTCTTATTCCCGCTGCGAAGGAACACGGCATTAAAGAAATCATCACTTTTGGCAAAAACGGCCAAGTAAAGTTGAAGAATTTTACCGTCACACAAGCCTGCAAAACTGAAGTCAATATCGAGATTAACGGTAAGAACTACAAGCATATCGACGCGGGGCTTGGCGAGCGTTTTTCCTATAATGCCGCCTTCGCCGCAGCTATCGCCTATGCCATGGGCATCGATATCGAGGCGGCATTGAGCGCGATAAAGGATTTCATGCCGCCAAAGGGACGCGGCCGGATATCGAAAATCAAAACCGCAAAAGGCTTCGATATAACATTGATCGACGATTCCTATAACGGCCAGCCCGAAGCGATGCTTTATGCCGTCAAGACATTGAACGATGTCCCTATTAAGGGTGCGCGAAAAATCGCTTTGCTCGGAAAAATGGTTGAAATCGGCGAGACGAGCGAACAAGAGCATCGCGCCATCGGAAAGGCGATTGCGGCTTCGGATATCGATGTGGTTATCGGCATCGGCGATGAGACGAAATTTATGCTGGACGAAGTGCCGGATACGAAGAAGAAGCTCTTCAGGGAGACAATCGACGGTTTCTATGAAGAATTAACCAGTTCTCTTCTCCAACCCAACGACATTCTTCTGATTAAAGGCGCGCACTACTCGACCCGCGTTTTTGAAGTGGCAGAAAAACTGCTTGAAGCCTCCAAATTATAACAAACCCTGGCTTTTTACAGGCTTATAATGCGGGCTGTTCCGCGCGTGCAAGAGCGCGAGAGCGCAGGAGGCAAGGCGCGACAGAGCCTTGTCCGAAGGGCTCGTTAGAATAATAGGCACGCGCGCGCCAAGCACGATACCGGCAACTTCCGTCCCCTTTAAATGCTGAAGCTGCTTGGCCAGCATGCTTCCAGCTTCGATGTCGGGCACGACAAAAATATCGGCGCGGCCTGCCACGGGCGAGAGCGCCCCTGCGGCCTTTGCCGCTTCCTCGGATATCGCGGTATCGAAAGCCATCGGCCCGTCCAAAAGCCCACCGACGATCTGGCCTATTTCGGCCATTTTGCATAAAGACGCCGCGTCTATGGTGGATTGGAATTTTTCCGTCACGGCCTCGACGGCCGCAAGCGCAGCCACCCGAGGCGTTTCGATTCCCGCCGCATGCGCAAGCTCGATAGCGTTCTGCGCGATATCCCTTTTATCCGGAAGCGTAGGCGCGATATTGATCACAGCGTCGGTAATGTAAAGAGGACGCGGATAGACGGGCACGTCCATAAAATACACGTGGCTCATGCGTCTTTCGGTGCGCAGGCTGAAATCGTCGTCGATCACGGCGTTCATCAATTCACGCGTATACAAAGCCCCCTTCATAAGAGCTTCCACTTCGCCGTTCGCAGCCATCGCAACCGCTTCTTCAGCCGCTGCGTCGCTATGAGGAACGGAAATTATTTCATAGGACGACAGGTCGAGCCGCGCCTGCCGCGCCGCCTCTTTGATTTTACCCTCCGGGCCGATAAACAGCGGAAGGATCAGATTGCTTTCCGCCGCCTGCAACGCGCCAAGCAGGGATGCCGTATCGACAGGATGCACGACCGCCGTCCGTATAGGATCGAAGCGTCGGGCTTGTTCGATAAGCGTGCGGCAATGCCGCCCGGGGGTGCGCAGCTCGATTTCCGGCAATTGTACGCGCGGGCGGGAGATTTTCTCCGTCGGCGCGATCAGTTCCGCCGTGCCGGTGACGACTTCCTTGCCGTCTTGATTAACGGCGAGGCAATCGAAGATCACGCGGTGGGATTCGGGGACTTTTCGCGCGGCCCGCACCGTGACCGTCAGCGTATCGCCCAGTCCCACAGGCCTTCGGAAATGGAGCGACTGGTCGACGTAAACCGCGCCAGGGCCGGGAAGTTGCGTGCCGAAAACCGTCGAGAATAGAGAGGCGCTCCACATCCCGTGCGCCACCACCTTGTGGAACATATCGCTTTTGGCGAAGGCATCGTCGACATGCGCCGGATTCACGTCGCCAGACATAATCGCAAAAATTTCGATATCCTGCGGCGTCAGCGTGCGCACCAATACCGCGGTGTCCCCTATTTTGATCTCGTCATATGTTCGGTTTTCGATATGGCCGTCGGGCATAGCGCGATCTTCGCGCGTTCAAGTCCTGAGGGATTTGATAAATGAAAAATGGGCAGGCGAACGCGGGTCAACCGGCGTGTCGGCCTTCAACAGCCGTTTGGAAAGACTAAGCCTCAAGCGCTTTCACGATATTCTCGCACATTTGCTTGGCGTCGCCGAAAAGCATCATCGTATTGGCGCGAAAGAAAAGCTCATTCTCCACCCCCGCATAGCCCGCCGCCATCGACCGCTTGACGAAAAGAACCGTCTTGGCCTTTTCAACGTCCAAAATGGGCATGCCATAGATAGGAGATTGCGGATCGTTATGCGCCGCAGGGTTAGTCACGTCGTTCGCGCCGATCACGAACGCCACGTCCGTCTGGCCGAAATCCCGGTTGATTTCCTCAAGCTCCAGCACATCGTCATAGGGAACGTTGGCCTCGGCCAAAAGAACGTTCATATGGCCGGGCATGCGCCCCGCCACGGGATGAATGGCATAGCGCACGCGCACGCCTTCCTTTTTCAGATGATCGGCCATTTCGCGCAATGCATGCTGCGCTTGAGCCACGGCCATGCCGTATCCCGGAACGATGATAACGCTGGCGGCGTTTTTCAAAATAAATCCGGCATCTTCGGCCGAACCCGCTTTAACAGGCCTGTCTTGCGCCGCGCCGCGCGTCGCCGTGCCGCTTTCCGACCCAAAGCCGCCCAAAATCACGTTGAAGATGGAGCGGTTCATGCCCTTGCACATAATATAGCTGAGGATCGCGCCCGATGCGCCGACCAAGGCTCCCGTAATGATCAAAAGCGGATTTTGAAGCGTAAAGCCCGTTGCGGCTGCCGCCCATCCCGAATAGCTATTCAGCATCGAGATAACGACCGGCATATCCGCGCCGCCAATGGGCAGAATAAGCAAAAAGCCCAAAAGCAGGGATATGGCTACGATCAGCCAATAAGGGAAAGCCGCGTTCGTCAAAACCAGAACGAGCACAGAAACGACCGCTAAAATGCCAAGGCCAAGGTTGATTTGATGCTGAAATTTGAAAACCAGCGGCGCGCCCGAAACAAGCCCTTGTAATTTAGCGAAAGCGACAATCGACCCCGTGAAGGTAATCGCGCCGATGGCCACGCCAAGCCCCATTTCGATCAGGCTTGAAATCTGGATGTTTCCGGTTTGGCCTATGCCATAAGCCTCGGGATTCAAAAACGCCGCCGAGGCGACCAGCACCGCCGCAAGGCCGACCAGCGAGTGAAACGCCGCCACAAGCTGCGGCAGCGCGGTCATCTTTATCTTGCGCGCGACAATAGCGCCGATGCCGCCGCCGATGGCGATAGCGATGCCGATGGATATAAAAGACGAAACTTTTACCAGCATCAAAGTGGTGACAATCGCGATAGCCATGCCTGCGATGCCGAACCGGTTGCCGCTGCGCGCTGTTTCCGGCGATGAAAGCCCGCGCAAGGCCATGATGAAGCAAATGCCTGAGATCAGGTAAGCGAGGGACGCAATCGTACTCATTTTCCAGCCTTTTCGCTTGGTGTTTTCTTTTTATACATGGCCAACATGCGGCCTGTGACGATAAACCCGCCGAAGATATTGATCGACGCCAGAGCGACGGCGACCAGTCCCATCGTTTTAGATGTCGTCATGTCAATAGGCCCTGCCGCAAGCAAAGCGCCGACGATGATGACGGACGACACGGCGTTCGTCACTGCCATCAAAGGCGAATGCAGCGCAGGCGTGACGCGCCACACAACATAATAACCGACAAAACAGGCCAACACGAAAACAGTCAGTCCCGTAATGAAAAAGCCGTGTCCGCCGGTTGCGCCCTGCTCGACGGTGGCTTGCGCTTGCTTGGCAAGTTCGGAAATTAGATCGGAAAGCCTCTGTTGATCGGCGGCAATGCCGCTAAGACTGGTAGCTATATCGTTCGTAGGCATAAAAAACCTCTTACTTTTTGTCGGCGGGCGAAGTGATGGACGGCAAAGAGACTTGCGGAACCGGATTGGTCGGCGCAGGGCCGGCGGCGGTTGGCGGAACCGCCAGAACGGTGGGAACAGTCACCGAAGCCGAAGGCGCGACGGTTGTTGGAACGACAGGCGCAGGGGCGACGGTTGTTGGAACGACAGGCGCAGGGGCGACGGTCGGCGGAACCGCATTCGCAGGCGCGGCTTCCGGCAGCGCGGGGGGCGTGCCGCCGCCAGCCGTTGAATCCGGCGCTGGAGAAGCCGATGAATCTTGCGTTGGGGAAATTTGACTGTTTTTCCTCAACAGTTCGATTTCGGCCAAAATCCGGTCTTCACGCTGTTGAATGAGGGCGATGTTATCTTCGTTCGCCTTAATCGACGATTTCACGTCGCACAAGTAAACGGCAAACACTACGAACAAAACGGCGCAGCAAAGAACCGACACGGCGATGCTGGCGATCCACCAGAAGAAGTTTTGAGGCTTTACGGATTCCGACATAATTTTCTCCTTAAAGGGTTAAGCAGCAGCCGAGAATTGCGGGGAAATAATCGCGCCATCGCGCGTTAAAGCGACGCCGCGGACAATTTCGTCGTTCCAGTCAATGGCGAGCTTGCCTTCGGCCTTCGCGGAAAGTAGCGCGATGAAATTATACAAATTGCGAGCATAAAGCGCGGAGGCATCCGTCGCAAGGCGACTGGGCGTATTGCGATGGCCAACGATCTTCACGCCGTCTGCGTCGATAATTTTGCCAGCCTCGCTAAGTTCGCAGTTGCCCCCCTGCTCTACCGCCAGATCCACAATAACGGAGCCGGGTTTCATGCTCCTCACCATGGTTTCGGTTATTAGAACAGGCGCGGCGCGGCCCGGTATCAAAGCGGTACTGATAACGATATCCTGCTTTTTGATGGTTTCGGCGATTAATTCGGCTTGGCGGCGCTTGTAATCGTCGCTCATCTCCTTGGCATAGCCGCCTGACGTTTCGGCCTGTTTCGTTTCATCGCTTTCGACCATCACGAAAGTCGCGCCAAGGCTTTCCACCTGCTCACGCGCTGCGGGACGAACATCTGTCGCGGAAACAACCGCGCCAAGCCGCCGCGCCGTGGCGATAGCCTGCAATCCTGCCACCCCTGCCCCCATGACCATGACTCGCGCAGGCGGAACGGTGCCTGCCGCCGTCATCATCATCGGAAAAGCGCGGCCGAAAACTTCGGTGGCGTCGAGAACGGCTTTGTATCCGGCAAGATTAGATTGACTGGAAAGAACATCCATCGCTTGCGCACGAGTGATGCGGGGCATCAGCTCCATCGACATGGCGGTGATGTTTTGTCGCGCGTAAACGTCTAAATCGCCGCGCGCCCCGTAGGGATTCAAAATGCCAACCAAAACCGTGCCGGGCTTTAAAAGGCCGATCTCGTTGCGTCCTTCGCCTTCGTTCATGGGGCGCTGGACTTTCAGCACAATATCGGCGTCGCGGAGCAAAACGGCGGTATCGGAAGCGATAGAAGCCCCTGCGGCGGCGTAGAGGGAGTCTGGAAACGCCGCTTCGCTTCCCGCGCCGGTTTCTACGGTAACATCGTAGCCTAAGGCCTTGTATTTCTTGACAATATCGGGTGTTACGGCAACGCGGCGTTCATAAGGGCGGCGTTCTTTGGGGACGGCAATTTTCATGGCAACACGGCTGGATGAGGACTTTTGGAAAGAAAGGGAATCTAGGGCGCGTATTATGGTATATTTTTTCATGGATGGGAAGGCTGTTGCATCCCTTTGCGCGCGCCGCTATAAAACGCGCTTCGAATGACATTTCGCTAGTGCGAGATGAGAAATCCAAGGCTTCGGAGAGTAGCTCAGCCTGGTAGAGCACTGCCTTCGGGAGGCAGGGGCCGGAGGTTCAAATCCTCTCTCTCCGACCAATAAAAATGCCCCTTACGGCGGCAAGATTGGAACACAGCGAGGTCGTTGGAGAATCTACAAGTCCGGAAGAACTCAGCTTAAGGTTCGGGAGCAGGCTGTTTCTTTTGTAAAAAGACTATGGCGTTATCCACTGCAGGGTTTGCGCCTTTAACGTGGTGCACGATTTCTTGGCCAGCTAATTTTTCCGCAAGCAGCATCGGAGGCTTATTAAACGTGCTATTGTCAAAAACAAGAAACATGTCAGCTTCATCGGCAAACCACTTTAACTGCTCATGTGATTTATTGTACCGCTCTAAAACTTTTTCGGCATCAACGTCATGTCCGCCTTTTTTCGCTCTGTCTTTCACGCGTCTTGCTGATAACTCAGGCGGATGAACTGATACAAAGACAAGGGCAAACTTATAGCCGCGTTTTTTGGCTTCGATAACGTCGTCTCTGTATTTTGAAGAAGAAAGAACTGTTTCAACATAGAAGGATTGCCCACTCTCAATGTTTTTCTCGACCTCGGCGTCAATCTGCTGAGCGGCCAAGAGATTCAGTTCTGGGAGAGGCTTTTCTGGAAATTCTTTGCGAAGTTCTAAAGTGCGCTCATCGGCATTTAATTTCATTAACGCTTCACCAAAAAGTCCAATGACCGCATTTGTGACTGATGACTTACCGGCCCCATTAGGGCCGCCGATGACGAGCATCATTAATTTGGTCATGCAAATCTCGTTATAAAAAGACTTTTAAGTCTAAAAATTAAATATCAAATCTCTTCACAATTTTTATTTCCCCTGTCGGGGATTTCACAGCGAGCCGCCCACCAACCGTGCCATGTGAATCTAGACCTAAACGATCATTCTCTTCAACGGCTGTTCTTTGAGCGAGCGCAGCACCCTTCACCCACAGAGACTTGAATGCCTCTGGACTGCTAAACGGATCCAGCACGGCGCCTTTTTCCTCCGCCGTAAGAGTTTCTGTTGCAGGTTTTGACACAACTAAAGCCCTTCCATAACCAATGGACGGCATTATCATACTTCCGAAGGCCGTTTGCAAACCTTGCGTTAATTGAAAGCTTACCATGATAGCATCATGCGTCATTGTTAGTTCCTTGATATTTAAAACCCTGAAACAATGTACCAGAAAACAGCCTGTTTCCGAACTTCAAAAATTAGTTTCATAAATATAAATCAATAAGTTAACAGAAATTAACCATGCGACATGGTTAGAGATTCATTAAAAACATTGGCAGATGCTTGTTTCTTTCACAATGTGTGAGCTTCGTAAATCTATTTTGCGTTTGGGATGTGAAAATGTGGGATTTGGTCAATGGATTGTGGTTAAACCCCGATGGTGCAGTAATAAAGGATTCACGCGGCATTGATTCATTGTTTAGACAAAGCCCAAACTAAAGTTGCATGATTATGGCTCGAAAGTTCCATCGGTTACTCACTGCCACCGTCGAACACGATATTGATGGCAACTGACCCATTTGTCACGCTACACAACCACCCTGGCTATAAATGAAAGCATTGCCTTCTGAGACCATGATTATCCTGTCTGGCGTGCCATCGTTTGGAGCCGGCCAATCTCCGACTGACGTGCTCCCCGTAGTGTCTCCACAGGGAGTTAGAGTCTTTTGTTAAAAATAGTCATGTTTGGGGTTGAGGGCAAGCGGCAGGCTGCTCGACCGCAAGGGTCGAGAGCAGACTGACGCGATAGGCGGATGGGGGCACGTTTCCGATACTGCCGTGAGGACGGACATTGTTGTAATCGTCCCGCCATACCGCAATAAGCTGCCGAGCGTGAGCGAGGCCTTCAAACACATGCTCGTTCAGACATTCATCGCGGATGCGCCCGTTTAGGCTTTCTGTGTAGCCGTTCTCTCTTGGCTTGCCCGGCGTGATGTAATGCCATTCGATGCGTTGTTCTTGCGCCCATGCCAGAATAGCACAGCAGGTGAACTCTGTGCCGTTGTCGCTGACGATGCACAAGGGCTTGCCGTAACGCTCGATCAACCGATCAAGCTCCCGAACAACCCGTGCCCCGCCGATGGATGTGTCCGCTGTGAGCGTTAAACACTCTCGGCTGCACTGATCCATAACGCCCAGAACGCGGAACCGCCGCCCATCCGACAACGCATCGCTCAGAAAGTCCAGGCTCCAGACCTGATTGATGCTGTCCGGTTTCGGCAACGGCAAGCGCGTGCCAATAGCTCGTTTCCGGCCTTTTCTGCGTTTGACCATGAGACCTTCCTCCCGATAAATGCGATAGATTTTCTTCAGGTTGTAAACAAAGCCTTCGCGCTTCAGCATGACTGCCAGCCGCTTGTAGCCAAAACGTCGACGTTCCGCTGCGATCCGTTTCATCGCAACACGCAGAGCATCGTCGTTCTTGCGTGAACGATAATTCATACGCCGTCGCGAAGCCCCAATCTCTCGACATGCCCGCCGTTCCGAGAAGCCGTGCCATTCCT
>CAZFCA010000023.1:0-22814 GCA_964517415.1 uncultured Rhodospirillaceae bacterium
CAGTTCCTCGAACGTCGCGGGACGATACTTCCGCGCCAAAACGCGATAGCCGTTCAAGGCATCATCTGCTGCAAAGAGTTCAGACATCCAAGCCAACCGTAGTGTAAATCAGCAAATCGAAAAGAATCGTCATTTTGTGGAATGACCTGATCCCCGAAAAGCGTCATTCCCGCGAAAGCGGGAATCCTTCTTCTCGTGAATGAGTGGGAAATTGGCAGCGACCCGATTCTAAAATGTTACGGCTGCTTCCTCTCGGACCTGACCGGGTTGGCACCAGATTCGCCCGCGCCAATCTCCCAAGGGGTTTATAGCAAACCCCGGCGCCAAAAACCGAGTCAAAAATCGGGGGACCAAAACTCAACCCATAAGGGCAATAAACGGCGTTTTAAAGCATTTATTTCAGCGAATTTATGCTGTCTCAGTCCGCCGGATAGGCCTTAATAAACGCAGCTGCATCCCGCCTTGCCGCTCGTGCCATAATCATCCGTTATTTTGTCGGAATAAGACCACTCAGCGATAAAACCGCTTTGGAAGCCGTACCCTTTACAGTAATGAAAACAGGCATGAGTGCACGCAAAATAATTTTTCCACGGCCCGTCACCCTCAACCCTGCGTCCATCTTTATAGCCACCCGTCCATAAACACTGGCGCTCAGGATTGGCGCGCTCTTCCTGGACGCTGATCGCTTTCAAGTGATTGAAGCTAGGGTATCTCATCTCCCCGAAAGGCCGCTCCGTCGTCAAGACTTTCCAAATGCAGTTATCACCTCCGGAATTGCATGAAGCCGGCCTTCCCGCTACATCGCTTCGAAAGACGCAAGCAATGATATTTTGATTGTCGCGGTCCCTGCTTGTTTTGCCCAGAACGTTGCACATCTCTTCCTTGCAATAGGCTCGATTGTCAGGGACAGTTGGAACAGTCGGGTTCGTGGTTGAGGACGGAGACGGCTCGCAACAAGATGGGCATTCAGGAGATTCTGCTGCCGCAAAGCCGGGCATCAAAACGAAGCAGAATAAAGATGCTCCAAGAAAGAAAAAGTTCCGCATCGCGCCCTCACTTAATTGCAAAAGGAAAACAAAAACTCCCGGTCGCCTTCTTCATCGGTAGCATGTGCACCCTGCCGTAGGATAAGATATGGGCGTCGGCTCAGACGGTGTAATCGCAGGCTCCGCAGCCGGCACCCTTACTTTCCCAACTTTTCCCTTAACCGGTTTTGAAGCAGGAACAACGGGGGTGGCAGGCGGTGGCGGCGGTAAAATCCAGTCGGAGAGAAGCCCGCCGTTCGGATAGTGCAGCGTGGACTGGCAAAAAGCATAACACCCTTTATTGCACGGCTTTAATCCCCCCGGCGCGTAGGGGTCTGTGCACTTTTCGGGGGGAATAAGCGACGACAAGATACCGGCGGAAACGTGCACAAAAAAAGCGGAAGACGGCCCATAGGTGGCGTTAACCCACCGCATTTCCGTGCCGTCGTTCGTGTAGAGGCAAACAATAATGCTTTTCCCGTCGCCGTCTAAGACGGCGCGCCCCAGCTCATTGCATCCCGCATTCCCGCTGCCGCAGGATACGACTATATTCTTAACGGAATCGTATTTTGGCTCGCACAAAGGCGCCGCAGCCGCGGGCTGGCAAATAAATCCGCAAAGGGAAATGATAACCGTCAGAAATAAGGTATGCCGCATGATCTTGCCTTCGTTCAGTTAGAGTTCCAATACGCCTGCCTGAATGTCCGCGCGCTTAGTTATAGCATACACACACGCCTCTTACGGGGTTGCCATACCACCCCATAAAAACGCCGCCGTTAAAATCTTCTCCGCTCGGGCCCGTAGCGCCGCAATTTGTGAAACGGCTGGTCAGATCCGCCGCTTTATTGGGGTCGCCCTTCGCATCACAGGAATTTTGGCAATATCGCGAACAAGCGCTTGCGCAATTGATAAAATTCACTTCCGTATTTTGACAAGCCGTATGGAATTGTTGCAATTGTTCAACGGTCAGCCGATTATGTTTGCCTTCGCGGCTAATGGCCATCTTTTTCCATTTATATATTGTCGCATCTGGATCATACAGGCATGCGAGAATGATGTATGGCTTTTGAATCTCATCCTGAAAATAGCGCGCTGTAACGCCCGGCTCGCAGCACCTATTTCCAGGCGCGAATCCGGTACATGCCCCTTGCACTCCGCCCGCAAAAGCAGGCGCGATGAAAAAGACCATCAGAATGAAAACGGGAAGGAAAATGAATTTGCGCATAGCGCCCCCGAAAATGAAATAACTCGACCTCATTATACTGCCGTTTTCCCGTTAAATATCTCTTAATTAATGCTTTCGTGTAATTCCCTCAAAAACGCCGGTATCCCCTCCACAATATCCTCGGCGATCAAGCCCGGGCCATGGAGGGAAGCGATCCGCCCATGCGCCCAAGCGGCGGCGGCGGCGGCCCAAAAAACGGGCATTTTCTGAGCGATAAGCCCCAAAATCATCCCCGCCAGAACGTCCCCTGCTCCGGCGGTGGCCAGCCAAGGCGGCGCGTTATGGTTAACAACCGCCTCGCACCCCGAAGCAATAACCGTCTCCGCCCCCTTTAAAAGCACAACGCACCCTGCCCGTTTGGCGGCTTCATAAGCGCGCGCCGCCTTTTCCCCTATCAGATCAGGAAACAAACGGGCGAACTCCCCTTCATGCGGCGTCAGCACGCAATCGCCATGCAAGCTCGCAAACAATTCTTCCGGCACGGCGGCAAAATTCGTCAAGGCGTCGGCGTCCAAAACGGTCGGCCTCTTTGCCTTCAGCGCAAGCAACACTTCCCGCCGCTGCGCCGCGCCAAGACCAAGCCCCGGGCCGATCAAAAGAACCGGCTGCCGCGCATCGCCGATCAATGCCTGCCATTCATTTTCCGTATCGCAAGGCTTCACGATCACGCTCTCCAGACTTTCGGCATAAATGGGCAAGGCGGCAAAAGGCACGGCCAAGGTCACAAGACCTGCCCCCATGCGCTGCGCCGCCCTTGCGGCAAGACGCGCCGCGCCCGTCATCGCCCCGCCGCCGCGCATCAGGGCGACGCCGCAGCTGTATTTATGGCTTTGCGCATCCGGAAAAGGGAAACATTCCCGCCAAAGCGGCGGCACATTTTCTTGGATGGGGAATCCCGCGCTCACTTTTTCTCTTCCGGCTTGGCGTCTTTATCGTCAGGCTTGCCTTCGTCTTTGTCATCGGCGGAGTCTTTTTCCTTAGGCTCTTTCTTTTTGTCCGTTTCCTTTTTCTCCGCCTCATAAGGCGCGTCCAACAATGTCTTCACCTTCGCGTCCAATTCAGCCGCGATCAAGGGGCGCATCGGCATCGAGTACATATCCGCCACCTTACCGTCTTTGCCGATCAAAAAAGTGACGGGCACGGTTTTAACGGTCAAAAGCTCGTTTTTCGAAACGGCGTCCATCGTGGCGGCGGGAAAAGAAAAGTAATGCATCACATCGACAACCGCTTGGCGCGCACGGGCGATGTCAGCGCTTACCGCCAAAACCTCCAGCCCCTTCGTCCGATACTGCCGCCACACGGCCTCCAAAGCGGGCATTTCCCAACGGCAGGGAGGGCACCACGTCGCCCAGAAATTCAAAATAACGACCTTGCCCTTTTGCGCGGAAAGATCGAACGCCTTGCCGTCCAAAGTTTTCGCGACAAAAGCGGGGGCGGCCTCGCCAATACCCGCATCGGCGCGCGCCTCAGATGCGCCGAAGAAAAGGCACAAAACCGCCGCCGCAACTAATGCAAAACGACCAATGAATGTGCCCACGCCGGGCCGTTGGTATAACAGATGATTTCCGCGCATTATCTTCCCCCGCCTTGTTTAACGCATTATGAAGCGACCCTGCGGCCGGTAAAGCCTTTTTTTAACGTTTATCCTTTAAGATCAAAACTGAATAGCAACTGGCCGAAGCTACAAAGATTGCGTCATTCCGCACGAAGCGCGAGGCGAAGCCGAGCGCGAAGATGCGGAATCCGATTTGGTTTCTTTCCACACCCTCTTTCCACACCCTATAGTCATGCACCTTATTCCGTGAGTTTTATGAACGCCCCTCCTCTCTACGACGTTTTGATCATCGGCGCCGGACCGGCAGGGCTTGCCGCCGCCTTTGAGCTTTCCAAAAACAGCGATCTAAAAATTCATATCCTGGAATCGCACCCGCACAGCGTGGGCGGCATCAGCCGCACCGAAAAATATAAGGACTATTTTTTTGACATCGGTGGCCATCGTTTTTTTTCCAAATCGCGCGAAATCGAGTGCCTCTGGCGCGAGATTTTGCCGGACGATTTGCTGCTGAGGCCGCGCCTTTCGCGCATTTACTACAGGCGGCGTTTTTACCGCTATCCGTTGCGCGCGCTCGAAGCGCTTCGCAACTTGGGGCTCTGCCAATCCGGCATGTGCGTCCTTTCCTATTTAAGGGCGAGGCTTTTCCCGATTTCTCCCGAACGGTCGCTTAAAGACTGGGTTTCAAACCGCTTTGGGGAGCGGCTGTTTTCGATATTCTTCAAATCCTACACCGAAAAAGTCTGGGGCATGCGATGCGAAGATCTTTCCGCCGATTGGGCGGCGCAACGCATTCACGGGCTCAATTTCTTCCGCGCCGTCATCGCCGGCCTTACGCCCAAGGGCGGGGGCGGAAAAATCAAAACCCTGATCGACCAGTTTCTTTATCCGCGCCAAGGCCCGGGCATGCTTTGGACGGCGTCGCTAAATAGAATCAAGACGCGCGGCGGCTCAATCGATATGGGCGTCAAGGCCGTCGCGTTCGAATGGAACGCGACGGAAGGCATCTGGACGGTAACAGGCGCGGATGCGCGCGGCGGCGCGCTGTTGTACAGAGCAAGGCATATCCTTTCTTCCGCGCCCTTGCGCGATACACTACCCGCGCTTTCGCCGCAGCCGCGCTGCGCCGCGCGCGCCAAACAGCTTAAGTATCGCGATTTTCTTCTTGTCGCCCTTATCTTGAAGGACAAGCCCGCTTTTCCCGACAATTGGATATACATTCACGATCCCGAACTGAAGGTCGGCCGCATCCAGAACTACGCGGCCTGGTCTAAGTCCATGGTGCCCGCTTCGGGCAGTTGCGTAGGCATGGAATATTTCTGCCAGGAAGGCGACGACTTCTGGAAAACACCGGACTCGGAGCTTATAGCATTGGCGGCGCAGGAACTTGCCCGCCTCGGCCTCAGCTCGGGCAACATGGTTATCGACGGCTCCGTCGTCCGGCAGCCGAAAGCCTATCCGGTTTACGACGACGCCTACGCCGCCATTCTGGCGGATATCAAAAAAGAACTGGACGAAAATTATCCGACTTTCCACCCCATAGGGCGCAACGGCCTGCACCACTATAACAATCAGGATCACGCGATGATGACCGGGCTTCTTGCCGCGCGAAATATATTATGCTGCAAAAAACTCTACGATCCGTGGAATGTCAACGAAGACGCCGAATACCACGAGCTTGGGACTGAGGGTTAGGGTCACGAGCAGTTTGGATTGGGAACGGTTGTCATTTTGGGGAGAGGCAATGCGACAGCATTGCCGAGAGCCCAAAGTCCAGACGGCATTAATATATAAAATGCCTGCTCCAATTTTTTGCACAGTTCCAGTGTAAACGATCCGCTGCCTATTCCCTCTATCTCTTACCGGCGACTTTCTTTTCCGGCTCGGGCGGCGCGGAGCCTTTTTCGAATTCATCCATGCCAAGGCTCCGCCCCAAATCCCAGAGGCGGTTCGCCGTATCGCTTGCGAGCTTTTTCCACTTCTCGGACTCGCTTTGCGCATGCTGAATGCTTTGTTCCAAGTCAATCGCGCGACGGCGCCAGAAGTCCAGCTGCAAATCTTGGGTCTGCATCTGGGCTTCCATATCATCCACCTGCTGGCGCAAATGGTAAACCTGAGTTTCAAGATATTCGCGCTGGCCGGACATAAAAGCGAACATCCCGCCTTTGCTATGGCTGCGCGAGGCCGCGATGCGCGCCAGATCGCCAAAGCTCAGCCCGTCGCGAAGCAGCATCTCCCGCGCCTTGCGCACGGCGACGACGGCTTCGCCTTCGTGGTTTGAATCCGCCAAAGCCAAAATCTTATCAAGCTGTTCGGTGTGGTGTTCGTTCATTTTCCGCTTTCATAGGGGCAGGCAAAAAGAAGTATAGGCGATTCGCCTGTTTGAAGCGTTCTTTTTATGCCTTTAATTGTGGATAAATAAGCTCCCCGCTTTGAAAACAATTTTCTTTTTAAAGTTTGCAAAAGCCCCTAAGTTGGCTAAATACCAGCGGCAGGATGAAGCGATCCGTTTTCATTGATCGTTTGGTTTATGCCAATCTTCCACAAAAAAGGGACATGTCTTGAAGGCGCTTAACAGTTTGACCCTATCGGGCTGCGATGCATTGCCGATTATCGAAGGCGGCAAGGGAATAGCCATCAGCACGGGGCTAAGCGCGGGCGCATGGGCGGCCGCGGGCGGCGTCGGCACGTTTTCGGCCGTGAACGCCGACAGCTATGACGCGAAAGGAAACATCGCCCCCCAAACCTACCATGGCAAAACCCGCAAAGACCGCCATGAGGAACTTATCTCCTTCGCCATCAAAGGCGGCATCGCGCAAGCGCGAAAAGCCTACGAAGTCGCCAGCGGCCGCGGCCGCATCCACATGAACATCTTGTGGGAAATGGGCGGCGGCGAGCATATCCTGACCCACATCCTCGAAGGCGCGAAAGGCTTGATCCACGGCGTGACCTGCGGCGCGGGCATGCCCTATCGCGTGGCCGAGATCGCGGCGCGTTTCGGCGTTTTTTATTATCCTATCGTTTCCTCGGCGCGGGCGTTTCGCGCTTTGTGGCTTCGCGCCTATAATAAACATCGCGAAAAACTTGGGGGCGTCGTGTACGAAGACCCTTGGCTGGCGGGCGGGCATAACGGTCTTTCCAACAGCGAGGATCCGAAAAACCCCGAAGACCCCATGCCGCGCGTCATCGCCCTGCGGGCGCAAATGAACGAATACGGCCTTCAAAACACGCCCATCGTGATGGCGGGCGGCGTTTGGTGGATTTCGGATTGGGAGCATTGGCTGGACAACCCGGAAATCGGCCCCATCGCGTTCCAGTTCGGCACCCGCGCCTTGTTGACCAAGGAAAGCCCCATTTCGGACGCTTGGAAAAAACGCCTTTTGACCCTGAAAAAAGGCGACGTTTTCCTCAACAGATTCTCGCCTACCGGCTTTTACTCGTCCGCAGTCAACAACGCCTTTTTGGAGGATTTAAAAAGCCGCTCCGAAAGGCAAGTGGCTTATACGCACGAGGCGGTCGGCGCGCACACCGAAAGTTTTCAAGTGGGCGTCGTCGGCAATCCTGTTTTCCTCACCCCTGCGGATATTGCGCGGGTTAAGGCCTGGCAGGCTCAAGGCTTCACCAAGCCGTTGCGAACGCCCGACACCACATTGGTTTTCGTCACGCCCGAAACCGCGCGCGAGATCGTCAAAGACCAATCAGCTTGCATGGGCTGCCTTTCAGCCTGCGCTTTTTCGAACTGGTCGCAAAACGAGGCCGGAACAACAGGCCGCATCCCCGATCCGCGTTCCTTCTGCATCCAGAAAACCCTGCAGGAAATCAGCCATAGCCAGGAGACCGAAAAGGTCCTGATGTTCTCAGGCCATAACGCCTATCGCTTTGGCGAAGACCCATTTTACGCCAATGGGTTCGTGCCCACAGTTAAAGAACTGGTCGAACGGATTGAGACGGGATATTAGGGGCTGGGGGCCCCTGACATGCATACTTTCTTCCTTATCGCAGGTGAAGCATCGGGAGACATCCTCGGCGCAAATCTTATGCGCGCGCTTAAGAAAAAGCTGAACGGCGAGGTTCGCTTCATCGGCGTCGGCGGGCCGAAGATGCGAGCCGAAGGGATCGAACTTCTTTTCCCCCATACGGAGATCATGCATTTCGGAATTATCGAAGTGTTGCGTCATATTCCCCGCCTGCTCAAGCACATCCATCAATGCGCCGAAGCGGTTTTGACGCTCCGCCCCTCCGCCCTCATCACCATCGACTCCCCGGACTTCTCTTTCAGAGTCGCCAAGAAAGTGCACGCGTCGCTGTGCCGACTCCCGAATCCCGAATCCCGAACCGTACTTATTCACTACGTCGCCCCCACGGTCTGGGCTTGGCGCCCTAGCCGCGCAAAAAAGATCGCCAAGTTTCTCGACCACCTGCTGGCAGCCTTTCCGTTCGAACCCCCCTATTTCACGCGCGAAGGATTGGGATGTACTTTTGTCGGCCACTCCATCGTCGAAGGCGGGGCGGCGCGCGGCGATGCCCAAGCCTTCCGAGTGTCCCGCCGCCTATCAAAAACCACGCCCCTTCTGGCCGTTCTTCCGGGCAGCCGGAAAAGCGAAATCACGCGCCTTTTGCCGATTTTCCGCGCCGCCGTTCAAAAGCTGCGAGGGAAATATCCAACTCTGGAAATCGCCGTCCCCACCGTCCCGCATCTGAAAGACGCGGTGGCCGCCGAAGTCGCAACGTGGAAAGTTGCCGTCCACATCATCGAAAGCGAAAAGGATAAATACGATTCCTTCGCCGCTTGCAAAGCCGCCTTGGCTTGCTCGGGCACTGTCGCTTTGGAGCTGGCACTGGCGCGCCTCCCCAGCGTGATCGCCTACAAAGTCCATGCGCCTTCAGTGTTGATAAGGCTTTTCCTTAAATCGCGCTTCGTCAATCTTGTGAATATCATGCATGACAAGGCTGTTGTGCCAGAGCTGATTCAGGAAAACTGCGCGCCCAATAAGTTGGCCTTAGCTGTCGACACATTGCTGAGCGACGAAGACGCGAGGCAGGAACAAATCGCCTATCTCTCGAAAACGGCCGAATGGCTTGGCCAAGGCCAGTTCATCCCCTCGGAAAAAGCAGCGGAAACGATATTGAGGATAACAGGGGATCAGGGGCTAGGGGTTAGGGATTCGGAAAGAAAGACAAGCCCCATCTTCCAACCCCCATCCCCCAGACTCACCATTCTTCAAATCCTCCCCGCCCTTGTCACGGGCGGGGTCGAACGCGGCACTGTCGAGGTAACGGACTCCCTCGTCAAATCCGGCTTCCGGGCGATTGTGGCTTCTGCGGGCGGGCCGATGGCAAAGGAAGTCGAAGCCAAGGGAGGCAAACACATCGCCCTGCCCCTCGCCTCGAAAAACCCATTCACGATCCGCGCCAACGCCAAAAGTCTTTGCAGGCTTATTCGCGAAAACAATGTCGATCTTGTCCACGTTCGCAGCCGCGCCCCCGCATGGAGCGCGCTCGAAGCCGCGAAAACAACCGGCACGCCTCTTGTCACCACATTTCATAGCGCCTACGGCGCGGGATCGGGAATTAAACGCTGGTACAATTCCGTCATGGCGAAAGGCGCGCGCGTCATCGCCATATCGGAATTCGTGGCCGATTATGCGCGGCGCACCTACGGCGTGCCGGAAAACATTTTGCGCCTTATCCCGCGGGGCGTGGACATCGAATCCTTTAATCCGGAAAAAGTCGGCCCCTCGCGCATCGAAGGGCTTCGCCGCCAATGGAACGTTCCCGAAGGCAAGCCCCTTATCCTCATGCCCGCGCGCCTGACCCGTTGGAAGGGACAGTTGGTTCTTGTTCACGCGCTGGCGCAGCTTAAGGACCGCGACTTTCTTTGCGTCATCGTCGGCGGCGGCAAAGACACGCCTTATGGCAAAGAACTTGCGCAAGCAATTGCCAAAGCGAGCCTTAATCATAAAATCGTCCTTTACGACACTTGCCGCGATATGCCGGCCGCCTATTGCCTTGCCTCTCTGGTCGTAGCGCCGTCCACGCGTCCCGAAGGCTTTGGCCGCACTGTTATCGAGGCGCAAGCCATGGGAACGCCGGTGATCGCCACCAGCCACGGCGGAGCGCGGGAAACCGTTATCGAAGGCGAAACCGGCTGGCTTACGCCCCCGAACGACGAAAAAGCCCTTGCGCAGGCGATTGATTTTGTCTTAGCAATGCCGATGCAGGAAAAAGCGGCCTTTGGCGAGCGCGCAAGAGCGCACATCAAGGCGAATTTCACAACGGAACTTATGACATTAAAAACGCTGTCGGTTTACCGCGAATTATTGAAAGAAAAATAAAGCATCACCGTCATGCCCGCGAAGGCGGGCATCCCATTTGGTTTTTTAGGGAGAAAAGCGCATGTCCGATTCCCTCACGCTTGACGATATCACCGAAATGATGACGGAACTTCGTTCCTATCAGGAACGCACAGTCGTGATCAAAATCGGCGGCAACGCCATTGCGGAGGACGATTTTTTTCTTTCCAAAATCGCGCAGCAAATTCTTTTTCTAAGCACGAACGGCCTGCGCGTCGTTGTCGTGCATGGCGGAGGTCCGCAAATTGACGAAGCCATGCGCGAGCACAATATCGAAGTCAAAAAAGCCAAGGACGGCCGCCGCATAACTTCGCCAAAAGCCATGCGCATCGTCGTGCGCGTCATGAACAAAGTGAACCACATGGTCGTCGACGCGCTGGTCGAGGCAGGAGTCCGCAAGCAGAAAATCTACGCCTCGTGCGCGCACAAACGCCCCCTTGTGCAGGCCGAAAGCATCGACCCCCCGAACGCCAAAACAAACCGCAGCGGCCGTCCTTTGAAAACCAACGTGGAGCCTATCGAACGCGCGCTCGACGACGGCAAAATCGCGATTTTGCATTCGCTTGGCATTGGCACTGACAACAAAACCATCTACAACACGAACGGGGACGATTTCGCCATGGTTGTCGCCCGCGATCTGCGAGCTAAAAGGCTTATTCTCGTCACCAACGTCGTCGGCGTGCTTGATCAAAACCATGAACGCATTCCCGCCATCGACGCCCTTATGGCAAAACAGCTTATCAAAGACGGCGTCATCACCGGCGGCATGGTTCCCAAGGTGGAAAGCGCCATCGCGCTGACCAAACAGGGCGTCAACGGCGTCGCAATTATCGACGGATTCCATCCGTGGTCCATTTTAGCCGAGATTTTGACGCATCAAGGCCGCGGCACCATCTTCCGCTCGCGCGTATAATTTAGACGGGCAGGCATCAAAGAATAAAAAAACCCTCCCCCTTGATGGAGGAGGGTTTGGGCGGGGGCGATAGCGTGCCCCCTCTTCTTTCCTATTTCTTCTTCTTGCAGGCGCACTTGCAAGTTTTTTTCTTCGTGGCCGTTTTCTTGGTCGCTTTTTTCTTCGTGGCCGTTTTCTTAATCGCTTTTTTCTTCGTAGCCATTTGGGTAACCTTTTCTGTTGAGGCCGCCTGTTGAACAGAAACGGGAGCGGGCGGCGGCATCACCGCGTTCCCGTTATTCAAATCAACCGGCTCATCCGATGCGGGATGCCAGTTGCGCTTTCCTGCAATTTCGTCGCGATACTCCTGTGCATTCAAGGGATAGCGATTTTGCGGATCGACGTTGATCAAGGCTTCGGGCAAAGCCTCTTCCTGAGCTTTGGCAAAGCATGTCACGTCGCCCATCGTCCGGTAGCACCAGCTTTCGTGTGGCGGTATATCCTGCGAATGGTCGGCGGCAGGCGGATCGCCGGGCTTCGTCGCATACATGACAGCGCCTTCGGCGCCGATAGCGCCGAGTCCGACGGCCGATATGCACCCCGCTAAAGGCGATACCAGAAGCAGTAAAAGAACAATTCTCATGGTCGATTCTCTGTCCCGATTCGACTCTTAGAAGCGACGGGTAAAGAATTTCTAAAGAAAATTACCGGATGGAAGGCAGCGTTGCGACGAAACAGTCGCCTGCCATAGTCAGGTTAGGCGCGCTTCAAAACCGGTGATACCCGGGCGTCAGCGTATATCCCAATAAAGAGATCATCAGCTGCCTGTGCACGTCCCCCCCTTCCGGCTGAGGAAAAACCTTCCGCGCCTCCTCCAAAAGCCGCGGCATATCGCACCCAATAAAGAAAGAATGCCGCAGCATATTGGTAGCCAGAACGGGCAAGTCGTCGAAGCGCTTCTCCATGCTCGAGGCGAAACAGCTTTCCGGCCTGATGGACGTGATAAACGGAAAAACCGAAATGACCTTCAAAGCGCCTTCCTGGCACATCTTGCGGATAAAGATATCCACGGGCACGCGCGCCCCGCGCTTCAGTTCACTCTCGAACAGCGAGGCCAACTTGCCGATTGATTGCGGATTGACGAGATAAGAGCAGGTGGAGCCGAACGCCAGCTCCTTCAAATCAATCAGGCAATACGTGACATTCACGTTCCCGTTCGCATCCTTCTTCACATTCGCGTCGTAAAACGACTTGTAGGCGATGCACAGCGTGTTCTGCAAAGGGACGGCGACATCGGTATATATAATGTCGTATTTGGCCAGCTCCCCCGTCTCGATCACCTGATCGAACAGCGGCTCCACCTGCGTCGACAAAACAATATCGTCCTCGATCACATGGATGGGCTTATGCTTATCCTTATTCTCCATCATCAGGCGGTAATGCGAAGTAAAGCACCCCATTTCGCCCTCTTTCAGGGCGGGATTAGGGAAATTGAGTTCGTTGCCATCGCTGGCGCGAAAGCGCGTATAGCCCGAAAGCCCGTTTCGCGCCATTTCCTGCTCAATGCGCTCCTTGCGTTCTGGATTGCGATCAAGGTTAACGTAAAAGCCTGCGTATTTCATAGAAACCGAAGAAGAATAAGGGAAGGGAAGCCGAATTTGCACGGGATTAGTGCTTAAGGGCAAGCCTTTTTGTGCTATATACGAACCGGCCGATGAAATGAATCGCTGGAGGTCACAAGCGGTTGCGAGGAGCTTATCGCTCGCTGGACTTATTAAGCCATTGGAATTCATGGCCAGCAAGCGATAAGCGAGGCGCAGAGCGAGTGAAGTCAAGCGGCGAGGATACATTCATTGGTTATTTGGTATAAAGCGCAGAAATTGACGCTGTGCGGCCAAATCGCTAATGTCCGTCCCCTTGGAAATAACCACCTGCTAAAGATTTATCATGCACCCTTATCGAACCCATACCTGCGGCGAACTTCGCCTTTCGAACAAAGATCAAACCGTCCGGCTTTCGGGCTGGGTGCATCGCAAGCGCGACCACGGCAGCCTGCTTTTCATCGACCTGCGCGACCACTATGGCCTGACTCAATGCGTGATCGACCGCTCAAGCCCGCTTTTGAACGCCGTCGAACATGTGAAAAACGAAAGCGTCGTGACCGTCACAGGCAAGGTCGTTAAACGCCCGGCCGATACGCTGAATGAAAAGCTTCCCACCGGAGAAGTGGAAGTCGATATCACCGAATTTACCGTTCAGGGCGCGGCCGACCCCCTGCCCCTTCAAGTGAATGCCGAACACGACACAGAAACGGGCGAGGCCACGCGCCTGCAATATCGCTTTCTCGATCTGCGCCGCGAACAGATGCAGCGCAATATGAAATTGCGCGCGGACGTTATCGCCTCCGCCCGCCGCCGCATGTGGGCGCAAGGCTTCCGCGAATACCAAACGCCGATCCTCACCTCCTCCAGTCCCGAAGGCGCCCGCGACTATCTGGTGCCCAGCCGCCTGCATCCCGGCAAATTCTATGCCCTGCCGCAAGCCCCGCAGCAGTTCAAACAGCTTCTGATGATCGCGGGCTACGATAAGTATTTCCAAATCGCGCCCTGCTTCCGCGACGAAGACGCGCGCGCCGACCGCAGCCCGGGCGAGTTTTATCAGCTTGACTTCGAGATGAGCTATGTCACGCAGGAAGACGTTTTCAACGCCATCGAGCCGGTGATTCACGGCATTTTCGATGAATTCAGCGGCTTCAACAAACCGACGAAAGCGGCGGTTTCTGACTATCCCTTTATCCGCATCCCGTTCGAGGAAGCGATGCTCACCTACGGCACGGACAAGCCGGATTTGCGCAATCCGCTGGTCATCAAAGACGTCACATCCGTCTTTATTCGCCCGGATGTCGAATTCCGCGCCTTCCGTTCCATTATCGACAAGGGCGGCGTCGTTCGCGCCATCCGCGCGCCCAAGGTTTCCGACCGCCCGCGCAGCTTCTTCGACAAGTTGAACGATTGGGCAAAGGAAATTGGCGCGCCCGGCCTTGGCTATATCCTCTTTGAAGCGGGCGCGGGCAAAGGCCCCATCGCCCGTTTTGTCGGCTCGGAAGCGCAGAAAGAACTTTGCCAGATTACGGGCTGCGAAGACGGCGATGCCGTGTTTTTTGTTTGCGATCAAAAAGCGGTCGCCGCGAAAATGGCGGGAGCGGCACGCACGAAAATTGCTCAGGACATGGACGCTATCGAAAAGAACGCGTTCCGTTTTTGTTGGATCGTCGATTTTCCGATGTTCGAATACGACGAAGAACGCAAGAAGATCGACTTCAGCCACAACCCCTTCTCGATGCCGCAAGGCGGCCTGAAGGCTCTGGAAACCCAAGATCCGCTAACCATCAAGGCGCATCAGTACGATATTGTCTGCAACGGCATCGAGCTTTGCTCGGGCGCGATCCGCAACCACCTGCCGGAAGTCATGTACAAAGCCTTCACCATGGCGGGCTATACGCGCGAGGAGCTGGACACCCACTTCGGCGGCATGATCTCGGCCTTTAAGCTGGGCGCGCCCCCGCACGGAGGGGCAGCGCCGGGCATCGACCGCATGGTCATGCTTTTGGCAGACGAGCCGAACATCCGCGAGGTCATCGCCTTTCCGCTGAACCAGCAGGGCGAGGATTTGATGATGCAGGCGCCAAACGTCGTGGAGCCGGAACAATTACAGGAGCTCCATATCCGCGTCACTTTGCCGGTGAAGAAGGGTTAGAGGCTTGGCTTGAAACCAGCCGTCCTTTATCTAACCCCTACTGCGCCTCTGAAGTCGGCGCGTTCCAATTTCGCTCCGCGCAAATCGGCGTTCGTTAAATTCGCGTCGGGAAATATCGCGCCCTCCAGATTGGCTTCGCGGAAATCGGCGTTCGCCAGAAGGGATTTTTCAAAATTCCCTCCGCGAAAGTCGCCGCCCCTCAAATCGGCGTTCTGAAGATTCGCGCCGGAAAGATTGGACGACCACAGCGTCGGATTAAGCGAGCGCGTAATTTCCATGCACGAGAAATTGGCGTTTTTCAGATTCGCCTGATCCAGCCGTGACATCGATAGATTGACGCCACGCATGTCCGCGCCTTCAAACACGGCTTTTTGCGCGTTGCATCCCGAAAGATCCGACATCGTAAAAACGGCGTTTTTAAAGGACGCGCCGTTCAAAAGCGCGCCTTGAAGGCTGGCGGCCTGAAGCTGGATGCCGTCGAGCATCGCATTCGCCAAATTGAGCCCCACCAAATCGGCGCGTTTGCCTTCGCGCCCCAGTGAATTGACCCATATGCGATGCTCGGCGATGATTTGCTTGATGCTGACCTCAAGGCTTTCCAGCGACCGCGTCATTTTCGCGTTGCTAAACGTCGACGGCGCAAATTTTTCCGTTTGCACAAGGCTGGCCGTCAAATCGGCGCCGTTGAACGTCGCGCCGTCCAGATTGGCATGAAGCAGAATGGTCGAGCTTAGATTAGCGTTGGTGAAATTGCAGCCGCGCAGATCCGCGTTTTCGAAGATGACTCCATGCAAATTGCTGCCCGAAAAGCAAACGCCGTTCAGCTTCGCGCCCTTGAAATTGGCGAAACTGAGGTTTGTGCAAAGCTCGATGGAGCCCGAAAATTTTGCGCGCTGGGCCGAGGCGTTTTTAAACACCGCCTCGCTAAACCTGAGCTTCGCCTCCAAAGGATTGACGAATCCCAGCCCTCCGCCCTGCTGATGATGCAGCAGCATGCCATCTGAAAGATTGGCGTCGTTCAAAATGGCGTTCGTGAAATCGGCGCCCTGAAGCTGGGCGCCGCGAAAATCCGCGCCCGTCATATCGGCCTCAAAGAACGACACGTTGTTCAGCGTCGCGCCGAAAAAATTCGCTTGGCGCAGCTTGGCATGGGCGAAATTGGCATAATTCAAAAACGCCCCGACGAATTCCGCCGACGTCAGATCCTGTTTCTGGAAATCCAGCTCATGCCCCGTGTGCATGGAAATATCAAGCCGCTTGCCGCCCGCGACGCCGCGAAGAAACTTCCCGTGCGTGGCCATCAAATCGGCAAGATCGCTTTGGACGACAACGGTCATGGGACTTACCTTTGGGGAAAGCCCTCATTCAACCACAGGGTTATGAATTTCAAGTAAAGATCGCGCAGAACCCCATAACGCTTTGTTCGGAAAATAAAAGTACGCTACGGGTTGATGACCGCGACCTCCGGCGAGCCTTGAAAACGGAACGTCCCGTAATGGCAGAGCTTGCTGTAAGGATCGAGCCATATTTTGCCGCCGATTTCACGCCAGCGACGGCAGAAGGTGAAATCCTCGCTTAGATAAGCGTTCGTCCCGGGCTCGATAATGCAATCGAAAAGCGCGTAGAGGTTGTCGCTGCGCTCTTTCGGAATGGGATATACATGCGCCAGCGAGTATTTCGTTTGCGGATAGGCGAATATCATGCGCTCCAAAGCCGACCGCTTGATCAACATGAACCCCGTTCCAGCATAAGTGCCGGTCACGAAGCCGTTGCGCTGCTCGCGGTCTTTTTCGGGGCACGGCATGCCGACGAAATGAAGCCCCGCTTCGGCCAGTTTGTCCTCGCTCATGTCCGAAGACATTTTTTTCTTAAACTGCGTCCAGTCGTAGTTTTTCACCGGATACATGCCCGCCACGACCTCGTTATCGAATTTAAGCATGCGATGCACGTCTTCGGGGCGGAAGGAAATGTCGGCGTCGATGAACATCAAATGTGTCGCCTGCGGCATGTCAAGGAAGGTCGCCACCAATTTGTTGCGGCTGCGCGTAATCAGCGAATCCCCGCCCAGCAACGCAAGGCTCACGTCGAAATCGTTTCGCGAGGCATAAGCCATCAGCTGGATAATGGACTCCATATAGCCCTGAACGACCAGCCCGCCGTAACAAGGCGTAGCGATAAGAACGAGAGGTTTTGCCATGGATTCTTCCTGTTTTCAGGCAACCTTGCCGCATTTGCCCCGCGCGCGCAAGCGCGCGCGATAGGCGCCCCAGTCTTCGATGGGCTTGCGGGCGACTCCCGATTTCATGGCGGCTTCGGCCACGGCGCACGAGACGCGCTCGATCAGCCTTGGATCGAAGGGCGCGGGAATAAAATAATCAGCCCCAAAGGCGAATTTCCGCCCATAGGCCGCTTCCACTTCGGTTGGCACAGGTTCGCGCGCCAATGCAGCGAGCGCATGCGCTGCAGCCATTTTCATCGTATCGTTGACGCAGGACGCGCGCACGTCCAAAGCCCCTCTGAAAATATAGGGAAAGCCCAGAACATTATTGATCTGGTTCGGATAATCCGACCGCCCTGTTGCCACAAGCGCATCGGGACGAACGGCAAGAACGTCCTCCGGCGTAATTTCGGGGTCGGGATTCGCCATCGCGAAAACGACGGGCTTTGCGTCCATCTCCTTCATCATCGCCTGCGAGAAAGCGCCTTTAGCGGAAAGTCCAACGGCCACAGTCGCGCCGCGCATCGCTTCGGCCAGAGTGCGGGCGGGCGTATGCGCGGCATGCTTTTCCTTCCATGGGTTCATGCCTTCGGCGCGGCCTTTATAAATAACGCCCTTCGTGTCGCACATCGCGATATTTTCATGCGGCACGCCAAGGCTTTCAAATAAATTGACGCAAGCGATGGCGGCCGCCCCTGCCCCGTTAACGACCATTTTGACATCGCGCATCTTACGCCCTGTCAGATCGAGCGCGTTGATCAATCCTGCTGCGGCGATGATTGCCGTGCCGTGCTGATCGTCGTGAAAAACGGGAATGCCCATCGCCTCGCGCAAACGCTGTTCGATCATGAAGCAATCCGGCGCCTTGATGTCCTCCAGATTAATCCCGCCGAAAGACGGCTCCAAAAGGCGCACACAATTGATGAATTCCTCTATGTTCTTCGTATCGACTTCCAGATCAATGGCATCCACGCCCGCGAAACGCTTGAACAAAACCGATTTGCCTTCCATTACGGGCTTCGACGCCAGAGCGCCTAAATCGCCCAGCCCCAAAACGGCCGTGCCGTTCGATATCACCGCCACCATATTGCCGCGAGCCGTGTAGTCGTAAGACTCCTCAGGATTATCCCTGATACGAAGGCAGGGAACGGCGACGCCGGGCGTATAAGCCAGCGAAAGATCGCGCTGGGTGGCCATGGGCTTGGTCGGCACGATTTCGAGTTTTCCCGGACAGCCCGAAGCATGATAGGCCAAAACTTCTTTGTCGGTGACAGACGAGATTTTTTTGTTCATCGTTAAGAAAGGGTTAGTTTATATTGATTTGGGCTTAAGGTTTTGCCTCTTTTCGAGGGCGGACTCAATTAAAATACCCGTCTTTCCGTTAAATTCCGAGCGCATCGAGAAACTTATGCGGAACGACCCCACTTCAAAAAAACCCCTATAAATCAATACAAAGTTAAGCGTTTTTAATCCAATATTTAACCGGTTGCCTGTACCCTTAGAGCGTCGAAATATATTTATTCACAGGCGCCCTTGTCTTCTTTTCTTTCCATCTTTCGCCGCGCAGCGGCCGCTCTTTCCGGCTCAGCGATTTTCGCCGCCGTGCCTACGGCGGCATGGGGGGATATCTACGTCTCGCCGGCCTACGAAACGGATCAAATGTCGGTCCTGTTGTTCGGCCTTCTTATTGGAATCGTTATCGCCGCCGCCGCCTATCTGTTTTTCATCTGGATCGTGATGCGCGACCGCGGGCAAGTCTCGCTGATTCTGTTTCTTCTTTCCATCGGCCTTAACATCTTCGTGCTTAACGACATGCTGATGCATAAAATCGGCGTTTCCGGCACGCTGCATCTATTCCTCACGAATCTCAGCGTCATTCTTTCATGGATATTCGCGCTGTTTTTCACCTATTACTTCCTTGATCTTGAAGCGAACGAGCCCGTCTTTAAAACGCCGTTTATCCTTCTCGGTTCTTTGCTTATCCTCGTCCTGTTCTATTCCGCGCTCGACAATTCTCCCGACGGCAGGGGACGGATTTACCTGCTTATGCCCCCTTTGGGAACCATCGTCCTTATCGGGATTCTTATCGGCGGGCTTTCGGGCGTTCGCGACGGCACCAGCGGCAGCCTTGTGCATATTCTCGCGTTCACCTGCTATTTGGGGGGCGTCTTGGCCGAGCCTGCTTACGCGCTCGGCTATCTTGAGACGGCGGCGGATACGCACAGCGCGACGTACATCTCTTTCGCGCTTTCGGCGATGATCTTCTCTATCGTCGTGACCAGCCAGTTCGCGGCGCGGCAGGATGAAAAGGAAAAAGCCTTGGCCATCAGCAATGACCGCTTCATGCTGGCTACGCGCGGCGCGAATGAAGGCCTTTTCGACTGGAATTTGACGACGGGGGAAATCTTCTTTTCCGACCAGTTCCGCCGCATTTTGGGCTTTCGCTTGCCCAACAACGCCAAGGGGCTGAAAAAATGGGTTCGGATGATGATGCCCGCCTACAGAAGGCACGTTATGGAAACCATGCGCCGCTTTCGCCATAACGCCAAAGCCAATACGCTGAACGTCGAATACTGCATCAAGCAGGCAAGCGGCGAACAACGCTGGCTGCATTCCAAGGCCGTGGCGGTGCGCGACAGGGGAACGCAAAAAGTTCTGCGCCTTGTCGGCTCCACCAGCGACATCACGGAACGCAAGAAAAACGAATTCGCCCTGCTTGCCAGCGAGGCGCGGTTTCGCAGCATCACGGAAGCCCACCCCGTTCCCGTTCTGATCGTGGGGTTGAACACGGGAATTATTTTTTACGCGGCATCCGGCGCGGTTCAGTTGACCGGCATGATGCAAGACGACCTGAGACGCCTTACCCTTGAACGCTTGATGCCAAACGCCGAAATCCGCAAGCAAATCGTCGCGCAGATAACTGCGGGCTCGCCCGTCGATATGATGGAAACGGAAATCCAACGCCCCGACGGCGCGCTCGTCCCCGTCGCCGTGTCCGCGCGGCACATCACATATCAGGATCAGCGCGCGATGGTGATGGGGCTTTACGACCTGACGGAAAGCAAAAAGGCCGAAGCCCAGATTGCCCGCCAGCAGGAAGCCCTTCAGCAAAGCGAAAAAATGGCCGCGCTGGGCGGCCTTTTGGCGGGAGTCGCGCATGAATTGAACAACCCTCTTTCCGTTGTCGTGGGACAATCCACCCTGCTTATGGAAGGGGCGCCGGAAGCCAAAGTAGCCTCACGGGCGGAAAAAATCTTCAAGGCGGCGGATCGCTGCGCGCGCATCGTCAAGAGCTTTCTCGCGCTGGCGCGCCGCAAGCCGCCGGAGCGCAAAAAAGTGGACGTCAATCCCGTTATCCACGGCTCTTTGGAATTGCTGGGCTATCAGCTTAGAACCAGCGACATCGCGATTCAGTCGGAGCTTGATCCGCTTGTTTGCGAAGTGATCGGCGACAGCGACCAGCTGACCCAAGTCTTCACCAACCTTATTCTTAACGCCGCGCAAGCCATGGACGGCTGGAAAGGCAAGCATCAAATCACCGTCGCCAGCCGACGCGAGAAAGACGGCCGCGTCGCCGTCGTCGTCGCCGATACGGGACCCGGCATACCCGCCGACATCCGCACGCGCATTTTCGAGCCGTTCTTTACGACCAAGGGCGGCAAAGGCGGAACCGGCGTGGGGCTTGCGCTGTGCCTTAATATCGTCTCGGCTCATAGCGGCGAAATCGTCATCACCGACACGGAAGGCGGCGGCGCGACATTCACCGTGAAATTCCCTTCGGCGGATGAAGTGCGCCTTGACGACGCCGCCGCCAGAGAAGAAAACGCGGCGGCTTTACCCCCCATTTCGGTGCTGATCGTCGACGACGAAATCGAACTGGCGCAAACCCTTGCGGATTTGCTGGAACCGGAAGGATTGAAAGTCGATATCGCCATCAACGGCGAAGTCGCCATGGAAAAATTGCGCGTCCAAAAGGTCGATGCGATCATCAGCGACTTACGCATGCCCGTTATGGACGGCCCCGCTTTATTCGAGGCCTTGAAACGCGAGTTGCCTTCCTACCTGGACAGGATTATTTATGTGACGGGGGATACGCTGTCTTCCAATGTGCACGACTTCCTCAGCGCGCACGCCGTTCCCGTCGTTGAAAAACCCTATCGCCTTAAGGATATTCGCCGTACCTTAAGCGACGTGCTCAAAAACGCGGCGCAAGGGGGGAGCCGGTAACATGCGTTTGCTCATCATCGACGACGAGGAAGATATTTGCGATCTGATCGCCGAGCTGGCGGAGCGTCGCGGGCTTGAGCCAAAGACCATCAGCGACGCAGAAGGCGTCTCCTCTCTTTTGAACGATTTTTCGCCCGACGTGATTATGATGGATTTGATGATGCCGGGCGTAGACGGCGTGGAGCTGTTGCGCCTTTTATCCGAAAAAGCCAAAAACGCCAAACTTTGCCTGATCAGCGGCAGCGACGCGCGCGTACTGAACAGCGCGAAGAGGCTGGGCGGCGCGCACGGCCTGAACGTCGTCGCCGCTCTGGAAAAGCCGTTGACCATTCCCATGCTGAACGGCTTTTTCGACAGCCTTTTCGACGCCAAAAAAGAGAAAAGCGGCACGGAAGACCTCGCCAAGGCCGTCGCCAACCATGAATTCAGCCTTTATTATCAACCCGTCATCGAATTGCCTTCGCGCCGCGTCAAGGGAGTCGAAGCCCTTGTACGCTGGCAGCACCCGACGCGCGGCACTTTGCTGCCTTACGCGTTTTTAGAGCAAATAACGACAGACGGCCTTATGCCCGCCCTGACGGATTTCGTCATTCTCGAAGCCGTTGATCAGGCCGCCAAACTGCATCAGGCGGGCGAAAACCTGACCGTCGCAATGAACATCACGGCATCGACTTTGCTTGACCTTTCGCTGCCCGATAAAATATCCGAGCTGTGCCGCCCCCGCGGCCTGCCGCCGGAAAAACTGATTCTTGAAGTGACGGAAGTCGAGGCCATGCGCGACGTGACGCGCACGATGGACGTGCTTTTGCGCATGCGCCTGCGCAATATCGGCGTCTCTATCGACGATTTCGGCACGGGACATTCCTCGTTGCGCGAATTGCAGCGTATGCCCTTTAGCGAAATGAAAATCGATCGCAGCTTCGTGACGGATATGGCGACGAAAAAAGACTGCGAAGTCATCGTCAACTCGATCATCGATCTTGGGCGCAATCTCGGCCTCAAAGTTATCGCGGAAGGCATTGAACACCAGCAAACATGGGACATGCTTTGCGCCAAAGGCTGCGACTACGCCCAAGGCTTTTTCATGGGCAAGCCCATGACGGCCGCAGACCTCCCCCTGTGGCTTGAAAAATGGCGCAAGAGTTAGCCTAATCATTTTGCCGCTGGCACTACTGCGGCATGATCTTCGCCGGAGAGTATGGCTTTGAGCCGAGCCAATGCGCGCTAGAAAATGGATGAAGCGTCCACGGTTTTTTCGGAAGATTTATTCTGTTAGTCGACTCAATCTATGAAATAAGGCGGGAAAGCGGATTGAAGCATCCAGACCGCTTTCCCATTAACTGAGAATAAATCAGCTTGGAACGTACTTATAAGCAGAAAGAGGTTGCCGCTCCATAGCTGGACGCTGGCAATCAGCAGCCACATTCTTGCAATCATTCAGGCTATCAGCCCTCAAACAAGCCGCATTACTCCACGGGATGTTGACCCAAGGAATATTAACCCAAGGAATATTAACCCAAGGAATGTTAACCCAAGGAATATCCGCTCTCATTATTGGGGAATTCT
>CAZFCA010000024.1:0-22715 GCA_964517415.1 uncultured Rhodospirillaceae bacterium
AAAATTGGGGCATTCGCGGCGGAGTCCCCGCTTCGGAAGTGGATTTAGGTTTTAAAGTCAAAGTTTAGGAACGGCCAAGTTTTTCGCCGGAGTGGCGCGCGGGGCGCGGATAACGGCAACAACGGAGGGATTTAGTTGGCTTATGTCCGAAACGCCCGTCGATTTGTCCGAGCGGCGCGGGACCCGTGGCATCAGCTATTGGTTCGCCTTTACTCGGACAAAAATAAATTCATTTTCTTCCGAGGCGGTGTTTTCGATGCGATGTTCGATGTTGCCGGGATAAATGAATAAATCGCCTTTCGCATAGGCATATTTGCCTTCGCGGTCTTCGACAATGCCGCTGCCTTTGAGCACAAGCATAATTTCCTCTATGCCCTCATGCTTATGCCAGTCGAAAGCCGCTCCGGCAGGCAAAAAACCATAGGTCAGCGCCGAAAAAGAAGCGCAATTAACATCATTGTCCGTCACGTAAAGCCGCCGGCCTCCCGCGCCGCCATGCGCATCTTCACGCATGACGTCTTCGGAATTCTTCTTTTTTACAAGCATTTTATCTCCATTTTCGCGTTCCAAAAAATTTGACTAGTTTATATATCCTAGTCAAGACATTTTCCAGCGGGGATGATATATTCTTATGGTTCAAACCTCTCACCATAAGGAAACCCAAAATGGCTTATGTCGAAACGCCCGCCGATTTGTCCGACCAACAGCGCGATATGAACCGCGCCATTGATTCACTGAGAGAAGAGTTGGAAGCCGTGAATTATTATGGCCAGCGTGTCGAATGCTGCGGCGATGAAGAATTAAAGGCGCTTCTCGCCCACAACCGCGACGAAGAAAAAGAACATGCCGCCATGCTGTTGGAATGGATTCGCCGCCAAGACAAGGGCTTTGCGAAGGAGATCCAGGACTGGCTGTTTACCGAGAAGCCTTTTGTTCATAAGTAATACCAACGGTCGATGAAATGATGGGCTGAGTGGGGTGGGGCGTCGCTTTTCGGTCTGGGCTGGTACGATTGGTTGCCGCCGACCCCTCCCCTAACCCCTCCCGCAAGGGGAGGGGAATTTTTCTTTCATTCCTCTGGTGTTGTTCTCTGATTTCTGCGTTTAGTAGGGCTGCACTCCCCCTCCCCCCTAACCCTCCCGCAAGGGGAGGGGAATTTTTCTTTCATTCCTCTGGTGTTGTTCTCTGATTTCTGCGTTCAGTAGTGCTGAACTCCCCCTCCCCACCAGTTTTCGGCCTTGATGACGGAAAAACGTCCCCCGGACGTTTTTCTTTTTCGGCATCAAGCCGCGCGAGGGGGAGGGGGATTCTTTCCCTTTCTGATGCCGTTACCTGCCCCCTGCTTTCTGTACTGCCGACTTTTCTCTTATGATATGCATCAGAAGGCCGAGGAAGGCGATAAGCGTGAAAAAGGCCCCGGCTAAGAAGGTCATTTTCGGTCCGCCAATGTCCCAAAGGTAGCCCGCAATCGCGCTGGCGGCGAGAAGCACGAAGCCGCTGACGAAATTAAACAAGCCGAATGCCGTGCCGCGTCGTTCTTCCGGCGTCGTATCGGCGATCAGCGTCGCGAGTAGGCCTTGCGAAAAGCCCATGTGCAATCCCCAAAGGGCGATGCCGATCATCACGCCCCAAATGGATGCCGCCAGAGCTAAGACGATATCGGCCACGATCAAAATGCCGATGCCAATGAGGAGCAGAAGACGCCGATCCATGCGGTCGGACAAAAAGCCTGCCGGATAGGCTGACAAGGAATAGACTAGGCTCATGACGACAAGCACAAGCGGGAGCCATGTTTCGCTCAGCCCCGCATGTTGGGCGCGCAAGATAAGAAAGGCCTCGCTGAAACGCGCCAACGTCAAAAGACCGCCTACAAGAACGACGCTCCAATAAGACTTGCCAAGATTCGCTATTTCGCGGCGGTTGATTTTGAATTTGGATTCTTTTCCGGTGATTTGCCTTTCCGGCTCCTGCACGCCAAAAATCAAAAGCGCAACGCACAGAAAGGCGGGCAAAACGGCAAACCAATAAACCGCGCGGATATTGTTCGCAAAAAGAATCATCAGGCCGATGGCAAGAGCAGGACCGACAAACGCGCCCGCGACATCCAAAGACTGGCGCAATCCGTAGGCTGCGCCGCGCAATTCCGGCGGGGCGATCTCGCCGATCAGGGCATCGCGCGGCGCGCCGCGGATGCCTTTCCCAACGCGGTCGATCAAGCGCGCCGCAAAAACCATTTGGATGGACTGGGCGAGAGGAAACAAAGGCTTTGTCAGCGCCGATAGACCATAGCCGATCACCGCCAGCAGTTTTCTTTTATGAAGCCAGTCGCTGATCGCGCCGGAAAACATCTTTGATAAGGCGGCGGTTCCTTGTGCGAATCCTTCAAGCAAGCCGAGCGAGACGGTCGAAGCCCCCAGAGTTGTCACGACGAACACGGGCAAAAGGCTGTGAACCAGCTCGGAGGACACATCCATCAAAAGGCTGACAAAGCCCAGCATCCAAATGGCGCGGGGCAGACGTATCTTTGGGGCTTTGGCGGTCATGGCGCGCTCCGGAACAGATGGGTAATGAATTTCAGATCGATTATAACCAAAAGTGGGCATTTGCATCTAGGACATGCAAAATGTTAATGTATTTGCCTCTTTTAACGTTAAGGCGATCTCATGGAAAGCGGCAAGCAGGGCTATTACGGTTCATTCGGCGGCATGTTTATTCCCGAAATTCTGAACAAGAATTTTGATGAGCTTATCCGCCAATACAACGAAGCGCGGCGCGACCCGCCTTTTTGGGAAGAGTATAAAAATTTGATGGAGTCGTACTCCAGCCGTCCCACGCCGGTGACGTATGCTCAAAATCTCTCAACGCATTTCGGCGGCGCCCAGATCTATATCAAGCGCGAAGACCTGAATCACACCGGCGCGCACAAGGTGAATAACGTTATGGGGCAGGGCTTGCTGACGAAGCGCATGGGCAAAACGCGCGTCATCGCCGAAACGGGCGCGGGGCAGCACGGCGTGGCCACGGCGACCATGGCGGCCAAATTCGGCTTTGAATGCGAAATTTATATGGGCGAGGTCGATGTCAAAAGGCAACGTCCAAACGTTTTCTGGATGGAGAAGCTGGGCGCGAAAGTGAATGTCGTTCAGAACGGCACAAAAACCTTGAAAGACGCCATCAACGCGGCTTTTCGCGATTGGGCGGCCAGCATGGATACGACGCATTATGTCCTTGGCACTGCGTGTGGTCCGCATCCTTTCCCCGAAATGGTGGCGTGGTTCCAGTCCATAGTGGGGCAAGAGGCGCGGGAACAAATTCTTAAAGCGGCAGGAAAACTGCCGTCCCGCGTTTATGCCTGCGTGGGCGGCGGATCAAATTCGCTAGGTATTTTTTCGGGCTTTTTTAACGACGGGGGCGTCGAACTTGTCGGCGTCGAAGCGGGCGGCTTGGGGCTGGGCTCAGGGCAACATGCGGCGCGCCTTTGCGCCAAGGAAGGGCGGACGGGGATCGCGCAAGGCATGAAAACCATTTTTGTTCAGAATGACGAAGGCAAAATGAACGATACGCATTCGATCTCGGCGGGGCTGGATTATATCGGCGTTTCGCCCATTCTGGCAAATATGCAGGCCGAAAAGAAGGCGCGTTTCGAGGCCGCAACGGATAACGAAGTCGTCGAAGCCGTTAAGCTGACCATCCGCAAAGAGGGAATCATCCCCGCGCTTGAATCCGCGCATGCTTTTGCTCAAGCCTTCAAGGAAGCGCCAAAGATGAAAAAAGACGATGTTATTCTTATCAACCAATCGGGGCGCGGGGATAAGGACATTTTTATTATCGCCGACGCGATAAAGGACCCCGAATGGGAAAAGTTTATTATAGAGAAAGCGGAGGCGTATCGTGCTGGAAGATAAAATCAAGGTTTTGCGCCGGCGCAAAGGCCTGCTTTTGATGCCGCATCTCGTGCTTGGCTTTCCTTCCTACGAGGAAAATAGGAAATTGATCCACACGATGGTCGAAGCCGGGGCGGATATCATCGAGATGCAAATCCCGTTTTCGGAGCCGATGGCGGATGGACCGGTAATTGTGCGGGCGAACGATCTGGCTCTCAGAAACGGCGCGAATACGACTAAAAGCCTTGCCTTTGCGGCCGAGGTTTGCGCCGAATTTCCCGAGACGCTTTTTGTCTTTATGACATACGCCAACATCCCGTTCGTTTATGGCATGGAGCGTTTTGTCGAAAAATCGGCAGCCATAGGCATCAAGGCGCTTATCATTCCCGATCTGCCGCCCGAAGAAGGCGCGGATTATTTGGAAGCATGCAAAAAAACGGGCGTGGATCCTATTTTCTTATTTACGCCCACATCGACGCCCCAAAGGTTGAAAACCCTATCTCAACATGCGAAGGGCATGGCTTATTGCGTCGGCCGGAAAGGCGTTACGGGAATTAAAACGACCTTTGACCAGTCCCTGAAAGAGCTTATCCAAAAATATCGCAAAGCGACAACGCTGCCCTTGGCTTTGGGTTTTGGCATTCAGGAAAAGCAGGATTTCGACGCGCTTCGGGACGATGTCGATATGGCTGTCATAGGCACGAAAATCCTGACGCTGCATGAGGAAAAAGGCGCGTCGGCAGTCGGTGAATTTCTTAAAGCGGCCAGAGAATAAAAAAACATATTATTGTATTCTAAAGGGACCCCTTTTCTGGGGCCGCCTTTCAGGCAATGATATTCTTTCAAAAATTATTGGAGCATTTATGCTGGGACCAGATCCTCAGGGAACTTGCCGCGATTTGTTGCGCACCATCTATCAGCGGCGCTCGGTGCGCGATTATACGGCGCAGGTTTTGGAAAAAGAGACGATTGAAACCCTCATAGACGCGGCGATCCAAGCGCCAACCGCGAGGCGGCAGGAGCCTTGGTCTTTCGTCGTGGTGCAGGACAAAAATGTTTTGAACCGGTTGTCTGAAAGCGTCAAGGAACGTCTGAGACTCGAAGCGGAAGCGGAAAACGATCTGGGGCGTTTTTGCCGTCCCGAATTCAATATATTTTACACTGCTAGCACGCTCGTTCTCATTTGTGGCAAAACGCAAAGCCCCTCCGTCGAGGCGGATTGCTGGCTTGCCGCCGAAAACCTGATTCTTGCGGCATGCTCCATGGGGTTGGGGTCCTGCGTGATCGGCCTTGCGGTTGATGCCTTCAATACGCCGCAATGGAAGGCTGAATTCAACATTCCCGCCGATACAACGGCCTTTGCGCCGATCATTTTGGGGGTACCCACGGCGGCAACGCCGGAAGTGCCACGCAAAGCGCCGTTGATTTTAGCCTGGCGCTGAAAACAACCCCTGATTATTCTTGCCGAATGATGCCGCCTCTGGCAATCCTAACCCTATGGGATTCGATGCATTTCAAAGGCGATTCGCGATTTCGGCCGCAAGTTTACTGGCGATGGCCGCCGCTTCGCCATGCCGCGCCATGCCGCCGATAGGCTATATCGGCCCCATAGAGCAGCCGTTGATCAAAGCCGAAATTGCAAAACCCGCAGATACAGTTTCAATACCCGAATATCGGGGCACAGAAAACGTCAAAAGCATGCCCGTTGGCTATGTTGGTCCCGTTCCACGAATTCTTGCCAAGACTTCGGAGGTTCCCGTTGCGCCGAGCCCGCAAGTCGAAGCAGCGGTTGAGGCGGTCCCTGCTCGCCCCCAAGCCCTTTATGCTTCATCGCCCGAGCCTTCTTTGTCGGACCCTTTTGCGGTCGGAAAGCAAGGAGGCGCGGAAGAAACGCTGATAACCGCTGAACAGATGAGTTCCGACAGCGAAACCGGCGTCGTCACGGCGAAAGGGAAGGTGGAGGTTGTCTACGGCGCTTATGTCCTGCATGCCGACAGGGTGTCTTATGACCAAAAACGAAACGTCATAACGGCCGACGGCCACGTCATGCTTTTGCTGCCCTCGGGCGAAATCGAATTTGCCGATCACCAGCAAATTACAGGCGACATGAAGCAGGCGTATGCCCGCAACGCCGGCGTTCTTTTTACCGATAATTCGCGCATGGCGGCGAGGCATTTCCAGCGATTTGACGAACGATACGCCCTTGCCGATAAGGGCATGTATACGGCCTGCAATGTTTGCAGGGACAATCCCGACAACGAGCCCTTATGGCAAATGAAGGCCGAAACCATCACGCACGATAATGTGGCGCATGATGTCCATTACCATAACGCGACGATAGATTTTGGCGGAGTGCCGATTTTCTATACGCCTTACATATCGTCGCCCGATCCGACCGTTACGCGCCGTCAGGGACTTCTTTCCGTTATCCCGGGCACGACGCCGGATCTGGGCGGCTTTGTGCGCGTGCCCTACTATTTCGACATCGCGCCGGATATCGACCTGACGGTCGCGCCGACGTTTAGCGAAATCGACAAGGCGCAGCTTGCCCTTGAGTACCGGGAGCGGTTTGACCGAGGCAATCTGATTTTTGAAGGGTCTTCGGCTTATTCCCATTTGGTCGATGACCGAGGCGCCGATAAAGGAAAGCAATGGCGCGGGCACGTGTTCAGTAAATTCCTTTACGATATCGACAATATCTGGCGCGCCGGAACGAACGTGCAGTACACGTCTGACAAAAGCTATTTGCCCCGCTATGGCATCTCGCACATCGATCAAACCGAAAGCCGCGCTTATCTGGAGGGATTCAAAGGTCGGCAATACGCGTCCCTTCGTTCCTATTATTTTCAGGATTTGCGAGCGGGCTCTTACGTCGCGGAGCCTATTGTGCTGCCTTCGGCCAATTTCAATGTGCTGGGCGACCCCGGTCAAACATGGGGGGGGCGCTGGTCGTTCAACGCCCATACGCTTGTGACTCAGCGCAATAATCAGGGAAAACCGCTTGCGGAACAGGGCTCGAATACGCGGCGGTTTTCTTTGAACGCGGGGTGGGAGCGGCAGTTCATATCCGGGACGGGACTTCATACAACGGTGTCCGGACTTTTCCGTACGGACAGCTATTGGGCTAATAATGTCGTGCGCCCCGAAACAGGGATCGTTTACGACAAAGCCATGTTTACCCGCCATTTCGAGCAGGCCAATGCCGTCTTTCGCTATCCTTTGGGGCGTAGCGGCGACGGCTACCAGCATTTAGTCGAACCCGTCGTCGCCGTAGTGGCAGCACCCGATGTGCGCCGCATCGCCAAGCAGCCGAACGAGGACAGCCTTGACGTCGAGTTCGACGAAACAAACCTGTTTTCGCCCAACCGTTTTACGGGCAGCGATCTTATCGAAGGGGGCAGCCGCGTTATCTATGGCGTCCGCAATGCGATAACCTCTAATGACGGGGCGCACGTCGATATTTTTGGCGGCCAGAGCCATAGCTTTACGGCCAACGGCGATTTCTCGGGAAATTCGGGGTTGCGCGGGCACAAATCCGATTACGTGGGGCGCATCGATTTTATGCCGGTTAAATGGTTCAACGCGAACTATGGTTTTCGGCTTTCGAGCGACGATTTCGCGCCGCAGAGGCAGGATGCGTATGTATCGGCGGGCTTGCCCATCTTCCGCCCTTCCGCGCGGTATATCCAGGCCTATACCTACGATACGCCTGTGCGCCAAATCACGTTTGGCCTGTCTTCGACTTTCCTGAAATATTGGACGCTCAGCGGCTCTTTTGTCCACGCTTTCAATCCGCAGCCGGGCACGCGCAGCACGGGCGTGGGGCTTTCTTATTTGGACGAATGTTTCGCCTTCGGCGTCAATATGTCGCAAAACTTCACCAACCGCCTTGATGTGCGTTCTGGGACGTCCGTGGCTTTTCATTTTTATCTGAAAAACTTGGGCGGCCTTCACACCGATTCGATCAGCGGGATCGTCTTTCCTTCGGAGTTCAGGCAGACGGATCCCTAAATCGATTTCAAAATTTCCAAAGCCTGGTCAAAATCCTTGACGCGCCCGACGCCTTGCGGAGTCGAAAAAACGGGGGGCGCGAGCCAAAGGGCGCGGGCTATGCCGCCGCTTAATGCTGCCTGCATGTCCGTCAAAGAATCGCCGATAAAAGCTGAGCGCACGGGGTCGGCGTTCATTTTGCGCATCGCCTCAAGCACCATGCCCGGGTTGGGCTTGCGCCAATAGCTTTGGTAGATATAGCCTTCGCTCGTGCCCTTGGGATGGGCAAAAGCGGCTAAAACAAGCTCGATCTCGACGCCTTCGCGCTTCAGGTTTTCCAGCATAAAGGACGTAAGAGAGGCATAATCATTTTCCGTATAATGCCCCTTAGCCACGCCCGCCTGATTCGTCAAAATGGCGAGCCGAAATCCAAGCCCGCGTGCGTCCCGCAAAAAAGAAAAAACGCCAGGGAGGAATCTGAAGTCGCGCGCAAAGCCTACGTAACCCGTGTCTTCGTTGATAACGCCGTCCCTGTCCAGCAAAAGCGCGCGATTTTTGGGCATTGTCTATCCTTCCATCCCTGCTTATAGTGCACCTTTCTGTCGAACCCAACCCTTTCCGTCAGACGCCCCATGCACAATCGCTTTTTCCGTTTTCTTGTCCTTTTTTGTTCCCTCATAGCCGGAGCCTTGCCCATGTCCGCCGAAGCCGCGACCCGTGATCTTGAAAATACGCTCTATCTGGATTTGCCGGACGGGCGCGTTGTTATTCAGTTGCGGCCGGATCTGGCGCCCGGCCACGTTGCGCGAATTAAGGAATTGGTCCGCGAGGGTTTTTACAACGGGCTGGTTTTCCATCGCGTGATTCCAGGTTTTATGGCGCAGGGCGGCGATCCAACCGGCAGCGGCTCGGGCGGTTCCGGGCAAAAGCTGAAAGCCGAGTTTTCGAAGGAGCCCCATGTGCGCGGCACGGTTTCAATGGCTCGCGCTTCAAGTCCCGACAGCGCCGACAGCCAGTTTTTTATATGTTATGCGCCCGTGCCCTCCCTTGACGGGCAGTATACCGTTTGGGGGCAAGTGACATCGGGCATGGAATTCGTGGATAAAATCAAGCCGGGAGCTTCCTATAACAACGGCGCCGTAAAAGACCCGACGAAGATTGTGCGCATGATCGTCGCGGCTGATGAAAAGAAATAATCCCCGCCGTTGAAGGCATTACTTTTCTTCGACGTAACGCGGGAAAATGCCTTTGGGTTCGGGCAGGGGCGTGCCGCTCTTTAACGCGAAGTTGGCGGCAAGATGGGCAAAGCTGCGCTCGTTCGCTGAAACGGCCAATTGGGACAGCAAGGCGGCTGCGGAATCGGGCATAAACGGCTGAATTAAAATGCCCAGGCATCGCAACGTTTCTGAAAGCGCGTAAAGAACCGTTTCCATGCGCGCCGTATCAGTCTTTTTCAAAGCCCAGGGGGCTTGCTCGTCGACGTAGCGGTCGGCTTTTGCCACAACGCCCCAGATGATATCCAAAGCCTTGTGGAAGGCTTGGGCGTCGAATTCGCGCCGAACCGACTCGATAGCTGCCCTTGCCGCATCCATTAAATCTTTGTCGGCTTGCAAAAATTCGCCGTGCTTAGGTACGGCGCCGCCGCAATTCTTGGCCACTTGCGAGAGCGTGCGCTGCGCCAGATTTCCAAGGCCGTTGGCCAGATCGCCATTAATGCGCCGGATCATGGCGGCGTGCGAAAAATCGCAGTCGTTTCCGAAGGGCACTTCGCGCAAAACAAAATAACGGGTTTGGTCGAGTCCATAGTTTTTGATCAAAGCATAAGGGTCGATCACATTGCCAAGGGACTTCGATATTTTTTGACCTTCGTTCGTCCACCAGCCGTGCGCGAAGATGCGCTTTGGCGGTTCCAGCCCCGCCGCCATCAGAAAGGCCGGCCAATAGACGGCGTGGAAACGCAAAATGTCCTTGCCGACGATATGCGCATCCGCCGGCCAGAATTGTTTGTACATCGGCGCATTCGTATCGGGATAGCCCAAAGCCGTGATGTAGTTCGTCAGCGCATCCAGCCAAACGTACATCACGTGTTTAGGCTCATCAGGGACGGGAACGCCCCAAGTAATCGCCGTGCGTGAAACCGAAAGATCGCGCATGCCGGATTTAACAAAACTGATCACCTCGTTGCGGCGCGTTAGAGGCAAGATGAAATCGGGATGCTTGTCGTAGAACGCAAGCAGACGTTCGCCCCAAGCGGAGAGCTTGAAGAAATAGCTCGGTTCTTCCACCCATTCGCATTCCGCGCCGGAAGGGGCTATTTTTTTGCCGTTTGGACCTTCCGTCAACTCGTCTTCGCCGTAGTAGGCCTCGTCGCGTATGGCGTACCAGCCGGCATACTTGCCCAAGTATAATTCGCCTCTTTCAAGCAAAGCGTTCCAGAGCGCTTGGCAGGCCTTGGTGTGGCGCGGTTCAGTCGTTCGAATGAAATCGTCATTTGAAAAGTTGAGGTCTTTGGCCAAATCGCGGAAGTTTTGGGAAACCCTATCCGTGAATGCTTGGGGTTCCACATTGGCCTTGGCGGCGGTCTTGGCGATTTTTTGCCCATGTTCGTCTGTGCCGGTCAGGAACATGACTTCGTAACCGTCCAGGCGCTTGAAACGCGCCAGCACGTCGCAGGCTATGGAACAATAGGCATGCCCAATATGCGGCACATCGTTGACATAATAAATGGGCGTGGTGACGTAATAGGTTTTCACCTGAAAATCCTTAACTTAAAATCGCCTAAAGCGATGCGCTTTAAGCCCTCTTGGAAGGAAAAGCCGCAAAAGGAAAAGGCTTTTCCTCAGAGGCAAATGTCAGATAACGCGTGACCTGCCCCTGATAAGCGGCCAAATTGTCGCCAAATTCGGCCAGACCGCCGAACGCAGCGCCGCTAAACAGCTTGGCCAGAAACTGGAAGATCGAAGCCGCGAAAGTCAGCAGAATCGACAGGTAGAACGCAATGCCAAATACGACCAAATAGATAAAACGCAGCCATGTGTCTTTGTCCTTGACGTTTTTCTTCAGGTCTTCTTCGTTCAATCCGGTCATTTTTACCCCCTTTAAGAAGTAATATTTATAGGCTTTTTGGGCGAGAAAAGCAATCGATCAAGCCTTTTTGTTCGCCAGTTCCTTTTCGACTAAAGCCAAAACATCGCCTACGGTTTGAATGTCCTTGTCCGATGTGTTGGCGTTGAAGGGCAATTGTATGCCGAATTTATCTTCCAGTGCGAAAATAACCTCGACCATGTCCAATGAACTTACGTTCAGGTCGGCCAGCTTAACCTCGGGGGTCAGTTTTCCCCGGTCGATCAGGGCTTTTTGGGCGACAATATCAAGTATTTCATCTCTTTGCGTTGAGGGCATGTTTTAAGCCTATATTTGTTAAACGTCCACACTTTCCGGTAGGCCGGAATCTATTTCCAAGGCTATAACAGCTAACCGTTTTCTTCCATTTTCTCAAGTTTATCGAGCCGCTCGGCTAACCTCTCGATTTTATTAAAGAATTGCTTCAGGCGGGCGATGCTAAAATGGGTTTCCGCCAGTTTGTCGCGTGGCACCGCAGGGCACCCGCCTACAATAGTGCGAGGCGGGATGTTGCTGCCTATGCCGGCCATCGCCATGGCAATTACGTCGTCGCCAATAATAACATGGTCGGCGACACCCGCCGCGCCGCCTAAAACCACACGACTGCCGATGGTGGCGCTGCCCGCTATGCCGACGCGGCCGCAAAGCATGCAATTTTCACCGATTTGCACATTATGCCCGATTTGAACCTGATTATCGATTTTCGTTCCGTTGCCGATGCGCGTGGAAGCAATCGTGCCTCGGTCGATGCAGCTGTTCGCGCCGATTTCAACGTCGTCGCCAATGACGACGGGAGCAAGCGAAGCGATGCGAATTAAGGCGGTATTGGAAGCCGTGACGGAAGTGCCGCCGCTTGCCTTTGCGGCCTCGACGCTTCCCGTCTGCGGCGTGACAAAACTGAATCCGTCCGCGCCGATGCAGGCGTTGAAGTGAATAATGACGCGCGCGCCGATTTTTGTGCCCGCGCCGATGCGCGCTCCCGAGTGAATCAAGGCTTCTTCGCCTATGATGGCGCCCTCGCCGATGGTGCAATGCGGGTGGATAACCGATCCCCCGCCGATGACGGCGTCCTTGCCGACAAAAACGAAAGCGCCAATCGCCGCGCCTTTGCCGATTTTCGCTCCCTTTTCCACAACGGCGGTTTTGTGGATTCCGTGCTTGACCTCAACCGGCTCCTCAAAAAGAGCCGTCAATTTTGCGAGGGCGAGGCGGGGACGTGCTACGAAAATGCGCGCAGCGGGAAAATCGATATCGGATTCTTTTGAAACGACGGCAGCCATCGCGCGAGATTCTTTAAGCAAGGACAACAATTTGTCGTCCATCGCGAGCGCAAGGTCGCCAGCTTGTGAGCAATCCGACGGATGAACCAGACGGGAAATGCGTAAATTTGCATCGCCGACCAAACGACCATCGACAGCATCCGCAATTTCCTGAAGCAAGAAAGTTTTGGGCATGAGACTACATCAAATATAAAGAAGCCCATGCTAGCGCGTATGGTTCGGGAAAACAATGAGCTACCCTCTGTTAAAAGAAGCCAGAGGCTTATAAATGATCATAGCGTTTTGCGGTTCTGGGACCAAGATGAGAAGGTCCCGGTCGATCTCCCAGCCTTCTGCCCGGCGGCCAAAAGCCCCGCTCGGGGTCGGCGGGGTCGTTTATATGTTCAAGTTCTTTTTCAGTGAGTTTAGGGCAGCGGGCAAAAACTTCTTCAGCAGTGTATATCGGCTTCATCAATATTACCTTTTAAAAATGATAATTTCCCTCTGGGGGGAGGGGAACCTATTAAAAAACGCTAAGCAAAGTCAACGGATTTTTGAAGACGCATGATTAGGCGTAGCGAATCGGCGAGGGGCCGAGTGGGGGAGAAGGAGAGCGTTTGCGCATAATATTTCTTTATCTAAATTGATTTTAAGGCATTGTTGCCCTGTTATATAATTCTTGGGATTCTGTGGGTCTATTTTATGATATTCCGCAAGAATAAAAGCAGCAATTTCGGGAAATTGATGCCAGTTGTCCGGCGTAATTTCCTTAAATGGAATAACGTTGGTCAGAGTCATAATTTTTGGCGCACATTTTTGCTTGACCTCTTGTTTGCGGAAGGTCATCAGGGCGCGGGTCGGCAAAAGGCCGATCAAATTGATATCGCGAGCCTTCCTGAATATGTTCGTGCGCCGGGCGTTTGCAAGATTTTCCTTTGTATTGGTTGATTCGTCTTCAATCGTGAAATGCGATTCTAAAACCTTAGAACGTTCTAAATAGCGCGCCATATAATGGGCTTCCGTCTCGCCATCTCGGGGAAGCGCCAGCCTTTCGGAAAAAAGAAGATCTTTGACGAGGGGTAGGCGCTCCCCTGTTTCCGACAGATCATTAATGATGCCGCCGCCGCACAGGATGAGATGGTCAAGCCCAAAAGCGCGCTCCCTTAAAAGCTCGGCGGCGCGTCTAATGACAAAAGGAGTCGCGATGCCTGCACCAAGCACAATGCCGAGGTCGGCCCTTACTGTGGGGAACGGCGGGAACATCGTCTTGGTGATCTCTCTGATCGCGTCCGAATCCGGCAGTTCGCTATGGGGGCGTGTCATGCGAAAAGGATGGCAAAAAGGAAGGGGGCTGTCCAGTGAGGGACAAGCGGATAACGTTATGGCTTGTTAATTCACGATATTTACCGCATTTTCGGAAACCGGCGTGCTTTGGGCGGCATCCTTGTATTGCCGGACGCCTTTGCTGATTTGCAGGTCGGACAGAAGGCTTTGAAGGGCGGAACTTGTTTCGTCCGTGGCTTTAGTTTCCGATGCGGTGGGTGCGGTTTCGAATCGGCTGTTATGCAAAGCGCGTTGAGCCTGAAAGGCGCTGTGATTGCCGGCCAGCGCCAAGGCCAGGGCTTGATTTTGTTTGGCGCTTGCCATCATGGCTGAGTCCATCACTCCGCCATAAGCCATTTTCGATCTATCGATGGGCATGCCTTTCGCAGCATCGCCGGAGGGCGCAGACGGGGGCGCGCCGGCTTCGGCAATGGTCGTCGTCGGGGTGTCTGCGGAAGCTGTTTGCTTCAAGTCGGGAATCTGTAGAATGGGCGATTGCGTGGCGGGCGTCTGAAACAAGGCGGCGTTTGCGGATCCTTGAGGATGTGCCTGCGCAGTCAGCGCAGGGCTGGCATCCGCCATTTGTGTTTCGCCGACGCCCGATCCTAAAACCGAAGCGATCAAAAATTCCGAGGCTCTCTGGCCGCCGTTGTTAGCCGCGACGATTTCATCGGCCAGCGCGCCCGCGCCGCTCATGGCCGCCGAAGCAAGGCCGAATACGCCGCCATAAAGAGCATCGCCAGCAATGCGTGATACGGGATTAATGCTTTCGCCCGTGATTCCGCGATAAAGAGAGCTTAAGACGGGAATGTGCTGTAACGGGTTGATCGCATCCAGAAAATCGTCAAAACTGATCTCTTGTGTCGCGACGTCCTCGGCATGGTTGAAACCCATTTGGGCATAGGTACGATTCGCCGCTACGGGTTCGGTCTTGAGAGTCAAATTTGTGCTCTCTGAGGCAACGGCGTTAACAGTGATCATGATTCCCCCTCGTCTATTAAAAGCAAGGGGCGTGCCAAAAGAACGGAACGGCTTGGGCGGCTAAAATGAATATTATGGTATTGAAATTAAAGCAAAACCCGTAAAACGACGGAGAGAATGAAGAGGACAAAATTACCCTTGTTCCAGCTCGGTGTCCCAATAAAGGAAATCCCGCCAGCTATCATGCAGATAGTTCGGTGGAAAGGCGCGGCCGTTTTCCTGAAGCTCCGCGTTTCGGGGCCGCCACGGCAGGCGCTTTGGATACATGCCGCACTGCTTGGGCAAAAGTCCGCCTTTCCGGGTGTTGCATACGCCGCAGGATGTGACGACGTTTTCCCATCCTGTGCGCCCGCCTTTGCAGCGGGGAACCACATGGTCGAAGGTCAAATCGGGGGTGGGCTTGCGCTCGTTACAATATTGGCACCTGAATTTGTCGCGCAGAAAAACATTAAACCTTGTGAAGGCGGGGTATTTCGACGGCAGCACGTACTCTTTCAGCGCGATTACCGAAGGCAGCTTCATGCGCAAAGAAGGAGAATGGATGGCGCGGTCGTATTCTGAAAGAATGGTGACGCGCTCAAGAAAGACAGCTTTCACGGCGTCTTGCCATGACCAAAGGGAAAGCGGAAGGTAGCTTAGCGGACGATAGTCCGCATTCAAAACAAGGGCAGGGCAACTTTCAAGCGGCGGAACCAAATCTGTTTCCTTTTCGACGATTCATTTGAATCACAATAACTTTGATAAAAAGACCGCCGCTTGTCCAGAAAAATGAAAAGCGAATCTAATACTGAAGCATGCCGATCAGCATGAGCTTTTGCGTGTTCAAGCCGTAGCGATCGCTGTTATAGGCGGCGTATTGAAGCTCGAAAGAGAAATAATCGAAAAAAGCCTGCGAGACGCCGACGTTCAGTTCGTTGCCGTAATGCGCGCTGAGGCGGTCGTCTGAAAAGTCATGCCAGGCGATCTGGAATTTCGTCGGAGCCAAGGCTTCGACGGGAAGCTGATATTTATAGGCGGCCGATAGATATAAATCGCTTAAGCCGTCCGAGGGAATCGTGCTGAAAATCTCCGCCCATCCGTTTTGGCTGTGATTGGAGGCTAATGGAAGCCGCAAGCCCTGCGATCCGTCCCCGCCGAAGGATTCAAGCCCGATCTTGGCGGTCAGGGATCCGAACGCTCCTTTGTCGGCGCCGACGACAAGCCCGGGTTCAAGCGTATAATAGCCCAACGAAAACGGGTTTGGGCTGTTGGCGTAAGCGGTCTGCCGCGAATATTCCGCCGCGCCCGTAAGCGCGAACGCATCCGAAAGGGCGCGTCTGGTCTCGATGCGCGCGCCGAAAGTCGCGTTGGAGAGCGAGGGATGGTCATCCAATTCCATTAAATAGGCGTACGCGCTCAGCTTTGAATCGGGAATCCCTGCGTAGGTTCCGTGCAAGAGGTGCGTATTCATTTTGTAGGCACCCAAGAAAGTATTCGTTCCCGGCGAGCGGTTTAGGTTAAAGAGATAGCTATAAAGAAAAGTCAGATCCGGCAGTGAGCTGTTCTTAAGCGTAAGCCCATCGTAACTGTGCCTATTCTGCCGCCAGTTGCTTGTGCCCACCCAGCGCTGGTTGTCGATGACCAAATAATGCCGGCCAAAAGTCGCCGATGTTTGCGGCAGCCCGAACCATTGAACTTGCGCCAATTGCGCTTGCGTGTCGCGCCGATCTCCTATGCGCGGATAGTCGGAGAGATTATTCACGCCGTCGTTGTAGCGGTTGTTCGTTCCTATGGGCATGGTATTGCCGAAAGCGAAAGCGAATCTGAAATCCTTGAAAAGAGCGGTTTGGAACCCGCCGATGGTTCGAAGCGTATGGGCGCGTGCGTCGCGGGACAGGCTGGCCTGATGCGCGAATTCGTAGCGGTAGCGCATCTCTATGAAAGGCGCGGAATTGACCAGCGCGTCTTGGAAAGAGGCTTGATTTTGAGGAAGCGGCGCGTCCTTCTCCGCGTTTACATAAGGTGCGCGGCCGAACCCGGGAGAAGAGGAAAAACTTTGCGCCGCTTCCGCGCTTTCTGCACAGCAAATCCAAAGGCACAAGAAGGTTACAGCAAATCTTGTTCCGAAAGAAAATCGTCTCACGCCACCCCCGCGCGCAGTAAATCATGAAGATGCAGAATCCCGACGGGTTTTTTGTTTTCGACAATAAACAACTGGGTGCGCTTGGTATCGTTCAAAATCTTTATGGCCTCGGCCGCGAAAAGATCGGGCGCAACCGTCATTGGGCTTCGGGTCATAACCTCGCGGGCTTCGCGCGCCGTAAGGGTTGTATCCATATGGCGCCTCAGATCGCCGTCCGTGACCACGCCGACCAAGCTGCCCTTCGCATCCACAATGCCCGCGCAGCCTAGGCTTTTTTGAGTCATGATTAGCAGAACCTGCGACATTAGATCTGTCTCTTTGGCAAGGGGCATTTCGTCGTCTTTGTGCATAAGATCGCGGACGCGCAGCAAGGCCTTGCCCAGCTTGCCGCCCGGATGAAAGTTTCGGAATTTATCGGCCGTGAACCCCTTGATCCTCATGATTGAAACCGCCAAAGCATCGCCCAGCGCGATCATCATGGTCGTCGAGGTGGTCGGCGCCAAGCCCATAGGGCAAACTTCACTCACTTTTGGGAGCAACAAAACGACATCCGCGGCGCTGCCCAAGGTGCTATTGGGGTTTTTCGTAACGGCGATCAGCGGAATTGAAAAGCGGCGCGTGTAATGAATCATATCCACTAATTCGGAGACCTCGCCCGAATTGGATAAAGCCAGAACAATGTCGTCGGCGACCAGAATGCCAAGGTCTCCATGGCTGGCCTCGGCCGGATGCACGAAATACGAAGGCGTGCCCGTCGACGCGAAAGTCGCCGCGATTTTTTGTGCCACATGGCCGCTTTTGCCCATGCCCGTCACGATCACGCGACCCTTGCAGGAAAGCAAAAGATTGACGGCCTTAAGAAAATCTCCGTTAAGTTCCGTCGAAAGGCATTTCAAAGCGTCGCCCTCTGCTACAAGGACCTGCTTTGCCGCTTCCAAAATGCCGGTTTTGCCTGCGGGCGCATTTTCATGTCGTTTTGTCATGCTTCAGGCTTTTATCACAGGAAAGGAATGCGCCAAAGCATAAATTTTAAGGGAAAAATAAGCAAAAGCGGCCAAAATGAAGGCGCATTAGAAAGAGAAAAACACATGACGCTGAAAAACGACTCACAATTATTACGCGCGCGCCGTATTCAGACGCTTAAAGAACATCGTTCCTGGCTGAAGCGCGCGGAGAAACTTGCGCGGCGTCCGGCAAAGAACGGAGGAAGCCCGCATCCCAGCATAAAAGTCGGCGCTATACTTGTTGATGCGAACGGCGAAATGATCGCGGCTTCGTCGAACCGCTTTCCGAGAGGCGTCGCGAACCTTCCCGAGCGCACCAAAGAGGGGTCGAAATCCCTTTGGTTCAATTGCGCGGAACAGCTTGCGCTGATGCAGGCACTGCGCCGGGGAAAACGCGTGCGCGGCGCGAGGATGTATGTAACGCTTGAGCCTTGCGCGACCTGCGCCGGCATGATGGCCGAAGCGAAGCTGGCGGCCGTTTATTTTCCTTCGGGCTATAAAAAACGCAACGCAAGCCTTAAGCCCAAATGGGACGAGAGCATCGAAATCGGGCGCGCCAAATTGCGCGAGGTCGGCGTCGCTGTGGTGGCTGTAAAGGCATAATTTTTAAGATACGATGATGCGGTGTTTGACCAGATTCAGCATAGGCAGGTCGTGCGGAAGATTGCCGTAACCGAAGGTTTCGAGGAAAGGGCCGTTTGTCTCCAGCCACTCCTTTACGCGTTTGGCTTTGCGCAGCCGGACGCAGTTGCCAAGCGGCATGTCGCCCGTCAGCCTGCCGTTATCAAGGCCGATGGCGGTGCAGATAAGATGGTCATGCGGAATGTCGCGCAAAAGATTTGGCATATAAACATCAAGGCTGCCTGAGGCGATGACGATCATATCTCCTTTTGCGTGATGCGCGCGCAAAGCCGCCATCACCGGCTCGTTCAGTTTTCGCCATTTAAGAAGGCGGGCAATAGCCTTTTCCAAGTCTTTTGGTCGTTTGTTCTTCAGCGTATTTTTCAGCAAATAACCTTTAACAAAAGTGCGCAGGCTTTCTTTCGTTTGACGAAAGGACAAAAAATAGGAAAACAGGGCGAGAGCCAAAAAAAGATAAGCCTTCGCGCCCGCCACAAAGAAAAGAAAGGGCATGAAGCTGTCGCCCAGAATCAGCGTATCGTCAAAATCGAAAATCGCCGCGTTTTTCATCGCTATCCCTTCAGGCTTGCAAGGCCGAGCAAAACCTGCGCGCAATAGGCGGTGTCGGGCGTTCCCGTCTGCTTCACGGCCGCTTCGGCGTCGTAAAGGCGGCGCAGGGCTTGCTCTGTCCTTGCGCATGTCCAGCGGCGCAGCTGGGCGATCAGCGCGCTTTCATGTTTCCAGAAAACGGGGGGCTTCAGCCGCTTGACGGCATCGGGCGCGCTCACGCCCTTGTCCATTTCCGCCCGCGCCCATTGCAGGCGCAGAAAATGCCGTTGTGCCGCGCGTAACAACCCGACGGGCGAGGTTTGCTCGGCATAAAGCCGGTCGATCAGCTGCATGGCGCGCCGCGCGTCGCCTGCGCCGACGGCAAGGACTAGCGCGTCTGTTTCCGCCGCGCCCGCATCGCCAACGGCGGCATGAACGTCCGTCATCGTTGCGACGTTGCCCTTGCCGACAAAAAGCGCGAATTTTTCCAACTCGCCCCGCATGGCCATGCTGTCGGGCGGCAGGCTTTCGGCAAGCACCGCGACAACGTCGCTCGCCGCGCGTATGCCTTCGCGCGCCAGAAAATCGGAAACGGTTTTGGAAAGCGCGGCGCCTTCCTCGACATAACAAGCGATGGCGCAAGCGCTTGCCGCTTCTTCGCAAGCGACGCGCAGACGGGATTTCTTTTTAAGTTCGCCGGCCTCCACCAAAAGAAGGCTGTCACCAGCCGGCAGCGCGCCCAGAAGAGCCACGATGGGCTCGGCCAAAGTCTCGTCGGCATTTAAAAGCCGCACTAGCCTTCTTCCGCCCGTCAGGGAAAGCGAGGCCATTTCGTCCGGCAAGCGCGCGGGATCGCCTCTGACCGAAGAAGCATCAAGCGTCGCGACGCGAAAAGGGTCTTGCAGATCGGGGACAATGCTTTTCGCAAGGCGGTTGGCGCGCTCGCGCACCAAACCTTCGTCCGGACCGTAAATAAGGACAACGCGGATGGAGTCATCCGGCTTATTTAAAAAAGAGGCGACGCGGGCAGGGGGCAGCTTCATACGCGGGATTTAGCCCGTTTTTCCGGCGCGGGTAAAGAAAAAAGCCCGAACTTTTGCAAGTCCAGGCTTTCTTTCGCCTTATGGAGGAGGGCAAAAAAACTTATCGATAAGCCGTTTCTTTAAGGGTCGAGGGCACGCGCATATCGGAAGGCAAGGTCATGCCGACTTCGTAGGCGGCGCGAACAATGCGTTCGCCGATGCTGCCGACGCGCGCGGCCGCTGCGGCATAGCTGGATTGCGAACGGCGGATAGCGGAAATGGTCTTGTCCAAGGCGACAAGATTGGTTTGATTGGTCATGGCGACCAAGCGTTCCAGTGTTTCGTCCACCGAGCCTGAAGATTCGTTGATATCGTAACTATGAAACATAATCCCTCGCCACATTGTCTGCTTTCGATAAGGTCACTCTACGCGTTAATCTTGAATCCGAGGTTAATTCACCCGATTTTTTTCGGAAAAAATCGCGCCAATTTGTTCATATTTTATTGGTGTTTGTTGACACATCGTTAATCGCCCTGTGGTATTCTTGGCCATCGAAAACATTCAAAAGCGCAGGAAAACCGCTATGTCAGACGCCCTTCAAACAATAGTCCACGGCATCCAGCGCAGCGTGTCGCGCGCGACACAGGCGGTCAGCAATATAGTTAACGCTTCGTCAACGGGGCAAAATGTCGACAAGGATATGGTCGATGTAAAAATTGCAAGTCACGAAGTCGCGATGCAAACCGCCGTGATTAAAGCCGACAAAAAAATGAAAGACGCATTGCTGGATATCGAAATATAGCATCTTCCCCCCGTCCTCCCCTTAGTTCAAGGACATCATGCACAAAACAAAAGAATGGATCGAAAATAATCCTGGCCTATCCATGATTATTCTCAGTTTCGCCGGACTTGCGTATCCGTATGGGAAGGCTTTCCCCGATGCCCTTGTAATCGGGATATTGGCGACGCTCATTTTTCTTTCCTGTTTCAGAATTAACGTGCCGCTTCAATCCGTCCTATCATGGCGGCCTTTTTTCTTCTGGCTTTTGCGTTTTGTTCTTGCGCCGGTCTTGCTCTGGGCGGTGTGCGTCAGAGTCGCACCTGATTATGCTTTGGGGGTGCTGGTGCTCGGACTTGTCCCCGCTGGGGCGTCGTCCGCCGCCTTGACGGGGATCTATAACGGCAATGTTGCTATGGCCTTGATTATTACGATTATCAGCAGCATCGGAAGCGTTTTTCTTATTCCCTCTGTTGTAAGCCTGCTTAACGACATGAACGTTTCTGTTCCGGCGACATCCATTTTGAAAACTTTAGTTTTATGCGTTTTGTTTCCAGGGGCGATTTATTTACTTGTCAAAAAGCAGCCGAGGTTTCAACGCTACAATAAAAATTATGGCCGCCTCACCTCGGTGGTCTTGATCAGCGTTTTGGCCTTCATTGGCCTGTCGAAAAAGAGAGAGTTTTTCCTTGTTCACCCGCAAGAAATGATAGCCCCGTTTCTGGTTGCCATTGCCTTTTTTGCTTTTGCCATTGCGATTGGATTTCTTATTAAGGCGTCCAAGGAAAACCGCATCGCGAACGGCGTTTGTTCGGCGTTTAATAATACATCTCTGGGGGTTGGCCTTTCCCTTCTCTATTTCGATGAGAAAACGGTTGCCGTACTCATAGCCGCTTTATTTTTGTGGTCTTTTCTGCCGTTGTTTGTGCAGCCCCTCATCAAGCGCATCTAGCGACAAAAAAGGGGATTGCTGAAAAGAGCAATCCCCCCTTAAGCCTTTCATCTGCCTTATCCATGCTGATGAGCAAGTTTCTTTTTCACCCTCTTGACGATAGCGGCTCTCCTATAGCCTTCAATCTCCTCCGCATCGCGTACGGGGTCCATGTTATTGTGACGAACTTCCCAGTCGCAAACCCCGCGTGTTCTTACTTCTGTGCCAGCAACTTTTTCACCCGTAAGAGAAGATACGGTGACGACATTAATCCGATTTTCTATGGAGAAATCTTCTTCCGTGAGTGAATATGAAAAGCTTTTAGGCGAAGCGCATGGCTCTTGTGACAGCGTAATAGATAAATCGCTCCATAAAGGAATATCAATTTCGTTTATAGAGGTCTGCTTGAAAGTGACGTGCCCTATCTTGGCGCCACCCCGACAAACCGGAAAACGAATTTCTTCGGTTCCTCCGTCATCTGTGCGCGTTACAAAAGGATGATTCAGATTGATTTTAGCGCCTTGCCCGAAAATCTTTGCCTCATCAATTATCGGAACCAAGGCATGAATTAAAGATTTATGAGCGTCTGTAGACATTTTACCCTCCCTTGAATAGTGCCGAAAAAAAGGCACTCCAAAGCATAATATCACAATGCCCAAAAGCAAATGGAATCGGAAACTGGATTTGACGGGATATTCAAAAACTTGTTTGGTAAATTAATTTCTATTAGGGCTAATAACCTAGCCGCTAACCGTCTCTTCTTCTTTTTGCCCGTTCTTTTTCTTTTTTGAAGTATCGGCGCGATAGTCGAAAATAAGTTTATCCGCCGCTTTGTCGAGAGCGACGCTTGCCGTTCCCCCGTTTTGCAAAGCGCCGAACAGCAATTCTTCCGCCAGCGGCTTTTTCACATGCTCCTGAATAAGGCGGCTGAGCGGCCGCGCCCCGAATTGCGGATCATATCCTTTTTCCGCCAGCCATGCGCGCGCTTCGGGTTTCAGATCGATCGTTACGCCGCGCTCCGAAAGCTGCCCTTCAAGCTGCAGAATGAATTTTTCGACAACCCGTTCCATGGTTTCTTTCGAAAGGGAGGCGAAAGGAATAATGGCATCCAGCCGGTTCCGGAATTC
>CAZFCA010000025.1:0-22485 GCA_964517415.1 uncultured Rhodospirillaceae bacterium
ATTTTAACCGAAAGACTCTAGTTCAATTCGCCCCGAAGATGGGGAGCACGTCAGAGGTCTTCTCAAGGAAGGCTCCGGTAAATCCGCCACGGCATTTAGCCCCGCGCCAGAAAAACGTTTCACGCTTGTCAGGCATGGATAATCGAGTGCGGGCATTTCGCAAGTGCGCTTGCTAGTTTCTGGTTTCCAGATTTAAGGCCGCCGCCAGCAGGGTTTTTGTGTAGTCCTGCTGCGGATTTTTGAAGATCGCTGAGGCGGCTCCCTGCTCGACGCATTTGCCTTCTTTCATCACAACCACGCGATGCGACAGCGCATGCACGACGCGCAAATCGTGGCTGATGAACATGAAAGCCAATCGATGCCGTTTTTGAAGATCGCGCAAAAGCTCGATCATCTGCGCCTGCACGGACATATCAAGCGCCGAAGTCGGCTCGTCCAAAACCACGAATTTCGGCTGAAGAATAATCGCGCGCGCGACGGCGATGCGCTGGCGCTGGCCGCCGGAAAACTCATGCGGGTAGCGGTGGCGCGATTCCGGATCGAGGCCGACTTCCTCAAGCGCCGCGATGATGCGCTTTTCCCTTTCCTCGCGTGTTTGGGCGATTTTGTTTAAATCCAACCCTTCGGCGATAATATCTCCCGCAGCCATACGCGGGCTGAGGCTGCCGTAGGGGTCTTGGAAAACAACTTGCATCGAGCGGCGCAATGCGCGGAGTTCCTTTTTCGGCAAGCCCATGATTTGTTGCCCAAGGAAGACAACGCTGCCTTGCGCCCTGATAAGCCGCAGCAGCGCAAGGCCAAGCGTCGTTTTGCCGGAGCCGGATTCGCCGACGATGCCGATGGTTTCTCCTTCGCGCAAATCGAGCGAAACCCCGTCCACCGCGCGGATGAAATCCTTCGGTTTGCCGAAGACGCCTTTTTTAATGGGGAAGTGGACTTTTAAATCCTCGACCTTCAAAATCTCCTTCGCGTCCGAGGGCAGGGGCATGGCCTCGCCTTTGGGCTCGGAAGCCAGAAGCATTTGTGTATAGGGGTGTTTTGGCGCGCCGAAAATCTGGGCAGCGGCTCCTTGCTCGACAATCAAACCCTTTTGCATCACGCATACCTTGTGCGCGATTTTGCGCACGATGTTAAGATCGTGTGTGATCAGCAGCAAAGCCATGCCGAGGCGTTGTTGTATATCTTTCAAAAGCGCTAGGATTTGCGCCTGTATGGTCACGTCAAGCGCCGTCGTCGGCTCGTCCGCTATTAAAAGATCGGGGTCGTTTGCCAAGGCCATGGCAATCATCACGCGCTGCCTTTGACCGCCCGAAAGCTCGTGTGGATAGGAATCCAAGCGTTTTTCCGGCTCGGGCAGGGCGACAAGCCGCAAAAGCCCCAGAATGCGGACGCGCGCCTGTTCGGGGTTCATTTTTTTGTGAAGGAATAGAACTTCCCCGATTTGCTTGCCGATGGTGTGCAGGGGGTTAAGCGAAGTCATCGGCTCTTGAAAAATGATGCCGATGCGGTCGCCGCGTATGGATTGCAAGATCGCGGGAGAAGCGCGAACGGATTGGCCGTTTTCCAAAGGTGACAGGATTATTTTATCGTCGAAAACAATTTTACCCGTAGGATGCGTTGCGCTGGAAGGCAACAGCTGGAGCAGGGAAAGCGCGGTTACCGATTTCCCCGATCCGGATTCGCCGACAAGCGCTACCGTTTCGCCGCGTTCAACATTAAACGAAACGTCGCAGACAGCGGAAACCTCTTTTTGGTTTTGCTTGAACGAGACGCTGAGATTTTCGACCGAAAGCAGAGGCATTATTTCGCCCTCCCGCCGGTTTTGCGCGGATCGAAAGCGTCGCGCACCGCCTCGCCGATGAAGATCAGCAGCGTCAGCATCAAGGCCAAAACGCAAAACGAGCTTATGCCAAGCCATGGCGCCTGAAGATTGTTTTTGCCTTGATTAAGCAGCTCGCCCAAGGAAGGCGAGCCGGGCGGTAGGCCGAAACCGAGGAAATCAAGCGCCGTCAGCGTCGTGATGGAATGATTTAAGACAAACGGCAGGAAGGTAAGGGTCGCCACCATGGCGTTCGGCAGGATATGCTTGAACATGATGATGGTGTCGCTGGCGCCTAAGGCTTTGGCGGCGCGGACATAATCGAAGTTTCTCGCGCGCAGGAACTCGGCGCGGACGACATGGATAAGAGCCATCCATGAAAAGAGAAGCATCAGAATAAGGAGCCACCAGAAATTGGGCTGCACAAGACTGGCCATGATGATCAGTAAATAAAGAACGGGCATGCCGCCCCAGATTTCTATGAATCTTTGCATAATCAGGTCGAGCTTGCCGCCGAAGTACCCCTGAACCGCGCCCGCCGCGATGCCGATGATTGAGGAAAGCGCGGTTAAAGTCAGGCCGAAAAGGACGGATATGCGAAAGCCGTAAATAATACGCGCGACGACGTCGCGCCCCTGATCGTCCGTGCCCAGCCAGTTTTCGCGCGATGGCGGGGAAGGCGCGGGCTGATCAAGATTGTAATTGATTGTTTTATAGGAATAGGGGATGGGAGGCCACAGAGCCCAATCGCTCCGATCGGCTTCAATAAGCGCTTTCACATAAGGATCGCGATAACGCGCTTCCGTCTCGAACTGGCCGCCGAAAGCGGTTTCGGGATAAGAGGCGAAAACAGGAAAATAATACTGATCGTTGAATTTTATGAGAAGCGGTTTGTCGTTGGCGACAAATTCCGCGCAAAGAGTGACTGCAAAGAGCGCAAGAAATATCCACAAAGACCAAAAACCGCGCTTGTTGGCCTTGAAATTGGCCCAGCGGCGCTGCTTGAGCGATGACCATGTGCGGGGAGAAAAAAACATCGTTTTTTCTTAACATCAGGGGAGGGGTTTGTAAAAGGGGTATATCCTTTTTTAATCCCTATTTCCTATGCTTTGCCTTCTGACAAAAAACCCGCCTTGAAGAACAAGGCGGGTTTAATGCGGAAATTATTTCTCCTCATTATATGAGAGAGAAAAAATTATTTGCCGACGGCTTCTTTCAGTTCCTTGGCGGCGCGGAAGGCAATCTTCTTCTTCGCGGGAATCTGAATCGTTTCGCCCGTGGCGGGATTGCGGCCCATGCGTGCGGCGCGTTTGCGGACCTGCAAGATGCCCAGGCCGGCGATGCGGATGCGATTGCCCTTCTTGAGGTTCTTGACGAGAATCGTCACGAGCGTATCGCTGAGGATTTCGTTCGCCAGCTTCTTCGACAGATCGTACTTTTCGGCGATATCCGCAGAGATCTGCTTCATGGTGACGGTGGGTTGTGTTGTGGCCATCGTTGGCTCCATTGGATTAGAGGTTGAAACTGAAATTACCTAAGCTGAAAAACCGTGCCATTGCAAGCGAAAGAACGCATGGAATGGGCTTTTCTGTGAATATGCTTAAAAGAGTTGGGAATCAAAAAACGCGATCCTTTACTCGTGACGACAGCGCAAAAATTTCACGCGCAGCGAGGCGACAGTCGACATACGGGCAAAGCCTCTCTTGCCAAGGGCTCAAAAATGTCTCATAAAGTGGGTGTTTTCCGCAACTTAACAAGGACTCTTCATGCCTGTTGGCAACGCCCTGATAGCCGCTCTTCTTGAGGTTGTTTACATCGTCCTCAACTTTTATGTGTGGGCGCTGATCGTCGGCGCGGTCGTCAGCTGGCTTTCGGCCTTCGGCGTCATTAACCCCTACAACCGTTTCGTGCAGCTTGTGAACGACTTTTTGTCGCGAATCGCGGAGCCGCTCCTCGCGCCCATTCGCCGCCGTCTGCCGCGCGCCGGCGCGTTCGATTTTTCGCCGCTCGTTCTTATCCTTATTCTTTTCTTTCTGCAGTCTTTCATCCGGCGTTTGCTTGTAGGATTCTGATGGCGCGCCTCATCGATGGGAAAGCCATCGCGCAACAACTTCGCCTACAATTAGCGGAACGCATCGCGGCCGAAAATCTGAAGCCCTGCCTTGCGGCCGTTCTTATCGGCGACGATCCTGCTAGCGAAGTATACGTCTCCAACAAGGCGCGCGCGGCCGAGAGTATCGGCATCCAATCCCTCACGCATCGACTAAAGGCGGATGCGGCGCAGGAAGAATTGCTTGCGCTGGTGGCGCGTCTGAACGCCGAAGACGCCGTGCACGGCATTTTGGTGCAACTGCCTCTGCCCAAACATATCGATACGCAGGCCGTCATCGCCGCCATTGCGCCCGAAAAGGATGTGGACGGCTTTCACCCCTTGAATGTCGGGAGGCTTTGCCTCGGCTTGCCCGGGTTCGTGCCATGCACGCCGATGGGATGCATGATTTTGCTACGGGAAGTTTTGCCAAACCTTTCGGCCAAACGCGCGCTTGTGATCGGCCGATCAAATATCGCGGGCAAACCGGTGGCGCAGCTTTTGTTGCAAGCTGATTGCACGGTGACGGTGGCGCATTCGCGGACGAAAGACATTGCCGCTTTATGTGCGCAGGCGGATATCCTTGTGACCGCCATCGGCAAGCCCGAATTTGTGAAGGGCGCGTGGATCAAGGAAGGCGCCGTTGTCATTGATGTGGGCATTAATCGGATTCCCGCTGCGGGTGGAAAGAAGAAATTGGCGGGCGATGTGGAATTTGCCGCAGCTTTTGAACGCGCGGCCGCCATCACGCCCGTGCCCGGCGGCGTGGGACCCATGACGATCACATGCTTGCTTCAAAATACTGTTGAGGCGGCCAGAAGAAAGCGGATTATTTAATTCTGTTTCCCGTCCTCATAAAATCGGACAAAAGCGGAATAAAGATCGCGCATGGCCAGCGGCAGGGCGTCGATGTTCTTTTTGATGGTGTATTGATCGCCCCGCGCTAGCGGCCCCGTAAGGCTTGTCGACGGATTGGCTTCGAAGTTTTCCAGATTTTTGCGCAAGTAAAGCAGTGCGGCTTCCTGCGGTACGCCGAGCCTTTTCATTTCCTCCAAACAGCGGTTCCACAGGATTTGCGGAAAATTGCCCATCATCACGCAAAGCGCGTGATAAAGCGGCTTGTTCAAAAGATTAATTTCGAAAACGGGGTTCGATAGCTCAGGAAGAATTTCGCGAAATTTGGCTTTCGAGGAAACCGCAAAATGGATTTTTTCATAAAACGGCAGCGTGTACAAATGCGGTCCGAACGTCATCAGGGGATGGAAGACTTCCGTGTCCTCAATTTGAAGGCAGCCCGAAAAATGTGCTACCTCGCCTTCGAAATCTCGAAGATAGGCGTCGCGGAATTCCTTCAGCGCGGAATCCTTGATCAGCATGAGGACGCTTGAAACCCGCTCAAGCCGTTTGCGCAGATCGGCCTCGGTGTGCTCCTTGCGGTTCCAGTCGAGGACGGGAACGCCTTTCATGGCAAAGTAGTGCTTGAAATGCGTCGCGACGCGACCGGAGCCGATGATGAGGTTTGGAAGTTTCTCGGCCATTTTTCCTCCAAGGAAAAACATTATACCAAACGACCAATGAACATATCACGGTGCTCGTAACCAAAAGGGCTATTTTACTGAGCCGCTGGTATTATACCCGTAATAACCCGCTTTGCCCATGAACATCAAGAATGCGCCGCACAAGGCCAACCCAGTCCTTCAGATCAAGCTGTCCCAGCCAGTGAATGGAGATGAAATCGCCTGCGGCGCGCTTTAACACGTTCTGCGGCGGGTTCGAGGTATCGCCGCCTGTCGCCAGAACAGAACCCAGCCATTGCATGCGGCGAAGGCTTAAATGGCGCATGGAAGCGGAGTGTTCGCGAGTCAGGCTTTTCAGCGCATCGTTGCCGGTTAACGCGGCCGCAAAAGACAGCCAGGCGATTTCTTCCGGATCATAATCGGCAAAGCCCGCGTTCGCTTGACGTATGCTTTGCGGCTGCTGAAAATAGCGAACGGCGTTCGCGCTGTCGCCTTTCAAAAGAGCCATCAGCCCCATGGGCACCCATTGCTCGGTCATGTGGAAAAGCCAGTCGGACATTTCCGTCAAATGCTTTTCCGCCTCGGCCATGCTGTCCGGGCGCAAAAGGGCGGCCAACCAGACGTTAATTTTCCCCGAATAGTTGCTTTCGGGATAGTCGGCTTCGATGGCGTTTGGCGAGGCGCCCTTTTCTGGAACCGCCTTAAAGGGACCCAGAATGCCTTGCTGCCGGATCGTTTCTCCTTCCTTCAGGTTTCGCAGACATTCATAGAAATCAAGGATGCCGCGCCAGTGGCTTCGCGTGTATCGGGCATGGACAAGGTCATGCCCCGCTTTGCGGATACCTTCGTAAATTTCCGGATGATCGGCGACATAAGCGATTTTCTGGATAAGTTCGCCGCCGCTGCCGAGGATGCAGTTTTCCATATCCTTGAAGCCATAAGGCTTCAGCGCGGGGGAGTCAGGCGCGATAAGAACCGCGCCGCACGCGGGAATTTCCAGATGCTTGCGCACAAGGCAGTCGATGCGCGTCGTATCGGCAAGGGAGAAATGCGAACGGCTGAGAAGGCGCGCATAAGCTTCGCCGATGACTTGGAACTTATGGCGCGGCACGGGGTTAATATACCCGGGATGCGCGTACGTGAGGACGGGAAAAGAATGGGGCAAAAGCTGCGCTGTTTCGCTGCGCCATTGATAAAGCTCGGGCGCGATCAGGCCGCCGAAGACGCTTAGGGGAATGTCTTTGGAAAGTTCGTGATCATGAAAGACCGATGGATCGAATAAAAGGCTGACGGAAAACATCCGCGCCTTTAGCTCCGGAGATTGGCGCAAGGCCGCCTCGGCCATATGCGAGAAAAGCCAGCTGACACCCATATCCTCGACCGCGCGCAGGAAATTGACTCGCGTATTGCAGTATGTGTCCTGCATTTGAAAGCCAAGCCGCGGAATGCACGGATGCGCTTTGGGGTGTGCGATGCGCAAGGGCAGGGCTTTCAGCGCGGGCGCCTCGTACAGAATAAAATCGGGCTGAAAGCGGCCGCAGGCTTCGTCGAGGTCGAAGTCGTCCTCCATCAACTTGACAGCGGAAAGCATCGACAGGGTTTCGACCCATTCGTCCTGATTCATCCGAAAACCGTCCGCCATGTCGAGTCCGCGCCTATGGCGGATATAAAGAACGCGTCTTTTGGGCGGGGAGGGAGCCAAGGAAGCCTCTGATGAAAGAGAGGCTATTCTTTTAGAACAAATTTCAAGCCTTCGGCAATATCGACTTGCGCCTTGAAGCAAAGACGGGCAAGCATCGCCCCCGTGTCGGCGACCGAGCGGTGAATGTCGCCTTTGCGGGCGGGGGCGAAGGTGATTTGCGGCTCTTTATGGAGGATGGAGGAAAGAAGGCGCGCCACGTCAAGAATGCTCGTCTCCCAGCCAGTGGCGGCATTGCAAATGGGGGCGTCGGCCGAGGCTTTGCCCATGGCCGCGATAAAGCAATTTACTACATCATGGACATGGATGAAATCCCGCGTTTGGCCGCCATCCCCAAAAATAGTCAGTCCTTCGCCGCGGCGCAGGCGATCCGCGAATATGGAAATGACGCCCGCATAAGGCGACGAGGCGACTTGTCGCGGACCATAGATGTTAAAAGGCCGAAGCCCGAAACTGGGGACGCCTTGGGCGCAGCCCGCCGCCTTGGCGTGCAATTCGCACCCGGCTTTGTCCGCGCCGTAGGCCGAGATGGGGCAAGGGGGAAGACCTTCATGAACGGGGAAAACGGTCGCGTCGCCATAAACGGCGGCCGACGAGGCGTAGACGATGGGGATAAGGCCGGCTTTTCGCTTGGCGACGGCTTCCAAGACGCCGATGAAGGCCGTTTGATTGACCTCGTGGCTCTCGACCCATGATTGCTGGCATTGTTGCACCGATACGATGGCGGCAAGGTGAAAGCATCCATCGGCTTGACCGATTAGATTGGCGACAAGGCCTTTATCGCGTATATCGCCTTCCACAAACACGGCGTCGCGATGCACATTTTCCCGAAAACCGGACGAAAGATTATCGAGAACCGTGACGCTATGTCCTTGCGCAATAAGGGCGTCCGCAAGATGCGAGCCGACGAAGCCCGCGCCGCCCGTTACAAGAAAATGCTTCGTCGCCTCGCTCACGCGCCCAGCCTTTCATTGACGCGATCCCAGTTGATCAGCTTGTCGAGAACGGCGGCCACAAAATCGGCGCGTCGGTTCTGGTAATCGAGATAATAAGCGTGTTCCCACACGTCCACCGTCAGAAGAGGCGCCGCCGTTCCCGCTATGGGCGTTTGGGCGTTTTGTGTTCTCTTAATCGCCAGCCTCCCGTTTTCCGCGACAAGCCAAGCCCAGCCGCTGCCGAATTGCGCCATGGCCGCCGCGACGAAATCGGTTTTGAATTTTTCAGCGCCGCCCAAATCGCGTTCGATCATATCGGCGATGCGCCCGCTTGGCCGGTCACCGCCGTTTGGGACAAGGCTTTCCCAAAAAAAAGCATGATTCCATGCTTGCCCAGCGTTGTTGAAGATCGCGGCGCGTTCCGGCTTTTCGGCTGTTTTTCGGACGACTTCGACAAGCGGAAGGTCGGCGAATTCCGTTCCGTCCGTCAGCTTGTTTAGGGCGTCCACATAGGCTTTATGATGTTTTCCATAATGAAATCTCATGGTTCTGGCCGAGATAACGGGCTCCAGCGCGTTTTCGGCATAAGGAAGCGGGGGAAGGGTGAAAGGCATGGGCGTCCTCCTGCAAAGGCCATGCGCAGGGTAGCCGATTTTTGCGACGAAGGGAAAGGGAGATCATAAAAAGGGATGCCCCGCCTGCGTGGGCATGACGCCGGCATACCGGCGATAAATATAGGTCGGGGATTGGTATCAGTCTGATGACTGATTACGGCTTTCTGATACCTGTTCCCTGCCTTCTGCCTTTCTGCCTTCTGTCTATGCCGCTTGGACTTCCAGAAGAGCTTCCTCGGCTCTGCCGCCGCCTTCGCGAATGCTTAAGGCCGCTTCAAGGTCGACGGAAACGAGCTGCGAGACGCCTTTTTCCGCCATCGTCACGCCGTAAAGCCTATCCATCCGCGCCATCGTCATGCGCTGGTGGGTGATGATAAGAAAGCGGGTGCCGGTTTCCTTGGAAATCCTGTCGATCAACGAACAGAAACGGCCGACGTTGCTTTCGTCCAGAGCGGCTTCCGCCTCGTCCAGCACGCAAATCGGCGACGGGTTGGTTTGGAAAACGGCGAATAGCAGCGCCAGCGCTGTCAGCGACCGTTCGCCGCCTGAAAGCAGGGAAAGGGCTTGCATCTTTTTTCCCGGCGGGCTGGCAAAAATCTCAAGCCCCGCGTTCATGGGGTCTTCGCTGTCTATCAGCTCCAGATAGGCGCGTCCGCCGTCGAAAAGGCCTTTATAGAGGGACTGGAAGCGGTCGTTGACGGCAGTGAACGCGTCGTTCAGGCGGTCTTTCGCTTCGCGGTTAAGGTGCGTGATGCCTTGGCGCAATTTCGCGATGGCGGCGATCAGATCGTCCTTCTCTTTTTGGATGCTGTCAACCTGCGTTTGGATGGCTTCGCTTTCCACGTCGGCGCGCAGGTTGACGGGACCGATGTTTTCGCGCTCGCGCGTATAGCGGGCCAGCGTTTGCTCCAGATCGAAAGCGGAAGGCAGGCTTGCGTTTTCATCGAACGCGGCGAGCTTCGGCAATTCTTCGGGAGCGCAGGTCAGCTTTTCCTCCATCCGTTCCCGCAGGGTCTTAAAGTGCTCGGCTGAGGCCTCCACGGCGCTTTCAGCGCGCACGCGCGTTTCGCGAGCCTCGGCAAGCGCGTGTTCGTCGCGCTTAAGCTGCGCCTCGAGGGCGGCCAGCTTTTGCTCGTTTTCGATCAGTACGTCGGCGGCGCTTTTGCGGCGGCTTTCGGCGTCCGAAAGCTCGGTCAGCAAACGCGCGCGGGCGGCCTCAATCTCGGCCGGTTTCTGGCGTATTTCTTCAAGGCGGGCTTCGGTTTCGGCAAGCCGCGCCGAAAGGGAATCGATTTGATGTCCCGCGGCCGACAGGCGGGTTTGCCAAGCCTCCTTTTCGCTGGCAATGGTGGCAGCGCGCGCGGCGTTCATATCTCGGGTTTGCGTCAGACGGTCGCATTCGCTTTGATTAACGGCGCGGCGACCGCGCAAGTCGGCAAGATGAAACCTGTTTTTCTCTAAGGCGGCGCGTGCGGCGGCGGGATCGGGAAGGGCTTTCAGCTTGTCCTCGATCTCCAAAGCGCGGGTGCGGAGACGGTCCAGGTCGCCGTCGATCTGTTCCATCGACGCTTCCACGGCGGCGAGTTTGGATGTGAGCGCGGTGGCTTCCTTTTCCTGTTCCGCATGCGCGCTGCGGGCATCGTTCAAAGCCGCGAAAGCGGCGTTAAGCGCGTCGCGCGAACGGCGGTCTTCTTCCTGCCGCTGGGCAAGAAAAAGCGCGGCCTGTTCCAGAGCTTCCTGCGCTATTTCAAATTCGGCTTCCGCGGTTGCGATCAGCTCGTAAAGCGCGGAAACGCGATTGCGTTGTTGCAAACGCAGCGCCGTGGACGTTTTGGCTTCGGGGGTTAGAGTAAAGCCGTCCCATCGCCACGCCCAGCCGTCGCGGCTGACAAGGATTTGCCCGGCGCGCAGATCGCTCGCGGCCGCTTCGCCTGCTTGCGCATTTTCCATCAGGCCGATCTGGGAGAGGCATCGGGCAAGGGCGGGCGGCGCCTTGACGAAAGTCGTGAGCGGAACGCTTCCCGCGGGCAGGGCGGGCGCGTCTGTCAAAGGTTCAAGCGCGCGCCAATGCTTCGCGGCTTTCGTATCAAGCGCGGCCGTCAACGCCTCGCCGACAGCCACGGCGAGCGCGGATTCAAGCCCGGGCGTGACGGTGATAAGGTCGATCACTTTCTCGTGCGACTCGTCGTGCGTTTGCAGCAAGGCCGCCAGCGCGTCGCGTTCGGCGCGGAGCTTCGTCGCCTCGCCCTCCATTTTTTGGGCCAGGTCGCGGGCTTCGGCGTGCAAGGCTTCGGTTTCGCGGTAGAAATGCTCGGCTTCTTGCGCCTGCGCCTGCCGTTTGGCGAATTCGGATTCCGTTGCGTCCACCATCGCGCGCGCCAGCGCAAGTTCGGGGCGCTGCGCCGCTTCCGCTGCAAGAACCGCGCGCTTCGCATCCGCCTCGGCGCGATTTTTGGTTAAGGTTGCGCGGCGGTCAAGCAGAACGGTGGTTTCCTTGTGCAGGGATTCTTTCTGCGCTTGGGCCGTCGCGGCTTCCTGCATGCTGCGGGCAAGCAAATCGTCCAACGCTTCGACTTCTTTCGTCAACGCGGCCAGCGTTTCCTCGACGCGCGGCAGGTCTTCGGCTATGGCGGCTTGCGCCGTCGCAAGCCGCGCGGCTTCTTCGGCGAGGGCGACAACGGCTTCTTCGCCGTCCTTGCGCCGCGCGGCTTCGCGGGCGAGGTCGCCCTTCGTCTGGTCCAGCCTTTGCGCCTGTTCTTGCGTTTCCTGCGCGATGCGCCGCGCTTCGGTCTCAAGCTGATCCCGCGCGAGAGCCAGTTTTTGCACGATGGCGGCGGCTGTCGCTTCGGCCTGCCTTAAGGGGGGCAAGTCGGCCGCGAACGTTGCGCGCGCTGTGTTGCCTTGCGTCACGATGGACAGAAGCTCCGTCGCGCGCGCCTCGGCCTCGGCCAGCGAATGCGTGGCGGCTTGCGCGTTTTGCTCGGATTCCATCCAGCGCAGGTAAAGCAGTCCCGCTTCGACACGCCTGATATGATCGGCTAAATTGCGGTAACGTGAGGCCTGCCGCATTTGGGTTTTAAGGCTGCGCAATTGCTGGTCGAAATTTTGAAGAACATCGTCCACGCGGGTCAGATTCTGCTCTGCAGCTTTTAATTTCAGCTCGGCCTCGTGCCTGCGCGCTTGCAGGCCGGACGTTCCGGCCGCTTCCTCCAATATCTGGCGGCGGTCCTGCGGCTTGGCTCGGATCAGGGCGTCGATCTGCCCTTGGCCGACAAGATTGGTGGAATGTGAGCCCGTCGCTTGATCGGCGAAAAGCAGTTGCACGTCGCGTCGGCGCACGGGCTTGCCGTTGATTCTGTAGTCCGAGCCTTCGCCGCGTTCGATCTGCCGCATGACTTGCAGCGTTTCATCGTTATTGAATTCGGCCGTCGCGCTGCGGTTCGAATTGTCCAGCTCCAGCATCACTTCGGCGACGTTGCGCGAGGGGCGCATGGCCGTGCCCGCGAAGATCACATCGTCCATCTCGCCGCCGCGCAGGCTCTTGGCGGAATTTTCGCCCATCACCCAGCGTAAGGCTTCGACAAGGTTCGACTTGCCGCAGCCGTTGGGGCCGACAATGCCAGTCATTCCCGGGCCGATGTGCAGATCGGCCGGTTCGACGAAAGACTTGAATCCATGAAGATGCAGACGCGTAAAATTCACTATTTTGCCTCTATAATTATTTCTTTTTGGCCAACAAACGGTCGAAGAGAGCGGAAAACTCCTCGGCGCTTATGGCTCCGTTGATGATCTCGACGCCCTCGTTGACGACAAAAGTCGGCGTCGCCTCGATATGGTACTTCGAAACGGCGGCGAGCCGTTCGGCGATAATTTCGTCCTGCAATTTCTTGTCGTTGGCGCAGGCTTTGGCTTTGTCAGCGTCAAGGCCGCCCAAAGTCGCGTACTGCACCAGCTTTTTTTCCGGATTGCCGGCGAAAGCCCAGGTGTTCATTGCACTAAAAAGCGTTTTGATAAAAGGTAAATATTGGTCTTCGGGCATGCAACGCGCGATGGCGGCGGCTTTCAGGCTATCGCGGTTCAGGGGAAAATCATGCATGATAAAGCGTACTTTGCCCGTTTCGACGTACTTTTTTTCGAGTTCTGGCAGCGTTTTAGCAATAAAATCGGCGCAATGGCCGCAATTCATCGACATGTATTCGTCGACACGTATCGGCGCCTTATCGCTGCCCGTGACGAAGCGCTTGTCCTGTGCGCCCGCAGGGGACGCCGTCAAGACAAGGACAGCAAGCAATGAAACCATAGACCTGAAAATCATAAAAGCCTCATACACGAATCGACAGCCAATAAGTATAGTGAAAGAACGGTATAACTCAAGTTTACCCGTTATTTTCGGCTGTTATGGCTTCTCCCCAGTGCTGCAGCGCTTCGCGCAACGCGTCATTTTCCACGACTGAGGCTTTCTCTTTAATCTCTAGTGTCATTTGGGGATTGGCGGTTTTAATCTTTATCGGCACGGACGGCGGCGCGAAAGACGGCTCCAACGCAAGGCGCGAAAAAGCCTCGTACCCCAAATAGGCGTTCAGGCGGCGCAGAATGATCTCTGACTTAAAGCTGAACTCCATGGCAAGGCCTTTGGGAAGGCGGATTGTTAATGCGCCGTTCTTTCGTTTGGCTTCGTTCGGTTGATAAGGAAAGGTGATTTTCACGGGCGTCGTGTCGCGTGCATAGTCGGAGCCGACGATTTCTGTCCAATGCTGAAGCAAATTGGCATAAAGTCCCCAGTCTTTGCCTGCGGTTTGGCGGGCGACTTTATCGACGGCATCGGCTAAAGGGCGGGGCATTTTCATGGGGCGAGTGTGGCTTTAAAAAAGGGAAAAGTCAAAAAGATGGATTCGGGATTCGGGGAAGAACAAAGCACGTTAAATCCCAAATCCCGAATCCTGAATCCTTGTTGAAATGGTACGCTCGGCATCGACGCGATTTGCCATGGCGGGCGAAAAAGGGAGAAAAGCCGGATCCCTACCGCGTATGGCTTTCGGAAGTCATGCTCCAGCAGACCACAGTGGCAACAGTTAGTCCGTATTTTCTTAAATTTATTGCGCGTTGGCCGACTTTAAAGCATTTAGCCGACGCTCAATTGGATGATATTTTGCGCCTTTGGGCGGGATTGGGCTATTACAGGCGCGCCAAGATGCTCCATGTCTGCGCGCGCGAGGTGGTCAAAAAACATGGCGGCGTTTTTTCGCAAGACGAAAAGGCGTTGCTTGGCTTGCCGGGCTTCGGTCCATATACGGCGGCGGCCGTGGTGGCGATTGCGTTTGGGATAAGCGCGAACGTCGTTGATGGAAACGTGGAACGCGTCATCGCGCGGATATTCGCCATAAAGACGCCGCTGCCCAAGGCCAAGGCGGAATTGCGTTTGTTAGCGGCTGGACTTGTGCCGCAGGAAAAGTGCGGCGATTATGCGCAAGCCCTAATGGATCTGGGCGCAACGGTTTGCACGCCGCGCAACCCCAAATGCGATCTTTGCCCTTGGCGCGGACAGTGCCGCGCTTTGTCTGAGGGGATTCAAGGAAGTCTTCCGCGCCGCGCCAAGAAAAAAGCAAAGCCCGTGTGCCGCGCTATTGCTTTTGCGCTTTTCACTTCCAATGGCGAGATTCTTTTGCAGCGACGTCCTGCAACCGGCCTTTTGGCGCATATGATGGGCGTGCCGACCTCGCCCTGGGTTGAAGGGAAAAGGATTTCTTTAAAAGAGTCCTTGGCCTATGCGCCCGCAAAAGCGAATTGGATTATGCGAAAGGGCATTGTGAGGCACGTGTTTACGCATTTTACGCTTGAGCTTTCGATTGCCGCCGCGAAGACAACGAAGAAAGGCGGCGGACATTGGATTTCGTTAGAGAAACTTTCAAATGAGGCTTTGCCGAGCGTGATGAGGAAGGCGATTTTTTATGCGCAACAAGAGGATTAACCATAAAGAAGACTCATTTTTTTTGTTTTGGCTATGTATAATTGTTATGTTTGAAGACAATTCTTAAAAAGAAACAGGTGATATAATGACACACAATTCAACCATTTTGTCGATGGCGGATGATGCGGCATTTCTTAGAGCCCAAGATTTGCGTGAAGAGCGACGAATTCAAAAGGAAATCAGTGGGAAAACAGAACGGCGTATGCAGGAATTTCGCGCGCATACGGAATCTCTTTTGAAGGAGTTCAAGCCCTATGCGGACGATCTTGAAAAAGGCCTGAACGTGATTGTTTTGGAAAGGCTGGGATCGGAATTTTCAGTCCAGCAGAAAAAGGTTGAAGATGACCATCTTGAAGTCAACCTTATGAAGGGGAGCGGTCTCCTCATTTCAACGCTTTTTTTAGGCGCGGGGGAGCGAGGAGATATTAAGGTAATTGAGAATGGCGGCGGAGAGATTAGTAATTTTAATATCCGAAAATTCGGTTCTTTGTGGGAGCCTAATCCAAAGCGCACGGATGTTGAAAAAATTCTTGATTCAATCGTCTCCTATTTGACGGAAAAAGGCCATTACCCTTTTCCGGCAGAGGAATGCGGTAAGCAGTCGGCGTTTTCCAGAATTTTCGGACGGCGAACGCGCACCCCAGTGCCCTAAGGGGAATTGCCTCGCGCGTCAGGGCTGCTATAATGCGGCTTTCAGGCCTCTGACAAACGTTCCTTCTCATGCTTCTTCGCCTCGCCTTCCTCGCGCTTTCCGTCCTGCCTTTTTTTGCTTCTGCCGCCGCCGCGCAGCAGTATGCGGAGCCGACCTGGGCGGATCTTGTGCGCACGCTTGTCCGCATGAAAGCCATCGACGTTACGGATACCGTTATCATGGACGAATTCGGTATCGCGACGGAATGCGATTTGTACGACACTTTTTACCACGACGACTTCAAGTGGAACAGAGTCCGTCAGGCCATGATGAAATCCATCAAGCAGAATATCGCGGCCTACCACACGCGCTACCGCCACGATATCGACATGCAGTTGGATCGCTACGACTTTTCCACGCGCCTTTTTATGTTCAAGGAAAAGTCAAAGCTCAAGAACGACAACCATGTCCAGCTCTTCGCTCTGCCGGCGCACAGCTGCCATATGCCGGACGTCAAGAACGTCCCTTACGATTTCGCCCTCATCTTGCATCCGCCCCTGTTTTTGGAGGGCATACCCCTGCCCGAGGCGGACGCCAGAAATCTTGTGATGAGGATGGAAAGGGATAAAAATTACGACCGCATCATCTACGCCAGATTCAACGTGAAGATTCTTTACGTCGAACCTTTACGTAAGAGGACAATGACTAACGGGGAAACTATTTATAAGCAGGGCGACAAAACCTTTATGCTCGCCAATCTTGATGCGACGGTCGAATCCATCGACTTTTACGAAGACTCGAAACATACAAGATTGATTTATCACATGGATCTTTAATGCCAAACGACCAATGAATGTATCTACGCCGCTCGACTTCACTCGCTCTGCGCCTCGCTTATCGCTTGCTGGGCGTATTATGGATTCCAAGGACTTAATCTGTCCAGCGAGCGATAAGCTCTGAGCCCCCGCTCGTGACCCAAACCAGTCAGTTCATTGTGCCGTTGGTATAATGCGCTTCGGCGCGGATGCGCTGGCGCAAAAGGTCGATAGGAGCCAAATGCCCGCGTCCGTCGAAATCGAAGCACCAAAACGTCCATCCGTTGCAGGCGGGCAATCCTTGCACCATGGCGCCGACTTTATGGATGGAACCGATAACGACGTCACCTTTGGTCGAAGCCTGAAGGGTTGCGTCCGCTTTCACCCGCGCTTTGTGGCGATGTCTTTCATCGAACAAATATTGCCCCGGGCGCAAAAGCCCGCGCTCCAGAACAATGCCGAAGGGTATGCGCGGCTCCTCGCGCTTGCTAAAGGTTGTCAACGCTTCCGTTGGCGCAGGCTCGACGTTCGCAATGCGCTTCTCCGCGTACCGGACGTATGTTTTATCGCGCTCAAGGCCGATAAAGTGCCGTCCCAGAAGCCTGGCTGCTGCGCCTGTCGTTCCTGAACCGAAGAACGGATCAAGAATAACGTCGCCGGGTTTGGTTGAGGACAAGATAACGCGATAAAGCAAAGGCAGCGGCTTTTGCGTGGGATGGACTTTTTCACCGCTTTCGGTGCGCAGACGCTCGTTGCCGCTGCAAATCGGCAAGTGCCAATCGCTACGCATTTGCTTTTCGTCGTTTAGGAATTTCATTGCTTCATAATTAAAGCAGGGCTTGGCGTTTTTCGAAGGCGACGCCCAGATCAGCGTTTCATGTGCGTTCGTAAACCGCTTGCCGCGGAAATTCGGCATGGGATTATTTTTGCACCACACGATGTCGTTCAAAATCCAGAAGCCAAGATTTTGCAGAATCGCCCCGACGCGAAAGATGTTGTGATAGCTGCCGATAACCCAAAGGCATCCGTCCGGCTTCAACACGCGCTTCGCGGCCGCTAGCCAGTCCGCCGTAAAAGCATCATAGGCGGCGAAATCCTCGAACTTGTCCCAGTCGTCGTCGACGGCGTCCACTTGGCTGTGGTCGGGGCGCAACAGATCGCCGCCAAGCTGAAGATTGTAGGGCGGATCGGCAAAGACGGCGTCCACCGAATGCGCGGGCAATTCGTTCATAAGACGAACGCTGTCGCCGATCAGAATTTTATCCAATGGCAAACGGGGTGCGGCGGCGGCGTCGCCGCAGTTGTGTGGTTTGGAGGCATTTCTGCGCATGGGCGCAAGCATCCGGCATAGACCTTAATAACTGGTAAAGAGTCTGGCGAATCATGCAGTTATATCACTCTGTTCAATCGGTGTTTGAACAATCAGGCTCGGGTGCTTTGCTTGAAAAGAGGCAGATCAAGGGCATCGCTATTCCCGCTGTTGTCCTTTACGAACGCAAAGGACAACCTGTGCCATTCCGTTATGCCATGCGCGGTGATGGCTGTCACATGCTCGCTTGTGGCATAGCCCGCGTTATGTTCCCAGCCGTATACGGGGAAACGCTCGGCCAGTCGGCGCATAAGCCTGTCGCGGTAGACCTTGGCGATAATCGAAGCGGCCGCGATGGAAAGAGATATATCGTCGCCCTTTACGATGGCGAGGGAAGCGCAAGGCAAGCGTGGACATCGGTTGCCGTCGATCAGCGCCATATCAAGCGGCGCGCCAAGCATTAGCACGGCGCGTCGCATCGCAAGCATGCTGGCCCAAAGGATATTCAGGCGGTCGATTTCTTCCACGCTCGCCTCCGCAATGGCGTAGCGGCACAGTTTCGTCAAAGGCGCGAAAAGCTCCTCGCGCGTTTCCGACGATAGTTTCTTGCTGTCCGCGATGCGCTTGCTGATCTTTGCGGGGAAATCTTGAGGCAGGATAACGGCCGCCGCCACCACGGGTCCGGCCAAGGGGCCGCGCCCCACTTCGTCCACGCCGCAGATGTTTCTTCCATCGCGACGGCCAAAGCGTTTTTCAAAAGCGTAAGAGGGCATGTAGGTGAGCCGCGATAAGGATGGAGGTGAGCCGCGATAAGGAGAAACTGCATTGATAATGCAACTGCGGCTCCGCCTCTAGCAAGCCTTTTGAAAGCGTGATGCCGATAAATGCTTTTCAAATGCAACCCAAAAGCGCAAAAACAAGAGGGAGTTCTTGCCCGTAAAAAAATGGTTGTGCGTTTACCAATGTATCGATAGGATGCGGGGCAGCGATGGAAACCGATGACAGTTCTCGGTCTCGCTTGTGGAAAAAGAGGCGCGTCTTGCGCGTCGACGGAGTCGACGCAAGAAGACAAAACTAAAAACAACAAGCTCAACAACATGAACGCAACCAGAAACGGTTATCAAATGAGACAAGGCTCTAATAATAGGCGTCCGCGCGGCCGCCATCACGGAGGAAACGGAAACAATTCGGGCGCCGGCGGGACGGGAAATCGCCCGCGGTCGGCCGCCTCCTTGAGACACCAATCCTTCGACAGCAATTGCGGCGATCTGCGCGTGCGCGGCAATGCCTGGCAGGTTTATGAAAAATATCAGGCGTTGGCTCGCGACGCGAACGCCAGCGGTGACAGAGTCTCGGCCGAAAATTACCTCCAGCACGCGGAACATTATTACCGCATCATCGAGGCTATCGAAGAAGCGACGGCAACGGAACAGCGCGTTCAGGGCGATACTGCGGCGGCTTTCACCCAGCAGCCCGAAATTCCCGCCAATTATTACGCGCCCGCGGGCGCTTCGCCAGCTCCGCAGGGTCAGACCGAAGCGCTTGTGCAGCCGGTAGTCCAGCATCAACCTCAGTCGAGCCCCTTCTATACGCAGGAGGAGATTGAAGAACATAACCGCCAAAAGCCGCTGGCTATGGCGCGGTAAAAAATGGCGTCCGCGATCGGCATAAGCAGAACCTTGCCTTTCCTTAAGATGAACGGCTTGGGCAACGACTTCGTCGTCGTGGACGCGCGCGAAACCGGTTTTGCCCCGACGGAAAAGTTCCTTCGCGCGGCGGCGGATCGCCGGCGCGGGGCGGGCTTTGATCAGTTCATCGTCCTGCGCCAGCCTCAAGCCGCCGAAGCCGATATCCGAATCGAATTCTATAATGCCGATGGAAGCCGTGCGGGCGCATGCGGAAACGGCACGCGCTGCGTCGCCCGCCTGATGTTCGACGAATTAAAACGGGACCATTGCGTCATAGAGACCGCCGCCGGATTGCTTCCGGCGAAAAAGGATTCCGGCGGACTCATCGCCGTCGATTTGGGCAAGCCTAAGATTGAATGGCATGAAATTCCTCTGGCGCGCGAGGCCGACACGCTTCTTGCGCCTGTGTCCTCAGGCGGTTGCTTCGCGCCGTGCTGCGTCAATGTCGGCAATCCGCATGCGGTTTTTTTTGTCGCGGACGTGGCGGCGGTCCCTCTGGCCGAAGTGGGTCCCCAGCTTGAAAAGCATCCGATGTTTCCCGAAAGATGCAATATCGAATTCGCGCAAATTCTGGCGACGGATCGCATCCGCATGCGGGTCTGGGAACGCGGCGCGGGCGTTACCGAAGCCTGCGGCACGGGCGCTTGCGCGACGCTGGTCGCTGCGGTGCGCCGCGACCTCTCGGCGCGGCGGGCGACGATTGTCTTGGACGGCGGCGAGCTCGTTATCGAATGGCGGGAAGCCGACGGGCATGTATTGATGGTCGGGCCGACCTCCCTTTGCTATAGCGGCGTTTTCGCCGAAGAATTCTGTAAGGCCAACGGCTGTGCCTGAAGTTTTGACATTCGGTTGCCGATTGAACAGCGCGGAATCCGAAAAAATGCGGCGCTATGCCGCCGAGGCAGGCCTTGATGACGCGATTATCGTCAATACCTGCGCCGTGACGGCCGAAGCCGAAAGGCAAGCGGGGCAGGCCATTCGCCGCGCAAGGCGCGAGCATCCCGATGCTAAAATTATCGTCACCGGCTGCGCATCGCAGATCAATCAAGACAAATTCGCGTCGATGCGCGAAGTGGATCATGTTATTCCGAACGACCAGAAACTTGATCCGCAGAACTTTAAAAAGCTGGCCGATCCTTCCGCAGTTCCTTTAAGAACGGAAAGCTCGCCTCCTCCGCTTGCGCTTATGCAGCGGGCTTTCGTTCAAATCCAGAACGGCTGCGATAATCAATGCACGTTCTGCATCATTCCTTTCGGGCGCGGCGCGTCGCGATCATTCGCGGCTGAAAAAATCATCGAACAGGCTAATGCGCGCATAGCCGAAGGATTTAAGGAAATCGTTTTGACCGGCGTCGATATCGCCTCCTATGGGCGGGATCTGCCCGGCAAGCCAAGCCTCGGTTCTTTAATCAAAAAAATCCTCGCCGCCGCTCCGGCATTGCCGCGCCTGCGCCTCTCGTCGATGGACCCTGCGGCTTTCGACGAGGATTTATGGCGCCTTATCGCGCATGAGCCTCGCCTGATGCCGCATCTGCACTTAAGCCTGCAATCGGGGGACGACCTTATTTTAAAGCGCATGAAACGGCGGCATTTACGCGCAGATGTGATAGCGTTATGTCGCCGCGCGCGTGATTTGCGGCCGGACATCGTGTTTGGGGCGGACATCATTGCAGGATTTCCTACCGAGACTGAAGCTATGTTTACTCATACATGCGATCTCGCGCGGGAGTGCGGCTTGACGTGGCTGCATGTTTTTCCCTATTCCTCGCGAAAGGGTACGCCGGCCGCCCGCATGCCGCAGGTTCAAAGCGTCATTCGCCAAGAGCGAGCCGAGCGATTACGCGCCTTGGGCGAAAAGGCGGCGGAAAAACATCATGAATCTTTGGTAGGAAAGATGGTATCGGTTCTCGTCGAAAACAATGGAATCGGATGCACGCCCCATTTTGCCAAGCTAAAATTATCGGGAAACGCGCCTGTTGGACATATAGTTGACGCCGCATGCGTCGGCATGGAAAACAATACGGCCACGGCATTGTATAAGGTAGAGTAAAAGCATGACACGAAAAGAAAAAAACAGCGATTGGTTTTCTCGGCTCCGTTCGGGGTTGCAACGCACGTCCTCTAAATTGACGGACGGCATTGCGGACATTTTTACCAAGCGCAAGCTGGACGGCAAAACGCTGGAGCAGTTTGAGGAGTTGTTGATCTCCGCCGACGTCGGTCCCGCGACCGCCGCGCAACTGGCGGCGGAATTCGGCAAAACGCGCCTCGACAAGGATATATCGCCCGCCGAGGTAAAGAATGCGCTCGCCGCGCAGATCGCTCAAATCGTTGAGCCCGTGGCAAGGCCGCTTGACATCGATTTTACGAAAAAGCCTTTCGTTGTTTTGGTCGTGGGCGTGAACGGCACCGGCAAGACGACGACCATCGGCAAGTTCGCGCAAAGCTATGTCGAGCATGGCCTTACCGTTATGCTTGCTGCCGGCGACACCTTCCGCGCCGCCGCCATCAGCCAGCTTAAAATATGGGGCAAGCGCGTAGGCGCATCCGTTGTTTCGGGCGAGCAGGGCGGGGATTCCGCCGCGCTTGCGTATCGCGCCTTGGAAGAGGCGCGCGCGCGCGGAACGGATATTTTGATGATCGACACGGCCGGAAGGCTGCACAACAAAAACGATTTGATGCAGGAATTGGTCAAGGTCGTGCGCGTCATCAAGAAGCTGGACCCCGAAGCGCCGCACGCGACGATTTTGACTTTGGACGCCACGACGGGACAAAACGCGCATGCGCAGGTCGAAGCCTTCCGTGACATGACGCATGTGACGGGACTTGTCGTGACGAAGCTGGACGGCTCGGCCAAGGGCGGGGTTGTCGTCGCGCTTGCCGACAAATTCAAATTACCAATCTATGCCGTTGGCGTCGGCGAAAAGGCGGAAGATTTGCAGCCGTTTGTGGCTGCGGAATTCGCAAAGGCTCTTGTGGGCGAATAGCGGCGGATGACTCGTTGCGCCCGCGCCAAGGTCAACCAGCATTTGCACAACCGCATTCGGACGATGGAATTCCTGCGCGCAGCGGGTTTCGAGACCCTGCATAGCCGGAAACTGCGCGGCTTTTCCGAGACGGCTTTTCAGCAATGAAGCGGTTTTAACCAAGCCGTTTTGGGGCGTATCCTTTCGGTAATGGGGCGTTTTAAAAGGGAATGGTTGCGGAAGGCGAAAATACCTGATAACAAGCCCCCTTCCGCCAAAGCGTGACCTCGTAGCTCAGCTGGTAGAGCATCTGACTTTTAATCAGGGGGTCGCGGGTTCGAATCCCGCCGAGGTCACCAATAAAGGCGGAAAGTTTACTATCTTGACAATTTATTAATATTGATTTCTCAAGAAAAAAGTTGCGAATTCCGCAAG
>CAZFCA010000026.1:0-21747 GCA_964517415.1 uncultured Rhodospirillaceae bacterium
TATGCTCGAACGATAAGAACGATTACCTCTTCTTCCGCATCGACGATCCGCAGGTTGAAGAGAAGCTGATTGAGTTTTCAAAATTGACGCCTGAAGATTTCTGCCCCGAAACGCAAAAAATTTATGATTCTGTCCTTCGCCATGAACGATTTGAGCACGCGCGGGGGAAATTAGAAAGCCATAGCTATATCGAGTTTATTGGCGCAGCCGATGCCATTGAACAACTCTCCCAAGAAGCGGACGACAGGAAGAACCCTTGCGGATTAGAAGTGTTGGAGCTTTATGAACATGGCGCGCGCGTTCTTCTGGAAAGAATTGAGGCTGCCAAAAGGAAATATGGCGTTCCTGCCGCGCCCTTCGCCGGACAGCGCGCAGAGCTGAAATAATAAGAGAATTGCTCAAACTTCGCGATGCCGTTGCGTGTTATTGAGGGAGTCTAGTGTTCCCCCAATTTTGCATACATCTTCTTCAATTGCCCAATTACCTCCCCCTCCCCGGCGTCGTTATCGATGCGTTTGGCTGCGCTCATGGGCGGCTCGAAAACCGTTTTGATTCGCGCGGCGTAATCGGGCGGAACCTCGCCGCCCTGCCCTTGCAAGCGCTCCAGAATATGCGCGTCGGTCGCGCAAACCCACACCATCTCCATATCGGGCACGCGCTTCATTAAATAATCCCTGTGGCGTCGCTTATAGGTAGCTTGCGTGACAATCAAATGCTCATGCTTTTGCCGAAGCTGAAGAATGCGGTCCCCGACGATTTCGTAAAAGCGGTCTCGCATGGCGTCGGTAAAAACGCGTTTTTCCAAAATTGCCTGAAGCATGTCCGGCGTCAAGTCGCTGTCGGCATGATACACAGGCCAGCCGGTCATTTTGCCCAGAATATTGCCGACAAAATTCTTGCCCGCGCCCGCAAGGCCATAGAAATAGATGACGGAGGGAAGGGATTTCGGCAGGGACATAATTATTTTCCGGAAGGAAGAATAGCCATATTATCGATCAATCGCGTATTTCCGACTTTGGCGGCAACAAGCGCGCGCGCTTCCCTTTCGACACTGGAAACAGGTTCTAATGTCTGCGCATCGCAAAGCTCAAGGTAATCAAGAGTGAATCCCGCTTCGAAAATAGCGCGACGGCCTTTTTCAAGAATGGCCTCGCCCTCCGCCCCATGCGCATCGGCGATCAGGCGCAAGGTTTTGTACAGAACCGGGGCCTTTTGGCGTTCAGCGGCAGTCAGATAAACATTTCGGCTAGAAAGCGCAACGCCATCCTCCGCGCGGGCAATCGGCACGGGCACCACCTCTATAGGCACATTCAAATCGCGAACAATCCGCTTGACGACAAGAAGCTGCTGGTAATCCTTTTCGCCAAAAAAAGCGTAATCGGGAACGACCTGTTGGAATAACTTCGTCACGACCGTCGCTACGCCCGCAAAATGATGGGGCCGTATGACGCCTTCCAAAACCTTCGCCAAAGCCCCAGGATCAATCGAGGTGGCAAAGCCTTCAGGATACATTTCGGAAACCTGAGGCGCGTATAGCAGATCGCAGCCGTTCGCGTGCAAAAGCGCGCGGTCTTGTTCCAACTGGCGAGGATACTTATTGAAATCCTCGTGCGGGGCGAATTGCGTCGGATTCACGAAAACCGAAGCCACCGTCTTATCCGCCTTGGCGCGCGAGCTTTTAATCAGGCTCATATGGCCTTCGTGCAGAGCGCCCATCGTCGGCGCAAAACCGACGGTCATTCCCGCCTTGCGCCACTTAGCAACGGCAATCCTAACATCAGCGATAGTGGTGACAAGATCGATCATATTGATTGCGTCGTGCACGCGAAAGCGGGCATCCATCGATTTATAGTTACATTCTCATTCAAACAAAATTGAGGCGGAATGAGCGCTCAAAGCGGAATCGCTTTTGGATTCGTCAACTTAAACCACCAAACGATAATAAGGCGCGTGATCATCAACGCCGAGAAGATAGAGGTGATGATTCCGATGGTAAGCGTTACGGCAAATCCCTTGACGGGTCCTGTACCGAAAAGGAACAAAACGAAGGCCGCGATCAGCGTCGTCATGTTCGCGTCGATAATCGCCGACAGGGCGTGACTGAATCCCGCATCGATGGACGAAGGCACTGAACGTCGGTTTCGCATTTCCTCGCGTATGCGCTCGAACACAAGGACGTTGGCGTCCAAAGACGTGCCGATGGTCAGCACGATGCCCGCAATGCCGGGCAGTGTCAGCGTCGCCTGAAGGATGGAAAGCACAGCGAAAATAAGCGCGATATTGAATAAAAGCGCGATGTCGGCGAAAATCCCGAACAGGCCGTAGGCGAAAATGAAAAAGACGATCACAAGCCCAAGCCCGATAAGGCTGGCCGTAGCCCCCGCATGAATGGAATCCGCGCCAAGACCCGGGCCGACGGTTCGCTCTTCCAGAACCTTAATCGGCGCGGGCAAAGCGCCCGCCCTTAGAAGCAGCGCGAGATCCTGCGCCGATTGCGTAGTAAAGTTTCCGGAAATGACGCCGCTTCCGCCTGTAATCGCCTCGCGAATAACAGGGGCGCTGATAACTTTGTTATCCAGTATGATCGCGAACAAATGCCCCACGTTCTGGCGCGTGGCTTCGCCGAATTGGCGGCCGCCAACGGAATCGAAACGAAAACTCACCACCGGCATGCCGTTTTGGAACGAAGGCTGCGCGTCGACCAGCTTATCGCCTGAAACCATGATGCGCTTTTGAACCACGTATTTGCGCGCGTATTCCGCAGGACCTTTATCCTCGGCCGAGGGTAAAACTTCCTCTCCAGGGGGCGGCCTGTCATTGGGGTTGGCCGTTTCGTCCACAAGGCGAAAAGTCAATTTGGCGGTCTGGCCTAGCAGATTCTTGATGCGTTCAGGATCGTCCACGCCCGGGAGCTGAACGAGAATGCGGTTTTCGCCCTGCCTTTGAATCGAAGGCTCGCGCGTGCCGGTTTCGTCGATGCGGCGGCGGACGATTTCTATCGACTGATCCATGGCAGATCGCTTGCGCGCCGCAACAGCTTCGCTTGAAAGGCGCAAGGTAAAGTCGCCGTTTCTTTCGGAAACGTCCAGATCGCGATCCATTTCCTTCAAGATGTCATAGGCGCGGTCTTTTTGCGCCGGATCCGTCAATTTGAAATGAACGGCGCCGCCTTCCATCGCCAGATTGGCATAGCCGATTTTTTCGGCGCCTTCTTTGTCTTTTCTGAACGCCGTTCGCACCTGATCCATAATGGCTTGCGTGCGCTCCTCTATCGTGCTGTCAACGGCGACTTCGAGCAGCAAATGCGACCCGCCGCGCAGATCAAGCCCCAGATTAACGGCCTTGTTGGGGAAAAAGGCGGGTGTATGCGCCTTAAGCCACGCCGTCCTGTCCTGCCCCAGCATATTGGGCGCGGAATACAAAATGCCAATCACGCAAACGACGATAATTAGGATGACTTTCCAGCGTTCAAAATACATGCGAATTCCTTTGTATTATTCCTTTGCTGCTGCAGGCTGCGTCTTGGCTTCGACCGTGGCGACGCTGTCGCGCTCGATTTTGACCTGCACGCCATCGGCAATCTCAAGCATAAACGTTTTGTCTTCGACTTTGGCGATTTTTCCGTGTAAGCCCCCGTTCGTCACGACGCGATCCCCTCGCTGCAGGGCTTTGACCATTTTATCTTGATCGGCCAGCCGTTTTTGCTGCGGGCGAATGACGAGCACATAAAAGACAAGGAAAATCAGGATAAACGGCAGATAATTCATCAGCACTTCCGATCCTCCCTGCGGCGCGGCGACAGGCTCCTGCGCATAGGCGGAAGAGAGCAGGAAATTGAGAGGATTCAGCATTGGAGACTCCTTATTTAATTCTGAAGCAGGATTTAAAGCATTTCCGGAAAGATGTCGTATTTACCGGCGTCATTTTCTGATCAGCGGGAACCATCTTTTACATAACAAGATGGATGCCCGCCTGCGCATGACGCTGTTGTTCGGGCGATTGTATTTAACCCGCAGCAATAATCAAGCATAACCCCCAAAATTAATTACCCCCCCTTTCGTTTCCAAAAGGAGGGGTAATAATGGGATTAGCTATGTATTTATGCCTTTACTTGACTTCGATCTCCACCCGGCGATCAGCTTTCAAGCAGGCAATGGTCTCGGCGCGAGTCGCTTTGGGCGCATCGCACTTAGTGACGGCGGCGGATTTGCCCAAGGAACGAACCTCAACCTTCTTGGCCTTGACTCCGCGGGCAACCAGATAATCGCGGACGGCCTTGGCGCGGCGAAGCGCCAGTTTTTCGTTATAGGAGGCGCTGCCCATGCGGTCGGCATAACCTACAATGGTAACAGAATGATTTTTGTCGGCCTTGACCTTTGCGGCCAGATTGTTCATCTGAACTTTGGCGGCTTTGGTCAGCGTGCTCTTGTTAAAATCAAAGAAGACAACGCGTTCGGTGTCGGTTGTCGGCATGACGTAATCAAGCGTCGGGGTCGCGCAATTGATGCCATCATCCGTCAAAACGGGGACGCCTTCCTTGGTCGTAAGGGGGACTCCGTCCGCAGTGCGGATAATGCCTGCAAGAGCCGAATGGGACATTAAAGAACCCAGAGCGATCATTACCGTCAACGCGGCGGTTTTTGTTGAGATGGTGGTCATCGTTTTCTCTTTTTTTCGTTGTTAAAGGGAGGGAGGAAGATAATGTCAACAGGAAAGATTATAGCCATATGCAGCAATTACATCAATGCAAAATCAAATTCTTTGACTTGTTTAATGCGATTCTATAGGGTTTGTCGTCATTTTTAGCACACCTCCCGCCGGTCTTCATGAACCCCCTAGCCCTTATTGGACGCACTCTTCTTGAGTTTTTGGCCGTCGTCGGACGATTCGCGTTATTCGCGCTGAGAACCGTAAAACACTGCTTTTTGCCCCCTTTGTACCTGCGGCAAACCGCTCGCCAGTTTCTCGATATTGGCTACTATTCCCTGCCGGTTGTGGGGCTTACAACCCTTTTTACGGGCATGGTGCTTGCGCTGCAAAGCCATACTGGCTTCGCTCGTTTCGAAGCCGAAAGCGCTATTCCGACCGTTGTTGTTCTTTCGATTACCCGCGAACTTGGACCTGTTATGGCAGGCCTTATGGTTGCAGGGCGCATAGGGGCTTCAATCGCAGCCGAACTGGGCACCATGCGCGTGACGGAACAGATCGACGCCCTTACCACCTTGTCAACAAATCCTTACAAATACTTAATAGCGCCACGCGTTATTGCCGGAACATTAATGCTTCCGCTGCTGGTCGTGGTGGGGGACGTTATCGGCGTCTTCGGCGGCTTTTTGGTTTCCGTTTACGACCTTGGGTTTAATGCGGCGAATTATATTTCTCAGACGTGGGAATATCTGGAATATCGCGATGTCGCCTCCGGCCTTTGGAAGGCCGCCGTTTTTGGATTTATCGTCACACTGATGGGATGCTATCACGGCTTTAATTCAAAGGGCGGCGCGCAAGGCGTCGGCAAGGCGACGACGAACGCCGTGGTTTCCGCCTCTATTTTGATTTTGATATTTAACTATGTGTTGACTGGCCTCTTCTTCTCCGGAAAATAAAAATGACATCCACTCCCAAGATCGAGCTTAACGGAGTCAAGAAATCCTTTGACAGCAAGCATGTCCTGAAAGGCTTCGACTTAAGCGTCGGCAAAGGCGAGTCCGTCGTCATCATCGGCGGTTCGGGCACGGGCAAGTCCGTTACGCTGAAATGCATTCTCGGCCTGATCGAACCCGAAGAAGGCACGATCAAAGTCGATGGGCAGGATGTTACGCATCTAAAAGGCAAGGCGCGCGACGAATATCAATCCAAGTTCGGCATGCTGTTCCAAGGCTCGGCCTTGTTCGACTCCCTGCCTGTCTGGAAAAACGTGGCCTTCAAAGTGATGCAAAGAAAAGGCGTCACGCACAAGGAAGCCAAGGAACAAGCCATTGCGACTCTGGCTTCCGTCGGCCTTGGCCCCGATGTCGCCAATATTTATCCCGCCGAGCTTTCCGGCGGCATGCAAAAGCGCGTGGCTTTGGCGCGCGCCATCGCCTCGAAGCCCGAAATTATTTTCTTCGACGAACCGACAACCGGCCTCGACCCCATCATGGCCGACGTGATTAACGAGCTGATCGTCAAATGCGTGCGCGAGGTGGGCGCGGCGGCGCTTTCGATCACGCACGACATGGCCTCCGCGCGCAAAATCGCGGATCGCATAGCAATGCTTTATGATGGGCGCATTGTCTGGCAAGGCTCGAAGAACGAGATCGACCGTTCAGGCAATCCTTACGTCGATCAGTTTATCCACGGCCGCTCCGAAGGTCCCATCAAGATGGAAGTAAGAAAATTGTAAGCTGGATGGCACCGGGATCATGCCACGGCCATCTGGATTCCGGACAAATTTGCTTCGCAAATTTTCCGGAATGACTGCTTTCTTTTTCTTTCTCTGAATCCCGAATTCTAAAACAGCCCCTTGATCTTCCCTTCCGGCGTCACGGAAATGGCGTGCGCGGCAGGAACGCGCGGCAGGCCCGGCATCGTCAGAATATCGCCGCACAAGGCGACGACGAATTCCGCGCCCGCCGAAATGCGCACGTTGCGCACGGGAATGACAAACCCTTTGGGCGCGCCCTTGGCGGCGGGATCGGTCGTAAAGCTGTATTGCGTCTTGGCGATGCATACAGGAAATTTACCGAAGCCTTCTTTTTCAAATTCCTTCAGCTTCTTCTCCGCCTCGGCGTCGAGCGCGATATCCGTCGCGCCATAGATTTCGCGCGCCACCGTGCGGATTTTGTCGGCCAGCGGCATGATATCGGGATAAAGCGGCTTGAAGCGCGATTTCTTCGTTTTAATCGTGCGCAGGACTTCCTTCGCAAGATCAAGCGCGCCTTCTCCCCCCGACCCCCAATGATCGGAAAGCACGCACGAGACGCCACGCTTCGCCACCAGCTTGCGAAGCAATTCCATCTCGGCCTCGGTGTCCGAGCTAAACCGATTAATGCATATAACAACGGGCGTGCGATATTTCTTCACGCCTTCGATATGGCGGTCGAGATTGGCAAAGCCCTTTTCCAAAGCCTTCAAGTTTTCGTTTTTCAAATCCTCCTTCGCGACGCCGCCGTGCATTTTTAAGGCGCGTATCGTCGCCACGATGACCGTGCAGTCCGGCTTCAGCCCCGCCTTGCGGCATTTAATATCAAAAAATTTCTCCGCGCCCAGATCGGCGCCGAAGCCCGCTTCCGTCACCACATAATCAGCCATTTTCAAGGCCGCCTTCGTGGCAACGACGGAATTGCACCCGTGCGCAATGTTGGCGAAGGGCCCGCCGTGCACGAACGCCGGATTGTTCTCTAACGTCTGTACCAAATTCGGCTGAATAGCGTCCTTCAACAAAGCCGCCATCGACCCCACGGCCATCAAGTCCTTCGCCCTAATGTATTTGCGATCCTTCGTCTGGCCGACGATAATATTCCCCAGCCGCCGCTGGAGGTCCGTCAAATCGCTGGCTAGGCAGAAAATCGCCATGACTTCCGAAGCGACGGTAATATCGAAGCCATCCTCGCGCGGATATCCATTTCCGACTGCTCCAAGCGACTGAACGATATGCCGCAGAGCGCGGTCGTTCATATCCACGGCGCGATGAAACGCGATGCGCCGCACGTCAATGCCCAACGGATTGCCCCAATAGACATGATTATCCACCATCGCCGCCAAAAGATTGTTCGCGGTTCCGATGGCATGGAAATCCCCCGTGAAGTGCAGGTTGATATCCTCCATCGGCGTAACTTGCGCATAGCCACCGCCAGTCGCGCCGCCTTTTTGGCCGAAGCAGGGGCCCAGGCTTGGCTCGCGCAGGCAGATCAATGAATTCTTCCCCAAAAGGCATAAAGCATCATGAAGCCCAATGCTTGTCGTGGTCTTCCCCTCGCCCGCAGGCGTGGGCGTAATAGCAGTGACCAAAATCAGCTTGCCGTTCTTCTTGCGCTTCTTCAGCGACGATATGAAATCCAAGGAGATTTTGGCCTTATGGTATCCGAAGGGGATGATATCCTCTTTCGGAATGCCGAGTTGCTTGTGAGCAATATCGACGACGTTTTTCAGTTTTGCGGCTTGAGAGATTTCGATATCCGTTTTGGGCTTGGCGTGCTGATTGTTCTTGCCTTTGGATTTTTGGGGAGCCGAGGGAGCCATGCGTCACCTTTCGCGTTAATAATGTGGCTCTGAAGTGCTAATGCCCCCGCCTTAAAGGGTCAAGAGTTTGCGGCTGTTATCCATGTGCGAATCGATTAAAGTTAACGGCAATCGATTCGCAGCTTTATAAATTGTCATCGGATACGCCCATGGGCTTGGATCTCTACCTCGGCGGCGCCTTGGCGCTCGCGCTTGCGGGCTATCTGGGTTACGCGCTGTTCAACCCTGAAAGGTTTTAGGCGGCATAGATGGCAAATGCGATAATGGAATTCATCGTTTTTGCGCTTGCGGCGTTGGCAATGGCCGCGCCTTGTGCCTTCGTCCTTGCTAAAATCCAAACCAGCAAAGACAACGCCTTCATCAAAATCATAGCAGGCCAAAAAAAACAAAATTGGCGCGCTTATTTATTTTCCGTCCTTTTTTTTAACGCGCTGGGTTTTTTGTTTTTGTTTTTGATACTGAGATTTCAAGGCTCTTTTCCTTTTAACCCTCAAAATTTCAGCGACATTCCGTCCTGTCTGGCCTTCAATATAGCGGCTTCCTTCATAACCAATACCAATTGGCAAGCCTATGGGGGAGAAACGACGCTAAGTTTCTTCAGCCAAATGGCGGGACTTACCGTTCAAAACTTCCTTTCGGCGGCCACAGGCCTTGCCGTCTCCTTTGCGATAGTGCGTGGCCTTGCGAATAAAGAGAATGCCGCTATCGGCAATTTTTACGCCGACGCGGCGCGTATTGTCGTCTGCGTTTTATTGCCGCTTTCGCTGATTTTCTCCTTGTTTCTGATTGCGCAAGGCGTTCCGCAAACAATGCAGCCCTTTGCCGAGGCCACAACGCTGGAAGGCACCCCGCAAACAATTGCCATGGGACCCGTCGCCAGCCAAACGGCGATCAAAATCATCGGCACGAACGGCGGCGGTTTTTTTAACGCGAACGGCGCGCATCCTTTTGAAAATCCTACCCCGCTCGCTAATTTCGCGCAGATCGTCTTGATGCTTTTGCTCCCGATGTCGCTGGTTCTGGCATTCGGGCGCATGGTAGGCGACGAAAGGCAATCAAACCCTCTTTTCGGCAGCATGGCCGCGCTTTTTTGCATCTCGCTCGCGCTGTGTTTCTTTTTCGAGCATCATGCGCATCCCGCTTTCGCCTCTCTGAATATCGATCAAACCGTCTCCACGCTTAATCCTGGCGGCAATATGGAGGGCAAGGAGGCGCGCTTCGGCCTTTTCGGCTCCGTTCTTTGGACAGTGGCGACGACAGCCACATCGAACGGCGCGGTCAATTCGATGCTGGACAGCATGATGCCGCTTGGCGGCCTTATTCCTCTTTTCAATATCCTTCTTGGCGAGGTTATCTTCGGCGGAGCGGGCAGCGGTCTTTATTCGATTTTGCTTTACGTCCTTTTGACCGTCTTTATCGCCGGGCTTATGGTCGGCCGCACGCCCGAATACCTCGGCAAAAAAATCGAAGCGCATGAAATCAAGCTTGCGCTTATCGCGCTTATCATCGGCCCTTTGTGCGTTCTTGGCCTTGGCGCGCTCAGCCTTCTCTCTTTGCAAGGGGCGCATTCCGCAACGGCCTATGGTCCTCACGGCCTGACCCAAACCATTTATGCCTATGCGTCGGTTTCGGGAAACAACGGTTCCGCCTTCGCGGGCTTTAACGCCGACACATCGTTCCAGAACGTCCTTCTTGGCCTCACGATGCTCGTCGGACGCTTTGGCGTCATGATACCTGTCCTTGCCATCGCAGGTTCTCTAGCCAATAAGAAAGCGGTTCCCGCCTGCGCGGGCGGCTTTCCAACGCATGGGGCGCTGTTCGCTGTTTTGCTGTCGTGCGTGATCCTTCTTTTCGGCGGCCTGACTTATTTCCCCGTTCTTGCCCTTGGCCCCATCGCCGAGCATCTTTCGTTGGCATCGGGGGGATAAATGGCGAAAAATCATATCCGATCGTCCCTTTTTAATCCTGCGCTCCTGCTTAGCTCGTCCATTGGGGCATTTCGCAAGCTCTCGCCGAAAGAGCTTTCCCGCAACCCCATTCTTTTCACTGTCGCTCTGGCCAGTTGCGGCGCCACGATCTTCGCTTTCCGAAACATGGCCGCAGGCGAGCCTTTTGCCGTCGACATGCTCATCACACTTTGGTTATGGCTGACGGTTCTGTTCGGCAATTTCGCCGAGGCGATAGCCGAAGGCCGCGGCAAGGCGCAAGCCGAGTTCTTGCGCAAAACGCGCAACCAAACGATGGCGAAAACCCTTGAGGACGCGGACGCGGCGCATTACACGCTCGTCCCTTCCGCCGATTTGCGCGTTGGCGATCTTGTCTTGGCCGAAGCGGGCGATATCATTCCGGGGGACGGCGATATCGTGAAGGGCATTGCGACCGTTAACGAATCCGCCATTACCGGCGAATCCGCGCCAGTCATTCGCGAATCCGGCGGCGACCGCTCGGCGGTGACCGGCGGCACGCTTGTCCTCTCCGACCGCATTGTCATCGAAATCGGCGCGAATCCCGGCGAGACATTCCTAGACCGCATTATTGGCCTTGTGGAAGGCGCGCGGCGGCAAAAAACGCCGAACGAAATCGCCCTGCTGATTTTTCTTTCAGGACTGTCTTTGATTTTCCTTATTGTCTGCGCCTCGCTTCAGGCTTTCGCCTTCTATAGCGGCGCGATGATCCCTTCCGTTTTTCTTATCGCCCTTTTCGTGGCGCTGATCCCCACGACCATAGGCGGCCTTTTGTCCGCCATCGGCATCGCGGGCATGGATCGGCTCGTCACCTTTAACGTCATCGCCAAGTCGGGCCGCGCCGTCGAAGCCGCTGGCGATATCGATACCCTGCTTCTCGACAAAACAGGCACCGTCACGCTCGGCAATCGCATGGCGAGCGATTTCATCCCCCTGTTTGGCCTTGGGGAAAGGGAATTGGCAGAAATCGCCCTGCTCTCCTCGCTTGCCGACGACACGCCCGAAGGCAAATCCATTGTGCGCCTGGCCGAGGATAATTTCGGCTTCGACGCCAAGGCCGAGCGCAAGGCGTCCATGCGCTTTATCCCTTTTACCGCACAAACGCGCATGAGCGGCGTCGACACAATCGAAGAATCCATCCGCAAGGGCGCGCCGGACGCGATTCTCGATATGTGCGGCTCCAAGGGGAGCGCCGAGATCAACCGCGCCGTCGAACATATCGCCAATACGGGCGGCACGCCCCTTCTTGTGGCGCGCGGCAAGAAGGTCGTCGGCGCTTTGCATTTGAAAGATATCGTCAAGCCCGGAATTCACGAACGCTTCGCCATGCTGCGGCGCATGGGCATTCAAACCGTCATGATTACGGGCGATAATCCTCTCACCGCCGCCGCCATCGCCGCCGAGGCAGGCGTAGACGCTTTTTTGGCCGAGGCTTCGCCCGAGAAGAAACTGGAACTTATTCGCAAAGAACAGGCCGCCGGAAAGCTGGTCGCCATGTGCGGCGACGGATCGAACGACGCGCCCGCTTTGGCGCAGGCGGATGTGGGCGTTGCCATGAACACAGGCACGATGGCGGCGCGCGAGGCGGGAAACATGATCGACCTCGACAGCAATCCGACGAAGCTGATCGAAATCGTCATGATCGGCAAGCAGCTTCTCATGAGCCGAGGCGCGCTCACAGCCTTTTCCGTCTGCAACGATATCGCCAAATACTTCGCCATTCTTCCCGCTATTTTTATCGCCCTTTATCCCGAAATGACGGCCTTGAACGTTATGCGGCTTGGCTCGCCGGAAAGCGCGATCCTTTCCTGCATCGTTTTCAACGCGCTTGTTCTGATTGCTCTTGTCCCCGTCGCTCTGCGCGGCGTGTCCTTCAAGCCCGCGCCTGCGAACGTCGTGGCGCGAAGAAACTTGCTGATTTATGGCCTTGGCGGCATCGTAACGCCCTTTGCCGGAATAAAAATGATCGACCTTCTTATTGGCGCCTTTATGGGAGGGACAAATGCTTAACGAACTTCGCTGCGGCCTGTCCCTTCTTATGGTGTCGATTCTTGGGCTTGGCCTTGCGTATCCCTTTATCGTCACGGGCGCGGGACAAGCGCTTTTTCCGCATCAAGCGAACGGCAGCCTTATCGAAATCGACGGAGCGATCATCGGCTCGGAATTGATCGGCCAACATTTTTTGAGCGATAAATACTTCCATTCCCGACCCTCGGCAGCAGGCGGTGGATACGATGCCAGCAATTCGATGGGCAGCAATTTGGCACCGTCCTCAAAGGACTTGATCGAAACGGTGACGGAACGCGTGAATGAACTTCGACTGACGGGCGGCAATCGCCCTATCCCGATCGATCTTGTCGCCGCTTCGGGAAGCGGCCTCGACCCGCATATTTCCGTCGCGGCCGCTCTGTTTCAGGCGCCACGCGTGGCATATGCCCGCGCCGTCCCTCCCGCACAGATCGAAGCCCTGATCGCCCACGCTACCGAAGGCCGTACTTTCGGCTTTTTGGGGGAACAGCGCGTGAACGTCTTTGCAATTAATCGCGCGCTCGATGCCGCCTTCGCAGAAACAGCAGCTCCATGATGGAAGAAGAAAACCGCCCCTCGCCCGATGAATTGCTGAAGGAAGCCAAGGAAGAAAAACGCGGCAAGTTGAAGATATTTCTTGGCGCGGCGCCGGGCGTCGGAAAGACCTACGCCATGCTGAGCGCGGCCAAAATTCGCCGCGCGGAAGGCGTCGATACCGTCATCGGCCTGGTCGAAACGCACCATCGCGGGGATACGGAACTTTTGGCAACTGGCATTGAAAGCCTTTCGCGGCAAAAACTGGCCTACCGCGGATTGACATTCGACGAATTGGATCTCGACGCCGTTATAAAGCGTAAGCCCGCCCTTGTTTTGATCGACGAGCTGGCGCATAGCAACATTCCGGGCGCGCGTCACCCTAAACGCTATATGGACGTTCAGGAAATCCTCGACGCGGGGATCGACGTTTACACGACGCTGAACGTCCAACATATCGAAAGCCTTAATGACATCGTGGAGCGCATCACGGGCATCAAGGTGCGCGAAACCGTCCCCGACAACGTCATGCAATCGGCCGATTCCATCGAATTGATCGACCTGCCGCCCGAGGAGCTTTTGCAACGCCTCAAAGATGGCAAAGTCTATATCCCCGAACAAGCGCGACTGGCAGTTAACCGCTTTTTCACGCCGGGCAATCTCACCGCTTTGCGCGAACTCGCTCTGCGGCAAGCGGCGGAGCGCGTGGACGAGCAAATGTCCCATTATATGCGGCGCCACGCGATTTCCGGCCCGTGGCCCGCCAGCAGCCGCATTATGGTCTGCGTATCCGGCGATCATCAGGCGGCTTTGCTTGTGCGCACGGCGCGCCGCATGGCCGAGCGTCGCCAAACCCCGTGGCTGATCCTCTATATAGAAACAAGCCATCACGTTCACCTGCCCGAAAAAATCCGCAAGGATGTGGACAAGGCGATGGAACTTGGCGAAAGCATGGGCGCGGAGACGATGACCGTGGCAAACGAGGACGTGGCGACCGAGATCGTCCGCATCGCGCGGGAGCGCAACGTCGGCACGATTATTCTAGGTAAAACATCGCGCTCGCGACTGTCCTTGATGCTTCGCCCCTCTGTGGCGGCGCAGGTGCAAAAAAACGCCGAAGGCTTCGATATTTTGCTTGTCAACCGACTGGAAAACGCGCATGCGGAAATCCAACGGGCGAAATTTCATGTCGCGCCTGACAGGCAGTCTTGGGAAATCAGGCCGACAATCGTTGGCAAAACCTCATTCGTCGTCGGGCTTGCGGTTTTTGTGGCTTGGATCATTCGATCATTCGCCGGAACGGAATCCCTGCCCTTCGTTTTATTAATCGCCGTTTTTCTTGTCGCGCTCGACATGAATCTGGCGGCATCCCTTTTAACCGCCTTTGCCTGCGCTGCCGCCCATCTTTTCTTTACCGATCAACTTTTGCCTGCGCTTAACTTTTTCGGAACAGCCGTCGTGGCCAGCCTTATCGGCGACCGTATTAACCGGCAATCCCGCGCGGCAAAAAGAAACGCCGAACGGATCCAATCCCTTTACGACTTTACCAAAAGCATCGCCGCCGCAGGAACAATCGAAGACGTGGCGCAGGCAACCGCCAGCCACGTGGCGACCGCTCTGAAAGCCAATGTGGCCATCCTAGCGCCTCGGCATGAACGGCTGAAATTAATCGCCTCGATCCCCGCCGATTTGCAGCTTGATACAGTTTCTATCGCCGCGATGGATTGGGCATGGCGGCATCAAAAACCCGCAGGTTTGAAATCCGATACGCTTCCTGGCGCGGCTTATTACGGTTTACCGCTGCTTTCGGGGTCTGAATGCCTTGGCGTCCTCGCGATTCAAATGGAGGACGGAGAGGCCATGACGTCGGCTCAAGACCACTTCCTTGCAAGCCTTGCCGCTCAGGCGGCGTCGGCTATCGAACGCGCCAAGCTGGTTACCGACGTCGCACAAGCCCGTCTCCAGACGGAAACGGAGCGTTTGCACACCAGCCTTCTGTCCTCCATCAGCCGCGATTTGCGCGAGCCTTTGGATACGATCATTTCGACGGCAAGCGGCCTTTGCAACGACTGGAAGAATTTTTCTTCGGAAAAGCGTTTCGATCTTGTTTCACAGATCGAGGAGGAAGCCGACCGCCTCGACCGCTTTGTGGAAAACCTTCTGGACATGACGGAACTTGTGACGGGAAGCGTTCATTATAACCGGGACACTGCTCATCTTCGCGATATCATTCAGAAAGCAATGCATCGCCTGTCGCGAAAGATGGCCGGGCGCGCGGTGACATTCGACTACCCGAACGACATCCCGCCGATTTATGCGGACGCCGAGATTCTGCGCCGCGTTTTCATCAATGTGATCGAGAACGCTTGCGCCTACTCAATGCCCGCGCAGCCAATTAAAATCACCGTGCGCCGCGAAGGCGGCGCGATCAAAATCGCCGTGACCGATAAGGGGATCGGCATCCCGGAAAACGAACGCGCGCGAGTATTCGACATGTTCTATTGCATCAGAAAGGATTCCTTGGAGTCAGGCGCAGGCAAAACAGGCATCGGCCTCGGCCTTGCGATATGCCGCGGCTTTGTTGCCGGACACCAAGGCCACATCAGCGCCCATGCGGCAGAAAACGGGATCGGCACCACCATCGCCATCCGGATGCCGATTGGGAATTAAGGGCTGGACGATCCTGACCTAACACCCGTGATCGCAGCTGTTCGCGCCGATTTCAAGTTTTCCGCTTAAATAGTCCGCGACAATGGCTTCGGGCGTCGCCGGAGAAACGCCTGCGATGACCTTGATCCCGTTTTGAGCAAATAGGTCGCAGGCGCGCGCGCCGATGCCGCCCGCCATAATGAGCGTGACGCCTTGCTTGGCAAGCCATGGGGGCAACAACCCGGGTTCGTGCGGGGGGGCTTGAACGTCCGTTCGCGAGGCGATGCTATTGGATTTTTCATCGACATCGAGAATCGCAAAGGCGGGGCAATGGCCAAAGTGTGGAAAGAGCTGATTGTCTGCAACCGGAATCGCGATTTTCATGAATGTGCTTCCTTTTCTGCCAAGTGGTTTATGAGGCTATCCCAGATTGCCCGAATGTCGGCGGCGCTGGGAGCATCCTTTTCGATCACCGTTTCCATGGCTTTCTGCGCTTCGTTGACGCCTTTGTCGTAACGAATACGTCCCAAGACCTTCGCGCCGAACGAGTTGGCTCTTTCTTCTATTTGCTTCGTCATCTCAGGGCAGATATCCCATTTGTTAATACAGACGAAAGCTGGGATTTTAAAATGGTTCACAAGTTCGAGCGTCCTTAACAAATCATGCTCGCCCGAAAGTGTCGGCTCGGTCACAACGACCGCAGCCGACGCGCCTGTAACAGACGCGATAACCGGGCAGCCAATTCCCGGCGGGCCGTCAATAAGAAGCGTTTCCAGCCCTCTCGCCTCAGAGATATCCTTGGCTTCCTGCCTGACAAGCGATACAAGTTTTCCCGAATTGTCGGCGGCAATGCCCAATTTTGCATGAACCATCGGCCCCGCGCGCGTTTCCGAGACCATCCATTCGCCGCAAAGGCGTTCTTTGAACTCAACCGCTTTTTTTGGACAAAAGCGCACGCAAGCGCCACAGCCTTCGCAGGAAGTCGGATCGACGTGGTATGAATAGTCGCCTCGAGCGGAGATCGTTTCTTGAACAGCGCCAAACCGGCAAAGGGTTAGGCAAGCGCCGCAAGACGTGCACTTTTTCTGATCGATAACGGCTTCGTGACCGCTCCAGAATTCATGGCGTTCTTGGATTTGCGGCGCAAGAAGCAAATGCAAATCGGCGGCATCGACATCGCAATCGGCAAGAACCGCGTTTGGGGCAAGAAGAGCAAAACTCGCAGTCAGGCTTGTCTTTCCTGTGCCTCCCTTGCCGCTGATGACAACTATTTCTTTCATGCGGCCTCCCGGATCTTTTTCAGAAGACCTGCGAAAAGCTCTTTATATTCCGGCAGGGCTTCGATGATCGCCACGCCTTTCGCGTAAGATTCGGCGATGCGGCGATCATCCGGAATTTCAGCCAAAAGCCTGATCTTCTCGGCCTCCAGATATGGCCGGACGAATTTATCCGATGAATCCGCGCGGTTGATGACGACGCCGAAAGGCAAGCCAAGTTCACGCACAACCTCGACGGCGAGTCTCAAATCGTTAAGCCCAAAGGGCGTCGGCTCCGTGACCAGAACGACGAAGTCCGCGTCGCGCATGGCGGCAATAACAGGACAAGACGTTCCCGGAGGCGCATCAACGAGAACAAGATCGCCGGTCCCTTCTTTCTTTACCGCGCGGATAAGCGGCGGAGCCAACGCAACGCCTATATCAAGCCGCCCTTGTACAAGTTCAATCGAACCCACATTCGAAATTTCCACAGCGCCAATGCGCTTATCCACTTCATGAATGGCTTTTTGGGGACAAATGCGCATGCAAACGCCGCATCCGTGGCACATCTCCGGTGCAAAAATGGGGATCGTTCCAAAAGAGACAAGCGCATGAAAGGCGCAAGATTCGCTGCATTTGGCGCATCCATCACAACGCGTTTCGTCAATTTCGGGAACGGGAATTGAAACAATGCGTTGATTCTTTAGCTCAGTCTTTAGAAAAAGATGCGCATTTGGTTCTTCTACATCGCAGTCTAGGAGACAAACGTCGCCGTCCGCGACAAGCGCGAGATTAACGGCAACCGTCGTTTTTCCCGTTCCTCCCTTACCCGATGCGACAGCAATTTTCATGCAGCAGCAATCTGTTGAAGCTTGTTTGCAAGAAACAGATCCAGCGCGTTTTGAACGGTGGTTCCCTTGCAAGAATAGATTGCAACGTTTGCTTGTTTAAGGGCATTGACGGCCTTTGGGCCGCAATCGCCCGTGACAAGCGTTTTTGCCCCAGCTTTCACAATGGTTTCCGCCGCCTTGATGCCGGCTCCTTGAGTGGCATCGACATTGTCGTTGTCTATAACGACAAAGTTCTTTTGATCCGTATCATAGACAAGAAAACGCGCCGCGCGGCCAAAGCGAAGATCCATCGGCGAGGACATATTGTTGCCGGAAGACGTAAAAGCGATTTTCATTTTGTTTTTCCTTTCTTTTTAGGTTTTTTTTCCACAACAAGTTTGAAATCGCCCCCATCGATCTCTAATGCGCTGCCTTCAGTCAAAGCTCTGGCGACGCCTTTTCTTGCGCTGGAGAGGATTCGTGAAAAGGTGGAACGCGATATGCCCATGCGCCCCGCCGCTTCTTCCTGCTCCATTCCTTTATAATCGGCCAATTGAATGGCTTCCCATTCCTCGTCTTTCAACTTAACGACCCGTAGCTCGCAAAGCGGGACGCCGCGCGGTTTATAAAAACGAACGGAGGGACTCGAACTGACAAGGCGGCATTTACGTGGTCTCATGGCTTTTCTCGGTTATGAACATATGTTCGTAAGGTATCTTTTTGTGAGGCGTGTTGTCAAGGACCTTATGAACGCCTGTGCATAATAATCTTTGACAACACCTTCTAACGGTGTATGCTGAGGATGAAAGCTTGTTCATTATTAGGCAATACAAAGAACGATAATTTCTCTTCGAGCAAGCGGCATCAAAGCATCTCCACAACGAAACCTAGCGATTCAAGCCCGTTGTAGATGCAGAACACGGAAAGGAACAGAACATGCCAGCAATGGATGGAACAGGCCCCCTTGGAACAGGCCCAAAAGGGCGCGGACGCGGTAGATGCAAGCAAGCCGGGGGGCTTTTTCGAGGCCTTGGAAGACAACTACGAAATGGTCGCTGCTTCGGAAAAGGAAACGGTTTCGGTTTCGGGCGCAGCTTTTATTCAAACGCCGCTCAAAATCGGCAGGGTTTATCAAAAGACGAAGAAGTCTCCTTTCTCGAAAATCAACTATCAGACATTCAATCGCGGCTCAATTCCCTTAGAAATGAGAAGGAATAGAGCAATCATGACAACGACCCCAGATGATGTTCCCGATAACCCCGTTTCCTGGCTTGACGTCTCGCGCTTGCGCCAACTCTCTCAAAAACACGCTATTGAAGATAGAAACGCGGCCCTGAAAATATTTGAGAAAATGGATTCAGCCTTGGCTGAAGCCAAAGAACGAAGAAACAATGGATCGACGCGAAGAACCTTGAAAGGTATTGATCTTGAGGAAATGGCCATCCTGTCGGCCCTAAAAAGCCCAGATTTGTTGGAACGTCTTCATGCGACGGCAAAGAACATAAAGGAACACACATATGGCAATCGCATCGTAACGTTTGCTCCGTTGTATATTTCTAATTTCTGCAAAAACGAATGCACTTATTGCGCTTTCCGGATCAGCAACCTTGAATTGACCCGAACACAGCTTTCGCTGGAAGACATTGCGCAACAAGCAAGGATTTTAGTTCGACAGGGACATAAGCGCGTCCTTATGGTCGCAGGCGAAGCTTATCCCAGAAAAGACGGCCTTCAATATGTTCTTGATTCCATGAGAACGCTTTATTCTATAAAAGAAGGCAAAGGCGATATTCGCCGCGTTAATGCCAACATCGCGCCGCTGAGCGTCGAGGATTTTAGAAGGCTTAGAGATGCAGGCGTCGGAACGTATCAATGTTTTCAAGAAACCTATGACCCCGACCTTTACAAGGAATATCATTTAAGAGGCAAAAAGGCCGATTATGCTTGGCGCGCTAACGTCTTTGACCGCGCAGCAGAAGCCGGAATCGGCGATTTTGGCATGGGCTTTCTTCTTGGTCTAGCGGATTGGCGCTTTGAGATTCTCGCGCTGAAATGCCACATCGCGCATATTGAAGATCTTGGCTCTGGCGCTCATACGATCAGCTTTCCGCGCATCGAACCCGCTCATGGTTCAGACGTATCGCTGAATCCGCCGCATATTGTTTCTGATGAGGACTTCCTGAAGATCATTTCTATTATGCGTCTGGCCGTTCCGTATACAGGCATGATTATGTCAACGCGCGAAACGCCCGAGGTGCGCAAGAAAACGCTTGAGTGTGGGATTTCACAAGTTTCCGCAGGCAGCAGAACGGATCCGGGCGGATATACAGAAGGACAGGATGCACGCGCAGGACAATTCGAACTCGGAGATCACCGCCCCCTTGATGAGGTTGTCCGGGAACTGCTTGAAAATGGGTTTATCCCCTCATGGTGCACGGCCTGCGAAACAAAAGGACGCGAAGGCGGCCAGTTTATAACTCTTTGGGCGCAAACCGGAGAAATCAAAAAACGTTGCACGCCCAACGCACTGATTACTTTGACAGAATATTTGCAGGATTACGCTTCGCCAGAAACACGAGCCATTGGAGAAGAAGTCATCCGCAGAGAAGTTGCGATAATAGAACAGCCAAGGCGAGGTAAAACGCAAGCGCTTCTCAATATGATTGCAGAAGGAAGACGTGGGCTGTGCGTTTAGGCAGCGAATACCTAATATGTCCGCATGTCGGTGTTTGTTGGTCACACAATACTTCTTACAGCATCTCATAAATACGCTGAGAGATTGTAAGAGTATTATTTAAAGCCTATCTTAAGAAGCAGGATTCTCCGAGTTAGATCAACAACCCAAATGAAGGAGATCATCATGAAAAAGTTTGCATTAATCGGCACTGTTATCACCACAGCTCTTGTTGCGACGGCGGCTTTGGCACAAAACGGACCGGGTATGGGCATGGAGGGCGGATATGGCGGCGGAGGCCGCTTTGCGTGGGATAAAAATCAAACGCCGGGATGGATGCTGATGACCGATCAAGAACGCACCGAATGGCAAAACAAAATGCGCAACGTTCAGACCTACGACGAGTGCACAAAAATGCGGGACGAGCATCACAAGGCCATGGAACTCCGCGCCAAAGAAAAAGGCGTGACCTTGGCCACGCCACGGAGAAACGGCTGTGACATGATGAAAGCTCGCGGTTTTTTCAAATAACCACGGAAAACTTTTTTAAGAACGGAGCTCAAACCCGTTTGGGCAAGCGGGGTTACAGAGACATTAGCTCCTTAAAGAAACGTACAGCTTTCTTGACCTTTGTTTCTTTTGGTCTGTGCAGCCAATCTTCGATGGTGCGCGTTGCCGGAGAAACGCTGTCAATTATGCTGTCATGATAATCGGCGCGGTGTTGTTTTTTCTCAAAACGATGCCACGCCCTTTCATGAAAGAAAAAGCAAACGGTCTGGGCGCATGGCTCAACCAAACCAATAGCTAGGGCAATTTTCCAACTTCCGCTCAATATGTATGCGATAGAAATTGAAACCGTCATGTGCATGGCGGCATAACTTAAAGTCTTGAGTAGCGTTTGCTTAAACACAATGGCTTCTCCCAGAAGCGGTCATTCATCAACGGCACCTGTATGCCACGAATCCTCAGAAATATAAAAATCGAACCTCGAATCCCGCAGAAGATACCACTAATTAGAGGGGGCTTTGCCTCTTACGTCTGTTGTCACACAAAAATTTTTAACATATCCTTGCAACCTCGAAAATATGCCATGACTAAATTTGTTAGCCTCTTTACCAAAAGTTATTATGAGCTTGATCAAGCAACATTTGGCTAATGCACTGAATAGTCAACGCTGGCGAACGCTAATCGCGGTTTTCTAAGAAACCTTCAGGATCCCGCAGGGCTTTGACGGAGAGCAAAAAAGTTGGGGATAAGTCGGGCCGTCAGCCGATTACGGCTTACGCCCTGTTAGCAAGCTAATACTCAACGGCAGTACACGGTCACCGTAAAGAAGGAGCGCCTTCTATCAGTGAGCGTAACACAAAAAACAGACCTAACAGTTCTTTCTCCATATCTTTTGGAATTCTTTCTTTATCATTAAGATGGAGAACATCGTTAGCGAGTTTTCTTAACCTGTGCAGAGCGCCCACGGTTACGCCTTTTGGTAGATCCTTGCAGTTATCAATCATCTTCTCCAAATCATTTCCAAATGAATGATAATGTTCTTTAAGCATGACTTCCATAACCGATCGCATTAACGCAATTGCTGC
>CAZFCA010000027.1:0-21712 GCA_964517415.1 uncultured Rhodospirillaceae bacterium
TTCTTCCCTATGGCACTTCGATGCCGTTCGGGGAAGCCGTCCACACCATCATTCCAACGGCGCTTAAAAAGGATTTTAAATCCGATACTGACTATTTAAGTTTTTTGCGTGGGAAGACACCATAAAGAGATGTTCCCGTGCTTTCTTTAAAAAAAACCAACTGGGACCCCCGCCTACGCGGGGGTGACGTGCACACCTGAACGGACTATGCTCTAGCTTGAGCGCACGTTCGCGAGGAAGGTTTCGACTTCCTTGCGGAGGGCTTCGGCATTTTGGGCCAACGTATCGGCCGTCGCCAGAACCTGATCCGCCGCCGCGCCCGTATGGCTGGCATCGTCCGTGACGGTCGAAATGTTCGAGGAGACTTCCTGCGTGCCTTGCGAGGCTTGCTGGATGTTCTGGGCGATCTCTCTCGTCGTCGTTCCCTGCTGCTGCACGGCCGCCGCGATGTTGGAGGAAATATCGCGAATTTGCTGGATGATTTCCGAGATGGAGCGGATAGCGTCGACCGCCGTGTTCGTTTCCATTTGAACGGCTTTGATCTGGCTGCTGATTTCATCGGTCGCCTTGGCCGTTTGGTTGGCAAGGCCTTTGACTTCGCTCGCGACGACCGCGAATCCCTTGCCCGCTTCGCCCGCTCTTGCCGCTTCGATAGTGGCGTTCAAGGCAAGCAGGTTGGTTTGCGAGGCGATCTGGTTGATGAGCGAGACCACTTCGTCGATTTTGACCGACGAGGCGGATAATTTTTCGACCGTTTTTTCGGTTTGCTTGCTTTCTTCGACGGCTCTTTCCGAAATGTTCGCGGCTTCGGAAACACGGCGCGCGATTTCGCCTATCGAAGACGACAACTCCTCTGTCGCCGCCGCGACCGTTTCCACGTTCGTGCTGGCTTGCGTCGACGCGGCCGCCACCGAAGTGGCTTTTTTGCTGGTCTCCTGCGCGATCTGCGTCATGCTTTTCGCCGTCGCCTGCATTTCCGACGACGAGGAAGCCACGCTTTTGACGACATCGAGAACCCTGCTTTCAAATTCCGCGGTCACCCTTTCGATGTGCTTGGCTTTTTTCTCGCGGGCGTTCTGTTCCGAGATTTTTTCGGCCTCCATCGCGCGGTTTTTCACCGCGTTTTCCTTGAACACACTGAGCGCGCGGCCCATATCGCTGATTTCATCGTCGCTTGTGGATTGCGGGACTTCCACCGACAGATCGCCATAGGCCAGTTTGTTCATCGCCTCGGTCATGGCCGCGATGCGCCGCGTAATCATGCGGCGGGCTAGGGCAAGAGAGACAAAGACGATAGCAAAAACGGTTATGGTGCCCCCGATGAACCCGTACATAACTGTTGTGTTCACCGACTGGTAAAATTGCTTCATCGGAACGCCGACGAAAAGAATACCGACGACTTTTCCTGCTTTGTCCAAAATGGGATCGTACCCCGTGATAAAGGGGACGCCCAAAATGTCGGTTTCGCCACGGTAGCTTTTTCCGGCAAAAACGGCTTCGTATGCGGCGTTCTTGGCGAGCTTGGTTCCGACGGCGCGGGAGCCGTCTTCTTTCTTGACGTTCGTGGCGATGCGCGTGTCGCCCATAAAAATGGTCGCGTTGCCGCCGACGAGCTTCACGACCGTGTCGGGAAGTTCGTTCAGATCGTTCAAGGCTACGCTACCCGCGTAGAGGCGACCGTCTTCGATCTGGAATTCCGCGCCTTTATGCTTCAGTTCGTTCCAGGCCACGTTCATGTTGCGATTGATCGTCGCCATCGCCTGTTGTTCGCCCTGCTGATAGGCCTCCCACGTATTCAGGCCGACAACCATTAGCGTGGCCGCAAAAGCGGAACACACGAGCATGCTTGTGATTTTTGCGGCGATGTTGAACCGGAAGGCTTTCGAGGATGTGTAAGTCATTTTTTATTCCCTATAGGAAAGGGCGGCGATTATGCGCGAAACGATGATTTCCACGCTCTCGGATGAGATCTCTTTTGGATTAAATCCTTACGGTAAATAAAATGTTAATATGGTTAATATTGCTTACCGTTTCCTCCTTTTTTTGTTCAAGCGTTCCCGCTAACGCGTTCGTTTCCCTAGTATGCCGTGCGATTTGGGAAATGGGATTTCATGTTATACTCGCGCTCGAAAAAAAATATTTCAACAGCAAGCGCGGAGAATGGGATGAAATCGTTCCCTTGTTCGCTCGGCTTTTTTCTTTTTCTTGTTCTTTTTTCGGGAACAGCCGAAGCGCAAAAAGAAACTTTGGAGCAGGCATGGATTGCGGCCTATCGCAACAATCCGTCGCTTGAAGCCGAACGCGCCCGATTACGCGCGCTTGACGAGCAGGTCGCTCTCGCCTTAAGCAACTGGCGCCCCAGCATCGATTTTACGTCTAATGTGGGCCAGATTTATCAGGATATTCCGCCGCAAAGAGGCCTTCCGGGCGCGACATTTTCGGGCGGCTCGCTGGCTTATGGGATTCAGGCGTCGCAGCCCCTATTTCGGGGTTTTCGCACCTTGGCCGAAACCAAGGCGGCGAAAAAGCAGGTGTTGGCGGCGCGGGCCCGCCTGGCCGAAAGCGAGCAGCAGTTAATGCTGGACGCCGCCGCCTCTTTTTTAAGCCTTATTCGGGACGACGCCATTCTTGCCGCAAACCGAAACAATGAAATCGTTTTACGGAAGAAGCTAGATGAAACCCTAACGCGCGCGCAGCTTGGGGATTTGACGCGGACGGATGTGGATCAGGCGCGGTCGCGGCTTGCCCGCGCAAGGGTGGCAACGGCACAAGCTCGAAGCGCCTTGATGATCGACCGCGCGAATTTCAAGCGCGTCGTCGGCCACGAGCCGGGCACTCTGGCCAAGCCCGTTCTTCCGCCTGACGATGAGACCGATATGGATTCCTTGTTGCGCCTTGCGGAAAAGCAAAATCCTTCCGTTATCGCCGCTGGTTACGCTTTCGACCAATCAAATGCCGAGATCGAAGCAGGAAAGGGCGCGTTGTTGCCGGAACTGAATTTGGTCGGGAATGCGTCTCATAACTACACCGAAAACTATACGTCTCCCGGACGATATAAGAACGCACAAGTCATGCTGCAGCTGAGGGTACCCTTGTATGAAGCCGGCGCCGATTATGCGCGCATCCGCGCGGCGCAGCAGACAGGGGTTCAATATAGAATGGAATTGGCCGAGGCGCGAAACAGGGCTCAGGAAACATTGCGCGAGGCTTGGTCGGCGTTTTTGGCCGCCGACGCAAATATAAAGGCGGCCTCAATCGAAATCGAAGCGGCGGCCGAAGCCTTGAAGGGCGTGCGGACCGAAGCGCGCATCGGCACGCGCACAATTCTTGACGAGTTGAACGCGGAGCAGGAACTGCTGGACGCAAAAACCGATTTGGCTCGGGCCGAGCACGCGCGCAGCCTTTCAGCCTTGCGGATCAGGCAAGCGACGGGACGGCTGACGGCGGATTCCTTGCGCCTGCCCATCAACCTTTACGATCCGCAAAAACATTATGACGAAACACATGCCCTTTGGATCGGTTTCGGCGGCGAGGAGGAGGATATTTACGCCCGTGTGGGGCAGCCGCAAAATGAATTTTAGGAACTATTTTATTTGCAAGGTGTTGGATAATTTATCTCCTTTGGCCTTTGGCTTTATCGTATCCTTATTTCGAGTTGGTTATTATGCGTTCCGACACCCCTGCGTCCGTTTTAGGTTTCCCGTGCATCGGGATAAGGAGATTTCCGGAATGCGTTTTTTTGTTTTTTTGTTTCTGTCTTTGACGGCGGCGCATACCGGAATTTATGCAGCGGAAACGGGGGGAAGCGAGAAATTCGCGGTATATTACGCCGACAAGGCGCCTGCGAAACGCTTTAAAGCCTACGACTTGCTTGTTTTGGATCCAAATTACCCCAACATTCAGGCACTGAACGAAGATGGCAAGACGGTGCTTGGCTACTTAAGCGTCGGGGAAGTCCCCAAGCACAGCCCTCACTTTAAAACGATGAACGACAAGGGGCTGCTTCTCTCGGAAAACAAGAACTGGAAAGGCAGTTATTTCGTCGATATCCGCGCGCGCGAGTGGCAAAAGATACTTATCGAAGAGAGCATTCCTTCGTTGCTGGGCAAGGGCTTCGACGGCATTTTTCTCGATACGGTGGACAGCCCTTTGGATGCAGAGCGACGAAACGGCAAAGCCTATAGCGGCATGAGCGATGCCGCCATCAAATTCGTCAAGGCGGTTCGCTTGCATTACCCAAACATAAAAATCATGATGAACCGCGCCTATTCGATATTGCCGGAAATCGCCTCGCATATCGATATGGAGCTGGGGGAGTCGGTTTTCACGGACTACCATTTCGACAAAAAAGTTTACGGCAAAGTCGAGCCATCTTTATATAAGCAACAGGTCAAGCGGCTTCAGGAGGCGAAGAAAATTAATCCTTCGCTGGCGGTTTACACGCTGGATTACGCCGACCCTTTGGACAGCGCGTTTATTCGTGAAATATACAGCGTTCAAAGAGCCAACGGTTTTACGCCCTATGTCGCGACCATAGGCCTTGAGGAGATTATAGATGAGCCCGGGAAGTAAGCGCGCGTTCCTCATTTGCGCACTGCTTTTCGGAATGCTTGCCTCGGCGCGCGCAAAAGCGGAAGCGCTTGTCCCCAGAACCGTCATCGCCCTTTACGACGACCGCTCGGGCGGGGATATACGAAATGATTTCATTCATCGGCTGGCGGAGATGCCCCTGAACCATCTTGGTCTTGTCGTCGAATATCACGATATTCACAAACCGCTGCCGGACATCGCGCATCGCAAGGATGTGCGCGGCGTTCTGACGTGGTTCTTCACCGATACGCGCCTTGACGCTCTCTCCTATTTGAACTGGGCATTCAAGGCTTTGGAAAGCGGGAAAAAATATGTCGTTTTGGGACCCGCTGGAATCGAAGAACGCCCTTCCCGCGAGAAAAAAGTGGGTAAATTTCTGGGCAAACTCGGCGTCGTCGATACGGGTCGCACGGTTGAAAATCCGCTGGGCGTGACTTTCGACGCGGCGGGGTCTGGCATGGTCGCGCAGCCCGATTTTTTTGTTTGGAATCCGCCCTCCTATCGCGTGATGAAAGCAGCGAACAACCAAACCGACACGCATCTTTCGGCAAGGGATCCTGCACGGCCGGAGCAGGACAGCGCGCTGATTACAACGACTCCCAGCGGCGGCTATGTTTCAAGCGGTTTTCTTTTCCGGACGAACGATCACTTAGACGAAGAAGTGGCGCAATGGCTGATCGATCCTTTCGCCTTTTTCAGGCGCGCTTTTGCGACGGACGATCTTCCCAAACCGGATACGACGACGCTCGCGGGCAGGCGCCTTTTTTACAGCGCAATCGACGGGGACGGCCTGAATAACGTGACGCGCATTGAGGCGTACAAGGGCAAGAACATGCTCTCGGCGCGGATTATTTTGGAGAAGGTCGCGAAGGCTTATCCCGATTTTCCGATGATGCTCGCCCTGATCGCCGCGGATATCGATCCCGCATGGACGGCGGCGGACGACAGCGAAAGCGCGGCAAGGGATTTGTTCGCCCTGCCCCATATTGAGCCGGCCAGCCATACCTATAGCCATCCCTTTCGGTGGGATTTTTTTAAGTCGGGAAAGGCCGATGACGAGATCCCCTATCTTTCCCTCTATGCACCTGACGCTTGGAAACCCGTTGCGGCAAAGGGCGATAAGAGTCCCGCCGCGCCCCCTCTTGGCGAGTATAGCATTCCACGCGCTTATGCCAAAGAGCCTTTCGACATTCGCAAAGAGATCGGCGGCTCCGTTCAAAAGATTTCAGACGTCCTTCCCAACACCAAGCGGGTCGAAGTGATCGCCTGGTCCGGCAACTGCTTGCCTTGGGAGGGCGCCATTCGGATGGCGCGGATGGCGGGATTGCAGAACATTAACGGCGGCGATACGCGGTCCGATCCAGACTTTCCGGGCTATGCGTCCGTCGCCCCCATCGGCAAGCAAGTGGGGCGCGAAAGGCAGATTTATATCTCGTCCAGCAATGAGAATACGTATACGAATTTATGGTCTGCCAACTTCTATGCGCATCGGTATTTAAAGGCGACTTTGAAAAACACGGAAACGCCGCGGCGGCTTAAGCCGCTGGCCATCTATTTCCATGTGTATGCAGGAGAGCGGGAAGAGAGTTTGGCGGCTTTGCTGTCGAATTTAGATTACGCAAGGCGGCAGAGTCTTGCGCCGATTACTGTGAATCATTTCACGAAGATCGCGAACGGTTTTTATACGACGCAATTGATCGCTTTGCAGCCGGATGTCTGGCGCGTTGAAGATAGGGGCGATTTAAATACCCTTCGCTTCGATGGGCAGGCTTTCAAATCCGTCGATTTTAATAAATCCAAGGGCGTCGTAGGACAACGCTACTATCAGGGAAGCCTTTACGTTTATTTGGATTCAATCGTGGCCGATCCCATCGTCGCGCTGAAGAAAAATGAAACTTACTTCAGGCTTCCCGAAGAGGAAACGCCCTACCTTGCCGAAAGCCGTTGGCAGGTTTTCAATCTTGCGAGGAATAAGGACAGGCTGACTTTCACCGCGCAGGGTTTCGGCAATGGGGAGATGGCGTGGCAAGCTCCCAAAGGCGCGTATCGCCTCAGCATCGACGGCAAAAAGCAAAAGGAGATTTACGTCGTCGGAAGCGACGGCGCTCTTAAACTGCGTTTGGAAAGAAGCGCGATCGAGCCTTTGCGCATAAAGATCGAGAGGATTTAGCGTGCGAACGAGGACGTTTCTTTTCGTTTTGCTGCTTCTTCCGGCCGCTCTGCTTTTGGGGCTTCTTGTCGCGCCAAGCATGAAGGAAATGGCGCTGATGGAACTTTCCAGCTCGAATTCCGAACAATCTTTGGAGACCTACGCCAAACTGCATTCCAAAGGCGACACATCCGTCAACGTCTTGGCACCCCTTATAAACCTTCACCTGCACTACGGAAACGACGAACAGGCGATTGCGCTTTTGGAGGATTTTATGCGAGAGAATCCCCAAAACGTCGAGGCGCGTAAACGACTGGCGGCGTTATACAAGGTGGCCCAGCGCTTACGCGCTTACTGCGCCGCGCTTGAGGAAATAGAGACGCGCGCCCCCTCCTCCGAAGAACTGCGCAAACTTGCAGATGCTTACGCTTTTCTGGGGGATTATAAAAACGAAAACCACGCGCTTCGCCGACTGGCCGCGGTGGATGGGGAAAAGTTGACCGAAGACGATGCCGTCAAAATGGCGAAGTTTTCCTATCTCAACCGAGACATAAAGGCTTCGATCGATGCGCTGGAACGCCTTTGGGACAAAAAGAACGGCGCTGTGTCTTTCGATGCTTTGTACTTTTTGACGCAATTGCGCCTGAAAAGCGGAAATGCAGAAAAAGCCTTTTCAACGGCCGCCCGATTTATTGAGAAAAGCCCGCGCGAAGAGGATGCCTTGACTCTTTCCGAACTTTTCCAGATGCACGGCCAAAACGCTTTGGCTCGCGATATTTTGAAGCCCTTTATGGCGGCTGCGGATTCCTCTCCGTCTTTGAAAGTTCAGCTTGTCAGCCTTCTTTTTGCGGAAGGCGAATTCGCGACGATAGAGCGCCTGCTGCGGAATGATTTCTCGAACGGTCGGCTTGCGGACAAACTGGCCGAAACCCTGATAGACCTTGCCTTAAGGCGAAAGGACTACGCGCTTGCCGAAGCTGTTCTACGCAGCGCCAATTTCGATGATCTTTCGACCATCGCTTTGGAACGCTATGCCGATTTCGCCTTCAAAGAAAAACAAAAGCCACTGGCGGATGTGATTAGGGCTCGCCTTGAGGCGGACCGGCAGGGAAAAAACGAGCCTTTGCTTTCGGCTTTGCTGGGGCTGGCCGAAGGGGATACCTCTGACGCGCTCGCCGCGCTTTTGGCCGTGCCGACCGATGAGTTGACGCACACGGAAGAACGCTTGATGGCGGCACACGCGCTTTTTTTCTTCGGTAAAGTTAAGCCCGCCCAAAGCCTTATTTATGATTTGCCGACCGCCGACGTTTTTGGCTTCTTTTCGCCTGCGGAATTCGCCGCGCTGCACTTGGACAACAAGCAAACGTCCCTTGCAGCCGAAAAGCGGCTGGTCGACGCAGCCTATTCCCTGCCTTCCGAAATTCGGAGCAAAGCGGAGGAAGCGCGGTTTTTTTTAAAGATTGGCCTTGGGGATTATTCGGGCGTTGAGGCATGGCTTGGGGAACATCCCGCACTTGATTCCGTTTTTTATGAAGAAGCCTTTGACATGGCAAGCCGGCATCAGCAGGGCAAAATCGCTTTGGCCGTCGCGAAGCAGCATGATCGCACGCGCCCTTCGCCCGCCAGCCGCGCGCAGCTTGTCGACGCGTTGCTTTCCGAAAAACAGTATCGCGAGGCGTTGACCCTTATGGAGACGGACGCGGACAAGCCTGCGCAAAAGGAGCTTTATATCGGCGCGCTTTCGCAATGGGCGCGAATGATCAAGTCTTCGGATAAAAACTTTTCGGTTATGCAGCCTTTTATCCATTTTGCCTTGCGCCATGTCGGGCAAAACGAAAAAGAACAGCGCGAGATGGTTTATCTTCTGGAGGAGGCGGGTTTTAAACCCGAGGCCGAGGGGCTTTTGGTCAATCTTGCCGCAGGGCGCCCTTATCAAAGCAAGGAAGCGCAGGAGTTGCTTGGATTTTGGGGAGACAGACTTTCGCCTGCCGCCCTTGCGTGGATCAAAAGCAGGGCCGTTGCCGCTTCAGGCGCGGAACAGGCACAATGGCTGTCGCATCTGAACGCTTGCGGCCAATCGCAAGCGGTCATCGACATTGCGCAAGGATGGTCTTTTGCGCCGGCGTTGCTTATGGATGTTTACATGGAGGCGCTTGTCGCCTCGCGCGATGCGCATCTGGCGGACATTCTAGCGCAGGAGGTCGAGCGCGAAACGGACGCGGCTCGATTGAAGCGCCTTGCAACCCTCGGTGAACAGGCGGGTATTCAGGACGCAAAAGACAAAGGCTGGTTAAAAGTGCATGCGCTTGATCCCGACGACGACGACGGTTTGAGGTACGTCTCGCTTCGGGAAGCGGGCGCAAACCATTATGAGGCCGCGCTTCCCCTTCTGCGGCGCGCGCTGAGGAAGCGCCCCGATGATTACCAGCTTAATCTGGCCTTTGCGGGGATTTTGCAACATAAGAAAAAAAAATTCGAGGCGAAGGTATTTTACAATCGCGCTTTTGACCAATTGTCCAACACGCCCGAAAAGTCCTTCTATGATCGCGTGACTCTGGCGCATTTGCTTTATCGCAAAGAGGGGCTGGCGAGCGTCGCGGCGCTTTTCCGCGAGTTGATAAGGGAAAATCCGGACGACAAGTCATTGCGCGCGGATTTTGCCGAGATTTTGATGGAGAACAAGCGCTACGACGAAGCGTTTGCCGTGCTTTCTCCATAGAGCGGGTTCTATAAATTCAGTCGCAGTCAAGGGGGTTACAGTGACATATCGCATGGCTTTGGTTGCTTTTGCCGTCGTTTGCGCATGCGGCGGACCCGCGCACGCAAAAGGCGATTTTGAGGAAGTTTTGATGGCGGCGCACGGCGACACCGAGGCGACCGACGCGTCCGCCCCCGAGGACGAACGCGCGAATGAGCTTCGTTTTCGCCTGGCGCAGGCGACTTTGTATTCGGAAACAGGGAACTACAGCAAGGCTTTCGAGATCATCGAGCAGTTAAAGAAGGACTATCCGGAAAACCCGCGCGTCTTCGCCGCCGAAGCGCAAATCAATAACAGGATCGGCAACTATGGAGGCGCGTTTTTAGGCCTGAACAAGGCGACGCTTCTTGATCCCCTTGATGAGGATATTTTGGAACAGCGGCGCGCCGCCGCCGCATGGCAAGGCCCGGAAATTCTGGGCGGTTATACATACAGGCGCACCGATGCCGCGTTCGAGCAGCTGGCTCGAGCGAGCGGGCAGTTTCCCCTGACGCCCTCGATGAGGATGACGCTGAGCATCGAAAACAATCACATGCATACGCGCGAGCCTATCACACGGCAGAACGGCGAAGATCGGCATTTTCGCGGCAACAAGCAACGCGGCGCCGTTGTATTGAACAAGGTTTTCGAAAACAATCATGATTTAAGCGGCGCAATTTACGCCAATAATTCCACAGCAGGCGCGGGCGTCGAACACGGCTGGTGGGACGCCCGGGGATCGACGAAACTGCGCGGCGAATTTAACCGCCCTTACTGGGATTATATCGAAACGGTGATAGGAGACGGGACGAAAAGCGACCTTCACCTCGAAAGAAAACAGATTTTTTCCAAGGATATCGTCGGTTCTTTGGGTGGCGGATATAATCATTACGCGCTGGACGATGTGTGGGACGCGGCGGACGCCTTGGCATGGAATGCAACCTTGGAGTATGCCTTGCCCTTTCCGTATTTTCGCGCGGCTGAAAATGAAATGACCTTATCGGCGGCTTACACAGCCGACGCGGAATATTTCACTTTCGTAAAAAGACGCGGATCGGCGGGCGGGCGATATAAGCCTCTTTCCGCATCGGATTACGAGGTTCATGCAGCCACGCTTTCCATCGGCAAGAAATTTTTCTCGGATCTTCTTCTACAGGCATACGGCGGCTATAGTTATAATCGCCTGAACGAAAGCGACGGGCCTCTTTATGGAGTCGGCTTAGCGTATTCGCTTTCGGACAAGCTGAACGTCGAATTTCGCGCCTCTCATACGGATTCCGGCGGCGAAAACAACGCACAAAGCGAAGACCAAGTGGGATTGAATCTAAAATGGGTTCTTTAACGCCTTGTCTTCCGATTGAAAACCGTACTTATCCTTTTTTTAGGCAAAAAATCATGACTGGAGATGGCTTACTTATGCCGTTTAGACAAGAATAAGCATCGTCTTTATGACGGCATACAACCTTTTTTAAAATTGATGGGTATGTATACTTTGGCTTCCAACGGCACCTTTCATCCCTCGCTTACGCGCTCCGCAAAAAAACGTAATAAAAATTTTATTACGTTCCTCTTCGGGGGAATACGGCGTTCCGCATTTTTCGAGGCCTTGGCGTTTTTGACCGCGGCCGTTCTTTTGAACCTTCTTTTGGGCGACGGGCAGCGGTTCATCTCTGTAAATCCCCATCCTTTTTGGATCATCCTTCTTTTGGTGATCGTTCAGTATGGCCAGCGCGAGGCCGTTTTTACGGCGCTTCTGGCTACCGCTTTTTTGCTTGTGGGCAACATGCCCGAGCAAAGCCTAACGGAAACCATGTACGATTATTATTTCCGTCTGTTTCTTCAGCCCCTTCTTTGGATCGTCATGGCGCTGCTTTTGGGTAGCATTCGGGCGCGCCAGTTACACGAGCGCGAGGATCTTTTTGAGAGTCTTTGGAAAAGCGAGCAGGCCGCGCATATATTGAGCGACAGCTATCTGTCCCTGAAAAAAGCGAATGAACGGCTTGAACTGCGGTTAGCCGAGGAAAGGCGGAGCGTTCTGACCGTTTACCGCATGACCAAGACGATGTCGGAAACGAAGCGTTCCTTTGCGGAGCAAGTCGAGGGCCTTATGGAAACGGCCTTGCATCCGAAAAAGTTTTCTCTTTTCCTTTATGGCGACAATGCGCTTACGCTTGAAAAATCTTTTGGTTGGAAAGCTAACGATCCTTATGCGCGGCGGTTCAATGAAAAGTCGCCCCTTCTGCGCGATTTATTGAAGAACAATCGTGTTCTTTGCGTTTGTGACGAAGAACAGGCCGGCTTTTTAGAGCGCGAAGGAATCATGGCCGGCCCTCTTTATGATGAAGAGACAGGATCGCTTTTGGGCCTTTTGAAAATCGAGGAAATGGACTTCATTGATTTTAGCGCGAACGATTTGGAGGCGTTCAAAATCGTATGCGCTTGGCTTGCCGCCGCGCGCAGCCGCAAAGAGAACAAGAAAGACAAGGCGAAGAACGCGACGAAAAACGGAAAAGCGTTGAGCAACGGTGGAAAATCAATTTTATTAGCCGCTCCGCCTCTTTGCGCGAAAAAGTCGCCTTTTGAAGCAAGAGATACTGCATGACGGACGCGCAAAGAGAAAGAAAGGACGAAGGGGAACCGATATTTTTTGTGTTTTGTCTGGCCACCGCAGCCCTCATTGCCGAGACTGAAGCGGGCTTGGCTCTTGTCAGTCCGCCGGATTTTGCGACGACGTTCATCGTACATACTTTTACCGTTTTTCTTCTGGGATTGGCCGTTCTTAATCTTGCGCACACCCGGCGCAATTATCGTTTCAGCCTTCTCCTTTTGCTTGCGTGCGCCGCTCTGGGGCCTTTCGGCGCGCTTTTAGGCGTTTTATCCATCGCTGCTTATTCGCTAGTCAATCATTCCCGCGATCCGATGACGTGGATAGACGCATTTTTTCCTCCCCCTGACGTTACCGAAGAAACCCGCTTGCGCAGTCGCTTGGCCTTAGGGCTGGGAATGCCTTGTCCTAAAGGCAGCGTTGAGCCTTTTCAGGACATCCTTGTTCAAGGGACGCTTTTTCAAAAACGGGACGCCCTCGCGAAAATGACCCGCTATTTCCGCCCGGCTTTCACCCCCCTGCTGTTGCAGGCGGCAAGAAGCGACGAGCCCGCCGTGCGCGTTCAAGCCGCTACTGCCCTTGCGCACATCGAGCGCGATTTTATGGCGAAGCGAATGCGGCTTGAGAAGGAAGTCAGGCGTTTTCCAGCGCTTTCGAGCGAGTTGGAGCTTGCCCAGTTGTACGACGATTACGCTTTTTCGGGACTTGCGGATGAGGATAGCAGCTTTTCGTTGCGCGAAAAAGCCATCAGCATTTATGCGCGCCATCTTGAACGCCATGAAGATGGGCGCGTTTTAGCCTGTCTGGCGCGGCTTTATGCGCGTCAGGGGTTGGACGAAAAAGCCATTAATATTTTAAGCGGACCCGCCCTTTCTGGCGCTCTGCCGCCTGAAACCGCGTCTTGGTATATGGAGTGCTTATTCCGTCAGCGGCGTTTAGAGGAGTTGCGTCGTTTTGCCGCCAGATCGGGGATTGCTCGTCGCTCGATCTCCGCGTTTTCCAAGCTGGACGATGTTTTTCCTGTTTGGGGAGAAAAAGATGTTGCCTAGAACGCCGGTGCCTGCGGACGTTTGCCTGATCCTTGAGGGCGCGTATCCTTTTGTCCGCGGCGGGGTTTCTTCGTGGATGCACGAAACCATTAAAATGCAGGATCATTTGAGCTTTTGCGTCATCGCCATCGCAAGCGCGGATGCTTCGTGCGACATCCTTTATGATCTTCCAAAAAACGTGGTTTGTTTGGAAACCATCAGATTGCAGGACTTGCCCGAAGGGTATGCGAAGTTAAGCGCGGAGGAAGAAAACGTTTTGTTTATAAGGCTTAAAGAGGTTTTCTTAAAGCTCCAGTTTCGGGCGGATCTTGATGATTTACACGCCTTGATCAAAGCTCTCGCTCCTTGGCGGCGGGAGATCGGCAGTCGGTTGCTGCTTGATTCCGCTCAGGCTTGGGATCTTTTGGTTCACATGTACCAAAGGACGATGCCGGAAACCTCGTTTCTGGATTATTTTTGGTCCTGGCGAAGCCTCTTTGGCGGTTTGTTCAGCGTTTTGCTTGCCGATATTCCTCCCGCGAGAGCTTACCATTCTTTTTGCACGGGCTATGCGGGGCTTCTTCTGGCGCGCGCGCATCTGGAAACGGGGCGGCCTTGCCTTCTGACGGAGCACGGCATTTACACGAACGAGCGCCGCATTGAAATTGCGGGAGCGGACTGGCTGGACGATCCGCATGTTTTCGATCTTTCGGTTTCGCCCGTCCGGCGCGAGCGGAACCTGAAGGATTTTTGGATGGACACTTTCGGAAATTATGCGCGGTTTTGCTACGACTCTTCCCGTGAAATCATTACGCTTTATGCCGGCAACCAGGAGTTTCAACGCATGGACGGCGCGCCGCCTGATAAAATGCGCGTCATAGCGAACGGGATTGATTTTTCGTCCTTTTCCTCGATTAAGCGAAAAGAGCATCCCCCCACCGTCGCTTTGATCGGGCGGGTCGTTCCGATCAAAGACATTAAAACATACATACGCGCCATTCAGCTGTTGAAGGCGCAGTTGCCCGATATCCGAGCCTTCATAATGGGGCCGGAGGACGAAGATCCCGATTATGCGGGAGAATGCCGCGAATTGGTCGATCATTTGGATCTTCGCCAGACCGTTCTTTTTACAGGCAGCGTCAAGCTGGAGGACTACTTGGGCGTTATCGATGTGGTCGTTTTGACCAGCTTGAGCGAAGCTCAACCGCTTGTCGTTCTGGAAGCCGGCGCCGCGGGCATTCCCGTTGTCGCGACAGACGTTGGCGCCTGCAGAGAGATGATCATGGGCTGCCCTGCAGGCGTGAAGCCCGACGCAGAAGGCGGGGCGATTGTGGGGGTCGCAAGCGCGCCCGGGGTTGCGCAATCCATTCAAAGGCTTTTGACAGACAAGGCTTATTATCAACGATGCCAAAAAAACCTTCGGGCGCGAGTGCAAAAACATTATAGCAAGGAAAAACAGCGCGAAGCGTATCACGATTTGTATCGGGATCTGATCGGAAAAAGGAGAGCCCCCTAAATGGCAGGCATCGGATTCGCGCTTCGCAAATTATATAGGCAGGATAATTTATATGGTTTTTTCGGCGTCGGCCTGAATTCCGCTTTCGCCTCGACGGGGCCATGGCTGTTTACGGTTCTGTCACTCGGCGCCATTGCGGAAATCGGCCGAAGGCTTGTCGGATTTGAGGTCCTGTTCGATTTCAGAGTTATCCTTATTTACAACTTTTCCCTTTCGCTCGCGCTTTCCGGCGGCATCTTTATGGTGGCGACGCGCTATTTATCGGATTGCATTTATCGACGCGACATTTCCACGACCATCGGGATGCTTTTCGGGGCTTTGATCCTGCTGTGGGCGATGGACTTGCTGTTGATCGCGCCTTTTTATTTGTATGCCGTGAATCTGGAATTGAAATTCGCCCTTAGCGCGATCGTTAATTTTCTCCTTTTAAGCGCGGTTTGGCTGGTTAGCATTTTCATTTCAGTGATGAAAAATTACCGTTTGATTACGCTCGCCTTTCTTCTTGGAATGACCGTCGGCGCGGCGGCAAGCCTATTTCTGGCGCGGCCTTACGGTGCTTTTGGATTGCTGAACGGTTTTTCATTCGGGATTATTGTCGTTATCGCGTTGCTGATCGGGAACGTTTTTGCCGAATATCCATACTCAGTTAAAAGGCCCTTTGCCTTTGTCAGGGAATTTCGAACCTATTGGGATCTTGCTTTGGGCGGACTGGTTTACAACGTTGCCATCTGGGCCGACAAATGGGTGATGTGGTCGGCGCCGGAAGCGATGAAATTGGAGGGCGGCCTTATCATCTATCCTTATTACGACGCGACGATGTTTTTGGCCTACTTAACCACGGTGCCCGCCATGGCCGTGTTTTTATTTAACATTGAGACGCATTTTTTTGAACGGTATGTGCGTTTTTATCGCGATATCGAGCTGAAGGCGAATTTCCGGCGCATAGAAAATAATCACAAATCCCTTTCGCGCAGCCTTTGGAAAAGCGCAGGAAATCTGTTTTTTTTCCAAATGAGCTTGACTTTTATCGCCCTGTTTCTCGCGCCCGAAATCATCGCATTTTTAAATGGCAGCCCCATGCAGATTGGCATGCTGCGCTATGGGCTTTTAGGCGCCCTGTTTCAGGTTTTGGCGATGTTCCTTCTTATCCTTCTGTCATATTTCGACGCGCGCAAAGAAGCTCTGGCCATTCAGTTCATTTTTCTTTTTACGAACGCGCTGTTCACTTTCGTGAGCCTCGATTTCGGCTTTCGGTATTATGGAATCGGGTATTTCCTTTCATCCTTCACGACTTTCCTTATTGCCGCGCTTGCCGTGAAGCAACGCGTCGAAAGATTGCCGTATCACGCTTTCATTACGACGAACGCTTCCGTTCAGAAGGATAGATAAACGGATCGGCATTATTCTTCCTTAAAGGCTTTTTCCGTGCTGTCGAGAATGGGCGTGAAAAGGTAATTCAGAAACGTCCGCGATTCCCTGCGGATGAAAACGTTGACGGGACTGCCGGGATACAAATCGATAGGATTTTTAAGCTGGCCAAGGAAGTTTTTGTCAACTTCGAGTCGCGCGGTGTAATAGGGCGCGTTATTCCGCTCTTCCGTGAAAGTATCCGCCGAAACGTGCGTCACGATGGCCGGAACTTTGGGAGTCCGTCTGGCTTTATAGGCGGCGAACATGACCTTCGCCTCCATGCCTGGATGAACCGATCCTATATCCGCCGGATTGACACGCACATCCACCACCAGCGGATCGTTTTGCGGAACGATGTCCATGATCGGCGCGCCCGGGGCGACGACGCCCCCTTGCGTGTGATACTTAAGCCCCATCACGATCCCTTCCATCGGCGCCGTGAGCGTTGTTCGCCCCGTGATATCCTGGGCGGCGCCCAATTTCTGCAAAAGCTCGGCTAGCTTGCCTTGCGTTTCGCGCAAATTTTCAGCGTTCTTAGTCTCGAATTCCTTTTTTTGGTTGGTTGTCACGACGTCGAGCTCGGCGATGGCTTGTTGAGCTTTCATGATTTGGGCGTCAAGCTGGCCTTGGCTCCCGATAAGTTCGCTTTGGCTTTTCTGAAGGGCATAGAGGCGCGGCTTCGTCGCATAACCGCTTTTTAACAGTTCTTGAACCATGCCGATTTCTTTTTCGACCAAGGATCGCTGGGAGTCCGCCGCATTTTTTTGCGCGCGCAAACCTTCGATTTCCGCTTGATATTGCGCAGCGCGCTCGCCAAGCGTTTTTATCTTTGATGCTTCCGCCTCTCTTTCCGCTTCGAAAAGGCTTGTTTGCGTTGCAATGATCTTGCTGACGACCGGATTTGTTTGTCCCGCCTGAAGAATGTCCGAATCGAAAATGACGGCTTCGCGCCCGGCCATCAGAGATCTCAGGCGCGTTTCGGCGGCGCGCATATCGTAAAGCTGTTCGCGAACGGTGTTATGGCTTGCGTTCGCGGCGGCGTTGGAGAGAGAAAGCAGTTTTTGCCCGGCCGAGACCTTGTCGCCGTCCTTGACGAAGATTTTATCGATGATGCCGCCTTCCAGATGCTGAACCGTTTTTCGGTTCGAGGATAGGACGATGCTGCCGCCGGCGATGACCGCGCTATCGATGGGCGCGAGGACTCCCCAAATAAGGATGATCAGAGTAAGCGCAAGCGTAATCCAAAGGCCGGCGACAATCGGAGCGCGCGCAAGGGCGATTGCGGGATTGGACGTTTGATAGTCTTTTTGAGCCATGAAGCCGATGCAGGAATCCATGACGGCAAGCGCCTTTGTCGAGCCCGCATCGATTTTGGGGCCAAGTTCTTTTCGCCTCGCATATTCGCGGCAATGCGCAAGCACGGCGCGGGCCTGCAGGGCGATTTGCGCCGCGACGCGGTTGCGCTTAAGCCCTTCCGGAATACGGGACATACTGCGGTCTCCTTTTCGGCTTGGTGTAGGGGTGCGTTTCGGACGGTTTTCCAGCGAGACTGCCTTTTTTGGACGAAAGCGCGTCGAGAACGTCCATCGTGGGCCCAAAGATCCTGAGTTCCCCGTCGTTCAGGACCAGCATTCTGTTCACGAGCCCAAAAAAGCTCTGGCGATGGGAGATAAGGACGGTCGTGATACTCCGCAGCTTCGCCTTGACCAGCGTTTGCATTAAGGCCTGTTCGCCATCGCCGTCCAGGTTCGAATCCGGCTCATCCAGCACAAGCAGCTTGGGCGATCCGAAGCAGGCGCGGGCCAGGCCAATTCTTTGACGCTGGCCTGCCGAAAGCGCGCCATGACGGATTTCCGTATGATACCCGTTGGGAAGGCTTAAAATAAGCTCGTGCGCTCCTGCCATTCGCGCGGCTTCGACGACCATCGCATCCGGCGCATCAAGGCAAAGCCGCGCGATGTTGTCTCGCACCGTGCCGCTGAAAAGTTCAATCTCTTGGGGAAGATAGCCGATATGCTTGCCGAATTCCTCGCGCCGCCAATGCCCGACATCGGCATCGTCCAGCCGAATAACGCCGCTATAGGGCTTCCACGCGCCGACTATCAGCTTTGCCAATGTGGACTTTCCGGCGGCGCTTGGCCCTATGACGACAAGCGAATCTCCTGCTTCAAGAGCGAAGGATAAATTCTTGATAACAGCCCTGTTTCTTCCCGGCGGCGCATAGACTACATGATCGACGACGAGCCGCCCTTTGGGCGCGGGAAGGGATATCCCCGGGGTTGCGGCCGTCATGGCATTAAGCTCGGCGTTCAGTCGATGCCAGGACGTGCGCGCATCAATAGCCGATTTCCAGACGGCTATGGCCGCATCGAACGGCGCCAATGCGCGCGCCGCCAAAATGGAGGCCGCGATAATGCCGCCCGAGGTGAGTTCGTGATTTAGGGCAAGGTAGGCGCCCCACCCCGTGATCGCTATCTGAAGATCGAGACGCAAAAAGCGGGTCAGGGCTTGGACTATGGCGGACCGATTGCTGGCAAGGCTTTGCAGGGATGATATTTTGCTGTTTATTTTCTGCCAGTATTCAGAAACAGCTTTCGTCATACCCATGGCCTCGATGGCTTCCGCGTTGCGCATGGCTATATCGACTTGCTGATAGTTTCTAACGTTGAGCGCGTTCGCTTCGTCTAAAGGCTTCTTCATCGCAAGCTCGTTGAACCAGGCAAGCGCCATAAGCAAGGCAGACCCGAAGAAAGTGATCATGCCGAGCTGCACGTGCATGCAGAAAATGACCGCAAGCGCGATAACGGACCACGGCATGTCGAAAAGCGTCATGAGGCCGTTGCCCGTCGCAAAGCCGCGAATCGCGCCCAGATCGCGCAGATTTTGAGTGCCGCGCGCGCCCGTTTTTGCCGCGTGCGCCAGACTGTTCGCCAAAAGCGCGGCGGATAAATGGCCATCCATCCATTCCCCGATGCGCACCATCGTGAACGAACGGAGCGCCAGAAGCCCGCCTGCGGCCAAAAAATTCGCGACCATGATCGCGCTGAGCCAAAACAGGGTTTCATGACTTCCGCTGGACATCACGCGATCGAGAACCTGAAGTGAATAAAGCGGAACGAGCAGCATCATCAAATTGATGAAGAAGCTGAACAACGCCGCATAGACGAATGCAGGCTTCGCTGTCCGCAAAGCCGCACCAAGAAGATTTTCTGTTCGGTCGTTCATAAGAAGTGGATAAGCAAGGGGGAGGACGGCCCGAGGGGCGCGGGCCGTCCCTTTCCCTCTCCTTTCGTTTAGATAATGTGGAAGTCCGCCGGGATCAGGCTGTTGGGTCCAGCCGCGTGGATCGTGACCGTGCCGTGCCCGTCGGGGAGATGAATGACAGCGTCATTGCCGTGATAGGTAACGTGCTTGATCACTTCCTGCGGCGTCGCATACAGGTCCTTGTCGATGCCGATGATGTCATGCGCATCCCTTCCAAAGAACATAACGGTCGCTTTCCCATGGAAGTTTTCACGAACATCAAACTCCGCATAGGTCGTATTGGCGTAGACCGTATGCTTGCCGTTCGGGATGTTTGTGACATGGCACTGCCCCGATGCGCCTTCTCCATTGTCATGGTGGCTGTTATGGTAAAGATAGTCATTGTTGTTGCTGCCCTGAGGCTTGGACGGCGTTGCCGGCTGAGTTGGCGTCGTCGTTGGGTCCGGCGACGTCACAGGGGTCATCGGCTCGGCAGACACCGACGGCTCTGTCGGCTCTGTCGGAGTCGTTGGGTCCGGCGACGTCACAGGGGTCGTCGGCTCGGCAGACACCGACGGCTCTGTCGGAGTCGTTGGGTCCGGCGACGTCACAGGGGTCGTCGGCTCGGCAGACACCGACGTATCTGTCGGCTCTGTCGGAGTGGTCGGATTTGTCGACGTTACCGGAAGCGGGGTAGTCCCCTGCCCGTCCAGCAGCGAAGCCATGGCGCCCGATGGCAATTCAGATGGAATCTGATAATTAATCGGGTTGATGTTGCCATCCAGACTTTGGGTTGCGACATACGGCACAAATCCATCCGCAATCGCCTTGTCGATAAAGGCGTTTTGGGCGGATGCGCTTGACGGGTAATCGATGGCAAGCACCGTCTTACCAGCATCGACCGCGTGCAGCAGGTACTGCTCGTTCCATTGCCCCCATGACGTGGGGCTATTGTCCGAATTGTAGAACGTGCTTTCAGCCAACACGCCATCGATGTACGAGAGATGGGCGGTGTTTGTCGCGCTTGCGGGGTTGTCCGGATCGGTCACCAGAAGATCAAGGGCGTTGTTTTGAATGATCTTGAAATCCGGATTAATCGCCTTAGTCGCGGCGGATATTTTTTGCACGAAGGCCATCATGTCGGATCGGGCATGATCGAAGCCGCCGTCGGCATTGGCGACCTGGGAGACGCCGTAGACATCGACGACATCGAGCATAATGCCGTCGTAGCCAGCTTTCGCCATTTCCGTCGCGCGGCTAAGGACGATGTTTTGCCAAGCCGGGTCCCAGAATTTTACATAATAGCTGCCCCAGTTCGGGTTTTGGTCGAGCATCCAGCTTGGCTTGCTGGAATCCCAGCTTGACTGCCAGTAACTGCGGTAGTCCTCCGCCTCGCCGATGCTGAGATAGCCGACAACCGATTTCCCGGATGACTCCAGATTGCCAAGCTGGCTCGAAGTCAGTCCCGAGCTGTCGGGATCGACAATCGCCAATTTAAAATCGATTGAAGACAGCGTTTGATAGCTCATTCCCTGTAACGCGTCCAGAAATGCGATGCTGTTTGCCATTTGTCGTACTCCGTATTGTTGGGGGATGGGATCGCGGAAACCTTGGGATCCAAGAGCGATCCCGGATGGCGGGCGGTGTAAAAGGCTTGAATTCCCCCTTCAACAAAAAAATGCTATTGTGTTCCGAAAAGCGCACGAGATTATGAATAGATCCGGATTTTCTTTTTTTATTTCAAGTCGCTGCGGACTCGCTTTAAAGGACAAAAAAAACACGCACGAAAATGACCTTGGTCATTATCAATTTAATTTTTCTCGATTTATGAAATTTAAAAATGCGGGTAATTCAATCGCCCGGGGAAATTTTAGAATTTTCTCGAATCCGTGCGCCTATAGTGGTGGTAAATAATGTTCTGCACTTTTCCCCAGGGATTGGCGATCCCATACCGCTGCAGCTCATGATTGACTTCGATATCAAACATGCCCTCTTCTTCGTTCTCGTCGGTTTTATCCTTTTTATATCCTATTAGCGTAAGCTGATAATATTCCAACACCTCGGGCTCGTAGCTCTCGTCTTTTTCATCGCCCGTGATAATAAGAAATTCAGGGTGCGTATCGCTCCCGGCAGGCCTTTGGCAGTTGATGATCACCGTGTTGCTGACGGTAATCCTGCTTCCCGCCACGGTAAATGTACCGTAATTTTCGTGAATACTATAATTGCTCAACCGGCTCAACGGGTCGTTTGCCTGCGCTGCGATGACGTAAGCGCCTACAGCCCCATGATAGCCGACGGCGCTGTAACTCCATGTAATTAGCGGTATGTCCTGTGTCACCAAAGTATTCCTGCCTGTAAAGGTCGGCATTGCTTCTCCCTTAACTATCCTCTTGCTGTCCGTCGTAATAATCAGAGCGGCCGGATCCACCGTCAG
>CAZFCA010000028.1:0-17473 GCA_964517415.1 uncultured Rhodospirillaceae bacterium
TATAAAATCCCCTTAATCCTATAAATCATCTCCAACGCCTGTTTGGGGTTGAGGGAGTCGGGGTCGAGGGTGGAGAGGAGTTTTTCCAATTCCGCGCTCATGGTCTTCGGCTTTTTCGCGGGTTTGGCTTTTGCGTCGTAGGCAGGGAGGTTTTCGGCGATTTTCGCGCCGGTTTTGCCTTCCTTCGCGCGGTTGCTTTCCAAACTTGTTAAAACTTCCTGAGCGCGGGCAATGGCCGAAGCGGGAAGCCCCGCCATTTGCGCCACATGCACGCCGTAGGAACGGTCGGCGACGCCTTCGACGACTTCATGCAAAAAGACGATATTGTTTTCCCATTCCTTGATGCGCATCGTGGCGCAGAAAAGGGATTTCAGTTTTTTATCCAGCGCGGTTAGTTCGTGATAATGCGTCGCGAACAAGGCGCGGCAGCGGTTGGACTCGTGCAAATGCTCCAGCACGGCCCACGCGATTGAAAGGCCGTCGTATGTTGCCGTGCCGCGGCCGATTTCGTCCAATATCACCAGAGAGCGCTCGGTGGCTTGCGTTAGAATAGCGGCGGTTTCGACCATCTCCACCATAAAAGTCGAACGCCCTGCGGCCAGATCGTCCGCCGCGCCCACGCGGCTGAACAGGCGGTCGATAACGCCGATATGCGCCCGCGTTGCCGGAACGAACGAGCCCATTTGAGCCAGCAAAGCGATGAGGGCGTTTTGGCGCAGGAAGGTGGATTTTCCGGCCATGTTCGGCCCTGTCAAAAGCCACAGGCGGCGGGAGGGCGCCAGATCGCAATCGTTTGCAATGAAAGCCGTGCCGCCGTTTTTGCGCAAGGCTTGCTCGACAACCGGATGCCTGCCGCCTTCAATTTTAAAATTCAGGGAGTCGTCGACCGTAGGCCTTGCGTAGTTCTGCTCGACCGCGAGTTCAGCCAGCCCCGCCAGCACGTCGAGGGAAGCGAGGGATTGCGCGGTTTGGCGCAGATCGGGCAAGCGTCCGACTATTTCCTGCACAAGCTCGGCGAAAAGCCGCAGCTCGACCGCTAAAGCTTTGTCGGCGGCTTCGTTCAGCTTGCGCTCTAGCTCCGATAATTCGATCGTCGTAAAGCGAGCCGCAGTCGCCAATGTCTGGCGGTGAATAAAGGCATCCTTGTCGGCAAGCAGCTTATCAGCCTGCGCGGGCGTGACTTCGATATGATAGCCGATGATCTGGTTGTGCTTGATCTTCAGAGTCGCAACGCCGGTTTTGCCCGCATATTTTTGCTGCAGGCTCGCGATATGGCGGCGGCCGTCGTCGCGCAAAGTTACAAGCTCGTCAAGCTGCGCCGCATAGCCGCGCGCGATAAAATTGCCGTCACGCGCGAGGATGGGAAGGCTATCGGCCAGCGCGCGCTGGAGCTTGTCGGCAAGGGCGTTATGCTCGCCTAGATTTTTAATGTCCTCGCGCACTTCAGGCGGCGTTGCCTGAGCTGCGAGAAGGAGGCTGCGCAGGCTTTCAGCTTGCCTTAAAGCATCGCGCGCGCTGGCAAGATCGCGCGGGCCGCCGCGCCCCAAGGCAAGCCGCGCCAAGGCGCGTTCCAGATCGGGCGCGCGGCGCAGAATATCCCGCGCCTTTGAACGCAAAGCGCCGTCGTTCACGAAAAAGGCGACGGCGTCGAGGCGCGATGTAATGGCTTTGGTGTCGGTCAGCGGATTGCTTAAGCGCGAGGCAAGAAGGCGCGCGCCCGCCCCCGTTTCGGTGCGGTCTATGGTGTCGAGCAAACTGCCGCGCCTTTCGCCCGCAAGAGTGCGCGTTAGCTCTAAATTCCGCCTTGTCGCGGCGTCCATCGTTATTTGGAGGCCGCCCGCTTTTTGGGGGCGCGAGAAATGCTTGAGATCGGTTTTCTGCGTAAGTTCGATATAATCCAGCAAAGCGCCAAGCGCGGATATTTCAGCGCGGGAGAAATCGCCGAAAGCCGCAAGGTCGCCCACATGATAAAGATCGAGCAAGCGGCGCTTGGCATTGTCGCTATCGAAGCGGCTATTAGGCTGAGGCGTGAGGCGTTCGCGCCACGGCGCGAGGATTTCGAAAAGCTCCGGCTTTTGAACCAAGCGTTCGGCGATGAGAATTTCGCTGGCGTCGAGGCGCGCCAAGGCGCCGGAAATATCGGTTTCAGCGACGCTTTGCGCGTAGATATGCCCCGCTACGATATCGCCCCATGCCAATGCAATTTCATCCCCCGCAATCGTCAGGCATGCCAGATAATTGGCCGCGCGGGCGTCGAGCAGGCTATCCTCCGTCACGGTGCCGGGCGTGATAATGCGGATCACGTCGCGCGTCACAATGGCCTTGCCGCCGCGGGCTTTGGCCTGCTTCTTCGCTTCTTCGGGGGTTTCCGTTTGCTCGCAGATCGCCACGCGATGGCCTGCGCGGATAAGTTTCGCGACATAGCTTTCATACGCATGCGCCGGAACGCCGCACATGGGCACGTCCTTGCCTTGATGCTGGCCGCGGCGCGTCAGCGCGATATCGAGCGTTTTCGACGCCACAAGCGCGTCGTCGAAAAACATTTCATAGAAATCCCCGAGGCGGAAGAAAAGAAGGCAATTTTGATGCTGTTGCTTAACGGAGAAATACTGCGCCATCAGGGGCGTTGTCCCCGCATCTGCCTGTTCGGGAAAAAAAGAAGGCTGAACGACAGACATAATATCCAAAACCCGCAATATAAAAGGGATCAAGCACAATGCCAAAGATGGCAGGTTAGATCAATCCGATTGTAAAGTGGCCGCGCAGACGCCTTTAAAGGCTTTATGCCGGAGCGCAAGGCCTCAGGATTGCTGTTCCGATTCCGACATCAGCTTATCGATGTCGGATTGGCTGATGGCGCTGTTGGGCAATTGAGGGCCATTCAAAAGGCCGTTATCCGGGTCGGCCGCGTGGACGTTTTTCATCACATGCGCTTCGCCGATGCGGTGGATTTCCTCGCCCATCGCCTTGACTATCGCTTCGATGCGCACGTCGATCACCTTCAGGGTTTCAACGACCTTGGTAATGCGCTGGCCGGTGATATCTTGAAAATTACAGGCTTCGAATATCTTGGTGGTGCAGTTGACCAGCCTATCCCCGATTTCGGGCGGGCAGGTGGAGGCGATCGAGCTCATTTCGTCGCACACGTCCATGATGCTGTTCGTCGCTTCTTCGGTCGCGCCCACAACGGCGTCCAGCTCGTCCGTCGCGCCCGGGATGAAGTTCGTGCTTATGTCGTCTGGCTTGATGGAGGCGATTTCTTTTCGAGCTTGCCGGATGTAGCGGGTCAGGCCTTCAAGCTCGGAATAAAATTTCAGATCGGCGGACGATACGTCGCCTTCCAGCGATTGGACAACCTGCCGCACGACGGAAGCCACTTCCTCGGGTGACAGGGGCTTCTTAATGGCCGCGTGCGCCGCTTTGATTTCGTTTTGCAACCGCTCATCGGTATTTGGCGTCTCAGTCATGAAAAATCCTTAGAAAGCCCCTAAAACAGCGGAAATTTTTTGCTTCAGCGTTTCGGCGTTAAACGGCTTGACGATGTAATTGTTGACGCCCGCTTCCTTTGCGGCAACGACGTTTTCGGTCTTGCTTTCGGCCGTAATCATGATGAAGGGCGTAGGCTTGAGTTTGTCGTCGGCGCGCACTTCCTTCAGCAATTGCAGCCCCGTCATCGGTTGCATGTTCCAATCCGAAATCACAAGCCCCATCGGGACTTCGTGCAGCATTTTCAAAGCCATGCTCCCGTCGGTTGCTTGATGGACGTTTTTGAAACCAATCTGTTTCAAAAGATTTTCAATGATGCGCAACATGGTTTTATAGTCGTCCACAATCAGGACATTCATGTTCTTATCAACGGCCATCATAGCACCCAGAAAGGAGGGGAGATAATAAATAAGGCGAGCGAAGCGCGGACCCTGGTTAACGCTAGCGTAAGAAAATAAACAAAGTATTACCGTAAGCGTATGGGACGATGCTTTGTTAACTTTTATTCCGCATATGCCAACAAGCTGGTAACCGGAATGTCCAGTCGCGCGCGTCCGTTTAGGGAAGCAAGTTCTATAACAAATGCGGCGTGAACGACTTCCGCCCCCGCCTGACGCGCAAGAGCCAAAGCTGCCGACGCCGTTCCCCCGGTTGCCAAAAGATCATCGCACATGACCACCCTGTCTTTCGCCGTGATCATGCCTTCCTGCATTTCCATCGTGTCCTCGCCATATTCAAGGGCATAGGTGCGGGAAATCGTCTTCCCGGGCAGCTTTCCCTTTTTTCGGAACATGGCGAAGCCGATGCCCAGATGCGCCGCGACGGGCGCACCCACAAGAAAGCCGCGCGATTCGATTCCGACAATGACGGTCGGTTTTGCCTGCGTTACGATTTCGCTGAGGCGAGCGATGGTTTCCTGCCAGGCGGGGCCGTGCGCCAGAAGCGTCCCGATATCGTAGAAAAGGATTCCAGGCTTGGGATGATCGGGAATAGTGCGCACATGATCTTTGAGATTTAACACGAATAGGCCCCCTGTTAACTGTTTTGTAACCTGAAAATAGTCTACTTGGACACCCTATTGCGAGCAACTGGATTTATCGGATTGCCTTGCGGAAATGCGGCTTCTCGTATAGGGATTATATTTTCACATCAGAAAAACGCCTGCGAGAACAAAATTCGGTGATGCGATGCAGTCGAAACTAACCCAAGCTGACGTTTCCAAGCTCCTTGCGGAACCTTCGCCCATCGTCCGCGCGGAATTAGCGGGAAAAATCGGAACAGAGATCGAAAACCCGGATCTTTCGCCCACGGAAGCCGCCCTTGCGCAAGACATTGTGCGCATCATGGCTAAAGACGTCGAAGTCAGCGTCCGTCAAGCGTTGGCCGAAAACCTGCGCAATGCCCAGCATTTGCCTCACGATGTGGCCGTCAAGCTGGCCAACGACATCGAAAGCGTAGCTCTTCCAATCTTGGAAAACTCCAAAGTTCTTACCGACACGGATTTAATTGACATCGTCCGCGCGGGCGAGCCTTCCAAGCAGGCCGTGGTCGCAAGTCGTAAGGATATTTCGGAAAGTGTTTCTGACGCAATCGTCATGACGGGCGCTGAAAAGGCCGTCGCCAAGCTGATGGATAACACAACGGCCAAAATCAGCGAGAAAAGCCTCACCAAAGCCGTGGATCGCTTTGCCAAAAGCGAAGTCGTAAAGGAAAAAATCGTCAAGCGCCCCACCTTGCCGCCGACGGTGACAGAACGCCTTGTGACGATGGTCGCCGATAATTTGCGTGAATACCTTGTCCATCATCATCAGGTTTCTCCCGAGGTCGCGACTGACATTGTTTTACAGGGGCGGGAACGTACGATTGTCGGCCTGACGGGAAAATCGAACACGGACGAGCTGGAAAGAATGATCGTGCAAATGCACGAAAACAAGCGGTTGACGCCTTCGCTCGTGGTTCGCGCCCTGTGCATGGGCGACATGGCTTTTTTCGAAATGGCTCTTGCTGTGATGGCGAACGTTCCCATCGTCAATGCGCGAATTCTGATTCATGATTCAGGGCAGCTTGGCCTCAAATCGCTTTGCGAGCGTTCTGGCGTGCAGGCCGATCTGATGCCCGCTATTCGAACGGCCGTGGACGTCGTCCATGAAACTGCGATGGACGGCGGCGAGCGCGATCTGGAACGCTATCGCGCGCGCGTGATCGAGCGCATTTTGACGAAATATGAAAATATGGGTGAAGATACGGTTGACTACCTTTTGAACAAGCTGGGCGATGTTTTAACGCCGAAGGTCTAAGGGATTGAAGGTCAATCTTTTTGAGGTGGGGCAGGGGGTGCGTATTTTTCCTCTATTTTAGTCCCAACAGCCGGATTTTATTGGAAAAATGGGTTGTTCATCCTGCGGCAGACTGTGGCGGGGAACTTGTCTGTTGTGCAGTTATTAAAAAAGGGCTAAAATTTACCGTTTTCTGCAACACTTTGTGTCTATTGAGCAAGAGGTAGCCTTGTCGTCTAATGATGTGTTCCCTGATGCTGATCAGGGTTTTCAGACAGAAGCCGTGGTTAAATGGTTTAATCTGACAAAAGGTTTTGGATTCGTCGCACCTATTGATGGATCATCCGACGCTTTCATTCATTCTTCCGTGGTCAACCGCGCGGGATTGCGCGATGTCGCCGAAGGAACGAAGCTCCTCGTTCAGGTTGGCGAGGGTGCCAAGGGACGGCAGGTTTTCAACATCATTCAGGTCTTGGGCGTCGGCGAAGTGCCGCAGTCTTCCGCGCATCCGTCCGCGACGGGGCCGGAAGTCGAAATGACCGGCATGGTCAAATGGTTCAAGGCCGACAAAGGCTTTGGCTTCGTCACGCCCGACGATGGCGGCCATGACGTTTTCGTTCATCGCACTGCCGTTTTGCGCGCCGGATTGCAGGCGCTGGAATCCGGGCAGAAGGTCAGGATGATGGTTCAAACGGCCAAGAAAGGCCGCGAAGCGTCGTCGATAGAGATTTTCATTTAGCGTCGTTTGTTTTCGTTATCGCGACTTTTTTGTCCTTCAGTCCAAGGACCACCTCGCCGCGCATGAGCGCGAGGGCAAGATCTCCGAAAAGCTCTTTCCTCCATCCGCGCAGAACGGGCATGTCCGCGCCGCCGCTGGCCGCCAGATCTTCCAGCGCGTCCGTCGTTGCGATCAGCTTGGCTGCAACGCCATGCGCATCGCTCACTTGCTTCAGCAGCACCTTCAATAAATCCACAACGGGCGCAAGGCCTCCGGGCAAATGGCGGCGCGCCAGCCCTTTCGGGCATTCCGATAAGGGCCGGCTTTCCGCTCGCGCCAGCGCATTGAGGATTTCCGCGCCTTGAGGACTTGCGGCAAAGCCCGAGCCAAGCCCCCTGATCCTTGAAAGCTCGGCGGCGGATTTCGGTTGGTGATAAACGATCTCAAGCAGCGTTTCGTCGCGAAGCACGCGATTGCGGGGAACATCCAGCCTTTGCGCCGCCTCTTCCCGCCAAGCCGCCAGCTCCTGCGCCAGCGCGCATAAGCGGGGCTTGTCCATTCGTAATTTCAGCCGACGCCAGGCCTCCCGCGGATTGACCGCATAGGTCGCGGGGTCGAGCAGCACGCGCATTTCTTCGCGAACCCAGGAGATTCTTTGATTGCATTCGAGCGTAGATTTAAGCGCGCCATAGACATCGCGCAGGTGCGTCACGTCGCCCAGCGCATAGGCCATCTGTTTGTCGGAAAGAGGCCTTCTTGCCCAATCCGTAAAGCGGCTTGTTTTGTCGATTTTAGCCTTGGCCAAAGACGATGCTAGCGTTTCATAGCTGACCGCTTCGCCGTAGCCGCAAACCATCGCTGCGACCTGCGTGTCGAACATCGGCGCGGGCACGCGCCCCATAAGATTATAGAAAATTTCGATATCCTGGCGCGCTGCGTGAAAAACCTTCAGAACCTGCGGATCGCCCATCAGATCCAACAAGGGGCTAAGATTAATATCTTTGGCTAAGGGATCAATGGCGACGGCTTCTTCCTGCCCGGCCACCTGAACAAGGCAGAGCTTTGGCCAGAACGTCCGCTCCCGCATAAACTCAGTATCCACGGTAACATAGTCGGCTTTTTTCTGCCGATGGCAAAAGGCTTCGAGCTGTTGCGTATTGATTATTAAAGACATAATATTTGTCAGCGTACCATTTTTTGTCTTTGACTCCAACGAGAAACTTCCTGCTTGCCTTCCGCTTGCAACCCCTTCTGGGTTGCCATATACATGGATTCTTCTTTGTTTATAGGGATTCTTTTCCATGACTCAATCCACGCCACCGTCCGACAAACCCGCCGAAGCCATGCCGATGTTCTATTCGGCGCCCCGGCCGCTTGATCGAGTGCGCGACGGCAAGATGAAGCTCAATCGCCCCTCGAATTTCAATTTTGCGGCAAAAACAAATGCCATTCCCTTGCTGATCGAGGAATTCCCGATGGCGGCCGCTTATTACCCCATCGTTTTCGCCGATGGTCCGACCCCTGTTCCGGCGGCCGTCGTTGGCCTTAAGAACGATCAAAATCTGTTTATCGGCAAGGATGGCGGCTGGGTGCCGGGCGCGTATCTGCCTGCGTATGTGCGGCGCTATCCCTTTATTTTGATGGACGACCCCAACAACAAGCAGTTCGTTTTGTGCATCGACGACAATTGCGGCATGATCAGCGAGCAGGGGGAGTTTCCCCTTTTCGAGGGCGAGCAGCCTTCGTCCTTCACGAAAAGCGCGATGGAGTTCTGCGCCGCGCTTCGCCAGCAAGGCGACACGACGGACGAATTCGTGAAGGCGCTGAAGGAACACGATTTGCTTGTTTCCAACAACGCCCAGATCGAGGTTCAGACGGGGAATCGCTTCCAGTTAAGCGGCTTTTTGATCATCGATCCCAAGAAGTTCGACGAGCTTCCGGACAGCGTGATATTGCAATGGCGCAAAAAAGGCTGGCTTGGCCTTGTTTATGCGCAGTTGCTTTCTTCCCACAAATGGCAGATCCTTGTCGACCTGATGACGAGGCAAAAAGCATGAAGCGCATCCTTATCGCGGCGGTTTTCTTTTTTTCCTCTTTGTCGATGGCCGCCGCCGCGACGGCGCAGCACGGCGTTGCCCTGCATGGCAAGCCCTTTTATTCGGAAGGCTTTACAAATTTCAATTACGCGCTTATCAGCGCGCCCAAAGGTGGCGATTTGCGTTTGGGCGCCGTCGGCACTTTCGATACGCTGAATCCGTTCACGCTTAAAGGCGTGGCGGCCGATGGGGCGGGCATGGTTTTCGAAACCTTGATGGTGCGCGCCCTGGACGAGCCTTTCAGCCAATACGGCTGGATCGCGGAAAGCATTTTCGTGCCCGAGGACAAGACTTGGGTCGCCTTTAGAATCCGCAAGAACGCGCGCTTTCACGACGGCACGCCGATCACGCCGGAAGACGTTATTTTTTCCTTTGAAACGCTGCGCGACAAAGGCGCGCCGGCTTATCGCGCCTATTATAAGGATGTGGTGAAGACCGAAGTGCTGGGGTCTCGCGATGTCCGTTTTATTTTCAAGGACGGGAAGAATACGGAGCTTCCGATGATCGTGGGCGAGCTTCCCGTTTTTCCCAAGCATGCCTGGGAGGGCAAGGATTTTTCGGCGACGACCTTGCAGCCTTTGATTGGCAGCGGTCCCTATAAGATCGGGAAAATGACGCCCGGGCGCTCTATTCAGTATGTGCGCGTGAAGGATTGGTGGGCGGCCGAATTGCCCGTGAACATGGGGCGATATAATTTCGATACGATAACATACGATTATTACCGCGACGGAGTCGTGTCTTTTCAGGCCTTTTTAGCGGGACGCTATGATTTTCGGCTTGAGAACGTCGCCAAGTATTGGGCCTCGGGCTATTACGGTTCTTGGCTCGAAAAGGAGCGGCTTGTCAAGCGCGAGGTCAAGAACGAATTGCCGGCGGGCATGCAGGCCTTCATCTTCAACATCCGCAAGCCCATGTTTCAGGACCGCCGCGTGCGGGAGGCGCTGAATTACGCTTTCGATTTCGAATGGGCCAACAAAACCTTTGCCTATGACGCTTATAAGCGCACATCCAGCTACTTTGAGAATTCGGAACTGGCGGCCAGAGGATTGCCTTCGGTCGAGGAATTGAAGCTGCTTCAGCCCTATCGCGGCAAGGAGCCGGACGAGCTTTTCACAAAGGAATTCAAGCTGCCCAAGTCGGACGGCAGCGGCGAGGACCGCGGGAACATCAGCATGGCGGCCGATTTGTTGCGCGAAGCGGGGTGGACTCTTAAAGGAGGGGTCTTGACGGACTCTTCGGGGCGTCCCTTTGTATTCGAGATTATTAATTCCGATCCTATCTTTGAACGCTGGGTCCAGCCGTTTTTGCGCAACCTGGAACGCTTGGGTATCCGCGCGACCTATCGCGTGGTTGACGCCGCGCAATACCAAAACCGCCTGAACGATTTCAGCTTCGATATGACGATCACGGTTTTCCCGCAATCGCTTTCGCCCGGCAACGAGCAGTTCGACATGTGGGGGTCGGCCAAGGCCGATGTAAAAGGCAGCCGCAATTTGATCGGCATAAAGGATCCTTGCGTCGACGATTTGTTACAAAAGATTGTTCAGGCCAAAAGCCGAGACGAGTTGGTCATCGCCAGCCGCGCCCTAGACCGCCTTTTGCTTTGGCAATATTACGTCATTCCTCATTGGCATATCGGCACCTATCGCATCGCGTATTGGGACAAGTTCGGCCAGCCCGGAATTCCTCCCAAATATGGCCTAGCGGTCGTCGATACGTGGTGGAGCGATCCGGTCAGGCTCAATTATTTCGACGAAATGAAAAAAGCCGCCAAGCGAATGCAAAATTAGGCCTTGCCCCTGGCGGTTTTGCGCTTTTCCCTTAGCCAGAAGGGCAACAGCTGGTATCCGTGGGCCGCGCTGGCCTGATACAATAAGCGAAGCGGCTTGGGTTGTTTTTTGAATACTGCGGATTGCCGATTCTCGCCGTTGCTAACTTCATCTCCTTCGCATAATCAGGCGATGCCCGATAGTCGTCCTGGATAAATGTTTCGCATGCAAATAGCTCCCGACGTTTCTGTTCGTGTTGCCAGTTTTCTTTCGACGGCTCGATAAAGCCATAGCGGGCATTTTGACCCGACTGCTGCGCCCAAAATTTATTATAAATGTCGGCATGCCACGGCTCGTCCGGATAAAAAGTAAATCCGACAGGGGTCAGGACATTATATAACAAACGCCTGTTTTTAAGCGGCTCGAAGTCTTCGGAAGGCAAAAACCCGTCTTTTTCCAGTTTGTTTTCGTAATAACGAAGAGCGGTTTTGTCCCGTCCTTTTTCGTCCAATGCGACTTGATCGAAGGCGACGCCCATATCCAGCATCTTGGTTTGCTCGCGCAAAAGCTGGGAACGCTGCCTTTCGATGTCTTCTATTTCACCGGATTTCTCTTCACGCTTTCCTCCCGCGATTACTTCTTTTAGCTTTTGAGTCAGATCGCAGTATTCCTGCCATGCCCTGTCGTTCGTGAATTCGACAATAGTCAAATCCACGGCGCCGCCGGTTAAGTGCGGCGAATTCGGCCGAGACGGCTGGGAAACGTATTGCTGCGTTCTTTCGGCCGCTTCTTCTTCAGCCAAATGAAACGGCGCGCGCGTCAGCTCGTTTTTGAAATTCTCGAAAAGCGATGTTTGAACCGCTTCGGTGCGAAGCGTATCGAGAGTCATCAAAACGCATCGCGGCGGCAAGCGTTTGCTGGCTTCGACCAGTTTTTCGGCGACGGTTTTTCTCATAAAGCTCGTGAGAAGCGAACCCTCCAGCTCGCCGGGCCCGTAGGCGGATTCCCGTTCGCCGAAATAGACGCCGTTAGAAGCGATTTCTGGATAATCGGACAGCGGCCCGACGGGAACCAGAGGTTCATTGAATTCAGGGGCTGTTTCATCGATGACATTGCCCTTCCACCCATCCATAGGGCGGCTTGCGGGAATGGGCTTATTATAATTTAATACATTGATATCCAACATAATTTTCCTCCAAAAGTTTTTGCCCCCAATTCGTCGGGGCTTTTTTAAAATCCGGCGCACCGTGCGCCGTGCTTTATGAGGAAAACGGTAGATCCGATAAAATTGTTGTCAAAACTTTCATGATCTGATAACCATTCAATCAACTTTTGATATGGAAATGGTCGAAATATGGCTAAGATTTCCTCGGCACAGCTTCGCGCGGCGCGCGCTCTTCTGAATTGGTCTCGTGGGGATTTGGCGAAGCTGTCGGGGATCAGCGAGCCGACGCTTCATCGGTACGAAAACGGGATGACAACGCCGGAGTCCCGAATGGAAAATAAGTTGTTGCAAGTGTTCGACGCGCGCGGCGTTGAATTTTCAGAACGTAATGGCGTTTGCTTTAAATCCAACGAAGTCGAAGTTTTCGACGGCAAGGACCGCTTTGACGATTTCTACGATTTTCTTTATGCGCACCTGAACCAATTCGGCGGCGACGTCTGTGTCGTTATCTACAATCAGATGCAGCTTATGCGCGCGCGCCATGATCCGTCGATGCATCTTAAGCGCATGAAGAAGCTGTATGATCAAAAGAGAATTACTTTTCGAATTCTCACAACCATCAGCGATTTTAAATCGCACGGCTATGCGCAAATAAGATGGATGCCTAAATTGCGGCCGACGCCGACCAGCTTTTACGCTTTCGGGAATTGCTTGGCCTTAATTTCTCTGCTTGACGAAAAGTCGCCGCATGTCGTCGTGCTTCGCTCGCCGACGCTTGCCGACGGGTATAGAAAAGGCTTTGAGATGTCTTGGCAGATCGGCTTGAAACCGCCGCCGCCGGAGGTGATAGAGAAAATACTTGCGGAATATTGCCCGCCGAAACAAAGCGAGTAAAAATGCCGCCCTTTCCGTAATAGAAAGGGCGGCGAATCACAGAAACCTAGGCGGAATATTGGCCGCCGTTTAGGGTGAAGGTCGCACCTGTTGCGAAGGCGGCTTTGTCGGAGGCCAAGAACACCACCATCGCCGCGATTTCCTCCGCCTTGCCAAGGCGTTTGACCGGAATTTTTTCGATAATCTTGTTCAGAATTTCCGGTGCGACTGCGCGCACCATATCGGTATCTATATAGCCCGGCGCGATGGCGTTGACCGTGATGCCTTTACTGGCTGACTCTTGCGCCAGCGCTTTGGTAAAGCCGATGATGCCCGCCTTAGCCGCCGAATAGTTCGTTTGGCCCGCTTGCCCCATCTGGCCGTTGATGGAGCTGATGTTTATAATGCGTCCGAAACCGCGCGTGCGCATGCCTTCGATCACGTTGCGGCACATATTGAAAACGGAATCGAGGTTCGTGTCGACGACGTCACGCCAATGTTGCGCTGTCGTTTTATGCAAAAAGGCGTCGCGCGTGATGCCCGCGTTGTTCACGAGAACATCCACGGGGCCAAGCTCGCTTTCAATAAGAGCAACGTTTTTGCAGCAGGCTTCGAAATCGGCGACATTAAATTTGTATGACGGAATGCCCGTTTTCGCGGTGAATTTCTTGGCGGCTTCGTCGTTGCCCGCGTAGGTCGCGGCGACTTTGTGTCCTTCCTTGTCCAACGCTTCGCAAATAGCGGCGCCTATGCCGCGCGTGCCGCCTGTTACCACTGCTACTCTCGTCATTACTTTCTCCGTTTCCTTTCTAATGAGGTTCAATTTAACTGTCATCGATTTCGATTTCCGAACCTAAAGAAACCAAATCGGATTCCGCATTTCGGTATGCTTACGCGCGCGCCTTGTGCGGAATGACGCAGATCTTTTGAACTCCTTACCGTTCGACGCACATGGCGATGCCCATACCGCCGCCAATGCAGAGCGTCGCAAGGCCTTTTTTGGCATTGCGTTTTTGCATTTCATAAAGAAGCGTCACAAGAACGCGCGCGCCGGAAGCGCCAATAGGATGCCCCAAAGCGATTGCGCCACCGTTCACGTTGACCTTCGACGTGTCCCAGCCCATTTCCTTGTTCACGGCGATGGCTTGGGCGGCAAAGGCTTCATTGGCTTCGATCAGATCGAGATCCTCAACCTTCCATCCCGCTTTTGCCAAGGCCTTGCGGCTGGAGGGGATGGGGCCCGTGCCCATAATGGCCGGATCGACGCCCGCCGTTGCCCATGCCGCGATGCGCGCCAAAGGCGTAACGCCGCGTTTCGCCGCAGCCTCTTCGGACATCAGAACAAGGGCGGCCGCGCCGTCGTTGATGGAGGAGGCGTTGCCAGCCGTGACCGTCCCGTCTTTGGAGAAAGCGGGTTTCAGCTTGGCCAACGCGTCAAGCGTGGTGCCGAAGCGCGGATTTTCATCCTGCGCGATGGTTGCGTCGCCTTTCCTGCTTTTGATAACGACGGGCACGATTTCGTCGGCAAAGCGTCCCGCTTTGATGGCTGCTTCTGCCTTGTTTTGCGAGGCGACGGCGAATTCGTCCTGCATTTGGCGCGTGAGGCCGAATTTTTGGACGACATTTTCGGCCGTCGTGCCCATGTGATAGTTATTAAAGGTATCCCAAAGGCCGTCCTTGACCATGGTGTCGATCATCTCGGCATTGCCGAGCTTGACGCCCGTACGCAAGTGAATGGCATGCGGTGCGAGGCTCATGCTTTCCATGCCGCCCGTGACGACGATGTCGGTATCGCCCGCCAAGATGGAAACGAACCCGTTAGCGACGGCACGCAGGCCGGAACCGCAAATCTGATTTACCGCAAGGGCCGGCCTATCGACGGGAATGCCAGCATTGACCGCCGCAAAGCGGGCGGGACCTTGTCCCTGTGCGGCCGCGAGCACATGCCCTAATACCGTTTCTGAAACTTCGTCAGGAGACGTTTTGGCGCGGGACAAGGCTTCTTTGATACACAGGGTCGCAAGAGAAGCCGCGGGCAGGGCGCTCAGCGCGCCGTTCAGAGTGCCGACTGGGGTTCGCGCGGCGCCGGCGATGACGATGGAAGATGCCATGGGTTTATCCTTAAAGTTGAAAGAAAAAAGGAAGCGACAACGAAGTTTAGAAGCGAAATTAAAAACGCTAGTTGGGTATAAGGCTGCGACTCCCGCGAATCAAGTGTGTAGGAGTGCGGTGCACAAGCGCGGCGCGAAGATTTCGGAGCCGGACCTAATCATTTGACCTAAGTCGCATTGCATACTAGATTTCTTGGGAACAGATTCTTTATGGGAGTATGCGCCTATGACAGAAACGACCGTCACTCGCGCCCAATTGGCGGAAGCAGTCTATCAGGAAGTCGGTCCGGGATCGCGCAACGACTCGGCCGAACTGGTGGACGATATTCTGGAGCAAATCAGCCAGGCCTTGATTCAGGGCGGCTCGGTCAAGCTGTCTTCCTTTGGCAGCTTTCAAGTGCGCAGCAAGGGCGAGCGCATCGGGCGCAATCCGAAAACCGGCGAAGAAGTGCCGATTAAGCCGCGCCGCGTATTGATTTTTCGCGCCAGCCATGTGCTGAAAGACAAAATAAACCGAGCCCTTTTAGGTCCCAGAAAGATTGAGGGGAAAGGCGGTGAGGCATGAGCGAGATTGTGGAAACGGCCTCTCCTTCTTCTTTTTCAAGAGAGATTAAATCGCCCGCCGCCTTCCGCACGATCAGCGAAGTCGCGGACGGGCTTTCTTTGCCCCAGCATGTGCTACGTTTTTGGGAAAGCAAGTTTCAGGAAATCAAGCCTTTGAAGCGCGGGGGCGGCCGCCGTTATTATAGGCCGGAAGACGTCAAGATTATTCACGACATCAAAGAGCTTTTGTACAATCAAGGCTTCACGATTCGCGGCGTGCAAAAACTTCTTCGCGAAAAAGGCGCGGCTTCTTTGGCGCGCGCTGGAATCGCTCGGCCGCAAATGCCAGCCACTTTTTCCATTATGTCGGAACCGACGGGCGAATCGCGCCCCGTGACTGAATCCCTGACTTCCGAAAAACGGCGCGAAATTGAAGGGGTTTTAGGCGAATTGAAAGCGATCCGCGCGGTGATTCAACAAACCGGCATTTGATACAAGCCCGAAAAGAGCCTTATACAAACGGACCAATGAAGTATCCACGCCGCTTTGAATTTACTCGCTCTGCGCCTCACTTATCGCTTGCTGGACGTTAATATGGATTCCAGGGGGTTAACAAGTCCAGCGAGTGATAAGCTCCTCGCAACCGCTCGTGACCCAAACAAGTCATTTCATTGGGCGGTTTGGTATTAGAGCAGGCACACTTTCCCCCCATGTTTGCGCTGTACTTTAAAAGTTACATAGGTAACTTTTTTGCAATCTATGCGCGAAAAACTTGACATTAATAATTGACTTGCCGTTAACCATAGTTTACTCATGTTAACCATGATGGGGCGGCATTTGTTCCTTCCTAGCCGCCTTGTCCCACGGTGCATTTTCATATGGAGCTTAAATCATGACCACACCCCCAAACGGACTTAACGACATACCCGAAAATGTCGCGAAAGCGTTCGAAAATATTAACTCTGTCATATCCGACTACATCGCGGCCGTAACGAAATCGAATACCGTCCTTTGGCAAGGGGTTGAGGAGATTATGCGCAGCGTCGGCGGCCTGTCGCAGGAATCGTTCGCGCGCGTCGTAAGCGCTTATAACACGCTTGCTTCCGCCAAGACCCCACAAGACGTCATTGGCACGCAGACGGATTTCGTTCGCGACAGCATCGATAACGCCGTTGCCGGCGGAAATAAAGTTTCCGAACTTTCTATTCGCGTGGCCAAAGAAACAATCGCGCCGCTAACGCAGCATGCGAATGAAACAATTAACGCCGCCATGAGCAAGATCAAGAAATAATAACCCTTTTTGTGCCGAAAGAAGCTCCATTAAGAACCCGTTCGTTCCTTTTCTGCTTATGGGGAAAGGACGAGCGGGTTTTTTATTTCCTTTTTACCTAATACCAAACAACCAATGAATGTATGCGACGCTGCTTGACTTCACTCGCTCTGCGCCTCGCTCGCTTGCTGGGCGTTACTATGGATTCCAAGGGCTTAGTCAGTCCAGCGCGCGATTAGCTCCTCGCAACCCCTCGTGACCCAAGCGAGTCATTTTATCAATCGGTTTGTATAATATAAATTCACTACCTTTTTACCCTAATCGGTTATCCCTATATTCATGAACGAGGCTCAAATTCAGGGGCGGCTTAGCTGGCTTTATCAGGGCATGGAAGCCAGGCGGAACGACATCGCGCGCCTTTTGCGGCAAGCTGCGGGTGTGTGCGCGTTCATCGCCACGAATTTTTCCATTCATAAGAAATTCCTTGAGCTGATGGATCAGATCGCCGAGGAAAAGGAAAAAGAGTACGAGATTCTTCATGAGATCGAAACGGTCGAAAAGAATCATGCGGAAATGAAACGGGGCAACCGGCTTCGTCAGGCTGATCCCGCGTTGGCGGAAAAGCCGTCGGATGCCGCCATGTTTGAAGAAGAGGAAAAACCGAAACGTTCCAATTTTCTTAAAATTCTTTTGCTGTTTTTGTTTTTTTCGCCGACCGATCAAGGTCCGAAGCCGAAATCGAATTAACGGTATTGGGTGCGGGAGGGATTCTGGACTGATTTATTGTCCGCACTCTGACACAAACTACCTATTTTTGTCTGTCTCTCTCTGGACCCGACACTCCCGCCGAATGCGCCGCTGCTCTCAATAACCCAAGCCTATCTCGTATGATCAGAAAATGCTCTAGTGATGATAGATGGTGCTTTCTGTTCTATCCCAGAGATTGGCAATCCCTAACTGCCGCTGTAACTCAGGATCGAAGTTAAGATCAAGAAACAACTGCTTGCCTCCTGCTGAAAAACTTACAGTATGATTAGAAAAACGAAGTCGATAGGCATTCGGCACATCGGGCTCATAGTTCTCTTTTCTTTGATTGCCGACAATAATTATGAATTCAGGGTGCGTATCGCTCCCGGCAGGCCTTTGGCAGTTGATGATCACCGTGT
>CAZFCA010000029.1:0-17418 GCA_964517415.1 uncultured Rhodospirillaceae bacterium
ACAACGCTTATATTGCTCTAAAAAAAATACTTTTGGTATCTGCCAAATGATCTTTCCGTGAAAATAATTTATTATGATATTCTTCTGCGCTTTTTAAACAGCTTTGTTATAAGCGGTATCATCTATTGTTTTAGATCACTCTGCCGCAGCTTCCGAGAAGCTATATATAATTCTGCGGAAACAGCTGCCTCTCCAAAAGCTCGATCATGATGTGAATCATTTTGATATGCAGCTCCTGCACGCGGTCGGAGAACGCGCCAACGGGGGTCGCCAGAAGGATATCGCAGCCCGATGCCATGGGGCAATCGCTTTTGCCGGTCATGCCGATGATCTTCATGCCCTTTTGTTTGGCGACTTCCATCGCCTTCAATATATTTTTGCTTTTCCCGCTGGTCGAAATCGCAAGCAATACGTCCCCCGCCGTTCCGTGCGCCTCAAGGTAACGCGAAAAAACGCACTCATATCCATAATCGTTCGAAACGCAGCTTATGTGCGACGGATCGCTGATAGCCGTGGCGGCAAGCGCGGCGCGATCGCCGCGAAAGCGCCCTGAAAGCTCCTCCGCAAAATGCATGGCGTCGCACATGGAGCCGCCATTGCCGCAACTAAAAACGCGCCCGCCTTCTTGAAGGCAATCGGCAAGCAAGACGCCCGCCTTATCAATCGCGGCAATCGTTTCCTCATTGGCCAGCAGATCGGCAAGCCCCTTTTGGGCTTCTTCCAGAGCGTTACGGACGGCATTATGCAGAGACATAGCGGCGAACTCCTGTTGTTTTCAGGTCACTTTCCTAAAAATTGAGGGGGCTGCAAAACAGGCGCGGCAGGCGTTTTTTGCGATGCAGCATCGCGCAAAGACAGGGCGTTCTGAAGCGCATCTTTCTTGACGGCTTCGGACTCGGCGCGTTCCTGCTGAAGCTCTTGCACGTCGCGTTCATATTCGGAAGCCGGCGTTAAATTCTTCGGCCTTCCAGGCACATCGCCAAGGCGCGGCCAGCTTTCATCGCCCTTGTCCAGCGGCGGTGAAGCGACGATGCGCGGCGCGTTTTTAACCTCGGGAGGAACTTGATCGGGACCAAAAAAATTCGGGATGGAAAGGCTGTCGCATCCCGCAATGCAGCAAAGAATTGAAAGTAAAACGACTGATGCGCGCGCCGGAGTTTTCATGTAAATATGCTCGCCTTCCAAAGCGTTTGGTTTATCATGAAGACTTTAGCAGAAGAATCCGGAATTTCCCAACCCGTAAATAAGTTGGAGAAATCTTTGGATGCCATCGCCGCCTTGCGCCGCGAGATGGAACAGCGCATGGCCGAAGCCAAGGCCGCGCAAGCCAAAGCCGATGAAATTAAAGCAAAATTGCAGGAAGCCCCGAAGCCTGAGCCGAAGGTAGCGCAGGAGCAGCCGCAAGCTCCGGCAAGCGCGGGAACGGTGGAAGACACGGCGCAAGAAACCCCTATCCATTTCGATCCCGTGCAGTGGTCGCAGATCATGACGCGCGTGATGCGCGAAAGCCAAAGCCTGTTCCGCAATTATCTTGTGCGCACGCAGGACAAAAAGATCGCGACGCCCGCATTCACGCCGCTTCCCATCGCGGATACCGCCTCGCAAATGGCCGCGCGGGTTCTGAAAGATCCAGAAGCCTATGCCGACGCGCAGCTGGCCTCGTGGCAGAACTATCTTGACCTTACGCGCGCGACTTTGCTGCGCATGCAGGGGCATCAAACGACGCCCATCGCCGAGGCGGAGGCCAAGGATAAACGCTTCAAGGCCGAAGACTGGCAAACGAACTGGATGTTCGATTTTCTGAAGCAATCCTATCTTAAGAACGTGGACGAAACGCGCCGCCTGATCCGGCAGGAAAAGACGCACATTCGCGACAAGATGGCGGAAAAGCTGGATTTTTACGCCCGCCTTTTTTTGGACGCGACAGCGCCCAACAATTTTTTCCTGACCAATCCCGAAGTCTTGCGCAAAACGCTTGAAACCAAGGGAGACAATCTGATCAAAGGCGTCGAAAACTATTTGCGCGATCTCGAGTCCGGCAACGGCCTTCTCAACATCCGCATGAGCGACTACAGCGCGTTCGAGCTGGGCAAAAATATCGCAACGACTCCGGGCAAGGTCGTTTACCAAAACGACCTGATGCAGCTTATCCAGTACGCGCCGTCCACGGAAACAGCAAAGCGCGTGCCCTTGCTTCTTATTCCGCCATGGATCAACAAGTATTATATTTTGGACTTACGCGAAAATAACTCGTTCATCCGCTATTTGGTGGCGCAGGGGCATACCGTTTTTTGCATTTCCTGGGTCAATCCGACGAAAAAGCACGCTTTGACACAGCTTGAAGATTATATGGAAAAAGGCGCGCTTGATGCCTTACGCCAAATTAAGCGCCTGACGGGCGAGAACGAAGCCAATGTCATGGGTTACTGCATCGGCGGAACGATGCTGGCCTGCGCGCAGGCTTATCTGGCCGCGTTGAAAGAAAAGCCCGCCGATCTGCCAAAAATCGCAAGCTCGACCTATCTGGTTACGATGATCGATTTCTCTCAACCGGGCGATTTGGGCGTTTTTATCGACGAAGATCAAATCAAGCTCTTGGAAGAGCGCATGGCGCGGCAGGGATTCATGGACGCGAACAGCATGGTTCTGACATTCAGCCTTCTGCGCGCGAACGATTTAATATGGCCTTACGTGATTAACAACTATTTGATGGGGCGCGAACCGTTTCCGTTCGACATTCTTTATTGGAACACGGATTCGACGAACCTTCCCGCCGCCATGCACAGCTATTACCTGCGCATGATGTATAAGGAGAACAAGCTGATCGAGCCCTATGCCCTAAAAATGAAAGGCGTGCCCATTGATGTGGCCGAGATCGAAACGCCGACATTCCTTTTGTCCACGCGCGAGGATCATATCTCGCCGTGGCGTTCGACGTACGCCGCCGCGCATCTCTATAAAGGCCCCGTGACTTTCTGCCTTTCGGGCTCGGGGCATATCGCGGGCGTCGTTAATCCGCCGGATGCGAACAAATACGGCTATTGGACAAATAGCGATTTGCCGCAGGAGGCGGAAGACTGGTTTAAAAACGCGACGCCGCACAAAGGCTCGTGGTGGCCGGAATGGCTAAAGTGGCTCGATCAATACGCCGGAGAGAACGTCCCCGCGCGGCAAGTTCTGGACGGCATCGAAGACGCGCCGGGAGGCTACGTTAAGGTACGAGCGGTTTAAGGCTAGAAGTTAGGGGTTAGGGACTTGGATTCAGGATTCGGTAAAGAATAAAATTGTCATTCCAGGTCCCGCCCATTATTCTTAAGCCCTTTCCCATCCCCCCTAACGCCTAACCTTAATCCTATGAATCTCGCTTCTGCTTTCTCGTCCTTCCCCCCTTGGGCGGCGTTCGGACTGCTGGCCGCTTTTCTTTCGTCGTCTCAGCTTCTCCTTCAGGAGAAATTTAAGGGATCGCCTTTCCCCATGGCTTTCTGGACTAAGGCGGGATGCGCGATTGTGATGTTCCCCTTGGTTCTGCAAACGGGGTTGCCGTCTAATCCCGTCTTTTACGCGCTGCTGGCGACACAGGCCGTGATGTGGGCGATCAGCGACGTCGTGCTTTTTAAGGGCGTTAACGAGGTTGGCGCCGGAGTGGTGGCGCGGCTTTTGCCTATCGGGACGCTGATCAGCTTCTTCCTTTGGTTCGCGATAGACAGGCCTTTGGCGTTGACCTACGCCGCTGCGCCCTTGCGAACATCCGCCATTGTATCTGTTTTTATCCTCTCGGCTATTTTTGCGTGGAACTTGCGGAAATGCGCCGTTACGCGCAAAGGCATTCGGGCGATATGGTTCACGCTTTGCGCCGCCGTCGTGGGCACGCTTTTTACGAAGATTATTACGCAACAGGCTCCCATCGACACGGGGATTTACGGCTATGTTTTCGTCGAAGCGCTTATGATGGATGCGATGTGGCTTTCATATTATTTTTTCCGAAAGCCCGTGCCGGTGCACGTCATGTTCGGCAAAGAAACGATGAAGGCAGGCATTACCGTCGGCTTGGTTGCGGGGCTGACCGTCGCCTCTTATCTCTATGCCATTTATCATGTGGATAATCCCGCTTATGTTACGGCCGTGCGGCATTTGAATGCAGTTCTTATTCTGTTTTTCTACTACGCGACTGGCCGCCCGCGTGAAGGACGCGTATGGGCGGGGCTTGGGATTGTCGCCTGCGCCGCCGCGCTGATTTTGTTGAGGGGATAAGGCAGGGATCAGGGATCAGAAAGAATAATTCTTTCTGATCCATATCATCCATACATACAAGCGTCATCCTCGAACAAGTTAAAACGATAGCTCGGCAGGAATAATCCTCGTCGGCGTTCCTCGTGTTGATGACGTCTGGATTCCATGCTCCGCCGCTTTGCAGCGGGCGCGGAATGACAACCGAGAGGACTGTTTAAAATGACCACGTGAAATTCGAAGTCTTTTATTTCATTTATTTTATCCTTCATATCCTTTTTTCTTCAAAACAAGCTCCTTATAAGCTCCATTAAAATAAGGACAGGTTCCACATGTGAGCCGGGCGCAAGCGCGGCCGCTGAGCAAACGTGAATTATTGGTAATGACCAGTGAAACGTTGACAGATGGCTCTACTTCACTCGCTCTGCGCCTCGCCTGTCGCTTGCCGGACTGACATATTGTGTTTAAACCCAAACTCGGTCCGGCGAGCGACAGACTTTACGCAACCGCTCGTGACATATATGGAGTTCTTATTGCATGGCTTGAGTGATGGACTATCGGTCCCCCTGTTCCCGCAATCCATGGCTTAGCTGGGCGACGGGACGCATAGTCCGCATCCCTTAAAGGATGCAGGATGGGCTGTATCACACGTGTGGGATAAATGCAAGATGTTTTTTGGGATTATGGGAAATTATTTTTCTGTATGGTTAAGGGGCTGGGAGGGTAAGGGTGAAAGGGACTAAAGCCGGATAACGCCATTTTAATGGCTGATGCGGTTCAGAAGTATTTATGTTTCTGATAACTAATTACTGATTACTGTTTTCTGATGCCTGCTCCCCGTCTTCTGTATTTATGATTGACAATATGTTAACAATATTAACGCTAATAATTGTAGGCTTTCCGGTTTGAAGGGGATCTTTGTGCGCCTTTTTTCGCCTCGCTTCGGTTTGGCCGCTTTTGGCCTGTTTAGCTTAATCGTTTTGCTCGTCGTCGGCGTTTTCGTGGCGGCGCCTTCGGATGCGCCTGCGCCTTTCCCCGAAATTAAGCCTGAAAACATCGTCATCGCGCCGCATCATGCCGTGTACAAGGTCAAGACGGCCGCGCTGAAAAACGGCAGCAGCATTTCAGGCGTCAACGGCAGGCTTGAATTCGAATGGCGCGACGTTTGCGACGGCTGGGCGATCCAGCAGCATACGCAGCTTCATTTCAGCTATGTGGATGACGACGACCAAAGTTTTTCAAGCGCCGAACTGTCGTGGGAATCCAAGGACGGCAAGAAGTATCAATTCAATTCCAGCCGCACGATGAGCGGGCAGGAAGCCGACTCTTATAAAGGCAAGGCCGTTCAAAACAAGAACGGCAGCGTGACCGTAAACTATACTTTGCCGAAGGACAGCAAGGTCGAGCTTCCGGCCGGAACCCTTTTTCCTTCGGCGCATACGCTGCTGTTGCTGAAAAAAGCGGCCGCGCAAAATATGACCGGCGAGAAGCTGTTTATGGTGCGCGTGTTCGACGGATCGGACGACATGGGCGTGAACGAAATCAGCGCGTTCCTTTTTCCGCCGCGCGCAGACGATGTGGATCTGAACGATAAGATTAAGGACGATCCCTTGGTGAAAGCCCCAGGCTGGCCTGTGCATCTTGCCTTTTTCAAGCCCGGAACAGAGAACGGCGGCGAACCGGATTACGAAATGGATTTGATCCTTCTGGCCAACGGCGTCGCCAAGCAAATCAGAATCGACTACGGCGATTATGCCGTTTTGGCCGTTTTGGAGGCGATTAAGCCCATTGAGGCGCGAGGCTGCCCATGACGGACGATATTTACCGCAAAAAGCTGGTGCTGATCGTCGAGGACAACGAGCTGAACCTTAAGCTGTTTCGCGATCTTTTGGAGGCCAACGGCTACGCGACTTTACATACCAGCAACGGCTTTCAGGTGATGGATCTGGCGCGGAACAACCATCCCGACGTGATCATCATGGACATTCAATTGCCGGAGGTATCGGGTATCGAGATCACGGGCTGGCTGAAGGCCGACGAAGAATTGAAAAGCATCCCCGTCATAGCCGTGACGGCTTTCGCCATGAAGGGCGACGAGGAGAAAATACTGGCCGCCGGCTGCGACGACTACATCGCCAAGCCCATCGCCGTCCACCATTTCATCGCCACCGTCAAGAAGCATCTATAGATGTCCGCGCGCATCCTTATCGTCGACGACACGCCTTTAAACGTGAAGCTGCTGGCCGCCAAGCTGGCGCGCGATTATTACGTCGTCTCGACCGCAGAAAACGGCGAGGATGCCCTGAAAAAGGCCACGCAGGAAAAGCCCGATCTTATTTTGCTGGACGTGATGATGCCGGTTATGGACGGTTTCGAAACGTGCCGAAGGCTGAAGGCCGACCCCGCAACCGCGCCCATTCCCGTCGTGATCATCACCGCTTTGACGGACGTGGCGGACCGCGTGCGCGGCCTTGAAGAAGGCGCGGACGATTTTTTGGCCAAGCCCATCAATGATTTGGCTTTGATGGCGCGCATCCGCTCTCTTTTGCGCATGAAAAGCCTGATGGACGAGTGGCGCTTGCGCGAGCAGACGGCTTTGCAGATTTCCCCTACTCTGGCGGAGTCGCTCGTTCCGCTTGATATCTGCAATGCGCGTATTTTAATCGTGGACGACGGGGCGAGCGACGGCGCTTTCGTGCGCGAGGCTTTGGCGCCTTTGTCAGCGCAAATCACGCAAGCCAAAACCCTTGACGAGGCCGAAGATATTTTGGCCGAAGGAAGGTATGATCTTGTTTTCTCCAATCTGGAGCTGCGCGGCGAAGACGGCTTGACCATCTGCCCCCGCCTTCGAACCAATCAACCCACCCGCCACCTGCCTATTTTGCTTATCGCCGATCCGGAAAATCTGGAAAAAGTGGCCAAAGGGCTGGATTTGGGGGCCAACGACTACCTGCTTCGGCCACTGGACGCGCAGGAGGTTTTTGCGCGGGCGCGCACGCAGCTTCGCCACAAGCGCAATTACGACCGCTTGCGCGAGGGTTTTCAAAACGACTTGAGGCTGGCTCTTGTCGATCCTTTAACGGGCGCTTTCAACCGCCGCTATCTTGAAGCTCACATGCCGCGCATCATGAGGCATGTGGCCGAGGCGAAAAAGCCTTTATCGGTGCAGATGATCGACATCGACTTTTTCAAAAAGGTCAACGATACGCATGGCCATGCCGCGGGAGACGCCGTTTTGAAGGAAATCGCGCGCCGGATAACGGACAGCGTGCGCCCTTCGGACTTTGTCGTGCGCATGGGCGGCGAGGAGTTCGCCGTCGTGATGCCCGAAGCGTCTCTTGCAAACGCCGAAAAAATCGGCGAGCGCATCCGTAGCCAGATCGCCGAAGCCCCCTTCCCTCTTCCCGAAAGCGGGCAGAGCATCCCCGTCACGATCAGCATCGGCGTCGCCGAAATACAAGCCGGCATCGAGGCCGATTACGAAAAAGTTTTCGAACACGCCGATTACGGCCTTTATCGCGCGAAGAAAACCGGCCGCAACAAAGTCGTCGCTTTTGGGGGCTAAGCCTGCTTATGCAGAAGCGGGGGAGGCAAGGGCGAAAGCCCCTTTAACGCTATTTTAGTTGTTTTAGGCCAGTTTTTACGCATGTCCGACCGATCTTCCCTTTCTTGCGAAGAGCTTGCCGCCGCGCTTGAAGAATGCGAGGCGAAACATCGGGCTTTTTTCGAAAACGCCGACGTGGGCTTTTTCCACAGAAACGAGGATGGAAGCTGGTCAAGCGCGAACGCGGCTGCCGCGCGTCTGCTTGGCTTTGAAACCGCAAAGGAACTTGTGGAGTCGCAGCCGGATAAAAACGGCAAATTTTTTGCCGAGGCGGCGCAAAAAGACGCTTGGCTTTCGGCTTTACGCGACAAAGGGAAAGGCGCCGCCGAAATCGCCATCCTGACGAGGGACGGCAAGACCGTTTGGGTCAATCTGAGCGGCCATGCTGCGGCCGGCGGCCTGAATTGCGCGATGATCGACATCACGGCGCGAAAAATCACAGAGATTGATTTGATGCGCGCCAAGGAGCAAGCCGACTTTGCCAACCGCAGCAAGTCGGAATTTCTCGCCAACATGAGCCACGAGCTGCGCACGCCTTTGAACGCCATTATCGGCTTTGCGGAAATTATCAAGGATCAGATGTTCGGAAGCGCGGGGCAGCCTCAATACGTGGAATACGCCAAGGATATCCACGACAGCGGCCAGCTTTTACTTTCGCTGATCAACGACATTCTGGACATGTCCAAGATGGAAGCCGGAAAGCGCCAATTGCGTGAGGCCGTTTTAAGCCTCGATTCGCTTTTCCAATCCGTCTCGCGGCTTGTGGACGCGCGGGCGAAAGAAGGCAAAATTCGCCTGAATTTGCATGTGCCGAGGGATTTTCCTTCCCTGCGCGCCGAGGAAAAGGCGATGAAACAGATTTTGGCCAACCTGCTGACCAACGCCATCAAATTCACGAACGAAGGCGGGAGCGTCACGCTTTCGACGATGATCGGGCAAGGCGGAGACATGATCATTAGCGTGATCGACAATGGCATCGGCATTGCGCCTAGGGACGTCGCCATTGCAATGGCGCCTTTCGGGCAAATCGAAAGCGCGCTGAGCCGCAAGCATCAGGGAACGGGGCTTGGGCTGCCTTTGACTAAATCCCTTGTCGAACTGCATGGCGGGACCTTTGATTTAAAAAGCGAATTGGGCGGCGGGACCTCGGTGATTTTGACATTTCCGGTCGCCCGCGTGGTTCCAAAGGAAATAAAGAAAGAATAGAGCTTATACCAACCGCCCAATGAAATACTCGTTCGGTCACGGGCTCTTGCGAGGAGCTTATCGTTCGCTGGATTTAATAAGCCATTGGAATCCATAGCGACGCCCAGCAAGCGAATAAGCAAGGCGCAAAAGCGACTGACGTCAAATCCACTGTCAGATTCAGTGGTCATTTGGTATTAAAGGTCTTCTTTTTTTCTTTATTTCGCCGCATTTTTCCAGCATCTTGCGGGGCATGAAAAAAGCCCTTTTGATCCTTTCCCTCCTTTTCGCCCCGATGGTTGCGGAGGCTGCGGTTCCCCAAAACGTAACGCCCGCCGTTTTGTCGCAACTTGACAAGCAATCCATCATGCGCATCGAATATTACCTGAACGGCTTGAAAAACGTTTCGGCCGATTTCCTTCAGGTCGATAGCGCGGGCGGCATGATGCGCGGGCAGATTATGATCTCGCGCCCAGGCAAAATCCGCGTCAATTACGCGCCGCCGAGCAAGGATTTCATTATCGCCGATGGCAGCTTCGTTCATATTTGGGACGAGGAGTTGAAATCGCAGACGAACGTCCCTCAGCAATCAAGCCTTGCGCATTTCATCTTGCGCGATCCCGTGCGGCTTGACGGCGACGTGGTGGTGACGAAGGTAAGGCACCTTCCCTCGCGCATCGAGGTTACGCTTGTGGAAAAAGAGGACCCGGGCGCGGGAAGCCTGACTCTTATTTTCGAGGATCGCCCTATGAAGCTGCGCCAGTGGCGCGTGGCCGATGCGCAAGGGCGCGAAACCGGAGTGAATCTTGAAAATCTGAGCGAAGGCGTCAATTTTCCCGCCAGCACTTTCGTTTTCATTCCGCCGAATTTCGGGAAGAATAAGTAATTCGGCCTTTGCACCAGATGGGAATCCCCTTTTATTAAGCGTGATAGCCTCGATACCATTCCACAAATTTGGGGATGCCTTGCTCGATGCCCGTTTGGGGGTTGAAGCCCAAATCGCGCGCGCTGGAGGCGATATCCGCGAAGGTTTCAGGCACATCGCCAGCCTGCATGGGCTGAAGGTCGATGATGGCCTTTTTTCCCAAAACTTTTTCGATAACGGCGATGAAGTCCATCAGGTTTTCAGCCTGCGAGTTGCCGAGATTGTAAAGAGCGGCGGGCGCATCGCCCTTTAGGACTTGCGGGGGCTTGCCGATAGCCGCAAGAACGCCGGATACGATATCGTCGATATAGGTAAAATCGCGCCGCATATTGCCGTGATTGAAGACCTTGATCGGCAGTCCCGCAAGGATTTGGCGCGTAAAGATATAGGTTGCCATGTCCGGCCTGCCCCACGGGCCGTAAACCGTGAAAAAGCGCAGACCCGTGACCGGAATTTGAAACAAATGCGCGTAAGTATGGCTCATCAATTCATCGGCGCGTTTCGTCGCAGCATAAAGAGAAACGGGCTTTTCGACCACATCGCCCACGGCGAAGGGAATTTTGACATTGCCGCCATAAACCGACGACGAGCTGGCGTAAACAAAATGCTCGAGCGCGGGAATCTGCCGCGCAAGCTCCAACATCACCACATGCCCCATTAGGTTGGATTCGACATAAGCGAAGGGGTTTTGAAGCGAGTATCGAACGCCGGCTTGCGCGGCCAGATGGACGATATGCGTGACGCCATCCGCCAAAGAAAGCATCGCTTCCTTGTCGGCGACGTTCGCTTTGCGGAAAGAAAAGTTTTTATGAGGCAGCAATTGATCGAGGCGCGCCAGCTTAAGCGAGACATCGTAGTAATCGTTCAGATTATCGATGCCGATGACGGTATCGCCGCGCTTCAAAAGCGCCTTAGCGACGTGAAAGCCGATGAACCCCGCCGCGCCAGTTAATAAAATAGGCATGAATTCACCCTGTCGCTAATAAGCCTTCCGTACAAAAAACAAATGGGATGCCTGCGATGGCATGACAAGGACTTGCTTATTGTATGCGTGTTAACTTGCCGCGTTATGCAGTATTGCCCTTATGATTGACTCTTTCCATTTGGGCAAGGGAAAATAAGGGGTCAACCAGCAAAACGGGCGCCTTCATGCCTGATGAAAGAAGAAGCGGGAATATACAAACGGGCGAAACGAAGGAACTTCCTTTCTTGTCCAAGGAATCGGCGCGCGGCCCTGCTTTTCCCCCTGTTGAAGATCATAAAGGGATGGAAGCACTGGATCGGCTGCTGCATGCATGGCAAAGCCGATTTACAGGGGGGCTTTCGCCCGGCGTATTTTTTCTTTCGTTCTTCGACTGGGTTTTGCATGCGGCAAATTCGCCATTCCGCATGGCGGAAGCATCATGGCAAGCTCTTTTGCAAGTGCGCCGGTGGGGGCAAATCGCCCTCGGCACGGAAACGCAGGCCTCGCCTGAATCCGCCGATTATCGCTTCGCTTATGCGGGGTGGCGGCGGTGGCCTTTCAGCCTTTTCGTTCAAGCAGCCCTTTTGCGGGAGGAATGGACGATGAAGGCCGTGCATGCCCCGCGTGGCGCTCAAAGCTCCAGCTTGTCGATGGTATCTTTTTGCGCGCGACAATGGCTGAATGTTTTGTCGCCTTCCAATTTTCCCTGGCTTAACCCCGAGGTTATCGACAGGACGATTGAGGAAGGGGGCGGCAATCTAATGCGCGGGTTCTTTCTTTTCCTGAATGATTTTGCCGCGCGACAAAGAGGCGAGCGCGCCAATTCTTATAAGATCGGCGTCGATATCGCCGCGACGCCCGGAAAAGTGATCTATCGAAACGAGCTGATCGAGCTTATCCAATACGCGCCCTCGACGCCTTTGGTCGAAACGGAGCCAGTCTTGATCGTACCGGCATGGATTATGAAGTATTATATTCTCGACCTTTCGCCGCACAACTCGCTGATCCGGTGGCTGGTCTCGCAAGGGCGGACGGTTTTTTGCCTATCGTGGCGGAACCCAGGCGCGGATATGCGCCATTTTTCGTTCGAGGATTACAGAAGGCTGGGCGTTCGTTCCGCGCTTGACGTCGTTTATGACATTTGCGGCGCGCGCGTGCATGCCGTCGGGTATTGCCTTGGCGGGACGCTGCTTGCCGTTCAGGCCGCTCACATGGCCGGCAAAGGCGACGACAGACTGGCGAGCCTTTCCTTGTTTGCGGCGGAGACCGATTATAGCGACGCCGGCGAATTGCAGCTTTTCATATCCGAGGATCAGCTTTCCTTCCTCAACGACATGATGCAAGCGCAAGGTTTTTTGGACAGCGATCAGATGGAAGCGGCGTTCCAGCTTTTGCGCGCCAACGATTTGTTATGGCTTCCCGCCGTCCGCAAATATTGGCTGGGGGAGCGCGGCACAATGAACGATTTGATGGCTTGGAACGCCGACGGCACGCGCATGCCCGCCCGCATGCATATCGAATACCTTCATCATTTTTTTCTGAGCGACGACTTAGCGGAAGGGAAGTTTATTGTCGGGGAAAAGACAGCGGCTGTGCAAGATATTCGGCTTCCAGTTTTTATGGTCGGAACGGAACGGGATCATATTGCGCCGTGGCGGTCTGTTTATAAGCTGCACTTTTTGAACGACGGCGATATGACCTTTGTTTTGACATCGGGCGGCCATAACGCCGGAATTGTGAGCGAGCCAGGGCATAAAGGGCGGCATTTTCGAATCCGATTGAGACCGGCGCAGGGAAAAACGCTTGGTCCCGAAGAGTGGTTGAAGCAGACCGAATCCCGCGAAGGATCGTGGTGGCCTGCGTGGAACGAATGGCTGGACGTTCATTCAAGCGGCATGCGCCGCGAGCCGCTTTCAATGGGCGGCGGACGATTCCGGCTTTTGTGCGACGCGCCCGGAACTTATGTGTTTGAGACGTAATACCAAACGACCAATGAATATATCCTTGTCGCTCGACTTCATGTCCTCTGCGCCTCGCTCATCGCTTGCTGGACTAAGGCCGCAGAAACGAACGACGGAATAGCAACGCTTGGCAACGTGTAACCGCCAGCCCCTCCCCTAACCCCTCCCGCAAGGGGAGGGGAATTTTTCTTTTTGATCCCCGTTATCTGATACCTGCGCTCTGCCTTCTGATTTGTCCCCGATGCGTGAAGAGGAGGCGGGAAAGGTTTTGATTGTCCCAATCGGGATCGAGAATATCGCCCTTTACCATCGATGCGATAAAATGCGCGATGCTCTTGGACTCTTTCTCTCTGCGATCTGCGACAATCGTCGTTATGCGCCGGTTAAGCAGCCGATCAATTTGAAAATCGCTCTCGGGCGGGCGTTCACGCGTGACTAAAACAGCGCTTTCCTGCATCGCCTCGAGAATTTGCTGTGCGGGGACGCAGACGGACAGGACAAGATCCGCATCGCGAACAAGATCGCGGACGTCGGAGGTAAACCGGATGTTTTTCATGACGAGGCCGCTTAGGTCTTCATGGCTCCAGGCACCTGATTGGACGGCTATTTTCGCGCCGTTTCTCGCGAGTTTTTGGGCCTCTTTTGGATCAAGGGCGGCGTGTTTTTCTGCCTGCATATTTTTTACAACGGCAATATTCAGATACATAAAAAATCTCCTCCTCGATGACATAAATGCGTCTCGCATCATGCCAGAGAATGTGTTTTCGGCTTTGATTATTGTCAAAAAAACCGCGCTTTGGGAGACGACTGTTCGCAACCGCTCGTGACCCATAAGAAGCCATTTCATGCGCAGGTCGGCATCACGCGTCCTCGAAGTCGTCGTCTATAGCGAAGGAGCCGCGCACGAAGGAGAGAAGGTTGTCAATGGACTTGATTTCGACTTTTGTGCCCATAATTTTGACGCCCGTATTTTCGCGCAAAACGTTTAGCGCCCGCGAAAAAGTGGCGCCCTTCATGCCCAGCGTGTCGGCAATCAGCGTTTTGTCATAAGGAAGATGAAAAACGATGTTCGATTTTTGGTTCCTGGGACAAAATTTCAGCAAAAAGCGTCCGATGCGCTGGGGCGCGTTCTGAATAGTGTTCAGCGCGATTTCGCCGAAATGCCGCCGATGATAGCGCGACATAAAAGAAAGCATATTGAAAGCCAAGGCTTCGCTACAGCCGATTTGTTCGCGCAACGCTCGCGCCGGAATGCTTAAAAGCTGACAATCTTCCACGACCTGCGCGCTATAGCCATGGCGCCGGTGGTCGAAGATCGCGCCCTCCCCAACGACCTGCCCCGTTGTGACGACATCAAGGATGATTTCCTCGCCCTCCGGCAGGGTTCGAAAAAGTTTTATCCAGCCGGAATTGGCGATGTAGAAAAAATCCGCGCTGTCGCTTTCAAGGAACACAATTTTGCCTTTTTTGAACGCGCGGCTGCGCGCCTTATCGCATAGAATTCCAATATCCCGATCCGATAGGTCCGAAAAGAGAGACGTGGTTTTGAGGCACTCAAGATGCGTTGATCTTAGAGGCGCGTTGTCCTCATCCTTTACAAGAGAAAGCGATGCCAGTCTGTTCATAGTATTGTATTTTTTTGGGTCTGCGCTCATGTGGCGTTTTTTAATAATCGAGCCTTCGCTTCTCTGTTTTGACATTAGTCAAAGAGAGCGGGTAAGGTAACCTAGTGCAATGGCTTTTCTCTTTCCGATTCCTTCTCGATTTCACCCTTTTCCGAGGAAGATTATGATATTCAGCCGCGCCCTCATCCTTGCCGCGCTTCTTTTGTCCTACCCTGCCCTCGCGCAAAATACAGGACAGGAAAATTCAGGAAATCAAGCTGCCCCCCAAAGGGGACAAATGAAACCGCGACCTGAAATGAGGATGCAAAGCATCGAGGAAAGGATCAACATGCTTCACGAAGCCTTTGGCATTACCAAGGAACAGGAGCCCGCCTGGAGCGCCGTTGCGCAGGTCATGAAGGAAAACGATGCGAAAATCACGGCTTCCATCAAGGAGCGGCGCCTTAAGGCGGGTAACATGTCGGCCGTAGACAGCCTGAAGTCCATCGAGGCTTTGACCGAGGAGCATTTGGCAGGAATGAGAAAGATGATTCCGGTTTTTCAGGTTCTTTATAACGAAATGTCATCCAATCAAAAGGAGGTCGCCGACCGGACATTTGGGCATTTTGAAGGACGCAAAGGCCATAGTTCCGACATGAAGAACTAATAGCTTTCTTTTTGGCGACGGAGAGCTTTTTTAGGAAAATGCCATTCCGGCGTTTCCAGCGATAAAAGGCAAAGGCGCCATAAGGAGATAAACATGAACTTGGCTTCACAATCGAACCCACTCCTCAAAAGAAGTTTGAAATGTCTGGCTGTCGGCCTTGTTTTAGCCGCCGCGACGGCAGGGTCCGCAGAGGCTTATGACGGTCGCGGGCACAGGAACCCGCCGCACGCAAGGCATCATGCGGCGCCTGTACATCAAGGCTGGCATGGGCATTCTCACTGGCGTCCGGCTCATTATTACAGGCCTCACGTCTATGCGCCCCCTGTCTACGCGCAGCCTGTTTACTACGGCTCGCCCGGCTTTACGGTCGTGCTGCCTTTCAACATCCGCTGACAAAGACTTGAAGGGAGAGTCAGAAACGCCGCTCTGAAAAAGAGCGGCGTTTTTGTTTTTTGACTAAGATCAAAACGTTTTTCCATAGATGAGCCACCATTCCGCCCTGAGGCTTTTCGTGCCGCCAACACAACAGAGGGACGAATGATCAAGGAAAGCGAAAAATCCCCCTTGGCGGTTTTGGCCGTCATTATTCTTTCTTTATTGGCCTACAATTACTTGACCTTGCGCGACGCTGAACGCGTAGTTAAGGGCGATGAGATCCGCTATATAAAAAGCGCAGACAGCCTTGGTTAAAGAAACCATGAGAAAAAGCGCAAGTTTGCTTGACGCTTCCTCCATAATTATCTGGGTGCTTGTTGCCGATAATCATCGCGCGGAAATCTTTGCGTGCGCCCAAACGACTCGGCTGGCCGGTTTCGTCGGATTCAACAAACATCATTTTCCCCGTGAAGAGACAACATTTGAGCTTGTGCCCCTGCCAAACGGCGTTATTCGGTCGGAAACCATCGGCGCTTATCAAACCGGGCGTGGCGTACGCGGCATGGACATGAACAGCGCAACCGCAAAACGAACGACCTATGAACCCAAAGGCGACATTTTGAAAGAACTGCGGCGCGGCTATATTCAGGCGATTGCCGATCAATTACAGCGCGCCGCGCTTGAAAACAAATTCCACAAACTTGTTTTAGTATCCCCTGCCCGCTTGATCAGCGATTTGAAGGAGCGCCTGCCTCCCATCGTTCGGAGCCGCATCACTGCGGAGATTCCAAAAGATTTGGCGCATGCCCCCAAGAAAGAACTTGTGGCGCAAGTGCTGGACGTTGTGGCGGATAAACAAACCGCCTTCCCGCAAGGCCGCGCTTGAACTATGCCGATCTTCGGCATGCCCCCGAGCGGGCATTAAAATCGGGGAGAGAAAACATTTCTTCCGGATATTCCCATGAAGCGGCAAACGCCAGACAGGCAAGCGCGGGGATGGACTTCGAGCCAGTTTTTTTCATAATGGAAGCGCGGTGATTTTCGACCGTTCTTTGGCTGATGCCCAATGCCGCAGCGATGTTCTTGCTGGGCAGGCCGGCAAGAACAAGGCGCAAGACCTGCCGCTGGCGGGGCGTAAGGCTCGCGATTTGATTTTCAGCTATTTTTTGCAGCGCGCAAAGGCGGCCGACCGGATTGTCATTTGCCTGATCTTCGGAATAATGATCGGGGAAAAAATGCGCATTCATATTGAATCTGCCAAGCCAAATAATCGGATGGCGTATGAATACTGCACTTCGCGGCGCGAGCTTTGATATTTATCAAAGACCGAGGATTTTAGGCCCTTCTTGCAATCCAGGGCTTCTTGCTTCCGGGGCAATAGAGTGGAACGTTGCTGCTATTTTTTTGAGTTCGCTCAGGTAATGGTTTGCGGCTTCTTGGACAGTCGGATTTTCCAGCCCTGAGCTACCGCTCAGATAATGCACAATCGCGGCGAAAAATAAATTCTCTTTTTTCGATACATTGAGATCAACGGGTATCTCCCTGCCCTCAAGTTGATCCTTCATTTTCTTCAGAACTTCTTGATCGTTCAGATCGTAATCACGTTGCTTTGCAAGACATAATTTTGCATGTTTTGAAACCATATCCCAAATTATTTCGGACGGAATGGAACCATCCCAACCTTTAACAAGATAATTCAGCCCATCAAATTCTTTTAGCTCCTTCCTCAATTTGAGCTGAACATATTGAAAGGCTGTTGGCCGAAATCCATTTTTCCACCAAAAGGCGACGCGCCCATAAGGCGACATCTCATTCTTTTTCATGTCATCTATCGCATCCGGAACAAGAAGAGTGACGTTCTCCCCGTTATGTCTCCACACTGAAGTAGAGTCCTTGGGTTAAAAAT
>CAZFCA010000030.1:0-16378 GCA_964517415.1 uncultured Rhodospirillaceae bacterium
CGTTTTACGACATGGGGCGAGAGCCACGGCGCCGCCATCGGCGTCGTGATCGACGGCTGCCCTTCCCTGCTCTCCTTGTCCGAGGACGACATTCAGCCGTGGCTGGACAAGCGCAAGCCCGCGCAGTCGCGCTTCGTTTCTCAGCGCAAGGAAAGCGATAAGGTGATGATCCTTTCGGGCGTTTTCGAGGGAATGACGCTTGGGACTCCCATCAGCCTGATGATTCAAAATCTCGACACACGCTCGCACGACTATCACGACATCAAGGACAAGTTTCGCCCCGGGCATGCCGACTTCACCACATGGGCGAAATACGGGATTCGCGATTATCGCGGCGGCGGGCGCGCTTCGGCGCGGGAGACGGCGTGCCGCGTGGCCGCAGGCGCGGTGGCGCGCAAAATCCTTGGCGACAGGGTTTCCATTCGCGGCGCCGTGGTGCAGCTTGGCCCCCACAAGATCGACCGCGCGGAATGGGATTGGAACGAGGTTCAGAATAATCCCTTTTTCTGCCCCGATCCAAAAGCAACGCCCGTTTGGATGAATTATCTGGACGAGGTGCGGGAAAGCGGTTCCTCCATCGGCGCGATTGTCGAGCTTGTCGCATCCGGCATTCCTGCCGGGCTTGGCGAGCCGGTTTACGGCAAGCTGGACGCCGACATCGCCGGGGCATTGATGGGAATCAATGCCGTTAAGGGCGTGGAGATCGGCGCGGGCTTTGAAAGCGCCATGATGCAGGGCGAGCAGAACAGCGACGAAATGCGCGCAGGAAAAGACGCGCCGGTTTTCCTTAGCAATCACGCGGGGGGGATTTTAGGCGGCATTTCCACCGGGCAGGATATCGTGGCGCGTTTTGCCGTGAAGCCCACGCCTTCCATTCTTAAACCGCGCAAAACGATTACAATCGCAGGGGAAGATTGCGAGATAAAGACGAAAGGCAGGCACGACCCATGCGTGGGCATTCGCGCCGTTCCCGTTGGCGAGGCCATGATGGCGTGCGTTCTGGCGGATCATTTTTTGCGGCGCAAAGCTGCGCGAGCCTGACGAAAGTAATTTGCTGAAGAGCCTGATTATAATGGTGTCTATACCAAACAACCAATGAATGTATCCACGCCGTGTGACTTCACTCGCTCTGCGCCTCGCTTATCGCTTGCCGGGCGTCACCATGGATTCCAATGGCTTAATATGTCCAGCGAGCGATAAGCTCTGAGCCCCCGCTCGTGACCTAAACAAGTCAATTCAAATGCATATTGGTATTATTCCCATTTCTTTACGGCAAGATTTGGGTTAAGATCGTTCCGTAAGGAGTCTTTGGACATGAACGCAGGGCATCTGCAAAAACCGCCTGTCGAGGAATGGCTGTATTGGGCCAGAGTGGTCGTCGACCGCCTGATGGCGGCGGTGCACGTGTATAAGCATGCCGATACGGTTTTCATGGCGGCTGCGGAGCGCCAGCATAAAAGCGACTCGGCCATCAAAACCCTTCAGCGCCTTTATCCGCTGATCGACGAGGGCGAAGCTCTTGAAGGCCAAAAAGACACGGCCGCGAAGGATGAAGAGATTGTTTGCAACTTGAAGCCCGTTTTCGAGGAAACGCTGAAGTCCCTGCCCGCGCTTTCCTCCGATATGCAGAAGCTGCTGAAATCTCCGTGGATGAGCCATTTTCCCAGCAAGCTCGCCGAAATCATGTTCGTGGGCAACGGCAACGAATTTGAGGGCATCGGCAGCGGCCATCCTGAACACGGGCGTCTGCCCGCCGCCATCCAAGAGCTTTTGGAGCGCGAAGAATCCGGCGAGACCCGCCCCTCGCGCGAGAGCTTGCCCGAACGCCATGATATGGAGCGCCACGACCGCTGGGTTCAGCAAGCAAGCGCCTTCATCCGCAGCGCGGGACGCGTTGAGTAAAAAGTCATACTCGCGGGGAATAAACATAAACCAAACAACCAATGAATGTATCCACGCTGCGTGACTTCACGTCCTCTGCGCCTCGCTTATCGCTTGCTGTGTGCCTCTATGGATTCCAATAGCTTAATATGTCCAGCGAGCGATAAGCTCTGAGCCCCGCTCGTGACCCAAGCGAGTCATTTCATCGGCCGGTTGGTATAATATATCCCCTATAACTCTATGAAGATGGGTTCCCGCTTGCGCGGGAATGACGCCTATCTGATTGCTGAGTCACATAGAATATTTACGAAAAGGCAAGGTAAGGTCGAAGCGTTCCTCTGAACGCGTCCAACAGATTATTTTCTCACCGAATTTTTTGAAAGCGGAGTCAGAGGCCAAGCCCCATCAGGGAAAGGATAGATCATGGCCGAAGCCCTCCGCCCGCTTGCCGTTATTACCGGCGCTTCTTCAGGCATCGGCCTTGAATGGGCAAAATGCTGCGCGCGGAACAATTACGACCTGATCCTCGCCGACAACACCCCCGACATAAAGAACACGGCCATCGAAATTGGCCATCCGGGAATAAAGATTGAGCCTGTCGAGGCGGATATAAGCACGCCCGAGGGAATAGACAAAGTGTACAACGCGATTCAAGGCCGCCATGTCGCCGCTTTGCTGACGCACATGGAATACGGCTTAACCGCCCACTTTCTGGAAGAAGATTTTCGGAACTGGAAAAAGACTCTGGATGCCGCCCTGACGGGCAGCCTCTACCTTATCCAGAAAGTCGCCCGCGATATGGCCGCCGCGAAATCTGGGCTTATTCTTATAACAGGTGCTTTGGGCGAACAAAACCCGGGCTCCTATCATGCTTTGTATAACGGCATTAAGGGGTTTTTGGACTCCTTCGTTTTCGCCCTGCGCCATGAAATGCAGGACAAAGGCATTACGATCACATGCCTTTTGCCAAGCACTTTGGAACTTCCAGGGCTTCAGACAGCGCAGCAAGCAAAGGATCCTTTCGATCTGGTCGACAGCGGCATCAAGGACATGATGAAGGGCGAAACCGAGCTTCTTCAGGGCTGGCAGACATTTGTGCAAACAGCTCTTTCCTCGTTCGCGCCCGCAGTTGCTAGTTTGGAGCCCGAAACAGTGCGGGCTCAAGAAAGTTTCACCCCCAGCCAAAGGAGCGCGTTCATGAATACACAGCAAAGATATGGCGATAATCAATCGGGCGGACGATCAGAATCCCGAGGTCGCTCGAGCGGCGGCTCAAGCGAGCGCGGCGATTACGGCAGCAGCAGCAACTATCAACAGGCGCGGTTTTCAAACGAACCCGACACGGGAAGAAGTGAATACGCCGGCGCAGCTTCCGATGGTTCGCAAGGCCGCAGTGAATATGGACGAGGCAGATATTCCTACGGGCGTGGCGGGCAATCGGGCCGTTCCTATAGCGCCGCAAGCGGCGGCGGCAGATATGAAGAAGAAGACGAAAACTACGGCTATGCCAGCAGCGACCGCAGCGGTTCAAGGAGCGGGCGCGGCGGCGGGTCTTCCGGAGAGGGCGGCTATGGCCGAGGCGGTTCGTATTCATCCGAAAGCCGAGGCGCTTTCTATGACAGCCGCAGCGGCGAACGCGGGGAGGAAGAATACGAAGATCGTTATTCCCAAAGCGGTTCCAGCAGCCGCGGTTATGGCGGCGGGTCATCCCGACGGAGCGAATACGACGAGGATATATATTCGGAATCCAGCCGGGGCCGCATGAGGCAAGGCGGCGGAAGTCGATATGAAGAAGAAGATGCGTATTCAAGCTCCGGTCAGGGATACGGCCGCGGCAGCTACGGCAGCAGGGGCTCCGGCGGACAAGGCGGAACTGGCAGCCAATATTACGGCGGCGAGCAAAGCCGTTCGCAAAGGACTTCTTTCGGGTGCTGCGGCACGGAGGCTCCAAGAGGTGAACGCTGCGGCGACTCTTCAAGCTGCGATTATGAATCCAAACACACATCGCGTTCGGACGGTAGTTCCCGCAGTTCCTCAAGTGGCTCAGAGGGCTCCGGCACGAAATCCGGCAGCTCGAACGAAAGGGGCAGAAGCGGCTCAAACCGCGAATCCTCCTCCGGCTCGGACAGCGGAAGATAATATACAATCGTAGGGATCTTGATCACGTCAAGAATGAGTCAGTCAAGGAATGGTGTCATTCCGCAAGCCGCCTGTCACTCGCTAAACGAGTGACAGGTGAAATGTGGAATCCGATTTGGTCTTGTGCGGCGATAAACTAAAATCATAAAGTTTTAACAAGCGGAGGGGACGATGAAATTCAGCCTTTACATCCTTGTTCTTTTCTTTATCGGCATCGGCGTCGTCATAGCAAGTTCGGCCTTCGCTCAACGCAGCGGCGTGGCTTCGGCGGCGGATTTTGTTCACAGAGCCTCTCTGTCCGATATGTTCGAGATCCAAAGCAGCCAAATCGCTCTTGATCGGGCGCGCAGCGAAGACGTCAAAAACTTCGCCCAGCGAATGATCGACGATCATACGCAAGCATCGAAACGGCTCGACGGCATTCTGAAAACCACGAGCATGAGCATGACAAAAACGCTGGACGCGGAACATCAGGGAAAAATCGACGAGTTAAATTCCGCCCCGGATGCGAACTTCGATAATCGCTATATCAGCATGCAAATCGCGGCACACGAAAGGGCCGTCCAGCTCTTTTCCGATTACGGGCGACGGGGCATGGATCCCGCGCTTAAATCCTTTGCCTCGGAAATGGTTCCTACCTTGCAAAATCACCTGAAGGAGGCGCAGCAGATCAAGGACAGCCTGTAATAAATCCATAATTACGCCCAGCAAAACAATATGCGAGGCGCAGAGCGAGAGAATGAAGTTCAAGCAGCGTGGATACGTTCATTGGTCGTTTGGCATTGGAAAATAGAGGGACAATAATAAGGAGGCGATGATGAGGCGCAGCATACTTCTTTGGCTTTTGGGCGTGCCCATACCGATCATCATTCTTTTGGCGCTGTTCTGGCGTTGACATCAAACAAGGAGGATGCATGCAAAATCCTAAGACGGCACGAAGCGCGGAAACCAGCGGAGACTTAATCCAGGAGGACTCTTGCGCCGCCGTTTCAGCCATGGCTGTTCTGGGCGGGGCGGCAGTCATCGCCGCTTTGTCCGTGCTTCTGATTCTGCTGGCGACGGGACTGGGCTTCGCTTTCGTGTCGCCCTGGTCCGACGAGCCTATGACCGCAACGAAGTTCACCGTCGCCACCGCTATCTGGCTTATCCTCATTCAATGGATTCCCTCGGCTTTCGGGGGTTATCTCGCAGGGCGTTTGCGCGGCAGATGGATCGGCGCGGACGGCGACGAAACCTACTTTCGCGACACCGCCCAAGGCTTGATCGCATGGGCTGTTGCCGCGTTGATAGGCATCGTCTTTGTATTGTGCGCTTCTTTTACCGGCGCGACCGCCTCCAGCGCAGCCGCCATGGCGATGAGCCAAAGAGCAGACGGCTTTTGGCTGACCGGACTTAATCCCCTTTCCTATTATGTGGATAATATGCTGCGCGGCAATCGCACGGGTGCGCCCGTAGACATGGATACGCGTGAGGAAATCGGCCAGATTCTGACGAAAGGCATTATCAAGGGCGGCCCCATGCGCGACGAAGATCGCTCGTATCTTGTGCAAACGATTTCCCAGCGCACAGGCATGGATCCCGCCGCGGCAGCGCCTATGGTCGATGATACGATTACGCAAATCAAAAATGCGGTAAACGACGCGCGCAAAGCGACGGCCTCAACGCTGATCTTCACGTTCCTTTCCATGCTGATCGGCGCGTTCACCGCCGCGCTCATGGCCGCCATGGGCGGAAGGCATAGGGACCGCGTGGCCTTGGCTCCGATGGGGAGAGTGGGGAGATAAACAGAGCATTTTCTACTCAGGCTCGCTCGTCACCCATCGCGCATGCGGGTGGTCCCCTTTGGTTTTTATACGAAAGAAAAAAAATGGGGGATGCCCGCCTTCCGGCGATCGCGGGCATGACGCTTTCCTTAATCCTGAATTCTGAATGCTCTCTTATCCCGCCGCTTTCATTTCGTCGTCGACGGCGGATTCGCTTGTCGTGCTGATGCTTTCGGCGCCCGCATTTTTCAGAATGTCCTTGGCTCTATCGGCCATTTCGGCGCTTTCGCAGTGGACGGAAACCAGAATGCCGCCTTCCTTGACATGCCCTTCGTATCGCTTGGCTTCATATTCCGGCACGCCCATGCCCACCAGAACGCCTATCAATCCACCTGCGGCCGAGCCGACGCCAAGCCCCGCCAGCGCCCCCATGATCGGCCCTGCCGCGATGAACGGTCCAAGCCCGGGAACTGCCAGCGCGCCAATGCCTGCCAGAAGCCCTAAAGCGCCGCCGATGACGCCGCCCGCGCTTGCGCCCGCCGTCACGCCTTCCGGCGCTTTTGTGGCTTTTTCTACCGCGAGATCGCGCGAACTGTCCTGATCCGACATCAGGACCGACATATCGTCGGTGTTAAAGCCGGCTTGCTGAAGTTTGCTGACGCATACTTCGGCTTGCGCCCGAGACCGGCATATGCCGAAAACCGCTTTTTTGTAGTCCGTCATTTTGCCTCACTGGTTTGCGTTGCCGGCCTTGCCGGAGGGTTTGATCGTCGGATTTGCGCCTTTCAATGTGAGCTTGTCGATAACGTTGTCCTCCCCGACGGTAGCGGCCGCCTTGGCAATAATATTCGCGCGCTCTTCCTCGGAATTCACTTGGCCTCGAAGGGTGACTTCGCCGTCGATGGCTATGACTTTGACGTTCTTTCCCGTCATGGACAGCATATCGTCGGCCACGATGGATTGGCGAATGTTCCGCATGATCTCGACATCGCTTCTTTTTTGCGAAGCCTGATCGGCCGTTACCTCTGTATCCTGCGGAAAGGCGGGGGCGACTGAAAACGCCAAAAGCATGCCTGCGCCAAGGGTGAGAAGGACGTTTTGCCTTATTTTCATTGCGCCTCTCGAAGCTAAGTTGAAATGCCATTAACAGCGAACTTCCGATAAGGGCGCAATTTGCCGATCCGGCCAGATGATAAGGGAACGGTAAAAAAACCATTTTCGCCCCTAAAAATATGTTTAAAAACGCTGGAATACGTAATAATGCCTGCGGCATAAGGGAATTTTGCATCGAGGCGATATAGGGGTTCATCCCCTTGCTATTTTATGCTAACCCCGTAGCTGTTTTTCGGACTCGGGGAACGGTTGCCATGGCACAAAGTTATTCTCAGAAAGCGCCCTTTAACGACTGGTGGTACTGGTCGGAATGCCTTGTAAAAAGGCTGCGCACCTTGGGCGATCTTTATCATGAAAACAGCGAGATCGAGCGCGGCGAAGTCGCCAAAGACTGGGCCAAGCGGCTAAAGGAAAATTGCATGGTGCCTGTTTTGGCGGCGCGCAAAGGATTGAAAACCGACGAGCAGAAAGCCGAAATCAAAAAGCTGGAGGAAGTGGCTATTTTTGCCGCCGCCGACATGTTCCGCGAACTTTTGGTCAATATGCCGTTCATGTCGGAAGCCATACAGGATTTTTTGGGCGTGGCTTGGCAAGATTGCAAATGGGAAGATCCGAACGAGCCGGAGGAGATCGACGAGGATACTGGCCTTCCCGTTCGTAAAAAGAAGAAGCGTGGAACTCAGGATCAACGCATCGTCGAGCTTTTCTGGGGACCAAAAGCGCGGCAGGACGAAGGCATTCGCAGCGGCAAGGTGGCGGACGGCGGCTTGCCCGGAATTCTCGCCAATCTGTTGATGGCGGAAAAAACGTCCTCCAACCGCGCGCCGACGGAATACGGGCAAGCGATGCTGGCCTCGGCCGCGCAATCGAATTTGGCGACCACCATGAACCAGATGGAGAAACTCGGCATTCAGGTCAATTTCAAACCCGGCGGATCGATTTAAAAGATGCAGGACACTCCATTCGCCGAAGAGCAAGCGCTCATCCCTATTTATGGTGAAGAAGATTTCGCCGCCATGCGCAAGGCGGGACGGCTGGCGGCCGAGCTTTTGGACTATATCACGCCTTTCGTCGTCCCTGACGCGCGCACAGGGGATTTGGACGATTTAATGGCGCAGTACACCCGCGCCCACGGAGCCGTTTCGGCGCCACTGGGCTACCGACAATATCCAAAGTCGACCTGCATTTCCGTCAATCATGTGGTTTGCCACGGCATACCGGGCGACAAACGGCTGGAGGAAGGCGATATCGTCAATATCGACGTGACGCCCATTCTGGACGGCTGGTATGGCGACACAAGCCGCATGTATTATGTGGGCGATCATGTAAGCCTTCGCGCGCGCAGGCTTGTGGAGGTGACGTACGAGTCCCTGATGCTGGGCATCGACGTTGTGCGCCCGGGCGCGACGCTGGGCGATGTGGGGTATGTGATTCAAAAGCACGCGGAAAAATTCGGCTTTTCGGTTGTGCGGGATTTTTGCGGCCATGGAATCGGACGTTCTTTCCATTGCCACCCCTCCGTTCTGCACTATGGCCGTGCGGGCGAAGGCATTGTTTTGAAAAAAGGCATGTTCTTTACCATCGAGCCGATGCTGAACGCCGGAAAATACGATGTGAAAGTCCTTTCCGACGGCTGGACAGCCGTAACGAAAGACAAATCCCTTTCGGCGCAATTCGAGCATACGATTGGAGTGACGGATCGAGGCGCGGAGATTTTCACCCTATCGCCCAAGGGGTATTCAAGACCGCCTTATGGGTAGAGGGCTGGGCACGGAATAACGCCCCTTGCTTCAATCCTGTTCCCTCTCAACGCCCAGCCTTTTGATCTCCCATCTTAGCTCGATGCCGAATTTGTCGCGCACGCGGCGGCGGACTTCCTCGCCAAGGCTTTCGATATCGGCGGCTGTGGCATGCCCCGTGTTTATGAGAAAATTGCAATGCTTTTCGGAAACCTTGGCTTGCCCATGGCGCAAGCCGCGACAACCCGCGTCTTCGATCAATTTCCAGCTTGGTCGGGGATCGTTATCGGGATTGGCGAATGTCGAACCGCACGTTTGCTCCCCTACGGGCTGGGACGCGCGGCGTTTCTTTTGAATATCGTCCATGCGCTTGGCGATTTCGGCCGGTTTATCGGTTTCGCCTTGCAAAAGCGTGGAAAGAAAAATGGAATCTTCGGGAATGCCGGCATGTCTATATGAAAAGCCGATCTGATGGGAAGCCAGCGTGCGCAAAACGCCGCTGCGATCCATGACATCGGCGGCGATAACAATATCCTTGAATTCGTTGCCGTAGGAGCCCGCGTTCATGCGAAGGCCTCCGCCGATGGTGCCCGGAATGCCGCAGAAAAACTCCATGCCTGCTATGCCCGCACCTTGCGCCGAGCGCGCTACGTTCAGCTTAACGGCGGCGCCACCTGCCCTAAGCGCATCGCCTTCCACCCGCACCTGCCCAAACGCGGGACCGAGGCGAATGACGACGCCCGGAATGCCGCCGTCGCGAATAAGCACGTTCGAAGCCGCACCGAGAATAGTGACGGGGATATCGGCGGGCGTATGCGAAAGAAAGTAGGACAGATCGTCGGCGTCTTGGGGATGGAAGAAAACTTCGGCCGGCCCACCGACGCGAAACCATGTATGCGGCGCAAGCGGCGCGTTTTCCTCCAGCAATCCGCGGGCTTGCGGCAGGCGGCTGATGAGATCGTTGTCAAAAAGTTTTTCAGTGCCTTGAGCCATGTTTATTTCCGCGCCTCCTCATAGGCGGCAAGCGCGGCCGGAAAAGGCGAAAGAGCGCGGCGCAATACGCCCTGCAACGCCGAGATGGCGACGCCATAATTCGTAATGGACACTTTTTTGTCTCCGGCCGCCTTCAGGCGCGACATCATTTCCTGCTGCGTCATAACGCAGCCGCCGCAATGGATAATTAACTTGTATTCATGCAGGTTATCGGGAAAGTCATGCCCCGCGCTGGTGTCGATGGTTAACTGTCGTCCTGTATATTGCTTTAGCCAGCGCGGAATCTTCACCCTGCCGATGTCATCCTCCAACGGGTGATGCGAACACCCCTCGGCGATCAGCACCTTGTCGCCATCTTTCAGCTTTTCGATAGCCGCCGCGCCTGCGGCCTGAATGGCAAGATCGCCCTTCAGTCGCGCGAAGAGGATGGAAAAAGTCGTCAGCGGCACGTTTTCCGGCGTATCGGCGACGGCGCGAGCGACAACCTGAGAGTCGCACACAACCAGATCGGGCATTGTCTTGAGCTTGGCCAGCGTCGCGGCGTATTCCCTGTCTTTGACCACCAAGGCCGAGGCGTCGTTGTCCAAAATATCGCGCACGGCTTGAACCTGCGGCACGATCAGCCTTCCCTGCGGCGCGCCTAGATCGATGGGGACGACCAGAAGCGCCATGCCCCCCGCAGGAAGCAAGTCGCCGATAAGGCTTCGCGGCGCGGAATATAGGCTCGGCAAAAGGCTTTGCAGCCTTTGCTTAAACTCGGACTTGAAGATTTCATGCGTCGATGGATTCGTGGCGCATCCCTGAATCCAAGCCAGCTTTTTGAGTTCCAAAAGCGAGAGGAATTCGACCGAAGGCTCCGCCAAGTCGGTTTTATTAATGACGATAAGAACGGGAATTTTTTTAGCCTGCGCCTCATGGACAAGCGCGTCCTCGAAATCGCTCCAACCCTCGGGCGTCACGACGATGACGGCGATATCCATGCGCTGAAAAGCCTTTTGGGCTTTTTCCAGCCGCGCCGAGCCAAGGACGGACGCATCGTCAATACCCGCCGTATCGAGCAGGACAACGGGCCCGATAGGCAAAAGCTCCATCGTCTTTTCGACGACGTCGGTCGTCGTTCCCGCCTGCGGCGATGTTATCGCAACATCCTGCCCCGCAAGCATATTGAGGAACGAGGATTTGCCCACGTTCATGCGCCCCATGATGCCGATATGCAAGCGCATGGCCTTAGGAGTCTTGGCGGTCTCTTGGTCGAGCATAGGCAATTTCGAAAAAGTTAAGAACCTTACGCGGTCATGGAAATATCCGCATCAAGGCCGCACAAAGTCAAGGATAAACGCGGCAAATGCCGTATTGCAAAGGGGAAATAAGACGCGGTAAAACCTTTTTAAAGAAAGGCTGTCCATGATCCTGAAATGCCCAACTGTCACCTGCTATGTCGTTCCCGTCACGCCGTTTCAACAAAATTGCACACTTGTCGTATGCAATAAGACAAAGAAATGCGCCGTTGTGGATCCGGGCGGCGATGTTCCTCTCATTGAAAAGGAAATCCAAAAACAAGGCGTCAAGGTTGAAAAAATCTGGCTGACGCACGGCCATTTGGATCATGGCGGCGGCGCGAAGGCCTTGAAGGCCGCCACGGGCGCGACGATTGAGGGACCCTCGAAGGAAGATGCCTTTTGGATCGAGGGCATTCCCTCGCACGCCGCGCAGTACCAAATCGACGGCATGGATACCTTTACGCCTGATCGCTGGCTGCGCGACGGCGACAAGGTGAAAGTGGGCGAAACCGAATGGAATGTTATTCATTGCCCCGGGCATACGCCCGGGCATGTGGTTTTCTTTAGCAAGGAGAACAATCTGGCTTTCGTCGGGGATGTATTGTTCAGAGGCTCCATCGGCCGCGCGGATTTTCCGGGAAGCGATGCGGGACAGCTTGTTCAATCCATCGTGAAAAAACTTTGGCCTTTGGGCGATGTGACTTTTATCCCTGGGCATGGCCCCTCCTCCACCTTTGCGCAGGAACGGAAGACGAATCCATTTGTGGGGGATGGAGTATTGGGGAGCTGAAATGGATTCAGAATTCAGGATTCGGGATTCGGGGAGAGAAGTCCTACTGAAGAATCGTCATTCCGTGGCGAAGTCTGTCACTCGCTTACTCCGCAGAAAGAAAGCAGGCGCTGACATCTTATTTGTCACTGCCGTCTGGATTCCGCACAAATTTTCTTTCGCGCTTGCGCGAAAGAAAATTTTGCGGAATGACAACTTATTTTTGAAATTTCCAAAAACCTTCTTTTTTCGCGTTTCATTTATTTTTTCCCTGAATCCTAAATCCCGAATCCTGAATCCGGCTTAACCCCCAGCCCCTAACCCCTACATGGAATGGATTGACGAAGGCATTGTTTTATCGGCGCGGCCACACGCGGAAAATGCGGCTGTCGTTACGCTGCTGACGGCGGAACATGGGCGGCATGCGGGGCTTGTGCCGGGCGGGCAAGGCCGGACAGCCAGACCCGTTTTGCAGCAAGGGAACCGCGTCAAGGCGAAATGGCGCGCGCGGCTTGCCGAGCATTTGGGCAATTACACGCTCGATCTTGCGGCGGCGCAGGCGGCGTTGTGGCTCGATAATCCTGAGATCGTGGCCTTAATCTCATCGGCGTGCGCCGTGACGGAGGCGAGCCTGCCGGAGCGGCAGCCCATGCCGGGCGTTTATGCTGGCCTTGCGACGCTTTTTTCCCTGCGCGATGCCGATTTATGGGCGCCCGTTTATATCAAGTGGGAGATGGATTTGCTGAAAGCGCTTGGCTATGGGCTTGATCTTTCCCAATGCGCGGCGAGCGGCAAGACGGAGAATCTCGCCTATATCAGCCCCAAAACGGGGCGCGCGGTTTCCAAGAAAGCGGGCGAGCCGTATCACGATAAATTATTCCCCCTGCCCGCGTTTCTTTTAGGCGGCGGGGAATGGAAGGCGGCAGATATTGTGGCGGGACTTGAGATGACGGGGCATTTTCTTTCCCGCCATGTATTCGCAAACCCGCATTCGCGGCTTCTTATCCCCCGCGATGGCGATCTGCCGCAGGCAAGGCAAAGGCTGATGGAGATATATCGCGGGCTTAACCAGCCGCCCATTAAACAATAGAGTATTCGTCGAGCTTGCTTCGATTAGAATTCATATTGGCACGTAATGGCGATTTTGCCAGATCTAGTTTGGGCGGATCCCAGAGTTTCTTGCCGGGAAAAACGGGGATAAGCATTTCCCCTGTCTCGCCGATTGCCATATCCCCCTGCTTTCCAATAAATGTGTGTAACGCTAAATGGAAGTCGCGCCGCACAAAAGCGTAATTATTCCACCGATCCTTTCCCCCAAGGGATATCGGTATGATATGGTGCACTTCGTAATTTGAGGGGGTTATTTCAGGATGCAGCTTTTCCATATGCGTCCGAAAAGCAAGTATTTTGGCGTAGTTATTCTTGTCGTCTCGTTTTTTTTCATTTTCTTTGCTCGATATTCGCTTTACGGTAAGGCAGCGGGAATGAGCGTAGAAATAATCGCTTAATAGTTGCTGTTCAGATGGATATGACCTTTCAAAAAAATCCGGCAATCGCTTCATCGGCAGGACATGCGCATACTTATGAAAATTCTCCCTTTTTCTGAGTGGCGTGATCCATTCGGGCGCGGACTTAAGCCCTCTTGGCGTTCCCTCCTTGACGATGACCACCTCATAGCCCGCTTTCGCAAATTCACGCGCTGTTTGCGTTACCGCAAAGCCGCCTTTTAACCCCGTCTTTTCCGGCCCCTCATGAATACCGCTGACAATAATTTTTCCACACCCAATATCTTCAATATATTCAACGATCGATGGTTCTTTGTAAACCGAGCAGGTGTTTTTTATGGCAATGAGCGAGTTTTTTTTCCAATCAAGATCAGTCTGAAGGTTGCTTTTTACAATGAACCGAAGTGTGCGCTCGGAAATATCGCTATAGCGGGAAACCCCCTGATCAAACGCATGGACAAATGGCTTTCCGCAGTGGATTACGTCAATTGTCGGGATCCCTTCATCTTTCAGTCTCTGTCTTAAAATTTGAAGGTTCTGCCTAAGATTGCTCCACCAAACAGTATTCGGGTTTTCAACAATGTATTTTTTCTGGAAATCGACGCACAAATGAACGGCGGAAGGCGACATGAAATTATTCCCTTTTATACCCTATGCTTTAATAGCACCGATTCATATAACCACTTTCATATATAAATATTTTTGCGCGGGAATAAAGTTAATTGCTTGGATTGAATCATTTTTGTTGATAACTAATACCAGCCTCCCCATCAAGAGCAGTGGCAAGCAAGTGAAGTGGAGCAATTTAAATATATCATTGATCGTTTGGTAAGAGCGCATGGCTAAAAGTTCATCAAAAAATACACGCGAGGAGCCGCCTCAAGACATATTAGATAAACCTTTGCGCGAGGCTTTGTCCGAACGGTATTTGTCCTACGCCCTTTCAACCATCATGGATCGCGCTTTACCGGATGTGCGCGACGGCATGAAGCCCGTTCATCGCCGCCTGCTTTTCGCCATGCGCGGATTGAAGCTGGAACCGACCTTGCCGCCCAAAAAATCGGCGCGCGTGGTGGGCGATGTGATCGGCAAATACCACCCGCACGGCGACACGGCCGTTTACGACGCTATGGTTCGCTTGGCTCAGGATTTCAGCCAGCGGTATCCGCTGGTCGAAGGGCAAGGAAACTTCGGCAATATCGACGGCGATTATGCGGCCGCCATGCGTTATACCGAGGCGCGGCTGACGGACGTCGCCTTACTGCTTTTACAAGGCCTTGACGAGGACGCGGTCGATTTCCGACCCACATACGACGGCAGCGAAAACGAGCCTGTCGTTCTCCCCGCCGCTTTCCCCAATTTGCTGGCCAACGGCACAAGCGGCATCGCCGTCGGCATGGCGACCAGCATTCCGCCGCATAACGTTTCCGAAATTTGCGACGCCTTGCGCTATTTGATCGGCACGCCGAATGCGGGCATTGAAAAACTGGTTGGCTTTATCCCCGGGCCGGATTTCCCGACCGGCGGCGAGCTGGTCGAAAGCCGCGAGGCGATTATCGAAGCCTATCGCGCGGGCAAAGGCTCGTTTCGCCTGCGCGCCAAATGGCACAAAGAGGAATTGCGGCAGGGAACGTGGCAAGTCGTTGTCGACGAAATTCCCTATCAGGTTCAGAAGTCGCGGCTGATCGAAAAAATCGCCGAGTTGCTGCAAGCGCGGAAATTGCCGCTTTTGGACGATGTGAACGACGAATCCGCTGACGACGTTCGGCTTGTGCTCACGCCCAAAAGCCGCAATGTCGATCCGAATGTTTTAATGGAATCCGTCTTTAGGCAGTGCGATCTTGAGGTGCGCATCCCCCTGAACATGAACGTTTTGGACAAGGATTGCGTGCCGCGCGTCATGGATTTGCGCGATGTATTGCGGGCTTATCTGGATCACCGGCAGGATGTTCTGGTGCGCCGTTCGACGTATCAGTTGAAGCAGATCGAGGCGCGGCTGGAGGTTTTGGGCGGCTATTTGATCGCCTTTTTGAACCTCGACAAGGTTATCAAGATCATCCGCACGCAGGACGAGCCGAAACCCGTTTTGATGAAAACCTTTCATCTTTCCGACGTTCAGGCCGAAGCCATTTTGAATATGCGTTTGCGCTCTTTGCGCAAGCTGGAGGAAATCGAAATCCGCGGCGAGCAAAAACAGCTTGCCGAAAAGCAGGCGGGCTTGAAGAAACTTCTAAAAAACGAGGATTTGCGCTGGAAATTTATTGACGGCGAGATTGCGGAGCTGAAAAAACGCTTTGGCAAGACCACGCCACTTGGCGCGCGCCGCACGGCGATTGGCGAACCTCCGGCCGAGGTTATGGTTCCGGTGGAAGCCGTGATCGAGCGCGAAAATATCACCATCGTTTGCTCGGCCAAAGGGTGGATACGCGCCTTGCGCGGGCATAGCGCCGAAGATGCTGCGGCTCGCGCGTCGATCAAGTATAAGGAAGGCGACGAAGAACGGTTTGTTTTGAACGCGGAAACGACGGACAAATTGCTTGTTTTCGCGACAAACGGGCGGTTTTATACCCTGCCCTGCGACAAGCTTCCGCCCGGGCGCGGCTTTGGCGAGCCGGTTCGTTTGATGGTCGATATGCCGAACGATGCGGATATCGTCGGCCTTACGCTTTATGCAGACGACAAGAAATTCATCGTGGCCTCCAGCGACGGGCGCGGCTTTATTGTGAAGGCCGAAGACGTTTTAGCGCAAACGAAGAACGGCAAGCAGATTTTGAATGTCGGCGACGAAGCGAAGGCGGAAGCCTTTGCGCCCGTGGAAGGCGACACCATTGCCGTGATCGGCACAAACCGGAAGATGCTTTTGTTCCCCGTTTCGGAATTGCCGGAAATGGGGCGCGGACGCGGCGTGATTTTGCAAAAATACAGCGGCGGGACTCTCTCGGACGTGAAAACATTCACTTACAAAGACGGCCTGACGTGGCAGTCAGGCGAGCGCACGCGCACCGAAACCGATTTACGCAACTGGAAAGGCGCCCGTGCCCAAGCCGGCCGCATCGCGCCGAATGGATTTAATCGGAGCAATAGGTTTGGTTAATAGCCTTTCTCAAAAAAGTAAGAGTAAGACCGAATTATTCGATATGCGATCAAAATGGGTCTGGATCAAATAAAAAATATTTGAAAAATAGAATAACGTCAT
>CAZFCA010000031.1:0-16210 GCA_964517415.1 uncultured Rhodospirillaceae bacterium
TTAGGTGCGGTCAGACAAGGCAATTGTCGCCCCCATGTAAGCGCGCTCTATCTTGCCTTTCGCGTAGCCGCGTACAACGCGGCGAAGGATGCGGGGTGCTACTATTGGGTGTGTCGATGCGCCCGGGATCCTGCCTTATCAATAGATTGCGCTGGAAATTGAAGTCTTCTCGCCCCTTCGCTGCTTCGGATGGCAGGCCATCCTTAATTAACCTTCCCCAAAACTAGCGAAAAAGGCCAAACGGCGCTTCGATAGCGGAAAACGTTAGTCCGCGTATCTGAAAACAATGAATTGAGCTGTATTAAAGACTGCGAAAAAAAGTTCCAATTGCGCTATCGGGAAGAGCTATTGGAGATAATTATATGCAAAATGATAATCTCATGAATGCGCGGCAGATTAAAGCGGCACGGGCGTTGATAGGGTGGTTGCAGGAAGATTTGGCGCATGCATCGGGACTATCTGTCGCCACTATTCGCAAGCTGGAGCTTGGCCATATCTCGCCGCGAAGCGCCACCATGGAGAAAATCCGCGAGGCTTTCGAGGGGAATGGGCTGGAATTCCTTGATCCTGACGGCGTTCGCCACAGGCAGGAATATATTACCACCTATACCGGCGCGGACGGCGCCATCGCGTTTTTCGACGATATTCATAGAGCGGCCGAAAAGAAACGCGGCGAAGTCCTTATTGTTTGCAAAAGCGGCTCACTTTTCGATGCGGACGAAAAGTGCATGGAAAAATGCGCTCGGAAAATGGCGGCGATCAAGGAAAACGGCTTTGCGACGATCAAGTGCCTTTTGACGGATAATATCGCCTCGCCCCTTACCGCCGCGCTTTGCGAGTGCCGCCAGATGTCGAAGCATCTTGTGGATCCCGCGCCCTTTTATGTTTACGGCGATAAGTATGCGGTTTTTGAAAATCGCGGCCTCGCGAAGATTATCGTCATTCAGTCGCTGGCCATTGCGCAGTCCATGCGGCAGCAGTTTTATTCAATGTGGGATAAGGCGATGCTGCTTGGCGGAGAGGCGGCGGAAAGCGATGACAGTCCATCCCTTCTTCGAAAGCGGGCATAGCAAACGCGAATTTCGTATGCTATGCAATCTCCCCGCTGAAAAAGAAGAAGAGGATAGTATGAGAACCGACCATTCGCTGACCCGCTTGGGGCGTAAAGGCTATTTTATTCAAGACCTTCCGCTCTTGGCCTTGTGCGAAAAATACGGGACGCCTTTATATCTTTATGATGCGGATGCAGCCGTCGCGCGATTCAAGGAATTAGAATCCGCCTTTCCCTGGCCGAAGACGAAAATCTATTATGCCATGAAGGCGAATTATAATCCGCATCTGCTGCGCGCTTTAAAGCGGGCGGGGGCGCGCATCGACACCGTCAGCGTGGCCGAGGCGCTTCTTGCCTTGCAGCTGGGTTTCAAGCCGCGCGATATCATCTATACCGCCAACAGCACATCGGACGAGGATATGCGTTTGATGCACGGGCGCGGAATTCTTGTAAACGTCGATTGCCTTTCTGCGCTTGAGCGTTTCGGGAAGATGTTTCCGGGAAGCGAGGTTTGCGCGCGCTTTAACCCAGATGTGGTGGCGGGCGAGGATGCAAAGGTTCAAACCAGCGGCGATGCGACGAAATTCGGCATTCTTTTAGAAGACGCGCCGAAGGTTTTGGCGATTGCGCGGAAATACAAACTTAAAATCGTAGGCTTGCACGAGCACATCGGCAGCGGCATCGACAGCACGGCCAAGGTCTTCAAGGGCATGGACGATTTGATGAACCTTGCGCTGCGGCAGGATTTCGCGGACTTGCGCTTCATTGATTTCGGCGGCGGATTCAAGGCGCCCTATCGTCCGGGCGAAAAACGCATCGATTATGCGGCGTTCGGAAAAAAGGTCGCGCGAAAACACGCATCCTTCTGCAAGCAGTATGGACGCGATTTAGAGCTTTATTTCGAGCCCGGGAAATACGTGGCCGCCGAATGCGGGATGCTTGTCGTGCGCGTGAATACGGTCAAGAGAAACAGGCAAAGGCTGATCGCAGGAACGGATTCGGGTTTCGGCCATTTAATCCGACCCGTTTTTTACGGCGCGTATCATCACGTGCTAAATCTTTCCAATCCAAAAGGAAGGCTCAAGAACTACGACGTTTGCGGCAATATTTGCGAGTCGGGCGATTTATTCGCGCAAGATCGCGATTTGCCCGAAATCCGCGAAGGCGATTATTTGGGCATCCTGAACGCCGGCGGCTATTGCTTTGCCATGGCGTCCATTTATAACCTGCGCCCGCTTCCGGCGGAAATCGTGATCCAAAAGGGCAAAGCGTCGGTATCGCGTAAAAGGCTTTCGCCCCAAGATCTGGTCGATGAAATCATGGCGATTTACGGCCAGTCCAAGTAGAGCGCCATCGCATAAGCCCCTTTGCCATAACTGGCGAGGCCTTCACTGTGCGCCGCGCGATCTAATAGGATTAACCTATTCCCGCGCCACCAAGAATGGCTTTTGCATTGATAATGGCAATAATAGGAAATGCCCTTTTTGGTAGACTTCCTGGGCAGCTGTTTGCAACTTAAACAAATTTGCCGCCACCTCTGCTTTCGTTTTCGCTCCCGTTGTGCGGCAGCCGGAAATCATAATGATCATGGAAATGCCTATCCTTATCGTGAATAATCATCCACATTCCATAAATTTGTAATAACATAGCCTAATTATTAAAAAAAAGAGGAAGAAATTATGCCCTATGAAAGTCCTTTGAACGCTCGGCAGATCAAGGCCGCGCGAGCCTTATTGGACTGGTCGCAGGAACATCTTGCTAAAGCCGCAGACCTTTCCGTTGCGACGATCCGCCAGATGGAATTAGGGCATATTTCTTCGCGCGGCAAAACCAACGGCGCTCTACGCGCCGCTTTCGAGTCCGCAGGTCTGGAGTTTATCGAGCCGAGCGGCGTTAGGCTGAGGCCTGAAGAAATCGCCATTTACCAAGGCAATGACGGAATCAAAAAATTCTTCGACGACATATACGAGACCAGCCTGAAATCCGGCAAGGAGATCGTTCAGGTCTGGGCGTCGCCAAAGCCGTTCATCAAGCTGATCGGAGCTTACGTTACGATCCACGCGAAAAGAATGTCCGCCGCGCAAGACCACATTAAAGTCAGAAGCATTTTAACCGAAGAATGGAAGAGCATCCCGCCGACGTCGACGTATTCCGATTATAAATTCCTTTCGCGGCACTTCGTGGATTCCGTCCCTTTCTATGTTTATGGGGATAAGTACGCGATTGTTCCCTTTTCCGATAACGAAGAATCCAAGGTCATCGTTATCCAGTCGCGCGCGGCAGCGGATTCGTTTCGCCGACAGTTCGACTCGATGTGGGAAAAGGCGACCGTCATCGACTGCCCCAAAACGGCGGCGAAAAACGCGAACAAAGGCAAGCGATGCTAAAACTTAACCGCTATTTTGGAGTAGCTGGGGCAATCCCTTTTTGGTGCGCCCGACAGGATTTGAACCTGTGACCCCCGGTTTAGGAAACCGATGCTCTATCCAGCTGAGCTACGGGCGCTTTGCCTTTAAAGCGCTTTTATAGCAGACAATCGCGCGATGTCGAGATTGGCGGTTGATGCCTTATGAGGCTTTAATATAATATGGTATTGCCAACAATTGCGGATTTTGTGAAAACAAAAACCTCCTCTTCTCCCCCTCCTTTGCGCCACAGTTTTAAGCCGATTGCCGCAAAGGATGCGGGATATTGATTCTCGGTACCTTGCCGGGCGAGGAATCTTTACGGCGCGGCGAATACTACGGCAAAAAGGAAAACGCTTTTTGGAAGATCATGGGCCAGCTTGCAAGTGCAACGCCGGAAATGCCTTATGCCTTACGCATGAAAAAGCTGAAGAAAAAGCGCATTGCTTTATGGGACGTTTGCGCGAGCGCCAAGCGAATGGGAAGCCTTGATTCCAATATCAGGCGCGAAAGCATCGCGTCTAATGATTTCCCTTGTTTTTTCAAAACGCATAAGAATATCGAGATGATCTGTTTCAACGGCCAGCCTGCGGCACGGCTTTTCCGGCTTTATGCGCTGCCTTCCCTTCCGCCGAAGATCGCCGCCTTGCCCCGCATTACATTGCCTTCGACAAGCCCCGCCTTTGCGCGATTAGACTGGCGAAAAAAATTGGAGATATGGCAAAAAGTTTTAGGAAAGTATTTTTTTAAAAACGCATGATTTGCATGCGCAGACTCATCTTAATCCAACGCAGGCGTGGAAAGAGGAATGATGATCATCGGAAGATAGATGGCAATGCCCCAAAGCACGACGGTTAAAAGATCGTCGTACATTTCATCCCAAAGCATCTTCACTGAATTGCGGTTGCTCATAATTGGCTCCTTAATTATGATTCATAATAAATATAAGTTCAGGCAATGCGCCTATGATACCAACTAAAGATGAAAAATATGACACTGGGCGGAGGTTTTGTCCAAATCCCACGATAACCCTTTTCTTTATCGTTTTCCGCGCAGAAGTGGTTAACAGATCTTTATCTTTTTACGATTTTTTTAATATTTAAAGCATTTTTATAGACTTCGCGCTTTTTCTCTCTTTACCCGTCGTTAGTACTTTTATGTGAATATTTTTGGCTAAGCCCCTTGTCCTTTTCAGAAAAGGCCTGGTGGTTTTTGTCCCGAGGGTTTTTTCTTTTCCCGCATCCTCAACGAACCGGAAACCAATGACCACCATCGCTCTTGACAGTCCTATCCTCGTCATCGACGACAGCCAGATCATGCGCCGCTCTTTGTGCAATTTCTTAGCAAGCGAAGGCTATAAAAATACCGAGGAAGCCGCGAACGGCGTCATCGCGCTCGAGAAAATCGCGGAATCCAAAACGCGCGGCAAGCTGTTTCGTCTCATTCTTCTGGATTGGGCAATGCCCGAAATGGACGGCCTCACCTTTCTGAAGAAATGCCGCGCGGATCGCGGGATGGACGATACGGCGATTATTATGGTCACCGCCATTTCCGATCAAAGCCATACGATTGAAGCTTTTGAAAACGGCGTGACCGCCTATCTTCCAAAGCCGTTTAGGCAGGAGGACATCGCGAAGACGATGAAACAGGTAATGGCTTGGGCAGAAAGAAATGCCTCCAAATAAGCAGATCAGCAAATTCCTTTATCCGGGCAACGCTGCGTCGACTGAGCAGCGCATAAGCAGCTCTTTGACCGATCTTTTCCGATTCATGTTTAATCTCAGCCTTTCCACGTCTTCGCGACAGTTCCAAAGAAAAGATTTCATCCCCGCCCATATCATCCTGCTCCATGGAAGCGCGAAGGTTTGCGTTTCCCTCCATATCTCTCGGCATGCCGCCATGCTAATCGCGGAAAACGTCGGCCTTGAGGACTCGCCCGATGTCGGCAAGGATGTTGCATGCGAGATCGTGAATATCGTCGGCAACAATCTGCGCACTTTCTATTCCGAAAATTTGGGCGTGCTTTTTTCTATGGAATTGCCCATTCCGCGCGAAGTGGATGAAATCTCAAAGCCGGATATCTTTCTGAATCTCGATTTCGAGGCCACGCCGGAGGCTTTGATAAGCCTCGATTTCCTGTGCAGCGAGGGAGGCATGCCTCAGGCGGCTGTGATTCAGTAGGCTTGCCATAGAGTGCAGATTCGCCTCCTTCAAAAATATTTTGATTAAAAATCAAATAAATAGCAATAATAGGGCGTTTAAGGCACCTTTAACTCTGGGCATGGTAGAATTCTTGCATAGAAGTGCGCAAGAAGTTTACGCCTCATGAGGTTTTATGGTTTCGCTTGTCTCCTCCTCCGTTAATGCCAGCGCGTGTGTAACCACATACAGCGCCAAAAAGGAATTTGCCAAAAACGCGACGGTCGACGACGCCATCAATATTGGCAATCTGGATCAGGCAAGCGCCATTATTACCGTCAGCGATGAAGCCTCGGCGGCCAGTTCTTCCGTTTCGGTGACCTTTACGGCGCAGCTTGGATATGCGAGTCTCGCCGAGGTTTATGACAACGTCGTGACTCAGGCTACGACGACTTTTCAATTAATGGACAGCGAAGGCACCGTAATCGCTTCCAATGCTTATGAGGCGACGGATGCGCAAAAAACCGCCTTTCAAAATTGGCTGGATGGCAAGCTCCAGATTGACGCCGGCACCTATACGGCCACCGCCGTTGCAGGGAACGGCTATAATATCTCTATCAACAAACAGGAACGGCAAGGCACGACGCTTCAAGTGACTGGCGAGCTTACCGGCAGCGATGCGACGGAATTCTATAATTTTTCCCTCGCGGGAACGAATATCAAGCTGGATTTTGCGACGAAAAGCAACATGACTCGCGTCGTTTTGTATAATGAAAACGGCGCCGTTGCCGCTGACAGCCAAGGCAATTCGTTCCAGCGGTCTCAATATGCCCTGTTGACCTCGAACGTAGGGCTTGCCGCCAAGTCGGGCAATTACCTGATCGAAGTTACCTATGCCAAAAACGCGGATACAACGAAGCCCGTAGATTACAGTTTCCAGCTTTATTCCGGCAACAGCTATGCCGTGATCTATAAAAATACCGTTACGGCGCATGCGTATGACAATACGGCCGCGGGAAACATGGAAGCCTCGTACGACGCCCTACTTTTCGAGCATACGGATTACAACAAAATCGTCACCGGCCCCGATAAAGCCGTCAATATCGGTTGGTTGCAGCAAGACAAGTGCATGTTGGACGTCGTCAGCATGCTGACGGCGGCGGACAACACGAATTATTATTCCTTCGTAATGCAGCGGGGAGACAACCTGAAATTTGGCTTCAACACGCGCACAACAAAGGATCCCTCGAAATTCCGCGTCCAGTTGCTGGACAGTTCAGGTCTGCGCGTGATCGCCGACAATTTTGGAACAAAGGCTCAAAAGGAGCTTTATGAGCAATTGACCACGAAGAACGGGATGCAGACAAAGACGGGAACCTATCTTGTCAAGGTCTCGTATGCCGCCGGAGTCGCGCGGAGCGACGCTGCTTATGAATTTGGCATATATTCAGGCACGAAATATTCCGCGCAGTACAAGACCTTCGCAAGCCCGCAAACTTACGCAAACGCGATTTTGCGAAATGAGCTTGGCTTTTCGACGAACCGCTCCGCGGCCATCGCCGCATATTTGACGACCTGGCACAACAGCGAGGAAGATACCAATCTGACCGCCATCGGTCTGATGGATGCTTTGAAATCTAAGTATTAACCAAGCGTTTTTTATTGGCCTGCTTGTCGATCAGCCATCCCTGAAACTGCGTTACGCCGAGGCTGCGCCCGCTTTGCAGGGCGTTTTCGTTGTCGCAATGGAAGAACACCAGCTTTTCCAAAGGCAGGTTTTCAAGGCTTTTTCGAACGATAGGATTAAACATCTGATCGGCGCGGTCTTTCGCCACGTTGATCTTGATGAGATCCACATCGAATTTGTTTAAGCGTATATAGCCGGCCATGTCGGGCGTGATGTCGTCGAGAACAATGCGGAAGCCTTCGCGCCGCAAAACATCAATGGCGCTTAACGTCAGTGAAAAATCCTGAAGCATGTCGCCGCAATGCAGCTTGAACCCAATCATCTGTCGTGCCGAGGGCGGCACGCGACGAACGAATTGGGCAAAAAGCGCGCTCATGACGGTGCCGATGGAAAGGTTCAGGTTCACCATGCGTCCGGCGATGATGTCGTACGAGATTGTCAGCGCGCCAAGCAGTTTTTGATCAAGATGCGCGCAGAGATCGAGAAAAAGATGCTCCGACCGTCTGAATTCCAGTTTTGGAAAACGCTCCCTTCGCAGGCTTTCGAAGCTGACGAAATATTCCTCGATAACGGGAGTCCAGACGGTCGCGCCCGTTTTGCCGGCGGCGCTTTCGTCGCGATAAATGCACTGAATATGGCCGTAGTCGCGGATATCGATTTCCTTTAAAAGACGTTCGATTTGATCTACGTTTTTTGCCGTCAATCGCCCCGCGTTTTCGTCGATGTCCTTGCCCGCGTTCGCATTAACGTTTCTATGCACTTCTTCCACGTAGAAATTCGTTCGCTCGCGCAGCGCGGCATAGCTTTCGGGCATCCGGTAGGTGATTAAAAAATTCCCGGCATTGCCTCTGTGGGCGGCAAGGGCGGCGTCCAAGGCATGGTCGGCGACGATGCGCGCGTCGCCCGCGTTTTCCCATGCCAGAAAGGCGTCGCCGTTCGACATTTCATGATACGTCCCGCCGGTAGATTGCGCGAAGTTTCTAAGTTTTATTTGTGCGTCCTGAAGCGCTTTTTGGCTTTTCGCCAAAGGCTCGATAGCCGTCAAAACAAAATGAAGCACAAGGCAGGGATGGCCGACGCGTTGCATGCGGCGCACGCGCAGGATGAAATCCTGCTCGCGCACAAGATCGGAAGGCGCTTCTTTTTTGTCTTCGAATTCCCAGATACGCATAGGCCAGCACTTGAGGAGGGATGCTTTTTCATTCTCGCGCCCTTACGTTAACAACAGGTTTCCATGAATCAAAGATGTTTTGCTTTGGTGAGAAAAGCCTTAATTTTGCTGGCGGATTTGCTGCCTGATGTGTCTTCGACGCCTGTGGAGACATCCAAAATGGCTGCGCCCGTTGCCGCCACTGCCGCTTCGATGTTCCCTTCATGAAGCCCGCCCGCCAGCATCCACGGCTTCGTGAAGTGCGCGCCTTTCAAAAACGCCCAATCAAAAATGACTCCGTTGCCGCCTGTGGGACCCCGCGAAACGGGCTTCGCGTCCAACAGAAGCATATCGGCAACGGCCTCATAAGTCCGCGTTCTTTCGACATCCTGCGGTGAGCCGATTCCGACGGCCTTTAGAATAGGAAGGTTGGTTCGTTTTTTAATCTCCGCAACGCGCGCGGGCGTTTCGTTGCCATGAAGCTGAATCATGCGCAGCGGAGCAATAGCCAAAACCTGTTCGAGTTCTTCATCCGAAGGATCGACAAAAAGACCGACCGTAGTCATGGAAGAAGGAATAAGTTTGATAAGGGAAGCCGCCAATGGCGCATCAATGCGGTGGCGCGATTCCGCGCAGAATACAAATCCGACAAAATCCGCGCCGCCTTCCACGGCGGCAACCGCAGCATCCGTATCCTGAAGACCGCATATTTTGACGCGCACCGTCACGCTAGTTCCGCCGCGATTTTTTGCGCGGCTTCCGCAGGATTCGCGGCTTTCGTGATCGGACGCCCGATCACAAGATAAGTGGCGCCCGCATCGCATGCTTCTTTAGGCGTAAGGGTTCGCTTTTGATCGTTCGCCGCAGCCCATGCGGGACGAATGCCCGGAACCATCAAAATAAAATCCTTGCCCAATGCCGCGCGCAGGGTTGAAATTTCCTCCGGCGAGCAAATGCAGCCGTCCATGCCGCTTTCCTTCGCGAGCGTGGCCAGACGCATGACCTGGGATCGCGTATCCGTATCCTGCCCCACGGATCGAAGATCGCCGCCGTCGAGGCTCGTCAAAACCGTGACGGCCAGCAGTTTAGGGCGGGTCGCGCCGCCCTCTGCGGCCGCTTCGGCGGCCGCGCGCATCATGGTTCTGCCCCCCGAAGCATGAACCGTCATAAACGCGGGACGCAGGCTTAGGAGAGAGCTAACCGCCCCTGCCACAGTATTTGGAATGTCGTGAAGTTTGACATCAAGAAAAATGGGTAAGCCCTTGTCCGCAATGGCTTTATAGCCAGCCGCTCCGTTTGCCATAAAAAACTCGAGGCCGACTTTCAGCCCGCCGATGGAATTTTTTAACGAGTCGGCAAGAGCCGATGCGGCCTTGGTATCGGGCGTGTCTAAAGCGCAAAAAACGGGATTCATGTCAGCCTGGTCTCCAGAATGATTTGGGCTTCACCTTCGCCTGTTTCACGATGGAGATGCTTTGCAATTCTCCGATCTTTTCGTTCAGCGATTTCAGTTCTTTGTTCAGGCTCTTGGCGCGTTTACGGTGCGGAAGAATCATAATCCAGCCCCAGAAAAAGCCCAAAACGCCGCCCAGCGCGAAGGGCGCGAGCCCCAAGACGAAAAGGGGAATTTGCCATGTGTTTGGAAAAGGCCAAAGCCCAATTGTCACAGGCAGCCGGTTCGACAAAACGAACAGCACGACAAAGGCGAGAACGATGAGGCCGAAAACGCTTGTGAAGATTCTCATGGAAAGAGAGTGTAGCAAGTCCGCAGGAATTGCCAAGGGGTATGGAAAGAAGGGGCTGGGAGTTGGGGATTAGGAATTTTCCTCGTCTTTCTCTGAATAAGAAAGAACAGTCCGGGCAATATCATAAGCAAAGCCTGCTCTTGAGAGGGAAGCGAGATCCTTTCGGCGCTGGGCGGCATCGCTGCACTTACGGAAGGAGCCGAGCCTTTTCCGCTTGGCGAAGGCCAGGGCGGCTTTGAATTCCGCTTCTTCGGAATCGGCGCCTTCATCGTGCTGCTTAAGCGCGGATGAGACGATGCTTTGCTTTACCCCCTTTTGCGCCAGCTTTTGCTCAATCGCGCTGCGCGAAAGGCCGCGGCGGCGCAGGCTGTTCACTTTCATTTCCGCATAAGCGTCGTCGTTCAGAATGCCCGCCTTTTTATACTTTTCTATAATTTGGATAATGGCGGCGGCGAGTTTCTGCCTTTCGGCTTCATCTGACGCAAAATCCGGATTGTCCATGGCGGCGCGGTAGATGGTGTTTTTCAAAATCCGTTCAAGCGAGCCCTCGGAAGACGCAAAACGCTCTAGGTACCTTTCGGCGGCCCTGGCAAGGCTTTGCGGCGTCGGGATTTTACGGATGGTTTTCATTTTTGGCCAATAAACAATAGAAATATCAAGCGCCTTGACTCGCGCCCGCTTTCTGTTTTACCACCACCTTCTTGTCCTGCAAATGCCCTGCATTTGCTGGCGTGGGCCCAGGTGGCGAAATTGGTAGACGCACTAGCTTCAGGTGCTAGCGGCCGCAAGGCCATGGAAGTTCGAGTCTTCTCCTGGGCACCATTTTTTCTTTTACAAAAATCCGGGTCTCCCCCCAAAGAGCGGGGCACTGGAGGGGGTTTTTCCATGCTTCCAGAACGTTATATTTTCTTGACGGGGTTGCCTCTCACTTCTAACTTGACAAATAATTTTCACCTCCAATAGTCCGGCTTCCCCGTGGATCAGACCAAACTGCTTAATTTTGCCGTCGATGAGCTTTCGGTAACGCAAGTGCTTATCAATATGGGCGTCGCGCTCGCCTTGTCGCTTTTGCTCAAGTTTCATTTTGAGCGTTTTTCAATGACTTTGTCGGGTAAAAAAGAACTGGCCCGGTTGTTGCCGTTCCTGACCATGATTGTCTGCCTTATCATCAGCATTGTGAAATCATCGCTTGCCCTGTCGCTGGGGCTGGTCGGCGCGCTCAGCATCGTGCGCTTCAGAACGCCGATCAAGGAACCGGAAGAACTGGTTTACCTGTTTATGGCGATTGCGATCGGTTTGGGGCTGGGGGCGAACCAGACGGCGGTCACCGTAACGCTTGCTATCGTAATTTTGGCGGCTGTCGCGCTGATGTCGTGGCGCTCGAATGCTAAAGTTTCAAAAAATCTTTATCTGAATATCTCATGGGGCGCGGGCGACAATTATCGTCCGGAAGCCATTGTTGAAGCCATGAAAGGCTATATCAATTATAGCGATCTAAAACGGTTCGACGCGCAACAGGAGTCCACCCATATCTCGTACTTGATCGACATCAAGGAACGGGACAATCTTTTTGGTCTGCTCGACGATTTAAAAAAATCGTTTCCTGCCGCGCACATAAATTTTATTGATCAAAGCCGCATCCCGGGATTGTAAGATGGTTCTGCCCTATAGACGAAAGGGCGCAGAACCAACCTTTCGCGGCGCCTGCAGGGCGGCGTTTTTCTTCGTGTTTGAGGTCATTGCGAATTCTTTTGGAGTTATCTTAATCTCCGCGGCGGCAGTTGCGTATATAGCTGTGTCCACGGGACAGTTTTGCAGCGACAGCAACCCGAATTCCCTTTGTAGCCAGAAGGCAGCAAAGGCGCTTTATCAAGAAAATTATCCGAACATGATCCAGCAGATGGAACATGGACAAATAGTTGATTACCGCCTGCTTTTGCTGAAGGACGTTTGGGCGCACGCGAAAAATGTATTCGCAAAATCGCCCAAAGTCGAAAAAATCAACATCAACATCAAATTTTCTGACCTTAAGAAACTCAACGCGCAGCGCGACAGCGCCATCAGGCGCGGGGTTTTCATGAACGAGGAGCAGGGCGAATACGTCAACGCCACATTTGATTTTCGCAGCAATAAATATAAGGCGCAAATCCGTCTCAAAGGCAAAACCGGCGATCATTGGGATGACGCCAAGAAAATGTCGCTGCGCGTCAAAATCAAGAACGGCAACTTGGAAGGATTGACGCGCTTTTCGCTCCAACATCCCAAAACGCGCAACTATTTCTATAGCTCCTTGATCGGGCATTTGGCAGAAGCCATGGGGGTTGTTTATCCCAAGAGCTTTTATGTCGATGCGATGATCAATGGCGAACCCATCGGCATCATGCAGATCGAAGAACATTTCGATAGACATACGGCTGCGAACCACAGTTTGCGCGAAGGCTTTTTCTTTAAGCAGGCCGGGATCGATTTCGGAGGCTATAGCCCGGGCACGATGGAAGGCCGCATCGTTGGCAACACATTGTTCTATCCGTTAGAGAGCATCGGCAGGACAAACGACAAGCTCTATGAGAAAAACAAATCCGACTATGTTCTTGCCAATAGCCTTTTCAGATCGTTTTCAACAGGCGATTTGCCGGCTAATGAAGTTTTCGATCTGGACAATGTCGCGCGCGCGCTGGCGCTGGTTTCCTTGTTTAATGCCGGCCATAGCCTTGTTCCCGGCAATATGTATATGTATTTCAATTCGGTCACGAAAAAATTCGAGATGATCCCCTGCGAATACGATGCAGCCGCAACAGCCTACGATTTTATGATGATTTCAAATATCGGGAACCCGGACTATGTCGTTTGGCTTGAAATTTTTAAAAAAATTATCGACGTCCAAGAATTTCAGATTCTCTTCAAGAAGCACTCTAAGGAAATTACCGATTATCTGGTTGAACATACGGAAAGCATCCAGAACATCATTGACAGCGATTATGCGCTGCTGCGGACGGAATTCTCCCTATTGCCTGCGCTTTCGCTGACGCGGATTATCGCCGATCAGAAAAAGAAAGCGGATTTGATCGCGCGGGACGGGTTTTTCGGTAAAACCCAGCCGGAAGTTTACAGGAAGGATGTTAAGGCCAAAATCCCTGGCATCAATTTTGGAAAACCGGTCCCACTGGCCGATCAATTCGTAGTGTTGATGGGAGAGGGATCAAAAGGCCATCGCCTCGAGTTTATAAATAAATTAACGGAGCCGCGGGTCGTTAATGAATTTGTCACTGGCGTAAATTGTAAACTTAAATTATCGAAGGAACTTGTTTCACTTGATCAAGCCGGATGCGAGTCCCTGATTGCCCACGGCATGACCTTGCGTCCCGCTACTCGAGTGGTCAGTACAGATGACTTGCTCTTTCTTGCCAAGCCTGTGCGGCAAGCCCTTCAGCCGGTCGAAATTCCGAATGCCAAGGCTGGGGACAAACTTACCCTTTTTTTACGCACCAACGAAGCCGAGCAATTATACCTTGCAAGCGAGCTATACTATAGTGACGCGCGTCCCCCGCAGTTCCCCGGGGAATCGGGCTTTAGAATTTATCCGGCTTATCCTTTTGTTGACCATCATCCTTTGCAAGAAAGCGCGATATCGGAGATTCTGGCCGGTGCGCCATATCTTGATTATGACTCCGCCGCAAAAACCATCCGGGTCCGCAAAGGGAATTGGACGGTGGACCGCTTTATCATTCCGCCTGTCGGCGTTGGGCTGTCTATCCCAGCGGGAACACATCTGGCATTTACGGAAGAAGCCGGGGTTGTTCTACAGGGCAGCCTAAAGATTAAGGGCGATAAAGAAGCCCGAGTTGTTCTTGACGCGGAAAACCCCGCCAAAGGCTGGCGCGGGCTCACAGTGTTAAAGGCCAACGCCTATGGCTCCGAAGGCGGCAAGTCGTTCGTCGAACTCACCGATATCAAAAACACTAACTTTGCCATGCATGGCGCGTGGGGCCTCACGGGAGGCACGACCTTCTATGAATCCGATGTGCTGATCAGCGATACTGCTTTCGTGGACTCTCAGGCGGAAGACGCCCTGAACATCGTTCGCAGCAAATTCGAAATTATTCGCGCCTCTTTTGAAGGCAGCCGCTCGGATGCTTTTGATGCCGACTTTGCGAAGGGCGCGATTGAGCAGAGCCGTTTCAGCCATATTGGCGGCGACGGCATAGATTTCAGCGGTTCCACCATTTCGGCCGCCGATTCCAGTTTTGACCATATTCACGACAAGGCCATATCGGTGGGCGAAAACACGCATTTTACGGGCGAGCGCCTGACGGTGTCTTACACGACGACGGGCGTAGCCTGTAAAGACGGCTCCCACGCCACGATTCGCGACTCGCGGTTCGACCATATGGCCCATTCTACGCTTATGGCTTACATCAAGAAGCCGGCGTTTGGCGGCGCGACTCTGATAGCAAGCAACCTGGCTTATGAAGACGGCGATTTTGCGATTGTCGCGCAAAAGAAAAGCTCCATCATGCTGGATGGCCGCAAAATTCCGCGAAGATCGTTTGATGTCGAGAAGCTGTACAAGGAAGGCTATATGAAGAAGTAGGAATCATGCTCAATGATGTCACAAACGCCGTTGCCAGGCAGCAATGCGAGATTCGAACCGCGCGATACGAGAAAAAATTCGTCGTAAGCGTTGCTCTTGTCCATTTGTTGGAAGATTGGGTCATGCGCAGCGCTTTAGGGTTTCGCGTGGCTTATCCGGCGCGGCAGGTAAGTAGCGTCTATTTCGACAATCCACATCTTGCGGCCTATCACGAGAACATTTCCGGGATTCGTTCGCGCCGCAAGCTGCGGCTGAGGTGGTATGGCGAGGCTGGGCAGGCGATGGGCGCCAATCTCGAATTGAAGGCCAAGCTGAATAGTATTGGCTGGAAACAGACCGAACCGATTGTCTTGGCCGGACCTTTGACGCGCTTCTCGCTTCCGGAGATGGGGCGGACGATTGAAGGCCAGATTTCTGCCGAGTTGGAAAACTTTTTCGCGTTGTCGCGCATGCCGGTGCTGCTGACTCGGTATTCCCGGCGTTATTTTGTGTCGGCCAATGGCCGGGTGCGCATAACCATCGACAATGATCTGGCCTTTTTCGACCAGCGGCAGAGCGCGAGGCTGAACACAGATTTAGTTGCCATGTCGCCGGGCGTTGCCGTGATGGAAATGAAATACGACATGGCAAATGGCGAGCTCGGGCGAAAGGCTGCCGATACAATCGGTCGCGAAGCCTCCCGTTGCTCCAAATACGTCATGGGCGTTCAGGCTATTTTGCGGACTTAGCATAGGGTGGCGGAGAGGAAGGGATTCGAACCCTTGATAGGGGTAACCCTATAACGGTTTTCGAGACCGCCGCTTTCGACCGCTCAGCCACCTCTCCGCAAGCCGCGTGAAATAAACAGTTTTTCCGTTCGGGGGCAAGGGAAAACTATAAGAGAGGAAGGGATGTACTCGCTGCGCGCTAACGCGCTTGCTGCGTTGCAATTTTCTAAACTTGCGCATCGCTTCGCTCGCGCTCGTTAAGAAAATTGTCGACCCTTGATAGGGGTAACCCTATAACGGTTTTCGAGACCGCCGCTTTCGACCGCTCAGCCACCTCTCCGCAAGCCGCGTGAAATAAACAGTTTTTCGGTTCCGGAGCAAGGGAAAAGAACAAGAATTCCCATTTTTCCCCATTAAATTGGGCTTTATATTCATTAAGTTCATTTAAATGATCGAGGCTCTATGCAAAACAGAACGATGATTTTTTGGAAATAAAAATGTCCTCCATTCAAGCTATGGCAACGGCGCTTTTCGCCTTCTTTCTTTTCTGCCTTTATGATGCGGCGGTCAAACTCGGCCAAAACCCGCCGGTCTCTCCTTTTCTTGTAACGGCCGTAGCAGGGATTACGAGCGCCTTGTGTTTGGTAAGTTTTGCGTTCTGCACAAACTCCCTGGCGCGCTTGCGCCCAACGCGCTGGAGGGCGCAATGCGGCGCGGCTGCTTGTTCGATGATCA
>CAZFCA010000032.1:0-15102 GCA_964517415.1 uncultured Rhodospirillaceae bacterium
TATACAAATAGCTCTTAGTCCCATGCATATGCTTGGGAAACTTACGAAAAAGCTCCGCGCGCCTTACTATTAGCTCCCGCCTTGTTCGCGCAAAAAGAGCTAGGAGAGTATATTCATTATCGATAAGATTATTAGCTTCTTCTCTCATGGACATTCGGCAGTTCCTAGAATTAGCGCCCATTTTTTATATCTGATCGGGCAAAAGCAACCATGAAAGACAGAGAATTATTGTTATATCATGGGAAAATATGAAGCAAAATTAAAAGGACTTGCACCAAGACAATCGTTAAAGTTTAGAGTCTTGAAGAAAGATTCTCCGACGTCGCCCAAATGCTCTAAAGATAGGAAGATACAAGGAAAAGCATGACCTCTTCAGACAACATCAAATCAGAAGCGAAATTACCTGATGGAACCGTATCGGTGCGGGATGTGTTCGATATCGAGACCGATTGGCAGGTTCCCTCGTTTTCTGAAAAGACCGAGCACGTTCCCGACATCGATTCCGCGTATCGATTCGATCCGGACACTACGCTCGCGATTCTGGCGGGCTTTGCCTATAACCGCCGCGTTTTGATTCAGGGCTATCACGGCACGGGCAAATCGACGCACATCGAGCAAGTGGCGGCGCGGCTCAACTGGCCGTGCATACGCATCAACCTTGACAGTCATATCAGCCGCATCGATTTGATCGGCAGGGAGGCTATCGTTCTTCGCGAGGGCAAGCAGGTAACGGAGTTCCGCGAAGGCCTTTTGCCTTGGGCTTTGCAGCACGCGTGCGCCTTGGTGTTCGACGAATACGACGCCGGGCGTCCCGACGTGATGTTCGTGATCCAACGCGTGCTTGAGGTTGAAGGAAAGCTGACCCTGCTTGATCAAAACCGCGTCATTCATCCGCATCCTGCTTTTCGCCTGTTCGCCACCGCGAACACCGTCGGTCTTGGCGACGCCACGGGGCTTTATCACGGCACGCACGCGCTGAATCAGGGGCAGCTTGACCGATGGAACATCGTTGCGACTTTGAACTATCTGCCTCCAGAGGAAGAGGAGGCCATTGTCGCCGCAAAAACGCCGTCGTTTGCCGCGGCGGAGAAAAAAGACACGTTGCGCGGCATGGTGCAGCTTGCCAACCTGACGCGGCAGAGCTTTATGCAAGGCGATATTTCCACCGTCATGTCGCCGCGTACTGTTATTACGTGGGCGGAGAATACCGAGATTTTCGGTGATCTGGGCGCGGCTTTCCGCTTGAGCTTTCTGAACAAGTGCGACGAGGCGGAGCGGGCCGCTGTGGCGGAGCTTTATCAAAGAGCAATGGGCAAGGAATTACCTTTATGACTCCTGCCAAAATCGATGAGATTTTTCGCCGCTTTTGCAAGGCTAATCCGAATCCCAGAACAGAACTGGATTCCGTGAACGATTATACCTTTCTTGTGGCCGTCGTTTTATCGGCGCAGACGACCGACAAGGGCGTTAATAAGGCAACGGCGCCTCTATTTAAAAAAATTAAAACGCCGCAGCAAATGGTCGCTCTTGGCGAGGATAAACTGAAAAAGCACATCCAGACCATCGGTTTTTACAATGCGAAAGCCAAAAACGTGATCGCCTTGTCCAAAGCCTTGATTGCCGATTTTGACGGGAAAGTTCCGCAAACACAGGAGGAATTAGAGACGTTGCCCGGCGTGGGGCGCAAATCGGCCAATGTGGTTTTGAATCAATGTTTCGGCCAGTCCGTTGTCGCCGTAGACCGGCATGTATTGCGCGTTTCGAACCGGCTGGGGATTGCGAAAGGCGACACGCCGGAAGAAATCGAAGAACAGTTGATGAAGGCTGTGCCGAAAAAATGGCGGCGTCATGCTCATCATTGGCTTGTGCTGCATGGCCGTTATGTTTGCCAAGCGCGTTTGCCCCGCTGTCCCGAATGCCTTGTGCGCGATTTATGCGCATACAAGATGAAGACGCCGGCACTGCCTGTCAAAAATCAAGGATCGCCGCTGTAGCCTGCCCCGGACTTGATACGGGGGGCGGGGATGACGCATTAACAATAAGTTAAACTGCTATTAAGAGATCAAGCCGTTATCGACTCGAAATTCTTGCGCATAAGGCAAGAGGCGCATGAAAAAAGCGGAATCGGTTCCGGTAAACCAGGCCTGAATCTTTAAGGACAATATTTCGTCGAACAGCGCCTCGCGCCGGAAATCGTCCAGATGCGCGGCGCAATCGTCAAGCAGCAATAAAGGCTTCATGCCGCGCGCTTCGGCCAACAGCCGAACATAAGCCAGCATGATGGCGATCATCAGGGCTTTCTGTTCGCCTGTGGAGCAAAGTTCGGCAGGGCAATTTTTTGCGCAATGCGAGACGCGCAGATCGCTGCGGTGGGCGCCCGTCGCGCATGCGCCGGAGCGCGCGTCTTCCGCCCGCGCTTTATCGAAAGCCGCGCGCAGGGCGTCCTCGACGATAAGCGCCGGCGCGGAATCCAGCATGTCCTCCGCCGTCCCTTGTATGGAGAGAGAGGCCTGCGGAAACGCGCCTATGCTTTCGTTGATTTTGTCCTGCAGCCTAGCGACCATTTCGCGCCGGGCGGCGGCGATGGCGACGGCTCTTTGCGCCATTTCGTTTTCCAGCGACGAAAGCCATAAGGCGTCGCTTGTTCCTTCGCGCAAAAGGCGAAGCCGCTCGCGCATCGCTTTTTCATAAGCGCGCACGCGCCCTCCATGCGCCGGATCGAAGCTATAAGTCAGGCGATCCAGAAATCTGCGACGCCCCGAAGCGCCTTCGTTGAGCAAGCGATCCATGTCGGGCGTAAGCCATGCCAACGCGATATGTTCGGCCAGAAGGCTGATACTGCGGGCAGTCTTGCCGTCGATATGGACAACGCGGCGTTCGCCCTCGGAATCATTCACCGCATTGTCGCACCCGGTTCCGATAGAAAGCGCGCCCGTTTGCGTGCGCAGGTCGATGGCGACCGCCCACGGATCGGTCGTTTCGCGGCATTGGAGGTCGGTTAACGCCGCGTGGCGAAGGCCGCGCCCGGGAACCAAAAGGCTGATAGCTTCAAGCAAATTTGTTTTGCCGCCGCCATTGGCGCCCGTCAAGACAACCGATTCGCCGTTCGTTGCAAGGCGCGCATTTTTATAATTCCTGAAATGCGAAAGCGTAAGGCGTGAAATGGAAAGAGGCTCGGAACAGGAAAGCGGCGCTTGGGCGGAAAAATCTTCCCCGAAAGTCGAAGGCCGAACGCAAAAAGCCTCTTTACCCGCCGGCATAATTGATCATTCCGGTCCAGAAGCGCTCTAATTTGCGCAAGGCCTCGCAAGAGGTGGCCAGTTCTTGAGACGAAATTTTGGCCTCGGCCAAGGACAGCGACTGTTTCTCCAAAATCTGGCCGATATTCTTGTGCAAGGCCAAGCCTTTGGGCGAGAGCTTAATGCGCACCGAGCGCCGATCATGCGGCGAACGCTCCTGCAGCAAATATTGGTTCTCGACCATTTTCTTGACGTTATAAGAAACATTGGAGCCCAAGTAATAGCCCCGCGCCGTCAGCTCGCCGACGGTCATTTCGTCGGCGCCGATGTTATGCAAAATTAAAGCCTGAATGTTATTAATGTCCTGAACTCCGGCGCGATCCAGCTCGGTCTTGATGACCTCAAGAAAGTGGCGGTGGACGCGTTCGATCAAAAGGACGATTTCGTAATAGGCGTTACGCACGGCAAAAAACCCCGAAAAGGGAGAAAAATAACGACAGATCGTCGCATATTTATAATAAAGGCGCCACTATTGAAATAGGGTTAAAAACAAAGGATTGGGAGAAAAGCAAGCGCCTTCAAGGCGTTAATATCAATTAACGCGTAAGGGGCTCATAATTGGTCACGAGCGGTTGCGCAAAGCCTGTCGCTCGCCGGAGCGAAGGCGCCTTTAAAAACAGCACGTCAGTTCGACAGGCGACAGGCAAGGCGCAGGGCGAGGGAGGCTGAAAATTCCATCGGATTTCATTGGTTATCAGTTATTAAGCCGGTTTTTGACGGTTGACTCTGGAAAGCATAGTAAATATAAAGCAGCCTCTTTTAGGGGAAGAAAATGAAACGCACATATCAGCCCAGCAAACTCATTCGCAAGCGCCGCCATGGCTTCCGCGCCCGTATGGCGACGGCTGGCGGCCGCAAAGTGTTGGCGCGTCGTCGGGCGCAGGGCCGCAAAAAGCTCTCGGCCTAAAGTTTAAGTGCCGGCCGCAAAGAAAAAAACCCTTACCTTACGCAAACGCGCCGACTTTCTTGCCATTGCCGCAACCGGAAAAAGATGGGTTGCGCCCGGCTTTATTTTGCAAGTTGGCGCTGCCCACGCGCCGCACCCTGTCATTCATATAGGCTTTACCGCCAGCGGCAAGATCGGCAATGCCGTCATGCGAAACCGCGCCAAACGCCGCATGCGCGCTTTGGCGGCGCAGATATTGCCCAACGCCTCTGCTGAGCATGATTATGTGCTTATCGCGCGCGCGACGACGCCGACTTGCGCATTCGATGAGTTGAAGCAGGAATTGGTCAAGGGCTTAAAGCGCTTGAACCTTTGGCGAGAGAGCAATTAGGCTTTTTTGCCAGGCGCAGAGCGAGTGAAGTCAAGCGATATGGATACATTCATTGATCGTTTGGTATAAGTTCTGACAACCGATTCGGATTTTCATGCAATCTTTACTCGATCAAGCGACAACGCAGCACAACCGCGGGAATCTTTCCGAGGCCGAACGTCTGTATCGCCTCGTTCTGGAAAAGGATCCGCACCAAGCGGACGCGCTTGCGTTGCTTGGCCTTGTTATGGCTGCGCGCAAAGAATACGGTGAGGCCGTCGCGATGCTTGAGCGCGCGATTATGTGCGATCCGAAAGCGCCGTTGTTTAGGCTTTATCTTGGCAATTTAAACGACGAGATGGGCGACAGGGAAAAGGCCATCGCCGCCTTTCAAGACGCCCTTGCTATCGAGCCGGGTTTTGCCGAAGCGCATTACGGGCTCGCCCTGCTTATGGAAAAAGAGCTTCGCCTTTCAAAAGCCGTCGAGCATCTGCAGGCGGCCGCGCGCGTGAAGCCGAATGAAGGAGCCATTTGGCTTAAGCTCGGCGAACTTTCCCTTAAGACCAATGATTTTGCTATCGCCGAAAAGGCGGCGCGCAGGGCCGTTCGTCTGATGCCGAACAGTTATGCGGCTCGGGTCGCCTACGCGCTAGTGCTGGGCGGGCTTTATCGCGAGGAAGAGGAGATCGAGGTTCTTCGCGAAGTTCTGAAGATGAAGCCGGATTTTGCCGAAGCGTGGGATATGCTTGGCGCGGCTTATCAGAATCTCGGCCGGCATGATGAAGCCGAAGCGGCCTTTTATAAGGCCATCGCTTGCGCGGGCGGAACGGTTTCGGATGCCGATGTCGACGCCGATGAAAACGCTTACTGCCAGCAGCATTGGGATTTGGCCTTGCTTGAGCTCTTGCGCGGCGATTTCAGGCGGGGCTTCGCCCATTATCGCGCGCGCTTTAAAACCCCGGGACGCGCGGGACGCCTGGCTTTTCCGCAGCCGATTTGGCGGGGGCAAGATTTGATGGGCAAAAAGATCTTGATCGTCAGCGAGCAGGGGTTTGGGGACATTTTCATGATGTGCCGCTTTGCGCCTTTGCTAAGGAACAAAGGCGCGCGCGTCGTTTTTCTTGCGCCGACCGCTGCCGCGCCCGTTCTAAGGATTGCGGGGATTGCTGATGAAATCGTCTGCGAGGCGCCGTCTTCGCAAGGGGATTACGATTTTCAGACATCCATATTCGATTTGCCGTTGCGTCTCGGCATGACGTCGGAGACCATTCCGTCGCCCTTTGCATATCTTTCGAGCCCCGCGCCGGAAGGCGAACCCGCACTTGCAGAGACCAAGAAGCCCAAAATTGGCGTTGTCTGGCGCGGCAACAATCAGCACGGCAACGATAGAACCCGAAGTCTGCCGCTTTCCGATTTCGCCTCGCTTTTTGGGGAAACAAGGGCGCAATTTTACAATCTGACGCGCGAGCTAGCGGATGGCGAGGAAGAAGTTTTGCGTGCGCATAACGTCGTCGATTTGTCGCAAAAGCTGCCGGATTTTCTGGCCACGGCAAGACTCGTCGCGCAGCTTGATTTGGTTATCACCTGCGATACGGCGATGGCCCATTTGGCCGGCGGCATGGGGAAAAAGGTTTGGACGCTTCTTCCGTTCGCGCCTGATTGGCGCTGGCTTTTGGAGCGCGAGGACTCTCCTTGGTATCCCTCGATGCGCCTGTTTCGCCAAAAAATAAAGGGGAATTGGCCGGAAACTTTAGAGCGCGTTCGCGCGGCGCTTGGCGCGTTTTTGGAAATGAGAGCGTGATCGACATTTTCGAAAGACTGGTATAAGAAGAATCACCTCGTTTGACTCCAACCTCAGGGGAAATCCCGTGACCGAAACAGCCGAAACCCTCCAAGCCGGCGATTGTGAGATCATCACTTCCGAAGGCGTTATCATTCCCGAGTATCTGGAAAAAACGTATTGGTGGGCTTATGTGCGCCCTTGGGCGATTAAATTTTGGGAGCGGGAATGGCTTATCGATCTGATCCTTTGGTTTCATTATAGACGCCTTCGGGACGAAGCGTTGGCTGCTTTTGGCGAGCAGCTGGCCGGAAGAACCATTCAGCTTTCCTGCGCCTACGGGGCTTTGACGCCGAAACTGTACGAGAAAATCGCGAAAGCCGGCGGTTCGCTTGATGTTGTCGATGTCGTTCGAGCGCAGCTTGAGAATCTGAAGCGTAAACTGCCGAAGCCCAACAAGGTGCGCTTGTTAAACATGGACGCGACAAAGCTGTCTCTGCCGGATGCGACTTATGATCGCGGCATGCTGTTTTTCCTGCCGCATGAGCTGCCGCGTCCAGCGCGCGAGAAAGCGTTCGACGAGGCTTTCCGCGTCGTCAGGCCAGGGGGCACTATTTTGGTCGTCGAGTTCTCGCAGCCAAAATGGTGGCATCCGTTGCGCTATCTTTATCTGCCCTTCCTCGCCTTTTTGGAACCCTTCGCGCCCGATATCTGGAAGCATGACGACATCGGCGCGTGGCTCCCGAAGCGCTTTGCCAACCGCGTGGTTAATCGCAAAAAGATTTTCGGCGGCTATTATCAGGTGCTCACGTTCAAGGTATGAGCCTCGTCGAGTACGCCTTTCCCTCAAAAAGTTGGAACGGCCTTGTTCTTGTCGGCGAAGCGCCCGGCGCTGAGGAAGCGCGTCTTGGCCAGCCTTTCGTAGGGCGCAGCGGCAAATTGTTGGACCAGATGCTTGAAAAAGCGGGAATTAGGCGCGAAGAAACCTTGATCGCGAATGTTTTCCGCCTTCAGCCGCCCGGCAATAAGGTCGATCACTTTTTTGCCTCGCGGCGCGCGGCCTCCATCGGCGGCTTTGCGCTGGCCGAGGAATTCGGCAAATTCGGCAGCTTTTTTTGCCGCGCGGCGTTTGCGTCGGAAGTCCGCCATTTACGGAATGTATTAAGGCGAGAGGATCCTGCCGTTATCGTGGCCCTGGGGCGCACGCCGCTTTGGGCTTTGACGGGCGAGAACGGGCTTTTGGTTAAGGCGGGGCAAGTTATGGACGCTTCTTTTTTGCCTTCGGCCAAGATTATTCCCACCTATCACCCAAGCTTTATCCTTCGGGGCAACTGGAAACTGCAGGACCAATGGCTGGAGCATTTTCTTTTGGCAAAAAAGCTAAGGAAAAAGGGGAAATAATGCCAGCGGGTCAATGACTCTTTTTGATCCCGAGCGGCGTGGATAACGTTCATTGATCGGTTGGTATAAGCCTTTCCACTTTTTCCTTGCCCATTGGGCGGCAAAACCCTAAAAACGCGGTTCTAAAGTGGGCGCATAGCTCAGCGGGAGAGCACTACCTTGACATGGTAGGGGTCACAGGTTCAATCCCTGTTGCGCCCACCACTTTATGAGAAAACCATCCGCGACGGGATTGCTTGTGATTTTGCGCGCCTGCGCTCGCGGGCCCCTGTTGCGCCTACCATCCTTACGCTGCTTGGCAGGTATGGATGGCCGGCCCTTTTTCAAATCCGAATACACAAACGCGTTTGCATATTCCAAACGATCAATGAACGCATCGATATCTCTCGACTTCACTTTGCGCCTCGCCTGCCCCTTGCCGAGCGCAGCCACTGATTTTAAACACCGATTCAGTTCCGCGAGGGGCAGGCTCCTCGCAACCGCCAGTGACCCATAACGAGTCATTTCAAACGCAGGTTGGTATTTGCTCCCAACGATCTGTGAATGACGCGGGCTGGGACTCGCTCGTTTTCTTCCATCGCTGTCGTTGCCGAGCGTGAATTTTAAAAATTTCAATTTGCGCATGACAAAAGTCAAAACGGCGACATGAAATTGCGTCAGAATGCAACAACAGGGACAAAAATCCGTTTGCCAAGCAACATATTGCGCGTGAGGAGAAATGAAAATTCCAGTCCTTTTATCGGCCATAGCCGTTTTGACAGTTCTCCTTGGGACGGCGTCGGCGGGCGCGGAACCGCTTCCGGATGAATCCGCCACGAACGGGCAGGCCGCTGAAGACCACCTGATTCCAACGGCATCGCCAAGAACGCCCGTGGCGCGCGCGCTGCAACTAGATCCTTCGGGCGCCGCTCATGCGGCATCTCGCGCGGATATCCAATGCCTTTCGGGAGGCATAGGCGAAGGGGAAGCGCAGGCGATGGACGCGCACGCTTCCGCCTATAACCTTAAAACTCTTTTCGTCTCGCAGGGTGCGTATCTTTCCTCTGTCGCTTTGCGGGTTTCCGACAGCAAAGGGCAGCCCGTCTTCAAGACGCTATCCAAGGGGCCCATGGTGCTTCTGAGGCTGCCTCCCGGGCGGTATTTAATAGAAGCCAAAGGTCCCAACGGCGCCGTTTTGGAACAACGCGTTGCGGTTGGGGCAACTCGTCTTTCGTCGCTTGTTTTTCGTTTTCCGGCCAGTGAACTTTAAAGCCATAGGAGATTCCAATGATGTTTAGGCAAATATATTTCATTCTTCTTTTCTCTTTCGGCGTCCTGACAAGCGCGCATGCCGATAATCGGCAAGTTTGGCGGAATACCACCGGCAACGTGGTTCGCGCGGCAATCTCGGGCACTTGCGTCAGGCAGAATTCTTCCGCGTCCGATCCTTGCGCGCCCCCCGTTCCGGCGGCGAGCGCCGTTCGCACTCAAATCGCGAAAGATGAGCGCACCGTTTATTTCGATTTCAACAAAGCCACGCTAAGACCCGAAGCAAAAGCCAAGTTGGACGCTCTTGCCGAAAAACTGAAAGTCGCTAGCGATATTGAGGGAGTGGCGATCGCAGGCTATGCGGATCGCATCGGGAGCGTTTCGTATAATGATGCGTTGTCGAAAAAGCGCGCGTCGGTCGTTCGCGACTACCTTGTTTCGCGCAAGGTGGTCAACGCGAATGTGGTCAAAACGCGCTGGTTTGGCAAGACCGAGCCGTCTGCGCAGTGCCCCAGCGAGATGAAGCGGCGCGAGCTTATCGAATGCCTGCAGCCGGACCGCAAGGTGCAGGTCGATATCGTCTATCGCGTGGAGGCAAAACCGCCAGCAGCCGAGGAAGAAGAACCGGAATAAGAAGCTGACACCGCCCAGACGCGCCTTGATTTCAGAAAATAACGTTTTCAATAACGTCGGCAATCTCGAACAAAGCGCGGTTTGGCGGGATTGTCAGCCGGATGTTCTGCTTGAAGCCGCCTAGATTCTTTTCCATGTGCGCGGCGGCAAAGGCGATGTGGCGCCCGAGCTTGGAAACGGACAGGCCAACGCCGTTTTCCAGTACCCAGTCGACATTCGGTTTTTCCTGCGGGAGGGTCGCGGCGTTGGATTCCACAACGACCGGCAATCCCAAATGCAGCGCTTCGCTAAGGCTGCCCGGGCCGGGCTTGCCGATATAGAAATCCGCAAGGCGCATGAAATCGGCAACGTTCTGGACAAAGCCGACGGCGCAGCAGTTTTTTCTCTGCCGCAATTTTTCAAAAAGCCTTTTATTCTTGCCGCAAAGCACAAGGCATTGGATGTTCGTTTTCGCCTTCTCCAGCCTGTCCACGACGGTTTTCGCGGCAATCGACCCGTTGCCGCCGAAAGAAATCAAAGCAGTGGTCTTATTTTGTAAAAGGCCAAGAGTCCGAAGGGAGAGGGAACGCCCGGGCGGGTTGTAAAACGACGGCCTTAAAAGCATTCCCGAAACGCGGATAATGTTTCGGGGCGCATAGAATCCGCAAGAGCGCGCCCGCTTTGCCGCGTTTGCCGAGCCACAGACGATTATCTGATCCTGATCTTCCATCCAAAAGCCGGGCTCGCGCTCCTCAAGATCGGTTATCACCGTGATAAAAGGCGCGCCGCAGACGGCGCGCAGGGCGCGAAATAGAACGCCGTTGAAGTTGGGAATGACGGATATGACCAGATCGGGCGTTTGCGCCGCGTTGAGCCACCTGTTTTTCAAAAGCGCCTCGATCTGCGGAAATCTTTTTCGAATGCCTTCCTGCACCAGTGGGCGCATTCTGTCGAATCCGCGTGAGACGCCCGAATTGACGACAAGATTGTAAAAATCCTGCGCCCTAAGGGGACGAAGCGCGCTTTTCGCGCCGTTCATATTCAAGAGCCTGTTGAGAGAGGGCGAAATTTTTGAACAGATTTTATGGAGGGGATCGACAGGTTCGAGCAGTTTCTGCAAATCGATGGGCGTGACGATCCAGCGGGGATGGCGCAACGCCAGAATTTCCTTAAGCGCGCGCATCGCGCACCGGTGACCGGCACCCGCTTCGAAATAAAAAATTTCGATGGATAGACCTTTTTTCAATGTTCTACCTTTAAGAAAAGCCTTTGAATGATGTAATATGCGCTTATCTGGGAAGGATTTTTTGAGCATTCTAAAAACGGGAAGATCATGGCATGCACCAAGGGGTTGGCCGCGCCGCGCGTAAGCCTCCATATTCCGGAAGGATTTGGCAAAATCCTTTTGCATAGTTGCTGCGCGCCGTGCTCGGGCGGCGTCATCGACCAGCTTAAGGAGGCGGGGGCGGACTTCGCCGTTTATTTTTACAATCCCAATATTCATCCGCGGGGGGAGTACGAACGCCGCAAGGAATCCAACAAACAATTTGCCTGCAAGATGGGCGTTCCCTTTATCGATGCGGATTACGATCCCGACAACTGGTTCGCGCGCGTCAAAGGTTTAGAAATGGAGCCAGAACGCGGCAAGAGGTGCGCGCAATGTTTCGGCATGCGGTTCAAGCGTTCCGCTCTTTACGCTCACGAAAACGGCTTTCCCGTTTTGACCTCGTGCTTCGGCATTTCCCGCTGGAAGGATATGGAACAGGTTAATTCATGCGGGCGGGAAGCCGCTTCGCAATATCCCGATGTGCTTTACTGGGATTATAACTGGCGCAAAAATGGGGGATCGCTTTGGGGCGCAGAAATCGCGCGACGAGAGAAATTTTACCGCCAAAAATATTGCGGATGCTTTTTCTCCCTCCGAGCAACGCAAGAAAAAAGAGAAACCAAAAGCCCCCTATAGCGCGGATAAATATTACCAATGAAGTCCGGTAGTGAGTTCGGTTATGTGCGCCCGGTTCGTTCCGGCTGCGTTTTCAATTTCTCCGCGCAATATACTTAATTTAATAACGATTTGTGAGCGTCTCTTGCCCCGTTTTTGTTTGTCGCAATGCGGGGACGAAAGTGCTGTACATTTTCGCCCGTTTCGGTACATCAAGGGGCTCGGAAGCAAAAAGAAAACGCAGGTGGCAGGAGGGTTTGGTGTCTGTCATGACGGAAACGGCGCTTGATCATGCTTGGCGCGGATTCAAAGGGCAGGAATGGAAAACGCGAATTGACGTTCGCGAATTCATCGTCGCAAACTACACGCCTTACGAAGACGACGAGAAATTTCTTAAAGAGCCGACGGCGCGCACGAAAAGCCTTTGGGACAGTCTTTCGGGGCTGCTGAAAGAAGAACGCGAAAAAGGCGTTTTGGACATTTCGGTGGACAAGCCCGCCGCCATTCTCGCCCACGCCCCGGGTTATATCGATAAAGAAAAAGAAATCATCGTCGGGCTGCAAACCGATGCGCCCCTTAAACGCGCCATCATGCCGAACGGCGGCTTGCGGATGGTCGAGCAGGGCTTGGAAGCGTATGGCTATAAAATCGATCCTGCGATAGATGAAATTTGGACAAAATACCGCAAATCCCACAATCAAGGGGTTTTCGACGTATATAGTCCCGATGTGCTTGCGGCGCGCAAGGCTGGCATAATTACCGGCCTGCCGGACGCCTATGGGCGCGGCCGCATTATCGGCGATTACAGGCGCGTGGCTCTTTACGGAACGGATATTTTGCGTAAGGACAAGCAGCGCGAATTTCACGAGCTGGACAATGCCGGCCTTGACGACAAAATCATAAGGACGCGCGAAGAACTTTCGGAGCAATTCCGGGCTTTAGATGAGTTGAAGCAAATGGCCGCCGCTTACGGGCATGATATCAGCCGCCCGGCGGCTACGGCGCAAGAGGCGATTCAGTGGACTTACTTCGCTTATCTCGGCGCGATTAAGGAGCAAAACGGCGCGGCCATGTCTTTGGGGCGCGTTTCCACGTTCCTCGACATTTATATCGAGCGCGACATGCGCGAAGGCGCGCTGACGGAAGAACGCGCGCAGGAAATGATCGACGATCTGGTCATCAAGCTGCGGCTTGTGCGCTTTTTGCGCACGCCGGAATACGACGCGCTTTTTTCGGGCGATCCTACATGGGTGACGGAAGCCATCGGCGGCATGGCGCTGGATGGACGGCCTTTGGTAACGAAAAGCAGCTTTCGCTTTTTGCACTCGCTTTATAATCTTGGGCCTGCGCCGGAGCCGAACCTCACCGTGCTGTGGAGCGTCGACTTGCCGCGCGCGTTCAAGGATTTTGCCGCCAAGGTGTCCGTAGAAACCTCGGCCATTCAGTACGAAAGCGACGATTTGATGCGGCCTCTGTGGGGCGACGATTACGGCATTGCCTGCTGCGTTTCGGCCATGCGCATCGGCAAGCAGATGCAGTTTTTCGGGGCGCGCGCGAATTTGGCCAAGGCGTTGCTTTACGCCATCAACGGCGGCGTGGACGAAAAATCGGGCGCGAAGGTTGCGGAAGGCCTGGAGCCGATCACGTCAGACATTTTGCATTACGACGAAGTGGCGGCAAAGCTGGACAAAACCATGGATTGGCTGGCGCGCACATATGTGAAAGCGCTGAACTGCATTCACTATATGCACGATAAATACGCCTACGAGCGGCTGGAAATGGCGCTGCATGATCGCGACATTTTGCGCACCATGGCATGCGGCATTGCGGGGCTTTCGGTGGCGGCGGATTCTTTGTCGGCCATCAAAAATGCCAAGGTTTCGGTCGTTCGCAATGCCGAAGGCCTGGCGGTCGATTACGTTATTGAGGGCAAGTATCCGGCTTTCGGCAATAACGACGATCGCGTGGACGCGATTGCCGTCGATCTGGCTTCGCGCTTTATGGATAAAATCAAGACGCAACCCTATTTTTATCGCGATGCGGTGCCGACGCAATCGATCCTTACCATCACGTCGAACGTCGTGTATGGCAAAAAGACCGGCAGCACGCCCGATGGCCGCCCGGCCGGAGTGCCCTTTGCCCCAGGCGCGAACCCTATGTATGGGCGCGATGTGAAAGGCTTTGTCGCCTGCGGCGCTTCGGTGGCAAAAATTCCTTATGCCTGCGCGTTGGACGGAATCAGTTGGACGGCGTCGTCGACGCCCGATTCGCTTGGCCCCACTTTGGACGAGCGCAAGCGGAATCTGGCCAATTGCCTTGATGGTTTTGCGGGCGCAGGCGGTTTCCATGTGAACGTCAATGTGCTGAAGCGCGAAACGCTGCTTGATGCCATGGAGCATCCGGAACTATATCCGCAGCTGACCATTCGCGTTTCCGGCTATGCGGTTAATTTCACGAAGCTGACTCGCGAGCAGCAGATGGATGTGATCGCAAGGACGTTTCACCAGAGCATGTAAAGAGTAGTATATTGGCCTGCAAATCGCACTTTTCCCAAATTTTGATGCTCACGTTCGTTGAGTACGCGGCGCTCAAAATTTGGGAAAAGCACGATTTTCGGCTCAATCTCCCACTCTTTTTTTTAGATAGAAAAGAAAAATGGAAAAGAATTTAAATCTAGCCGATCAAGATGCGTCGTTGCTTCCGAAAGAGGGAGAGCTTTTTGGCTACCTTCATTCCGTTGAAACGGGCGCGGCTGCCGACGGCCCGGGCGTTAGGTTCGCTTTTTTTCTTAGCGGCTGTCCTTTCAGGTGCCTTTATTGCCACAACCCCGATACGTGGAAACTGGCGAACGGGCAACGGGTGTCGCTGGAGGAAGCGTTGGGCGAGGTGCGGGGCTATGCCTCGTTTTTGAAACTGGCAGGGGGCGTGACGATTACCGGCGGCGAGCCTTTGGTGCAGGCGCGTTTCGCGGGCGAGCTTTTAAGGCGCATTAAAAGCGATTTCGGGCTTCATACCGCGCTCGACACGCAAGGCTTCTTGCATGAAAGCGTCGACGATGCGTGGTTCGACGCGGTCGATCTTGTGCTGCTGGACATTAAGCACAGCGATCCGGCGGTTTATGAGAAAATTACGGGAAAGCCCCTACAGCCGACTTTGGATTTTGCGCGGCGTCTGGCGCGCCTGAAGAAAAAAATGTGGATACGCTATGTCCTTGTTCCCGGATTGACGGACGGCGAGCGCGATATAGAGCGGCTTGCCGATTTCGTGGCGGAGCTAGGATCGTTCGTCGAGCGGGTGGAGGTGCTGCCTTTCCATCAGATGGGGGCGTATAAATGGAAGGAATTGGGGCTGCCTTATGCGCTTGAGAAAACGCCTGTCCCGACGCCCGACGCCTTGAAAAAAGCCCGCGAGATATTTGCAGCCAAGGGGTTGCCGCTTTAGCGGCTTTGATTTTAGGATTGGGGAGGATGCCCTTTCCCTTGACCTTGTGGCGTAAAAAAGCTATTGGCGAAGCCTTGAAAAGGCGGGTGCGTAGCTCAGCGGGAGAGCATTACCTTCACACGG
>CAZFCA010000033.1:0-14732 GCA_964517415.1 uncultured Rhodospirillaceae bacterium
TTTTTAACCCAAGGACTCTACTTCAGTGTGGAGACATAACGGGGAGAACGTCAGCAGCTATGCGCACAATAGGCGGGGCTCGCCGCGGAATGACATAATAGATTTATGACACAGCGCAAAATGACAATTTCACAAGGGCAATCGGTTTTGCTTTGGTGCTGCGATATCGATGATTTTCTGCCTTAAAGAATCCGGCTCTCCGTAAATGCAAATGATTTTCAGCCGCCCCGTTTCGCCGGACTTAATGTCGATTTGTTTTTTGCTGATGCCAAGCTCCTTGGCAAGACGCTCGATAATCGCCTGATTGGCTTTGCCTTCTTTTGCCTCCGCCGACACAGCCACTTCGATAGCCCTTTTCCCGTCGCCAATGTCTACGACTTTTACATCGCGCGCGCGAGAAATCCCGGGCTTGGCGCGAACCGTCAGGCGCAGGCCGCCTGTAAATGTGGATATAATGTCGGAAAGGTTATCCATTTCCATTCTCTGATCCCCGCCCTCTGCTTTCTGATTACCTTGCTTTCATGCAAAGGACGGATAGTTTTTCCTGCTGCGGATCGGTCAACGGAACGCCGTCCAGCATCACGCTCCTTCCTTCGATTTCCAATTCGCCCATGAACATTTCGGTTCCTTTGCCGAATTTATCGTAGGGGTAATTCTTAAGGTTCAAAGCGCGAACAAGGCTAAGCGTTAAAGGAACCTTGACCCGAACAGGCATTTCGAAATTCGGATAGCCGGGAAGATCGGCGGGCGGGACTTTATTGCCGTGAAGATCGAGTCCCGGCACATAAGCGACGTTAGCGTCGGGAATATGATGCGTGACGGAAGCGCACAATGCCGGATGAACGTCGATATTTTCGGCAAAACCACAGATAGGAGCTAAAGAAAGCGCCGCACCCGCGACGGCTCCTCCGAAACATCGGAAAAGCAGGAAAGCGGGGATGCATCGTGTCTTCATGCAAGGCTCTTTTGCGCGGACTGCAGTTTGGCCAATGTCGCTTCGGCTTCGGCTTTGCGTTTTTTTTGTTCGTCGATGACTTCGGGCGGGGCGCGGTCGATAAAATCCTTATTGCCAAGTTTGCCTTCGATCTTGCGGATTTCGGCGGCCAGCTTTTCGCCCTCTTTCTTCAGGCGTGTGCGTTCCTTGTCTAAATCGATAATCTCGGCAAGCGGCAGGATCAGCGTCGCTTCATCCAAAACGGCCTGCGCGGAGCCTTTCGCCGCAACATCGGTGCGAGCAATGCCGGACAAGCGAGCCATGCGCAAAACTATCGTTTTGTATTTTTCAAGTCTCGCTTGAGTAAGCGCGGATGAACCTTTGATTTGCAAGGGGATTTCCGCGCCCGCAGGAACATTCAGCTCGGCTCGAACGGCGCGGATAGAACTGACCAAACGAACAAGCCAATTCATCTCGCCTTGCGCGGCCTCGCAATCCTTCGGCAGGGCAATTTCAGGCCAGCGCGAAGCGATAAGCATCGTTTTGCTTTCGGTAAACTGCGCCCAAAGCTCCTCTGTGATAAAAGGCATGATGGGATGCAGGATATGCAGAATTTGCCCCATCGCCCAAGCCGTGCAAGCGCGTGTTTCGGCCTTCGCGGTTTCATCGCCGCCCGTCAAAATAGGCTTGGTAAATTCCACATACCAATCGCAGAAAGTGTTCCACACAAATTCATAAGCGGCATTGGCCGCCAGATCAAAACGATAGGCTTCGATAAGCGAGGCAACTTTATCGGCCGCCGCCTTGGTTTCCCCGACAATCCATTTATTGACGGTTTGCGAAACGTCGGATGCGTCGAAATCCGCCATCCAAACGCATTCGTTCATCTGGCAGAAGCGCGCGGCGTTCCAAAGTTTCGTCGCGAAATTGCGATTGCCCTCGATGCGGCTTGTCGCAAGTTTAATATCCCGCCCGGGCGTTGACATGGTGGCGAAGGTGAAGCGTAAAGCGTCGCAGCCGTATTTTTCAATCGTCGCGAGCGGATCGATGACGTTCCCCTTGCTTTTCGACATTTTCTGCCCTTTTTCGTCGCGCACAAGGGCGTGGATGTAAACGGTTTTAAAAGGAACCTCTTTTCTGAAATAAAGGCCGAGCATCATCATGCGCGCGACCCAGAAGAATATGATGTCGAAGCCTGTGACCAGCACGTCCGTCGGATAATAGCGGGCGAGTTCAGGCGTCTTTTCAGGCCAGCCAAGCGTTGAAAACGGCCATAGACCCGAAGAAAACCACGTGTCGAAGGTATCAGGCTCTTGCCACATGTAATAATAATCAGTTGCAAAATTCGCTTTTGTCTCAAGCGATTTATTCATCGCTAATTCTTCGCTATCAACAATAAGCGGTTCCCTGCCTTGTGAATCTGGATGTTGTTTAGCTAGCTCTAAAACTTCTGCTTTGCTTTCCGCAACAAACATCTCAATTTTGATAGGGTTGCTTGTTGCGTCAATTCCATACCAAACTGGAATCCGATGCCCCCACCATAATTGGCGGCTGATGCACCACGGCTGGATATTGCGCATCCAAGCATAATAGGTGTTTGTCCACTGTTCGGGGAAAAACTTCGTGCGCCCCTCCTCCACGGCCTTGATGGCTTCTTCCGCCAATTTCGCGGCGTTGCAATACCATTGCTCGGAAAGCATCGGTTCGATAGGAACGCCGGAACGGTCGCCGTGGGGAACAACATGAACATGCGGTTCGATCTTGTCCAGAAGGCCAAGGACTTCCATGTCGGACACGATCAGCTTTCGCGCTTCGAAACGCTCGATGCCTTGATATTTTTCCGGAACCTCGTCATTCAGCTTAGCATGCTGATCGAAAATCGTGATAAGCGGCAACTTGTGCCGACGACCAACCTCGAAATCGTTGAAATCATGCGCAGGCGTAATTTTCACCGCGCCGGTGCCTTTTTCAGGATCGGCATATTCATCGCCAACGATGGGGATTAAACGGTCCGCCAGCGGCAACCGAACCATTTTGCCGATTAAATGCTTATACTTCGGATTTTCAGGATGAACGGCAACGGCAGTATCGCCAAGCATCGTTTCCGGCCGCGTCGTCGCAACAATAATAACGTCGTCGCTCCCCTCGATGGGATATTTAAAGTGCCACAAATGGCCTTTGAGTTCCCTCTGCTCCACCTCGAGATCGGAAACTGCCGTCAACATCTTGGGGTCCCAGTTCACAAGACGTTTGTCTTTATAAACCAGCCCTTCCTTGTACAGCGTCACAAATTCATGCGCCACGGCGCGGCTTAGGCCTTCGTCCATCGTAAATCGTTCGCGCGACCAATCGCAAGACGCGCCAAGGCGGCGCAATTGCTTCGTGATCATGCCGCCGGATTCCGCTTTCCATTCCCAAACTTTTGTTATGAAGGCTTCGCGCTCCATATCGCGGCGATTTATGCCTTGCGCCGCCAGTTGTCTTTCGACCACCATTTGCGTCGCAATGCCCGCGTGATCGGTTCCCGGCTGCCACAGAACGTCTTTTCCCTTCATGCGCTGATAGCGAACAAGGATGTCTTGAATGGTCTGGTCCAGCGCGTGCCCCATATGAAGGCTGCCTGTCACGTTGGGCGGCGGCATCATGATGCAATAAGGCGTCTTGGTGGAATGGACGTCAGCCTTAAACGCGCCAGACTTTTCCCAGCGATCGTAGAGCTTCGCCTCTATGGCGGAAGAATCGTATGTTTTTTCAATGGTCATAGATATGTCCTTGTTCGGGCATATTAAAGCCGAAAAGGACGCGAGAACGCAATAAAGAAAGTCTCGTCATTCTGGAAAGGGCACAATTGGCCGGGTATCCGGAATCCGATTTGTTTTCTTTGCCAAATACAGAGCTATTAATTCATTTTATTCTTATGAATGCGCGCCATCAAAGCGCGGAACCCAAGGATAAGGATAAACAAACCCAATATCGAAAGCGTGAAGTACCGGATATCCGCGCTCACTTCGTCCGTTCCCATATGCATGCGCTCGACCAGTTCGCCATAGAAATAGCCGAAACCCGCAAACGACGCGGCCCAAATGCAAGCCGCCGTCGCGTTCCAAACAAGGAATTTCTTCCACGGCAAATGGCTCATGCCGATGGCAAAGCTGCTGACGTTGCGAATTCCGTACATGAAACGATAGGAAAGAATAAAGGCGGGCGCGTGTTTTTCAAGCCACACAAGGCATCGGTCCACAGGGGGCTCCAATTTGGGGAACCGCTTGATGATGCGCGCGCCGTATCGTCGACCGAGCGAAAACATAATCTGATCGCCGAAGAAAGAACCGCTCCACGCGGCAAGGAACAAAAACCAAACGTTCAAAAGCCCTTTTTGCGCCGCAAGGCTGGCGAAAATGACGAAAGTTTCGCCCTCCATCGCCGTCCAAAGGAAGGTGATCAAATAGCAAAGATCGCCGTTGTTTTGGATAAAGAGATTCAGATTATCCAAAAGATGAAAAGAAGGCATTAGCGGTAAAGAACCTTTCCGACTTCATATCCCTTGGCGCCCTTCGGAGTCGAAACCTCGACGGTATCCCCCACTGTTTTACTGATAAGCGCGCGCGCCAACGGCGAGGTGATCGACAACTTGCCCGCTTTGACGTCGGCTTCGTCCTCGCCCACGATTTGATAAACGACCTTTTCCTCGGTATCGACGTCGATCAATTCCACCGTCGCGCCGAATTTGATGTCTTTGCCCGAAAGCGTGGAAACGTCGATAATCTCGGCTCGGGAAATCTTGGCTTCCAGCTCCATAATTCGGCCTTCGACAAAGCTCTGGCGTTCCCGGGCCGCGTGATATTCCGCGTTTTCCGACAAATCACCGTGCTCACGCGCTTCGCCTATGGCTTTGACGATGGCGGGACGCTCGACATTTTTCAGCTTTTTCAACTCTTCCTCAAGCCGATCAAATCCCTGCTTTGTCATCGGAACTCTGTCGCTCATGGTACCTCTTTCGCCGGATCGAAAAGTGCAAAAAACGCCCTTGGCCGCACAACAGAGGGCCAAAGCAGGCGTTTCTTTTATAATGTTAATAAATAAGCCTGAATCGGCGAGAGTTCAAGGTTTGCAAAAAACTCGATTACACCAAATTATGGTACGAAAGCGAAACGATGTTCTTAAGCGGCCTCACAAATAAGCCTGTATCGGCGCAACATCGAGGCTACCCGTTTGCAGCGCAGCGATGGCTTCTATCGCGGCGCGCGCGCCCGCGATGGTCGTATAATTCGGCAAGCCCCGCATCAAAGCCGTGCGGCGCAGGCTTAAACTATCCTGAAGCATCTGCGTTCCCGAAGCGGTCGTATTGATCAGCATTTGCACGTCGCCGTTGATCAGCGCGTCGACGATGTGCGGCTGGCCTTCATACACCTTGTTGATGCGCCGCACGGGCACGCCCGCCGATTGCAACGCCGCAGCCGTTCCCGAAGTCGACACCAAATCGAAACCAAGATTAAGCAACTGCCACGCCAGCGTAATAGCGGCGGCCTTATCGCGATCCTTAACCGAAAGAAAGCATGTGCCTTTCAACGGCAGGCGGATTCCGGCGGCGACTTGCGCCTTGGCGAACGCGCGGGGGAAATTCGCGTCGATGCCCATCACCTCGCCGGTCGATTTCATCTCGGGACCAAGCACGACATCCACGCCCGGAAAACGGGCGAAGGGGAATACCGGCGTCTTAACGGACAGATGCTTTTTAGCCTTGTTCTTAAGATCGATATCCTTCAGCTTCTCGCCCGCCATGACTCGCGCGGCGACCTTGGCGATGGGAAGGCCGATGGCCTTGGCGACAAAGGGAACCGTGCGGCTGGCGCGGGGATTAACCTCAAGAATATAGATATCGCCGTTCTTTACGGCGAATTGCACGTTCATCAAGCCGACGACGCCGATTTCGCACGCCAATACTTCTGCCTGCCTTGAAATTTCTTTCACCTTCTCATCCGAAAGCGAATGCGGCGGCAAAGAGCAAGAGCTGTCGCCCGAATGGATGCCCGCCTCCTCGATATGCTCCATAATGCCCGCGACGAAGGTCTTCGTGCCGTCGGCCACGACATCCACATCCACTTCAATGGCGTCTTGCAGATAGTAATCGATCAAAATAGGGTTCGATCCCGAAACGTACATGGCCTTTTGCATATAGTTTCGCAATGCGCCGACATCGTAAGTGATTTCCATGGCGCGGCCGCCAAGCACATACGAGGGACGAACGACGACCGGATAGCCGATTTTCTCGGCCACCTGCTCGGCTTCCTCCACCGTGCGGGCAAGGCCGTTCGTGGGCTGTTTCAGTTTCAGCTTGTGCAAAAGAACCTGAAAACGCTCGCGGTCTTCGGCCAGATCGATGGCGTCGGGGGACGTTCCAAGGATCGGAATGCCCGCCTTTTGCAACGCATGCGCCAATTTAAGCGGCGTTTGCCCGCCGAATTGAACGATGGCGCCCAGAAATTTCCCCTTCGTTTGTTCCTTGCGGATAATTTCTATGACGTCCTCGGCCGTCAAAGGCTCGAAGTACAGGCGATCCGAAGTGTCGTAATCCGTCGACACCGTTTCAGGATTGCAGTTGATCATGATCGTCTCGAACCCCGCCTCGCGCAAGGCCATGACGGCATGAACGCAACAATAATCGAATTCGATCCCCTGACCGATGCGGTTTGGCCCGCCGCCGAGAATAACGACCTTCTTTTTATCGGAAGGATCGGCCTCGCACTGGGGCTGCAACAAACCGTCGCCCTCATAAGTCGAATAAAGATAAGGCGTATGCGAAGCGAATTCCGCGGCGCATGTGTCGATGCGCTTAAAAACCGGAAAAATGTTTAAAGCGCGGCGTTTTTCCGCGACCTCAGCTTCCTTATGCTTTGTAAGTTGGGCAAGACGCGCGTCGCTAAAGCCCATCCTTTTAAGGGCGTGAAGCCCCGCGGCATCCGAAGGCAGCCCATTTTCAAGAACTTCCTTTTCCATGGCGACTATTTCGGAAATGCGATCCACGAACCAAACGTCGAATTTGCATATCGAAGACACCTGCTCCACCGACATGCCGCGGCGCAAGGCTTCGGCGATCACAAGAATACGGTCGGGCGTAGATTTAGCCAAAGCGGCGTGAATATCCTTGATATCGGCATTCGCGAACCGGCTCATTTCGTTAAAACCCGTCAGGCCGATTTCAAGGCCACGCAACGCTTTTTGCACGGATTCCTGCCAATTGCGGCCTATGGCCATCACTTCGCCCACCGATTTCATGGCCGTGGTAAGCAAGGCTTCGGTGGCCGGAAATTTCTCGAACGCGAAGCGCGGAATTTTGGTGACGATGTAATCAATGGTCGGCTCGAACGCGGCGGGCGTATCGCCGGTAATATCGTTTTTAAGTTCATCAAGCGTATATCCGACCGCCAGTTTCGCGGCAATTTTGGCGATAGGGAAGCCGGTCGCCTTGCTCGCCAAAGCCGAAGATCGGCTCACGCGCGGATTCATTTCGATAATGACCATGCGGCCGTCTTCGGGGTTCAGCGCGAATTGCACGTTCGAGCCGCCGGTATCCACGCCGATTTCGCGCAAAACCGCAATCGAGGCGTCGCGCATGATCTGATATTCTTTGTCCGTCAGCGTTAAAGCGGGCGCGACCGTCATGCTGTCGCCCGTGTGGACGCCCATCGGATCGACGTTTTCTATCGAGCAAATAATGATGCAGTTGTCCTTGCTGTCGCGGACGACTTCCATCTCGTACTCTTTCCAGCCGAGGACGGATTCCTCGACAAGAATTTCGTGAACGGGGCTTGCCGCAAGGCCGCTGGCGACGATGTCGGCGTATTCCTCGCGGTTAAAGGCGATGCCTCCGCCTGTGCCGCCCAAGGTAAAGCTGGGGCGAATGATGGCGGGCAAGCCGACCTCGACAAGGGCTTCCTTCGCCTCTTCGCGGTTTTTGACGACGCGGCTTTTAGGGCATGAAAGGCCGATATGCTCCATGGCTTTTCGAAACAGCAGGCGGTCTTCCGCTTTTTCTATCGCCTCGCGGTTCGCGCCGATGAGCTTAATGCCAAGCCGATCAAGCGTGCCGTCCTTCGCCAGTTCCATCGCGGCATTCAGGGCGGTTTGCCCGCCCATGGTTGGAAGAATGGCGTCAGGCTTTTCCTTTTCCAAAATCTTGGTCAGCATGTCGCGCGTAATCGGCTCGATATACGTCGCGTCTGCGAGCTCCGGGTCGGTCATAATCGTCGCCGGATTGGAATTGACGAGAACAATGCGATAGCCTTCTTCTCTCAGGGCTTTGCACGCCTGCACGCCGGAATAATCGAACTCGCAGGCTTGGCCAATAACGATTGGCCCCGCGCCGATGATGCAGATGGATTTAAGGTCGGTCCGTTTGGGCATCAGCTTCTACCCATCATTTTTACAAAGCGTTTAAACAAATAATGACTGTCATGCGGGCCTGGCGAGGCTTCGGGGTGGTACTGAACCGAGAAAGCGGGTTTATTTTTCAACCTTATGCCTTCGTTAGTTCCGTCGAACAGGCTGACATGCGTGACTTCGGCTTCGGGCGGCAGCGTTTCGGGCAATACATGGAAGCCGTGGTTTTGGCTTGTAATATCGACCTTGCCCGTCTGCAACTCCTTCACGGGGTGGTTCGCGCCGCGATGGCCGCGTTTCAGCTTCGCCGTTTTTGCGCCTAAGGCAAGGCCTAGCATCTGGTGCCCCAAACAAATGCCGAATACAGGAATTCCTTTATCCAAAATTGCGCGAATGACGGGAACGGCATATTCCCCCGTCGCGGCCGGATCGCCCGGGCCGTTCGATAAAAATACGCCGTCGGGCTTCAGTGCCATAATGTCTTTGGATTTCGTCGTCGCAGGAACGACTGTCACGCGGCAACCCGCGCTGACAAGACACCGCAAAATGTTATTCTTCGCGCCATAGTCAATCGCAACAACGTGTTTTTTTGTATTATTCGGCTTCGTATAGGCCGCATGCCTTTGCGGATACCATTTCCATCTGCCTTCGTCCCATTCGTAAGGCTCGGCGCAGGTTACTTCCTTGGCCAGATCCATGCCTTCGAGCCCAGGCCATTCTGCCGCCATTTTCTTCAAAGCATCGATATCGAATTGGCCGCTTCGGCTGTGCGCCACAACGGCGTTGGGCGCACCGGAATCGCGTATGCGGATGGTCAAAGCGCGCGTATCCAGCCCCGAAAGGCCGACAAGGTTGTTTCTCTCCAGCCAATCCTCCAAATGCCCGCTCGCCCGCCAGTTCGACGGCGTTGTGATCGCCTCGCGCAGCACAATTCCGCGGACAGCCGGCTTTCGCGCTTCAACGTCTTGCATATTAATGCCGATGTTCCCGATATGGGGAAAAGTAAAGGTGATGATCTGCCCCGCATAGCTGGGGTCGGTCGCGATTTCCTGATAGCCGGTCATCGCCGTATTGAAGCAAAGCTCGCCCACTGTCGCGTCTTCGGCACCTAGCCCGCGCCCCTTGAAAACCGATCCGTCGGCTAAAACAAGGATTCCTGTCGCTTCGGTTTTGTTGGAAGATGGAGAAATTTTTGAAAAAAGATTTTTAGTCGCGGCCGCCGATTTTTTGCCCGCGCACGCGGATGCGCGCTTCTGTGTGGAAGGCTTCGTCATGATCCTCAACTTTTATGGAGACCGTTGCCCAAACGGAAACGCACTATGCCGATTCTGTCCTCTGAACGCAATGAAAATATGAAAAAAAAGCGTCGATTTCCCCTTATTTTACAACTCTTCGCGTCTATCACCATTAAAGCGGGAAGGAAAACCGCTTTAAACATTTCTTCGTTGCGAAAGCCGCCTGTTCCGGTTAAAATTTCGTTTTTCCATTCCTGATAATCATGGCCGAAAAGAAATACGACATTTTACTGAACGAGGTTCTCTTTCAGGGCTATTTCCGCGTCGATCGGCTCCACCTGCAACATGAAATCGAGGGCGGCACGACATCGCCCGTTTTTACGCGCGAAGTTTTCCACCGCACGCCGCACGTTTCCGGCGTCCTTCTTTTCGATCCGCAGCACGACAAGGTCGTGCTTGTCGAGCAGTTTCGCGCGGGGCCCGCATCCATCGGCATTAATCCCTGGCTGACGGAGATCGTGCTCGGCATGGTAGATTCCCACGAAACGCCCGAGCAAGCCGCCCGCCGCGAGGTTCTTGAGGAAACAGGCTGCGAGGTTATGGATTTATTGCCTATTTATAATTGCTTCTCCAGCCCGGGCGGCACGTCGGAATACATTCATCTTTTTGCGGGCCGTATACGCGCGCCCGCCGAAGGCGGTGTCCATGGCCTAGATGACGAGCATGAATATATAAGAGTCCATGTTCTCGACGCCGCGCGCGCCATCAGCATGCTGTATGCGAACCACTTTCAGGATTCCCAGACGTTGATCGCCATGCAGTGGTTCGCCACGCATCATACCGATTTGCGCAGCCGCTGGCTCGTGAGCGATGTGGGGACGCCGATTATATAGTGTGGCGTTTAATCCCTTGTCATAAGCCTTTTTCAAGGGGTAAAAAGGTAGAAATTTATTTAAGGCCACTTCCATGACCCAAACAGACCGCACGCCCATCGCCTTCATCGTCCTTGCTGCCGGGCTTGGCACGCGCATGAAGTCAGACTTGCCCAAGGTGCTGCATCCCGTCGCGGGCGCGCCGATGCTTCAGCATGTTCTGCGCACATGCGAAGCGCTGTCACCCGAACGCATTGTCGTCGTCGTGGGGCCGGACGGCGATGAAGTCAAACAAGCCGCGGCGCCTTATATATGCGTCGTGCAGCAAAAGCCCTTAGGCACGGGCGACGCCGTAAAGGCGGCGCGCAAAGAGCTTGAAAGCTATGCGGGCACTATTGTCGTTCTCTATGCCGACAGCCCCTTGATGACGGCGGATTCCTTGCGCCTTCTTCTGCAAAAACGCGAAGAAGCGAACGCGGACATGGTGGTCTCGGGATTTTCGCCGAAGAATCCGGCTTCCTACGGGCGGCTTATCACCGACGAAAGCGGCAATGTTCAGAAAATTGTCGAGGCTGCGGAAGCCACCCCTGAACAAAAAGGCATAAACCTTTGCAATGGCGGCGTCATGCTTTTCGGCGCGGGCAAATTGTGGCCGCTCATCGAAAGGCTGCGCGACGACAATGCCGCCCGCGAATTTTACCTGACCGATTGCGTGGCGCTTGCGCGCCATAACGGCGGCCTATGCGCCGTGGCGCAGATTCCAGTCGATGATGTCTTAGGCGTGAATACGCGCGTCGAATTGGCGCAAGCCGAAAAAATCATGCAAAACCGCCTGCGCGAAAAAGCCATGCTGGCGGGCGTGACTATGACCCATCCCGACAGCGTCTTTCTTTCATCGGACACCAAATTCGGCCGCGATATTGCCATCGAGCCGAATGTCGTTATTGGCAAAGGCGTGGAAATTGCCGATAACGTCCGCATCCGCGCTTTTTCGCATATCGAACTGGCGCGCATCGAACGCGGCGCAATCATCGGCCCCTTTGCCCGTCTGCGCCCCATAACGATTATCGGCGAAAACGCGCATATCGGCAACTTCGTCGAAATCAAAAACAGCGAGGTGCAAAGCGGGGCAAAGATCAATCATTTGTCGTATGTCGGGGATTCGTTTGTCGGCGAGAAAACGAATATCGGCGCGGGCACGATCACCGCGAATTACGACGGCGTTAAAAAGAACCATACGCGCATAGGCGCAAACGTCTCGTCGGGATCGAATGCCGTTTTTATCGCGCCAGTGACGGTGGGCGACGGCGCTTTAATAGCGGCGGGAAGCGTCATTACGCGCGATGTGCCAGCTGACGGCTTGGCGGTCGCCCGCGCAAAGCAGGAAAACAAACCTGACGGGGCGAAAAGGTTTAGAAAATAGAATTCTAGATTCAGATTGGGGATTCGGGATTCAAGGAAAAATCGTCATTCCGAAAAATTCGTCTCACGGCGGCTAATTTGTCCGGAATCTAGACGGCATCGATATTAGGAATGCGAAAAACGGCATCAAAAATCGATTCCGTTATTTCTTGACGCTTCCTTTCCCCCAGCGGCGCGATTTACCGAGAATGTGCAAAACCTCTTCGTCACCCAACTGGGGAAAGTTTTCATAGGCCTGCCCGACAGCGAACAAAGGCAGCGCTACGTTCACGCAAATAACCTCGTCGGCGTATTGCTTCAGCATCTGAACAGTCTCCGGCGATGCGACGGGAAGAGCGGCGATAACCTGCTGAGGATTCTGCTGCCGCGCCGCCATAATCGCCGCGCGCATGTTCGCGCCTGTGGCCGCGCCATCGTCCGTCAGAATAACGATTTTTTGATTTAAGTCCGGCGGCGGCTCATCGTTACGGTAAAGTTTGTTGCGACGGCGCAGTTCCATCGTTTCTTTCGCGATCTTTTGATCGATATCGCTTTGCGGGATAGATAAGGAGGCGATGACATCGCGGTTATAAACGACGATATCCGGCAACGCCAACGCGCCCATGGCAAGTTCCTCGTTTCCGGGGACGCCTAATTTCCGCACAAGCATCAGGTCAAGAGGCGCGTTGAGAAATGCGGCGATCTCGTAAGCGACCGGAACGCCGCCGCGAGGCAAAGCTAGGACAATAGCGTCCTCCCGTCCCGCCCACGCGGAAAGAGTTTTCGCCAATTGCCTTCCGGCGTCGGCGCGATCTGAAAAAGCGGCGCACATAGGCATGGTATACTATTTTTTTCGCCTCAGAGCATGACAAAAGTAAATCTTCTCGTCCTTTGATTATTGTCAAAAGACGCGCCCATTGTTTGGCCTGTAATGGTTCATGTTTCACCTGCGAAAGGGGTGGCGAATATGGCCGACCAAACATCCGAAAGAAATGTGCCTATATCGCGCGGCGGCGGACGGCAATTGCCCGCGCTTCCAACTGGTTTTACCGATCTTTTCCGCAGCCTGTTCGGCGTGCCCGTGGCGCGTTCGTGGCTTTGGCCGGAAACGATTATGGGCATGGATGCCGGAATGTTGCCTGCGACCGATGTTGTGGAATCGGACAAAGAATACCGAATTACAGCCGAATTGCCTGGCATTGATCCGAAAGATATTTCCGTGACCATGAGCGAGGGCAGCATCGTCATCAAAGGCGAGAAATCGGAAGAACGCAGGGAAGACAAGAAAGGTTACTTCCGGCAGGAACGATCCTACGGACAGTTTCAGCGCGTCATCGCCCTGCCCCCGAATTTTGCCGACGAAACCAAGGCGGAGGCCGCTATGAACAAAGGCGTGTTGACGATCACGGTGCCAAAGAAAGCCGAAGCGCAGACACGCTCGCGCCGTTTGGATATTCGGCAAGGCGAGTCCGGCGCGCAAGGATCATCGCAAGGCATGCGGCAAGGGGAAATGCGGCAGGGAGAGATGCCACGCGACGACATGCGGTCCGAGGGAAGGCAGGACGAAGGCCGCGACTACGGGCGAGCCTATGGCCGCGAAGGACGCGGCGATTACGAACGGGAACGCGGAGAACCCGGGCGGGAACAAGGCCGCGGCGAACCCGGACGCGATTACAGACGATAATGGACACGAATTTAATTGGTTTTCGAAATCCAACCCCCTTTCCATAAAAAAATGCCTGATCAGCGTTAATGCGCAGGTCGGGCATTTTTAACCAACAAGGTAAATCCCCAAAAAACCTAGTGGAAGTATTTTGATCGCCTCTTTTAAGGAATTTTGTGGTATAAGTTCCTATAGTGACTGAAGAAATTTCCAAACGGATAGTATTTAAATGACCACTTACACCGAAGAAATGGCCGGAGCTTTTGGGACTCTGGGTATTGATGGAACGACGGATGAAATGGCTTTCTAAGCGTTTCGAGTTATGGTCAACGGCACCCTCAAAGGAAAAAATGTGCTTGATGTCGGCATTGGCACGGGGAGGTCAACTGAATTTTTAAATACTTTGAATCCGCAATCCTTGGTAGGCGTCGAGCGCGACAAAGGCATGCTTCATGAGGCTCATAACGAAAAAATTCCGGATACAGATTATATCTTGGCAACGGGAACCCAAGTAAGACAAGATCAGGATAATTATCTGCCTTTAAAAGACAATATATTCGACGTTGTTTTTTCCTCTTATGTGCCTTGCGAAACGGCGACGCGCGAAGACCTTGTTCATCTATTTTCTGAGATGAACCGCGTTTTAAAGCCCGGCGGCGAATGTTATGTGATTACTCTCAATCCCGAAGCCTTCGGCCACAAATTCGTCACCTATCATTACGACAGGCCGCCTCATGATGGCGAGCCGCTTAAAAGCGGCGATCCTATTATAAGCTGTATCCATTCCGATCCGCCGTTATATCTTCCGGATACCTATTGGACTTTAAAGACTCTCAACGGCGTTTTTAAGGAATGCGGATTCGAAATCGTTGCCTGCGAGAAGCCGAAAGCGGCTCCAGATGATCTTCGCTGGATTAATGAAACAATAGTCGCGCCCGATGTGGTCTATAAGCTGGTTAAGCCCCTAACGCCTTGATCTTACAATTGCAGCGCAAGTCGCGCAGCAGCGAAGGCGGACGCAGCGAGTAAATCCCGTAGGGCGAAAATAAATATGTCCTTGATTCCAAAGCAAACCTCGTCTATCAGTTGCCGCCTTGCAGCCAAGCATGGCCTTAACTATGCGCAAGCCTTATGTCCCCTTCGTCTAGAGGCCTAGGACATCACCCTTTCACGGTGGTAACACGGGTTCGAATCCCGTAGGGGACGCCAATCAGGTATGAATCTGTGTACTTCGGCAGATGGGTCGA
>CAZFCA010000034.1:0-14172 GCA_964517415.1 uncultured Rhodospirillaceae bacterium
TCTCAGGTTGCAGACTCTAACTCATTTTGGCGACATTTTCGGGGAGAACGTCACCGCTAAGCAGTGCCGAAACACGTGCTCCATGTGGTTTTACAGCTTCACTAAGATTGCCAAATGCTCTATCAAATTTAGGTGAACTCATAATCCCCTCCCCGATAATAGTTGCGGTATCTATTTTTCCTTGCCGATAATTTTTGCGGCGTTTTATCCGTCTCAATGAAATGAAGGATATATTTTCATACCCTAGTAGGTCAATTACTTTCATTGTTTTAATTATAGTTTTTTATCGTGAAAGTATTTTAGGCCTTGATTTTGGCCGGACAAGCAGGTTTTTAGGCAACCGTAGAAGCTTAGGCAACCGTAGAATCTTAGGCAACCGTAGAAGCAAAGAAAGCCCAAATAAAAGAACGCGCCGCCACTTTTTTCTATGCTTCAATAACGCCAATAAAATCGGCGATATTCATGCTTAAAGTTGGATTAAAATACTTTCATGCATTTTTTTGAATTTTTGCCGCATGAAAGTTTTTAACTTCCCTGTTTTTGGGATTAAGGTTGAGTTAGCAAATGCACTTTAGAATTATAAAATGACAATTGGTTTTAAGAGGAATGACAGTGCTCGTTGAACTTTCGCCTATTACTTATCTGACCCTTTGCGGGCTTGTAAGCGATGCGTTGCAGCATGAAAGCGATGCAACGCCGCTTTTGGTGCGCGCGGGTAAAGAGCTTGCGAACGCGACTGCGGGCGGCATGATTCCTTCCGAGCTTGTCGAAGAACCCGGGCGCATCGAAAACCTGCGCCGCGCCGGTTTCGCCAAGCGGTAATCCAAATTTTAAGCGCCGTCATTTCGGAACCTGTCGCTCGCTTTGTCTTCATATTGAACCGGACGCAAATTCTTCAACAGTGAGTGACCGGCTTCGTGCGGGAATGAAGGTTTTATCATTATCAGCTTAGCCGGTCTTTCCTGACATGAAGGGGGTACATTCTGCCCCCCTGACAGAAAAAATTTGCGCAAGGGCATTTTAACGCCCTGTGATTCCATCCGAATCTTTTGGCACGGCGTATGCATTTATCTGTGCAGGGGGCATCTTTGCCTTCTTGCTCATTGGTTATTGGCATGTATACGACTGGTCTTGTCCTTCTTTCCGATCAATTGGCGCTTCGGCGCGCTGTGGACGTTATCGCCAATAACGTCGCCAATAGCGGCACGACCGGATTCAAGCGCGAAGGCGTTCAGTTTGAAACCTATGTCATGCGCACGACGCCGACCCAAAGCACGAATTACGTCTACGACCGCGCGACCTACCGCGACGTTTTGCCAGGCACCATTTCAAAAACCGGCAATCCCTTGGATCTTGCCATTGAAGGCCCGGGCTATTTCGAGGTGATGACGCCCCAAGGCATTCAATATACCCGCAACGGCGCGTTTCGAACCGACCATCAGGGGCAACTGGTCACCTCCAGCGGCCATGTCGTGCTGACCGACGGCGGGCAGGGCGTTACTTTCCCCGAGGACGCCTTCGACATCACGGTTTCAAGGGACGGCTATATCACCTGCCAGTCGGGAACCACCAGCTCCCGCACCGAAATGGGCAAACTGGCTTTCGTCAAATTCGAAAACGCCGCCGCCCTGAATCCGACGGACGGCAGCCTGCTTTCCACTACGCAATTGCCTACTTCGGCCGCCTCGGACGGCGCCATTCTTCAGGGCGCGCGGGAGGACTCAAACGTCAAGCCCGTGCTGGAAATCACGGACTTGATTCAAATTCAACGCGCTTACGAACGCGCCAGCAAGCTGGTCGGGGATGAAAATCGAAGACTAAGCGAAGCCATAGATAAGCTGTCGCAGACGTCTTCGGCCTAACAAAGGATAGAGAGCATGAGAGCCTTAAGTATCGCAGCAACCGGCATGTCGGCCCAGCAGCTGAACGTCGAAGTCATTTCGAACAATATCGCGAACTCGACGACCACCGGCTTTAAATCGTCGCGCGTCGAATTTCAGGATTTGCTGTACCAGAACATGCGGACGGTGGGGTCGGCTTCGTCGGACAGCGGCACAATCGTCCCCTCGGGGCTCCAAGTCGGCCTCGGCGTCATGCCCGCCGCCACCTATCGCATCAATACGCAAGGCAATTTGACGAATACCAATAACACCTTCGATTTGGCGATCAACGGGATTGGCTATTTCCAGGTGCAAATGCCCGACGGCACGACCAATTACACCCGCGCGGGCTCGCTTCAGTTGAATTCCACGGGCCAGATCGTGACGGCGGACGGCTATCAAGTCATTCCTAGCATTACCGTTCCGTCGAACGCCACTTCCATTACGGTGAACGCCAGCGGTCAAGTCGTGGCCTTGATCGCGGGGGCGTCTTCCCAGCAAACGCTGGGGCAATTGCAGTTGGCGAATTTCATCAACCCTGTCGGACTTGAATCCGTCGGCAACAATTTACTGAGGGAGACCGACGCTTCCGGGTCGCCGCTGACCGGCAATCCGGGCTCGACGGGCTATGGGACCATCGTGCAGGGATCGCTGGAGACATCGAACGTCGATATCGTGACGGAAATCACAAACCTGATATCCGCCCAGCGCGCCTATGAAATGAACTCCAAGGTCATCAATACGGCCGACCAGATGATGACGACGACCAGCCAAATGAAATCGTAACGAAGGCTTAGCATGAACAGGACGACAAGACTTTTTGCGATGACGTGGCTAATAGCGGCGGGAACGGCGGGCTCCCCGACGCCATGCGTGGCCGATACCCCCGTTAGCCTGAAGCCGGACACGGAAATCACGCGTCTTGTTGTGAGGCTTAGCGACCTTTTCACGAACGTGCCGCGCGAGATCGACCGCGACATCGCTCAAGCGCCCGCGCCCTGCAAGCCCGCGCTTTACGATGAGACCGTTTTATCCAAATTGGCGCAGACTTATCGGCTGGATTGGCAACCGAACGGCGAGGCTAATCATGTCACGCTTTCCTCTGCCTGCGCGCGCATCACGGTCGATAGGATCCGCGAATTGGTCGCTGAAAAGCTGAAGAATGAAATTCGCGCCGATAGGGCGCAGTTGGAAATCGCGCTGGATCCGCGCGCGGCCGACATGGCGATCCCCTCTGCCAAGACGCCCGACATTGAATTGGCGAACTTTTCCTACGACAGCGCGGCCAAGGTCTTTCGCGCCGAAGTGACGGCTTCCACGCCGCGCGGCGCTTATTCCTTGCCCGTCAAAGGCTCTGTGACCGTCAAGCGCAGCGTGCCGGTTTTGGCGCGGCGCCTTGAAGGCGGAACGACCATTTCGGAAAGCGATCTGGACTGGCAATCAGTGCCCGAGGAACGGTTGACGGCCGAGATACTCACCGATCAACGCCAGCTTATCGGCCGAGAAGTGCGCCGCGATACGCAGGAGGGCGTTTTGCTCCGCGGGCGCGATGTCATGCCCCAGCGCCTTGTCCAGCGCGGTTCGCTTGTCACCCTGAAAATCGAAACGCCGTATATCCAGATAACCTCGCAAGGCAAGGCTTTACAGGACGGCGCGGAAGGCGACGTCGTTCGCGTAATGAACACGCAAAGCAACCGCACTGTCGAAGGAGTGGTCACGGCGCCGGGCGTGGTCGAGGTCAAGGCCGCGCGCAAAATGGCGGCGGCGGAATAGGAGAGAGCGATGCGCGCACAAACGGGTTTGAAAATTTGGATCGCGGCGGCGGCTTTCCTGCTGACGGGCTGCAACGCGTTCGACCGCATGAGCGAAATCGGCGATCAGCCTAAATTCGCTTCTATAGAAGATCCCACCAATCGGGACGGTTACAGGCCCGTTAAAATGCCGATGCCGCCGCCTTCCTTAAGCGAGCGGCAGCCGAACTCCCTATGGGAGCCGGGCGGGCGCGCCTTTTTCCGCGACCAACGCGCGGGCAAGGTGGGCGATATTTTAACGGTCGTCGTGACGATCAACGATCAGGCGCAGATTCAAAACCAAAGCAAGCGGTCGCGCTCGAATTCCGAAACGGCGGACATGGCCAACATGTTCGGGCTGGAGACCAAACTGGGCAAGATTTTCCCCAGCGCGGTGGATCCCGGAAGCCTTGTCGATGTCGGCAGCGCGACTAGCAATGACGGCAAGGGATCCATCGGCAGGCAGGAGCAGGTGAATCTGCGAGTCGCCGCGACGATTATCCAAATTCTGCCGAACGGCAATCTTGTTCTGGAGGGCAAACAGCAAGTGACGGTCAATTTCGACATGCGCGAACTGGAGATCAAAGGCATTATCCGCCCGCAGGACATCGCCGCCGATAACACGATCACCTACGACCAAATCGCGGAGGCGCGGATCAATTACGGCGGCAGGGGCACGATTGCCGAAGTGCAGCAGCCGCGCTACGGCACGCAGCTTCTCGATATTCTGATGCCATTTTAACCTTTTGTTTTTTCGTGTTTTTCGCATTATCACGCGTTCGTATGGTTTATAAAATCTTAACGTCCTTTGCGTAAGGTATCTTGGTTTTCAGTCAAAGGCCGTTGCGCGCGGAATTTTCCGGAATGACGGCCTTTTGATTGAGTCTGGGAACCAAAGAATCCGCTTGGCCGCAAACGCAAACAACGTCGCTCATGCTTTCACCCTCACCGCCAGCTATTGACGAGCTTTTATCGGCCGCAGGCGATGTCGCGTACGACTGGGACATGCAGACCGATAAAATGCGTTGGATAGGATCTAACAAAGGTTTTTTTTCGGATTCCGCGCCGATCGATTCTCAGGCGCTTTATAACGTTCTTTTCCCCGACGATCGGCAGATCGTTTTCGATGGCGAAAGCGGCGCCATCAACAGGCAATTCCGGATCATGGGTGCGGATAACGAGGTTATATGGATTCACGAGCGCGGCTTCAACGAATGCGACAGCTGCAAGCGTCCAGTCCGGCAACGCGGCGTCTGGCGGATTATCGAGCCGCCGACGCGCGGCCTCTCCCGCGCCGAGGCTCAGCACCGCGACGGCCTGACTGGCTGCTTCAAGCGCCACGCCTTGCAAGCGCAACTTGCCCGAGCGATTGACAGCGCGAAATCCGCCAACCGAATCGGCGCCTATTTCGTCGTGAATATAGACAAGATGTCCTTCGTCAACGAAGCCGTGGGCATGGACGGCGGCGACGAAGTGCTGCGCGGCGTGGCCATGCGTTTGATGAAAATCATTCCTTCGCGCGCGATATTGGGGCGCGCGGGCGGCGATCTTTACGGCGTTATCTTGCCTGAGCCTTTGGGGAACGACTTGCCCTCTTTGGCCCAGCGCATTATCAGCGATTTTCACCACGCGCCTTTAATGATCGCCAACGCGCCTTTGCATGTGACCGTTTCGGCGGGGGGCGTGCGCCTTCCCTTCGTCGCCAAGAACGCCAACGAGGCGATGATCTACGCGGAGCAGGCGTTGCACATGGCGCGCCAGAGGGGGCGCAACACGTTCGTCGAATATTTTGAAAACGCTAAGCGCGCGCAGGAAAACCGGCAGATGCTGGAATTGTTCGAAAAGATCAAGCGCGCCTTCAAAACAAAATCCTTCCGCCTCGCTTATCAGCCGATTGTGGACTCGGCGACTTCCTCGCCGGTCTGTTACGAGGCTTTGGTGCGCATGTTCGACGACGCCGGAAATCCCATCGCCGCCGCCGAATTCGTGCCGACCATCGAGCACATGGGGCTGGCGGATGAACTTGATACGCTTGTGCTTGACATGGCCGTGCAAGATATGGAGGCCGACCCCGCCCTGAATTTGGCTATCAATGTGTCGGGGTACACCGCGGCGCAGCCCGATTGGCTTGGGTATATCAAGCGCGTTTTGGAAACGCGCGTTGATGTCGCGAAAAGGCTGACGGTGGAAATAACGGAAACGGCCGTGGTCGTCGATATCAAGGAAACACGCCGCTTCGTCGACATGCTAAAGGGGCTTGGCGTGCGCCTGTCGCTGGACGATTTCGGCGCAGGTTCGACTTCGATCCGCTATTTAAGGGAACTGGGCGTTTCTTTCATGAAAATCGATAAGGATATGCTGAAAGACCTACTGGCCAAGCGCGAGCCGCAGCACTTGGTTATGGCGATGAACGATTTGGCGCACGGGCTTGGCATTCAAACCATAGCCGAAGGGGTAGAGACCGAAGAAGTTGCGGCGTGGCTGCGCAGCGCCAAGGTCGATTTTATGCAGGGTTATTATTTTGGAAAGCCGGCCATTGGCAGACCGAAGGCTTGATACGACAATCAGTGAGCGTTGTCGCGCCGCTTGACTTCACTCGCGCTTCGCTTCGCTTATCGTTTGCTGAGCGTCAAAAGAATTCCAATAGTTTAATAAGTCCAGAGAACGAGCCTTTTGTAACCGCTCGTGATCCGGGCAGGGGATTTCACTAAAAATTAGAATAAGGCTATTTCTTTAAATCACGCGCTACTTCCGGCTCCAAAAGAAGCTGTTCGATGCGGTTGGCTTCCTCGAATGTTTCATCAGCCCTAAAATGCAATTTCGGCACGCGTCGCAGAGCGACGGCCTTGCCGACGGCAAAGCGAAAAAAGCCCACGCCATCGTTCATAAACCGCACTGTTTTATCGACATCCTTTCCCCCGAGCGGCATAACGTAAACAGTGGCGTTTTCAAGATCGGGGCTGACTTTCACCTCCGTCACGGTTATGGCGGCGGGTCGAAAGCCTTTCGGCCATGGCACATCGCCGCGCGCCAGCAATGTCGACAAGGCATGGCGGACTTCTTCGCCGACGCGCAGTTGCCTTTGAGAACGCATGGATTTGACCCCGATAAAAGTAATTAAGGCCGGATTTCCGGCTTTTGCCCCTCGGCAGGGCATAAAAAATTATTTAACCCACTCTCTAGCCAATATCCACGAAAAAGGATAGCTATCCTTCTGGGAGCGCGGCCGCACGCTGTTTGCCGCGGCGATATGCAAAAGAGCCTATTATGGGCGCACTTAAAAGCCGTTGCAGTCCTCTTAAGGAGCCGCTATATCCCTTTTCCTGGCTTTTGGGGCGTAGCCAAGCGGTAAGGCAGTGGATTTTGATTCCACCATTCGGAGGTTCGATCCCTCCCGCCCCAACCATTTACAAGTCTGAGAACGTCTGACAAAATCAAAAGCGTCCTTTATTTTCAATGCTATTATTAAAATTTGGCATCCGCTGGTGTTCGACAAAATTTATTGAAATCTGTGTTCAAGTTGGGGTAAGGTCTTGGGGTAAGGTTGGATACAGACGCGAGGTTACCCCAATTATGCCTCTGACCGACACCTCCATACGCCGCGCGAAATCGGGCACAAAGCCATATAAGATGTTTGACTCGCACGGCCTTTTTCTCATTGTTATGCCTAATGGCAGCAAGTGGTGGCGCTTTAAATACCATTTTGCGGGCAAGGAAAAGTTACTATCTCTCGGCACCTACCCTCTTATTGCCCTAAAGGTAGCCCGCGACCGCCGCGACACAGAACGCAGAAAACTTGCCGATAAAATCGATCCGGCGATTAACCGTAAGGCCATGAAAAATGCTTGGAACGAAACCCAAGCAAATACCTTTGAAGTCGTAGCCAGAGAATGGCTTGGCAAGAAAGCAACCATTTGGGCTCCGTCGAATACAACGAAGACAACACGGCGGCTTGAAATCGATGCTTTCCCGTGGATTGGCGACCGCCCAATCTCTGAAATAACGCCCCCTGAGCTGCTATCCGTTTTACGCCGGACGGAAGCGCGAGGCGCTCTTGGTACGGCACATAGGGTTTTGCAAACCTGCGGACAAGTTTTCCGTTACGCTATCGCCACAGGCCGCGCTCAACGCGATCCTGCTGCAGATTTGCGTGGCGCGCTACAGCCCGTTAAAGAAGGACACTTTGCGGCAATAACCGATCCCAAAGCCATCGGTTCCCTGCTCCGTGCCCTTTACGATTATCAGGGAAGCGAAGTTACACGTTGCGCCCTACGGCTTGCTCCCTTGGTCTTTGTTCGACCCGGAGAGCTGCGCCAAGCCGAATGGAAGGAAATAGACTTTGATAAATCTGAATGGAGCATTCCTGCTGAACGAATGAAAATGCGTGAGCCGCATTTGGTTCCACTTTCTCGCCAAGCAAAAGAGATACTAAAAGAACTGCACTTGATGACCGGGCGCGGACGCTTCCTGTTCCCCAGCCCCATCAGCAAGCAAAGAGCAATGAGTGATAATGCTATCCTCTGCGCTATGCGACGCATGGGGATCAGCAAAGATGAAATGACCGGCCACGGCTTCCGCGCAATGGCGCGAACGGTCCTTGATGAGGTCTTGCATATAAGGCCGGATTATATCGAGCACCAGCTTGCGCATGCCGTGCGCGATCCGAACGGCAGAGCCTATAATCGAACAGCCCACCTGCCCGAGCGAAAAAAGATGATGCAAAAATGGGCGGATTTTTTGGACAACCTAAAAGAGAAAAGCCCGAAATAATAACCAATACTCAACAAGAGCCCGCTGCCCTTTCAAAACAAACAGCACGGCGTGGTTAAAACGCACCCACACATTAACAATTTCTAAACCATTGATTTTGCAAATACTTTCGTTTTTGTCGTGTAGAATGGCTTCATTGCTTGAAGCTATTGGAGCATTTCGATGCGCGCAAATTTTTTGCACAAAGAAAACAAACGCGATCAAATTGAGCAGAGGCTGATGGATCGCTTTATCGCAGTTGGCTGCAAAATTTCGACCGATGCACGCAGAGATCGTCAGAATGCAAAAACCATCGCGCATAAACCTCATTGCATCAAGGAAGTCCAAAAGACTAGAGGAAAAATCGAAAAAGACACTCTGCGCATAATCCAGCTTTCTGCCAAAATGGAAAAGAGTAGAAAAGACTCCAAAAGCTCTTCCGCACTAAAAGACTTCCTGGGCCGCGAGATCACAAAATTGGAAGTGGAAGAGGATTTACTAAATAATGTGTACGAACTCGTGCAAAAAGCTGAAAAATGTGGCGATAAGGAGTTGGCCGAGATAGCCAAACAACGCGGAGACTGGGCCGCGGCAACTACAGGCCTTCTTCTCGCGTCCATAGGCGTGGCTGCAACCGTAGTGACAGCATCTTCAGGTCAAAGTGTCTGCTTAGCTATTTTCTCAGGACTTGTGGGATTTACGGTGTTGGCTGCGGCAAAAACCGCTGTAGTGGATCATCAATATAAAACCGTGAAAAAACTTATTGATGACAATAAGTACATTTGCAATGACGGCCCCCAAAGACCAGACACGGTGGAAAGCATAGTTGGAATCTATGTGGGCGCCCGACAAAAGATACAAGCAAGACTTCGCCTTTAAGCTTTTATGCGCTACACGAATTCGACAGAGAAAAGGCTTAAAGTTAAGTCCTGCAGGTCATTCCACTATGGCGTCTCCGCAATGATCTTCTAGGACTATTATTGAAAGCGCTCCGATGATCTATGTTTCTAAGTTGCGCCTGCAATTTAGCAATCTCTTTAAAGCCGCCTTCGATCTCTAAATCTCTCGCGGCTCTTTCTTTCTCTTCGGCCAGTTCTCTGGCTTTTGCTTCAGGAGACTCTGCCGCAGCAATAATCGCCACCCTTCTTTCTTTACGTTGTTTTCTTTCGGACCGCCCAAGCAATGCTTCAGCAGCCACGAATCCTGAAAGAACCGCGCCGGACACTGCGCCGGAAACGACTGCCGTTTTCAGAACTTCGATTGCAGTTTCAACGGACATGATTTTTACCTTCCATTAACAATATTATGGACTTTTTCCGCATAATTTCAATCGGTTAATACTTTCTTTCGAGAGGAAAATATCCTGTATTTTCAATATGGTCTGATCCTTTTTGTCTTGTGCGTGTGCATTTTCACTTGTTCGCACCTGAAAAATCACGGGCCTGCCGAATTCGCCCTGCAAGCCAAGCATCGATTTCCCGCTCGATCCAGCCAACGGCACGGTCGCCTAACGCAATCTGTTTCGGAAATGAGCCTCGCGCAACGGCGGCGTAAATCGACGCCCGTTTTAGGCCCACACGATTAATGACCTCGGGCAATCGCAAAATTCGCGCGGGTATAACTTCGGTTTTTTCGTTTAACATTTAGCCTCCTATCCCGTTGAAAACGGGAAAATTATTTCATAAAAACGCGAGATTTCTTATATGCCTTATCTATGATCTCGCCTGATTTTGCCCCTCTCATCTTTCACATCCCAATCCCCAAGCCCCTGCGCCTCCCGATTTCCCAGTCGATATCGTCGCCGCGCACGATGCCGGAGACTTGCTTGCCGATGTTCTTTTCGAGAACCTCGCGCCACGGGACGAGCGAGAACTCGCGGCTGTTTTCGATTACCGAGAACTTGCCGGAGGCAAGCTCAAGCATCTTGCCGACAACGCCTTCGATATGATTGCCGACGAAGGCCGCCGTGTATTGAAGCCCGGTTTGTCTCATAATCCCTCCGGCAATTTGCTTTAGCTCCCGCTGTTGCAACATTTGAAGCATGTTTTTGTTATAAAGAACGGCCCCATGCTGCTCTTGCGCCAATCCCTGCTCGATAAGCCACTTTTGGCGGTGTCCCATGGCCTCAACCTGACGCGGCTCAACACTCTTTGGCGTTATCTCTACAATGCTGCCCTCCGGCGTCGGGCCTGTCTTCTCGCCAAGGCCTATATCGATGTAAAGAGCTTGGCCGCTTACGGCGTCCACGATCAGGTAATGGCGGTCATTAAGTTCGTCGGACAGGCCCCTTGCTATGACGCGGCCCGTGATGGGCTTTGCATGCCCATAGGTTGGGTCGTAAATGGCATAATCCTGATGACTGTGAACGATGTCCCTTTCCGCCATCTCCCGGTGCATGGTTTTGATAATGTCGCCCTTCTCGCCCATGCGCCGAAGCGTATCTTCAAGATCCTCTTCGAGGTGCCATTGACCGCGCCTCCGTTCCTTGGCCAAGCCCATACGTTCGAGATGCTTAAGCCTACCCATAAGCAAGGTTTGTTGGCCGGGTTCTTGGATAAACTGAGCTATGGTTTTCTCGTCCTCGTCCATCTTCAGAAGTTGCGTGTCGAGGCTCGTTAACCGTTCCGCCGTCATCTCGGCCCGAAGATGCGCATCGATCTCCAAATCCGAACGAGGGCCGAGGTCGAGGCTGACCTGTAGCGCGGCCCGTTCGCGCATACCTTTGGTCATATAGTCTTTGGCAATAATGAGGTCTTTGCCAAAGGCGTCCTTGCCGCGCACGATGATATGAACATGAGGATGTCCCGTGTTGTAATGGTCGGCGGCTACCCAATCGAGATGGGTGCCCAAATCCTTTTCCATATTGGACATGAAGCGGCGGGTAAAGCTCTTAAGATCGTCGTACTCGATCCCGTCTTCGGGGGGCACGATGAACCTGAACTGATGCCTGTCTCCCTCGGCCCTATCGAGGAACGTTTTGCTGTCCGTCCGGTCGAAGTCGGCGCTATAGAGATGGCCTTTCTCCCCGTCGCGGGAAACGCCTTCCCTCTGGATATACCGGAGGTGCGCCGCAGCGTTGTTCATCCCCTTCCCAGCAAGATTCACGATACGGCTTTTGACAATGGCTCGGCGATGCCTAAACGAGGCGTATTTGTCACGATGGGCAAGCCACGCGCCCATGGCCCCGCCGCGTCCGATACGGCTTCCGGTGAACTTGCTTTTGTCCCCGCGCCGTCCGCCCGCGCGGTTGATAGCGGCAAGCACTTGGTTGGAGAAACGCGGCGTCCCGAGGCCACGGTCTTTTATCTTTCCAAGCTTGGGCCATCCGGCATAGCTACTCCTTTTATTAGAGGGAAAACAATGACTTGAAAAACAAGCATCTCGCGGTGAGCCAGAACGCCGCTGAAAACCGTCTCCTGCTGGCAAAGCAATATCAATGAGTTGATAAACATGAGCCTCCCGATAAATGCGAACCCCACACGCAACACGAAAAAATTGGATGTGCAGACAGACTCTTATGCGCCCCCATGTGGGGGCGCTTTATCTTGCCTTCCGCCCCTCACTTTCCCCAAACAAATCGTTCTGAGCAACCGCGCTGTCGGCTTGATCGAGAAGGGAATCGAGGGCTGGCTTGCAGAACGGATAAAAGACTCGCGATTCAAACAAGATTAAGCAGTTTCAGAAAATCGTATGGGCTCTAGCAAAAGTTGAAAAACAATCATATTATGTGAAAGCTATTACCCGGCTAGGAGAAGCAAAAAATGCCTTCAACCTCCACCCAAGCTTTAGTCAAGGATATCCAACAAGATGCCTCCATTCTCGACCGGATCAATCGAGACATTACGCAGGACAAATTTTATACGCAAAATTTTGCTAACAACGGAGAACGATTTATTGCGTGGTATCTGCGCAATATTTATCTTCGTTCTTCGGTACAGGCGCGTGACGATATTACGGACGGGCAAGATGATAAAGGCATTGATGCAATTTTTGTTGACGACGACAAACGGCAAATCATCGTTATTCAGGGTAAGTTTTATAAGGAATCATCTGTCGATCACGAACCACTGCACGAAATTCTGGCAGCATGGCTTCAGCTTGAGGATTTAGAAACATTACAGGAAAACACAAATCATAAGCTCAAAGTAAAATTGGAGGCAGTTCGCGAGGCATTGAAAGACGACTATGAAATCGTTTTCGAATTGGTCACGACAGGTCGGCTGACAGATTCTGCTCAAAGAGAGCTAAATGTGTTTCAAGACAAAATGGAGAATGTTGTTCACCCGACGATGAGCCTTACACTTGTTGACGCAAACACGCTGCAAACAAGATTAGATGAAGCGGCACAACGCGATTTGCCGAAGATTCATCATTCACTCATCCTTGAACCGGGCAAATATCTCTCGCTGGAAATAGCAAACTATAAAACTGTTCTGGCCGCTGTTAGCCTTTCCGAATGCGTAAAATTCCCGGGAATTCACGATGGCTCTCTTTTTCGCAAAAATGTCCGGCAATCCCTTGGATTAACAAATAAGGTCAATAAGGGACTGAAACAAACCCTCTCAGGCGACACCCCCGAATATTTTTTCCTGTTCCACAATGGCATAACCGCACTATGTGAACGCTTGGAAATGGACTCTACCAATCGGTTAAGCCTTGAAGGATTAAGCGTTGTCAACGGCTGCCAATCTCTTTCAACAATATTGGCCTGTTCCGAAAAAGCAAAGGCAGCAAAGAACGGTTATGTGCTCTTCCGCTTTTACGAAATCCCGCAACGGGATGTGGCGGACAAGATTAGCACTAATACAAACTCACAGAACGCCGTAAAGCAACGCGACCTTCGTAGCAATGACAAGCGCATACTGGCTCTTAAGCGGTCGTATGAGAATCTATATTCTGATGGTTTTATGATTACAAAACGCGGGGAGAAGCGCACTGCTGATCGTGATGAATCAAAAACCATTGATGTTGCTTTTCTGGTTAAATGGATAATGTCGTGGCACTGCCAGCGCCCGAATATTGCCTACAACGAAAACAAACTTTTCGATGAGTATTTTGATAAGCTAGTGAAAAGCGATTATGCGCCTTCCGACTTGCTAGCACTAAAGCAATGGTCAGCGCACATAGACGCCCACTGGGAAAAAGAAGACCTTGGCCTGCATGAGCAGTTGCAAGCAGCCAGCGGATTTACCCGCTACTATCTTTTATTTGCAGTTTCTTTTGCTTTTTCGGTTGCCAGCAACCAACAGGATAAAGTTCCGAATCCATCTGCCACAGCCAAGGCGCTTGAAAATGCCGATGCCATCATTAATCTCGCGGCCAACTGCTGCAATTCCGCTTTGGAAAACGCTGTCGCGGAGTATAAGGAAAAAGACAAAATTTTTAATCCACTTAATTGGTTTAAGACTAAAGATGCAATACTCAAGGTTCAAATGTCTGCCCGAATGCTTACGCCAATGTATATAAAAGTATCAAGTGGCACTGATTTTAAAAAAGCTCTCACATTGCCCGCTGAGCAATTTAGTTTGCGATGGTCAGCAGACTAACGCTAGTTGCCAAAAACTTACTGTTGGGCTTGACGAATTCTCAAAGTCTATATCGGAGAATAAATACATCCTGTCTGATGAGTATGGTGACGGTCGTTTACTTTCAGCCGCGCCGAAACTTATCAAAGAAACTGATGGATACAGCCTTGTTTGGTAAGCGTGGCGTGAAGGCCCTGGCTATGAGGGGTTGACGGAGACGTTCCAGGG
>CAZFCA010000035.1:0-13386 GCA_964517415.1 uncultured Rhodospirillaceae bacterium
GAAAAAAGAGGGCCATCGACTTTTTACATAAGATATTAGACTGCATGCAAAACTTAAATCCTTGCAAGGATGCGTCTAGCTACTGGCTAGCGATAAATAGCACAATGCTTAGTTATGATACTTGTATAAGTGATTTTTGGAGGGACGAGAAAGCTGTGACTGTGGATTCTATAAAAGCAGCTAAGGAGGAAGCATTGCTCTTTTTAGCCCAAGAAAGAGAAGCGATTATGAGAATGTCTAAAGGAGATGCCATTGAAGCCCTAATCAACCACCGAAATATAAACGGAAGATGCGCCGTAATACAAAAAGCATGTGACAATGGTATTTTTTCAATTTCAGGAAGCTGCAAAAGATAATAGATCCTCTTCTTCAAGTCTTTCACGACAGATGCGCACATATTCCGGATTAATTTCGAATCCAACGTAACGCCGGCCGAGAAGTTTTGCAGCAAGCAGCGTGCTGCCGCTTCCTGCGTAGGGGTCAAGCACCAACTGATTTTTCTGCGTCGTTAGTTCGATAAGAGCCTGCATTAATTTTAATGGTTTTTGCGTTGGATGTAGCCCGCCTTCCTTGCTTCCAAGACCGCAATCCAGAATATTATCGGGGCGAGGAAAATACTTCATAAAAGCAGCCTCGTTGTAGGCGCCAACTCCGTGTTCCAAGGCATTATCGGCTATTGTTGTTCCGATTTTATATGGTTTCGTGAACCAAAGGATCGGTTCGAAAGATGGCCTAAGATTGCCAACCCGCCATCCGTCCCAATCCTGCGAAGATTGATTATCGTTTCTACGATCGAAGACAATGCTAAGTCGCTGCGCTCTATGGGGCGCTCTTTCTCTTGTCCATGCGAGCATGTCTTTGAAGGAAAACCCGGCATCTTCCATTGCGCATATGCATCTGTGAGAAAAACGACGCCCGGCAAAAACCAACGCACTTGCTCCGGGCTTCAGTATACGATGCCATTCACCGGCCCAACTGCTGCACCAATCATAATATTGTCTGGGAATTGCTCTGTCGGCCTCAGACCATCCATTGATCGGTTTGCCCCTCTTTTTGAATATGGCCCCGGCCTTTTTCTGAGCGGGACTGCTTCCAAGAAACGCATTATTACTGTTATCATGTAAAACGTCCCAGTCATCAATTCCGATCCCGTATGGAATATCGCTAAGAATTAGATGCGCAGATTGACTGGGAAATAATCTAAGCCCAGAGATACAATCCCCCTCAATAATTTGATTTTCATAATGCATATTCGGATACAGCTTATCTGCTGTGTGATCTGTTTTCATTTCCACTTCTCCTGCATATTCTTTGCATAAACCAGCCTACGACCCGATAAACAATATTTACTATGGTGATGAAAGTTTTTGCATTACTTAACAAATGTCCTCCTTTTGTTTAGTCTAAGTCATCTTTCCGAACAAGCGTCGTTTTTTCTTGAAAAGATGCCCACTTCAATGCCCCCTTAAAACCTCCGGCAATTGGCGCAAGGTGCTGACGGGTGGATAGTTCATATAGGAAATCCAGAATATCAGGGCGAAGATCGCAAGCGCGATGACAGGTTCGGGCTTGATTTTCGGCTTGCGGCCCATCGTCGCGCTAAAGGCGCCTTTGCGGCGGAAATAGCTGACAAGCGCGTGCCAGTTGTTCATCAAGTGAAACAGAACAATAGGGATGACAAGGAAGCCGAAGCCGATGTGAAGATTAAACCACTCGCCTCTGTCCATCCCCAAAAAAGCCCAGCCCAATTCGCGCGCCATGCGGCCATGCGGGGCGACGAAAAGCACGAAGCCGCTCAGAAGAAGCACGGTCATGGAAAGCGCCATCAATATCGATACGATGGCGCGGTTGTTGATGGATATGCGGTGCATGAAATCCTCCTAAAGCAGGGCAGGGGCATAAGAATATCGCCTTGCCGCGCCGAAACAAAGTGGAAGCCTACATTTCATTCGTCTGCGCCATAAAATGGCTTATTATGATAAACGAATCAACAATTTGAGCCTCGCCCGATGATTTCCTCCTCCAATGGTATTTTATCGACCCTGATTATCAGCCTTGTCGCCGCTTTTGCGGGCGGGCTTCTTGTCCGCGTCGTCAGGTTTCCGCCGTTGCTGGGGTATTTGGCGGCCGGCGCCATGATCGGACCGTTTACGCCCGGGCTTCAGGCTGATCAAACGGTGGCTTCGGAACTGGCGGAAGTTGGCGTGGCGCTGCTGCTGTTCAACATCGGCCTGCACTTTTCCTTGAAAGACCTTGCCGTCGTGCGGCGCATAGCCGTTTTCGGCGCGATTGTCCAAATGATCGTCAGTTGCTCGCTTGGTTTTTTGGTGGCGTGGCTGTTGCTGGGGTTCGACATAACGGCGTCGTTTTTAATGGGGCTTTCCTTTTCTATCGCCAGCACCGCCATCTCCACGCGCCTTCTCGAGGAAAAGCATCAGTTTTCAACCTACGCGGGGCGCATCGCGCTGGGGTGGCTTGTCGTGCAGGATATCGCCGTCATCGTGGCGATGGTCATCGTTCCGTTCCTCGTGAATTCAAAAGGCCTTGTTCTCGGGGAACTGGCGCGGTCGCTGGGCAAAACGCTGCTTCAAGTCGCAGGCTTTGCCGTGGTCATCCTTTTTGGCGTGCGGAAAGTCATTCCCCAGTTGCTCAGCTATGTGGCGCGCGTCGGCTCGCGCGAATTGTTCACGTTGGCGGTGATCGTTATCGCGCTGGGCATCGCCTATGGCTCGTCGGTTCTGTTTGGCGTATCGCTGGCTTTGGGCGCGTTTTTCGCGGGCGTCGTTATTGGCGAGACGGATCTGAACCACCATGCGGCGGCGGAATCCCTTTCCATGCAGCAGGTGTTCACGATTCTGTTCTTCGTTTCCGTTGGCATGCTTTTCGATCCGTCCAGCATCTTGCGCATGCCCTTCGGCATATTGGCCTCGTGGGGCGTGATCGTCGTCGGCATTGGCGTCATGACATCCGTACTGCTGGTTATTGCCCGCGTGCGTCCCGAAGCGGCGGCGGTCGTCGGCGGCGCCTTTTCCCAGATCGGCGAGTTTTCGTTTATCTTGAGTCAGCTCGGCTACAAATGGGGGATATTAAATCAGGATAATCGCGATCTTATCCTCGCCGTCGCGCTGATGAGCATCATCGGCAATCCGGCGGTTATGTATCTTTTTAGCAAACTAGGGCGCTGGGTCAACGGCACGAAAACGGTCATGCGCTGGCTGAAAGAAGGCGAAGCGCATCATTTCCCGGGACCGCCCTTGGCTGGGCACGTGATCTTGATTGGGCACGGGCGGGTAGGGCGCATGATATCCGACGCGCTTCGCGCGCACGACATTGCTTATGTGACAATCGAATCCGACCGCAGGTTGATGGAGAGGCTGCTTAAATTGGGTCTCCCCGTGATTTTCGGAGACTCCACGCGGGAACAGGTTTTGGCGGCTGCGCATCCGGAAACGGCGAGGCTTGTTATCATCACGCTCCCTCAGGCAGGGCAGGTGCGTCGGGTCATTTCTCTTTTAAAGCAACGCTTGAACCCCGATGTAGAAATCATTGTGCGCGTTCACGAAGACGCCGAAGCCAAACACATGACGAAGCTGGGCATAGGCCTTTCCGTGATGGGCGAGCGCGAAATCGCTCTTGGCCTTTCGGGCTACGCGCTTCAGTTTTACGGAGTCGAATCCCACGAGGTTTTGGAAACGCTCAGCCATTTGCGCCAGCAGGCGACAGCGTGAACAAAAATTACATCTTAAATTCTTCGCCCAGATAAACGCGGCGGACATCGGCGTTTTCGATGATTTCCTTGGGTGTGCCTTGCATCAACACGCGGCCGTCATGGATGATATAGGCGCGGTCCACAATCTCCAGCGTCGCGCGCACGTTGTGATCGGTAATTAAAACGCCGATGCCGCGGTCGCGCAGATGCACCACAAGGTCGCGAATATCGCTCAGCGCGATGGGATCGATGCCGGCAAAGGGTTCGTCGAGCAGAACGAAGTGCGGCTGCGAAGCGAGAGCGCGCGCGATTTCAAGCCGCCGCCTTTCCCCGCCGGAAAGCGCGATGGAAGGGGCTTCGCGCAAGTGCGTGATGCCGAATTCCGCCAGCAATTCGTTCAGCATCGCTTCGCGTTCGCCGTAGTCCGATTCCACAACCTCCAAAACCGCGCGGATATTATCCTCGACTGTCAGGCCGCGGAAGATGGAGGATTCCTGCGGCAGGTATCCAAGGCCGAGGCGCGCGCGCCGATACATGGGAAAGCCGGTGACATCCATGCCGTCGAGGCTGATGCGCCCGGAATCCGGTTTCACCAATCCCGTCACAAGATAAAAGCATGTCGTCTTCCCCGCTCCGTTGGGGCCGAGCAGGCCGACAACCTCGCCGCGCTGAAGCGAGAAGCTGACGTCATGCACGACAGGGCGGCGTTTGTAGCTTTTGCTTAAACGCTCGACGGAAAGGCCTTTGCCGTGCAACGTTTGGCGGTGCGCGCTGCGCTTCTGCGGCTTGGCCAGAGGAACGATTTTGCCTGATCGCGTCATTGCGCGGCCTCTTTCGTCTTAGCGACGGATCTTGCCTTCTGCGTCGCTTTGCCGGGCAATAGGACGCGCACGCGCCCTGGACCTTCGTTCAAAAGGCGGCTTTGATTGGAAGCGAAATCAGATTCGCCGACGTCGCCGGAAAGCTCCGTGCCGTCGGCGCGCGTAATGCGCACATTGCCCGAAATGACGGCGATGTCGCGGTCGGCGTCGTAAACGGCTTTATCGCCGCGCGTCACGTCGTTCTTTGTGATGACGGCCACGTTTCCCTCGGCGGTCATTTTGGACACGCGCTCCTCCCCGTTCGGGCCGAGCTTGAATTCGGCGGTAAGCGCGTCGGCTGTGACATGGCGGTCGCCGTTTATGGCCGAAGCATCACCCCGCGCCACCGCCATTTTTTTCTCGTCCCAATATTCAAGGCTGCGGCTGGAGGTTACAACATGCTTGTCGGATTCATAGCGTAAATTCTTGCCCGTGATGGTCATCACATGCTTGTCGAGGTCTTCGACGGCCATATCCCCCGTGATGCGCGACTTGCCTTTTAAAATGACGACGTTGCCTTCCGCCGTCATGCGGTCGAGATCGCCCGCTTCCGATGGTTTCGTTTCTTTCGCGGTCTTGTTTTTATCGCGCTGATGGGCGGTCATGGTGTCGGCAGTGACCGTCAAACCGCCGCGAACGATTTTTGCGTTGCCTCTGGCCACGTATAGATTTTTATCCTGATGCCACTCCAAAGATTTGTTGGCGGTGACCTCAATGGATTGCGCCGCCTCGTCCTTCGACTGAAGCGCAAGCGCAGCCCTGGCGGGCGAAACGCCGCCAAAAAGAAAGGCCGCTATGATCAGAACGCAAAACCGCATTAGAATTCCCAAAATACCCCTTTAATCGTTGCTTTATGGTAAAGGTTTTCGCGCGAGGGGTTTATCAGAAGAGCCTTTTTTATGCAAATTCAGAAGCGCGACCGCTGGGCCATTGATAACCACTTTACGCCCGGACTCGTTATACGCAAAGCCGATGCCGCGTATGGTGCCGAAAGGTCCTTGAATTAACACGTCTTTATTCCCTGAGGCCTCGCCTTTCTTAAGGTCTACCCGCGCTTCCTCCGAGGTGATTTGATAGCCGTCCGTGTGGAATACCCGCACGTTGCCGTTCAGCCAAAGAGTCTTTTCGTTTTCGTCGTAACGGCCTTTATCGGCCTTTCCGTCCAGCCATGCGCCGGATTGCAATGTTATTTCCCCTTCTGGTTTAACAAGTTCATATATCCCCTTGAAATTGGAGGGGCGTGTGGCCTGAGCCGCCCGAACCGTATAGGGTTCGTTCTTGTCGTCCACGCCCGTGTAATGAAGGTTATCGACAACAAGATCGGGAATATTCTTGGCGATATTCGTTATGCGGAAGCCGGGCAAAAGAGAAGGCCAAACAAACAGTAAAAGAAGAACGCCCCCCGCCAGCAAGGGAAGGATAATCCGAAGCCGCCGAATAAAGGAAGCCATGCGGCCGACGCGCGCGCGCTTGATGCGCGCCGTCATGGTCGGGCGCATAAAATCCAGCCTGCCTTTCGGCTCTTTCTTTTCTTTGGAACCGTCGCTCATAAAGGCATTTTACTGCCTTTTTTCACAAAAACACCCTATAATTTAATCGATTTTTCGCGTCGGTTTATGGGAAAAAACGTCGACTCCCGCCCAGCCAAGGACATCCAATTCCGCGCGGACGGGCAAAAAGTCCATAATCTTGCGGGCTAATGCCGTGCGGTCTTCGCGCCCCAGCCGTTCGTCCAAAACAGCCTTCATCTTATGCAGGTGAAACACGTCAGAGGCGGCATAGGCCAACTGCTCTTGCGAAAGAACAGGCGCGCCCCAATCCGACGTTTGCTGTTCCTTTGAAATATCTATGCCCAAAAGATCCTTGCATAAATCCTTCAGGCCGTGCCGGTCGGAAAAGGTGCGCACAAGAATCGAGGCCACCTTGGTGCAATACACGGGCGCGGGCATCAGGCGCATATAGCGATAGATGGCGGCCAGATCGGAGCGCGCGAAATGGAAAAGTTTTAAAACCTTTGGATCCGCCAGAATCTTCCTTAGATTAGGCGCCTCATAGCGTCCGGGCTGGAATTGGACAAGATGCGCGTTTCCATCGCCTGCGGATAATTGCATCAGGCACAATCTGTCCCTGTCCCAATTCAAGCCCATGGATTCGGTGTCAATCGCGACGCAGTCGCCGAAAGAAATGGAAGCAGGCAGATCGCCGGAATGCAAAGTAATGGCCATGACTGTTCTCCTGAGTTGAGGAAAAGTCATAACATGCCTTTTGCGTGAGCAAAAGGCATGTTATCAATGGCCGTCCAACATTCGCTTCGGCGGAATCAACTGAAACGGAATATTCCTTGTCCTCTATCGCCATAAGCTGGGTCTTAGCCACGATTTCGGGATACGGCATCTACGGCCTGCAAATTTTGCTGCAATACCTGCGCCGCGGCGGCGATCCGAAGAATTTTATTCTGACAAGCAAGGCCTCGGTCATCAGCCTGCCGCCCATGCAACAGGCTTTGATCGACGCGCCCATCCATCTGGCGACCAAGGTCGCGGATTTCCTTCGTGAAAACCCGAAAGAAATCCTCAGCTTCAAGCACGCCGTTCTTCACGGCTGCAGCACCGATTTTTCAGGCTTCGCGGGGCAGGATCGCATTTGGGGCAGCCCGAACGTCGCTTGCGCCGCTATCGAACACCTGCTCTGCACGCCGCATGGGCGCGAGATCGCGAAGAACTACCATATGTTCATCGCGATATCGAAGTGGAACGCCGATTATCTGAAAAGCCTCGACGTGGGGCCGGTGCATCTTTGCTATCAGGGGATCGACCCTTTGCTGTTCCATCCCGGGCCAAGCTCGGGTCTGTACCGCAACCGCTTTGTTATTTTTTCAGGCGGCAAGTTCGAATTCAGGAAAAGCCAGGATATCGTTCTTGCCGCTTTTAAAAAATTTCATGCGCGGCATCCGGACGCTTTGCTGGTCACGTGTTGGCAGAATCTGTTAAAGCCCGATGCAGCTGCTTTCGCGCTTGCGGGGTATGTCGACAGCGTGCCCGAGCCTGCCGATGACTACGGCCTGAAAACGACGCCGTGGCTTTTCAAGCAGGGGCTGCCCTTGGGCAGCTTTATCGATTTGCCTTTCACGCATAACCTTCTTATGCCCTCGGTTCTTCACGAATGCGACATGGCCGTTTTCCCGAACCGCTGCGAGGGCGGAACAAACCTTGTGGCGATGGAGGCGATGGCTTGCGGCGTGCCGACCTTCGTTTCGTATAATACGGGGCAGAAAGACCTTGTGGATTTGATCGGCTGCGGGGCTTTTCGGTCGCAGAAGCCGGTAAAGCCTTCCATGGTGATGCAGACGGTGGACGATTGGGGCGAAACGGATGCCGATGAGGTTCTGGCGGCGATGGAACAGGTCTATGCAAACCGCGATCAATCCCGGCGCGATGCCGCCCTGGTGGCGGAGCGCATGAAGGACTGGTCGTGGGGCGCCCTTAACGAGAAATTGTTGCAAATCGTTTGCGACGGAAGGACGGATTGATGAGCAAACCACATATCGTCGTCGGCACGCCTTGCTTCGGCGGCCTTGTGGCGCAGGACTACGCCATGTCGCTTTTGAACCTTTCGGCCGCAGCGGAGCGTGAGGGATTTCGCGTTTCGTTCGTCATGCTGGGCAACGACGCGCTGATTACGCGCGGGCGCAGCGCGATTGTGGCGCGGTTCCTTGATAATGCCGAGACGACGCATCTGCTTTTCGTCGACGCCGATATTTTCTTTTCGGTCGAGCAGGTGGTGCGTCTTTTGAAATTCGACAAGGATTTCGTCGCGGGCATCTATCCCGCCAAGATCATCGACTGGATGCAGTTGGCGCAGCGTTTCGGGCATAGCAAGGAAACCCTGGACGAGGCGGGGCTGGCTTATGTGTGCGGGCTTTGCGAGGGAAAAGAGGCGCGTCGCGAAGGCGATTTTGCCGCCGGAACCTATGCTGGCACGGGGTTTCAACTGATCAAGCGCGGCGTTTTCGAGCGCATGATGAAAGCCTACCCTGAACTGAAATATTCCGGCGCGCATGCTTTTCCTCGCCCTGCGCGGCAAAGCGAAAACCTTTATGCGTTGTTCGACTGCATGATCGAACCTGAGACGGGCGTTTACTTAAGCGAGGATTATTCCTTCTGCCGCCGCTGGCGCGCCATCGGGGGCGAGATTTGGCTGGATCTAAAAAGCAAGCTGGAGCATTGCGGCAATTATACGTTTCGCGGCAATGCGGGCGCGCGCTTTGACGGGGAGGGGGCATGAAGGAGCTTATTGCCATCGGCATTCCTTCGGGCGATATGGTACATACGGATTTCGCCATGTCGCTGGCGATGATGTGCATGAACGCGACCGCGCCCGTCGCCGTTGTGAACGCGCGATCATCGCTGGTGCCCGTAGGCCGCAATCAATGCGTGGAAGCCGCCAAAACGGTGAAGGCCACGCATCTTTTGTTCCTCGACAGCGATCTGGTTTTTCCGCCCGATACGCTGAAAAGGCTCCTGGCGCACGGCAGGGATATCGTGGGCGCCGCCTATTCCAAGCGCGAGCCGCCTTATTATCCTCTGACCGTGACGGAGGAGAACGAGCACATATTCATCACCACAGGCTTGCGTAAAGTGCGGCTGCTTCCGACCGGTTGCTTGCTAATCAAGATGAAGGTGTTTGATGCCCTTGCCGCCCCTTATTTCAACCTTAAAGCCGAGGGGGAAAAACTGCGCGGTGAGGACTATTATTTTTGCGAACAGGCGAACGCGGCGGGCTTTGCGCTTTGGTGCGATGGCGACTTGTCGATGGAGCTTGGACACGTCGGACAGCAAGTGAACAAAATCACGACGTAAGCGAACAATCCTCGTTTTTAACATTAGGCACTAGGCAAAAAGAGATAGGCAAAATTTGCCCATCGAGCCGACAAAGCGGCAATTTATGCCGCATCGTTTCGCGTTCATTGCAAATGATTTCATGCCCTTAACGATCATGCAGGCGTGGCACGATTTTCGCATCTAAATAGCCGACGTGAAAGGGAATTCACGAAAGTGGAGGCATTTTTCGCGTTGTAAACCCCGCAGAAGGAGTCTGCGCAAACTTCTGAAAGGAGTTCTACTATGGCTATTGGTGATATCTCCCTTAGTAAATCTGCCCGCGCCAACCTTTCGGCCTTGCAGACTACGGCGGAACTGCTTGGGCAAACCCAGAAGCATCTGTCAACGGGCAAGCTCGTTAACTCTGCTGCTGATAACGCCACGGCATACTTTGCGTCGAAAGGCTTCCTGAATTCAGCCAACAATCTGAATACGGTGAAGAACAACCTTTCAACCGCTCTGGAATCCGTCAACTCGTTCGACAACTCGATCGGCAGCGTATCCACTCTTGTCAACCAGCTCCAAGGTCTCGTGACCCAGGCGCTCGGCGCGACGGATTCGGCGACGCGGTCGGGGCTTGCCTCGCAGTTCAACGCGTTGGCGACGCAGCTCGATATGTTGGTAAACGACGCGACGTTCAACGGTACTAACCTGTTGAACAACACGGCGAACAAGCTGGTGGTCTACTTCAACGCGACGAACACAACGTCGCTGACGATCTCCGGCGTCAACATTACGGCGGCGGGACTCATGTCGACGCCAACCGCCGTCAGCGCATGGGCCGGCAACACCGACATTCAAACCGCTCAATCGTTCCTGTTGACCGCTCTGTCAACGTTGACGACAACGGCGGCGAACTTCGGTGGTAACGCCACGCTGATTCAAACGCGGCAAAACTTCACGTCAGATCTGATCACGTCGTTGCAAAACGCGTCGAACTCTTTGACGGAAGCCGATACGAACGAAGAAGGCGCGAACCTGCAAGCTCTGCAGGCTCAAGACCAACTCGGCATCGTGTCGCTGGGAGTTTCGGGAACGCTCGCAAGCGCGATTCTGAAAATTCTCTAAAAACGATAGGGAGAGCGGGCGCGTTGCCCGCTCTCTTTTTTCTCATTATTCTCGAAGGAGTCGGGAACATGCCATTAAAAATTCGCGTCAAGCCCGAGGCCAAGATTTTCGCAGGCGGCGCCGTTCTCAAAAACGTCGGGTCTCGTCCTGCCGATCTTCTAATCTTATCCGACAGTCCCGTGCTTCGCGAAGGCTACTTGATGAACATGGACAGGCGCGACGATTCCGACGCGACGAACGTCTATTTTCTTTTGCAGGTGATCTACCTTTTTCGCGGCAAGGACAAGCCGATGGATAAACTCGTGATCGACACGCTTAAAGGATTTGCAAAGCTCTATCCCGATTATGACGGCGTCGTTACGCAGATTATTTGCCATTTGGAAAACAAAGAGTCTTTTAAGGCGTTAAAGGTTGCGCATGAGATGTTGGCGCAGTACGAAAAGACGACGCGCGCGCAAAGCACAGAGTCTGACAACGCCTCTTTGCCCACCGCTGCGTCGTTTTAGGAGAAGAAAAATGGCCGTGAATCCCTATCAAAACGTCAATATCTACGGCAAAAACCAGAAAGCCCATGCCGAATCCGTAAGCGACGGAAACAGCCGCAACACCGACGCGCACGCCTTGCTGGTATGTGCCGCCAAGCTGAACGATGGCAAAACGAAGTTGGCCGAACAAAACACAAAAGAAAACATGCGTTTTTATAACGAGGCCATTCGCACCAATCAGCGTTTGTGGACGATTTTTCAGGTTGCGCTGGCCGATGCGCAAAATCCCTTGCCGCAGGCGCTGAAAATCACGCTCTTGAATCTCAGCCGGTACGTCGACAAAACCAGTTTCAAGGCCATCGGCAAATACAGGCCCGATCTGATCGACAGCCTCATCAATATCAACCGAGTCCTTGCGGCGGGGCTTGCCAAACAACCCGAAGGCGACGTTCAGCCCGCGCCCGTGGACACGCGAGAAATACCCACTTCGTTGATGACATCGGCGTGAATTGTCTTATTAACGCTATTTTGACGCTATCAATAACCTTGTGAAAAGACAGGGGATTTAACGGGTATGCATGAAAGTATTCAATTAAGCTACCCTAAACTATATTTCAGTATGTTTGAAAGAATTTTTACAGATTTTTTGAAGGAGTTCTTCATGCCTGAACAAATAGAACCAATGGAGTGCACTGGGGCTATGATTTATGCCGCATACAGTAACAGCGCTGTATATGATAGAAGCACTGTAAGGGGTGATGTAAGCCATTTAATGTCTCGTAGGTTAATGAATGCAATAGGCGAAACCTTTTCCGCCGATCCAGCTAAACGAGATTTTACTGTTGATGGATATTCCGAACATGTCAGACAACAACTCAAAAATAAACTCTCTGAATTTAAGATTGATTTGGATAAAATTGATAGAGAGATCAAGTTTGAGGTCTTATTAATGTACCGTGCTGGAGCAAATGATGCGGATATTTTCGAAAAGATGCAAAAAACTGCAAATGTTGGAATACCTTCAATGACCTACAACTTTTCTGATAGAACTTTTTCCCGGGCGGGCTGTATTCCTCCAGAAAAAAAGAGAAGAAGTTTTCTTTCAATAGTTTTGGAACGTTAACCTCGCCTCTGGTTGTAAGGGGCAGATTCGATTCCCATCATATTCCCGCCTTAATTCCGTGCTTTCTATAATGTCCATAAGGACTTTATAGAAGGAATTGGATGTTACGTTATCTATCGCGCGATTTTTTCCATCACGGATATTTGCGCTATCTTTTTCTGCTGATTTTGGCCGTTTTGTCTTCCTATCATCCGCAACCTGCGCCAAGCGACCAAACCGGCGGCGGCGTTCGCCGCGCGGCGGTGAAAGCGCGCCCTATTACGGAGGAGCAAGAGGAAGATTCGATTCACTCCAGCCCTCCCACCTTCATTCCGTTGAAGCGGAAACAGTTCCAAAAGCCCTGATAATACGCAACAATACGTAGCCGCAGCGGCTGCGTTTTATGGGAGCCCTATAGACAGGGCAGATAAGGCTTGCTATCAAAAAGCATCACCTTTTTTGCGTTGGAAAAATGAGCGAAGATTTACTGCGTTATGACTTAATGATCGAAGCCGCGTTGCGCGACGTCGTGCGCGAAACCATTGAAACCGTGGCGCAAGACGGGCTGCCCGGCGAGCATCATTTCTACATCACTTTTCAAACGAAATTCCCGGGCGTGAAAGTGCCCGACTACCTGCGCAAGCAGTACCCTGAGGAAATGACCATCGTCCTGCAATACCAATTTTTCGCCCTGAAATTGGAAGACGATTGCATTCACGTGACGCTCAGCTTTAATAACATCAAGGAAGAACTTATTGTTCCCATTGATGCGATTACCACCTTTGCCGATCCTTCGGTGAATTTCGCGCTGCAATTCCAAAACGCCGCCGACATGGTACCCGAAACCGAAGGGGAGGCCGGTAAAGCCCAGGAAACAGCCGGAAAAGAAGGTAAAAATCAAGAAAAGGCGGCCGAGGCCGAAAAATGCGGCGAGGTCATAAGCCTTGATAAATTCAGGAAGAAATAGAACGGCGCAAATTATCGCTGGACAAAAATTGCAAAAAATCATACCAACCGACGCTTGATGTGACTCTGATGGTCACGAGCGGTTGCGTAAATCTTTTCGCTAGCTGGACTGAATACGCCCTTAAAAACAGCGAGTCAGGCTCCGCAAGCGACAGCGAGGCGCAGAGCGAATGATGTCGAAATCTATATCGGATTTTATTGGTTATCTTGTAATTGGTTATCTCGTATAAGTGCGCAACGTCCCCTTCGTCTAGAGGCCTAGGACACCACCCTCTCACGGTGAGAACACGGGTTCGACTCCCGTAGGGGACGCCAA
>CAZFCA010000036.1:0-13255 GCA_964517415.1 uncultured Rhodospirillaceae bacterium
TCGATGCCGTTCGGGGAAGCCGTCCACACCATCATTCCGTGGCGAGCCAAAGCGATAGCTTTGGCGAGAGCACGGAATCCAGGCGGCCTTGCCACTGGCGTGCCCCGTTGCTTGTTCGGAAATTGCGTTTGCAGCAAGAATAATCCGCACGGGCATTTTCGTTTTCATCGCTGCCTAGATTCCGGACAGATTTGCTTCGCAAATTTTCCGGAATGACCACTTTCTTGAATAATGCGTCTCTTATTCGCCGCTATCGCGGCGAATTTGCGAAGTGGCGATTCCTAGAATCTGTCCGTTCTTAATTAAAGAAAGAAGGTTCAGCCATGCCGCGCTGTCTTTTTTAAATCCGCCGGGCTTTCTTTAATCCCGCCCTAAAAGGGCGTCGCGTTCGGGAAAGCGGCCGAAACGCGCGATTTTGTCGTGGTTATCCTCGGCCTTGGCCAGCCATTCGGAATCCTTCACACGCTCGCGGATATAAAACAAGGCCAGCCGCTGGTTCGCCAGATTTTCGGAATACAGATAAGGCAGATAGAAGATCAGCTTGTACTGGCGGTCGATGCGGTCGTCGAAATGATCGATAATGGCGCGCCGCGCCAGATCCAGCGTTTGTTCGCCGTTGTCATACGCGCGCGCGGTTCCGCGAAACATGTGGCGCGGGAATTCATCCAGCAAAAGCAAAAGCGCCAACATCCCCTCAGGTGTGCCTTCCCACTTTTTAAATTCCCCCCGAACCGCTTGTTCATGCTGGGATAAATAACGCTCCCGGATGAGGGAATCCAAAGGGTCGCCCTCCTCCGCCCAGCGGTCGCGGCCGACCTCGTAAAACCAGAAATTCAGGATGTCTTCGGGGCTGTCCATGAACTGGACTTTAGGGCAAGGTCGTTACTAAATAATTACTGCTAAAACCTCCAAAAGGCTCAAAAAAGGTCTTAGGAAAGTGTGGAAGTATGCTTAATCCTATCGTATCCTAAAAGACCCTCCGATTCACGCGCCCTTACCTATGCACAAACGCATTCTGTTAACAGCTTTATCGGCTTTCGTGGCCTTCAGCTTTTCGCCGGTTTATGCACAAGCCGTTCCAGCAGTCGGCGTTAGAGCGGGTGCGCATGAGAAATTCGACCGCCTTGTTTTCGATTGGCCGCATTCGGTCAAATACGAAATTCGACGCGAAGGCGCGCGCGCTTCCATTATTTTCGAAGCTAACGCCCACCTCACACCCCCGTCGAGGAGCGATTTAACCCGCGCCAAAGACTTTGCCGTGTCAAAAGACGAAAAGGGACATGTCGTCGTTTCTTTTCTTATCGACCCTAACGCTTCTTTTAATTCCTTCACGAACGCGACGTCCGTCGTTGTCGACATTCAGGGCAAAGTAGCGAAGGGGGCGGGCGTTGCCGCGGAGCCTGCGCCGGAAAAAAAGGCGAAAGAGAGTTCTTTTGTGGCGGCGTCGCCCAAACCGACGGCGCGTTCAGCCGAAATGGCGAAGACGCCGCCCTCCCAAACCACGCCGTCACCTGAACCGGAAAAACCTAAGAAGGAGGCGGCAAATGCCGTTTCTCTCTCCTTCCCTTTGCCAGCAGCCGCCCCCGCGGAAGCGGTGCCGCCGGATGCGCCGTTGCAAATTGCTGCGCCGCCGGTTTTTGACGCGCCCCCCGACGCCTCGGCCACCTCAAGCGCGCCGCCTCCCGAACCGTTAAAAGAACAGCAAAAGATGGAGGCTCTTTCCGATACGCCGGCGCTCGTTGCCTCTTTCGACCCTCATGTGCCCGTGAGGGCTGTCATTTTTCGGCGTGCAAACGTCGCTTATGTTGTTTTCGACCGCAAATTTGGCCTATCGCTCTCCGATTTGCAAAACGGCCTTCCTTCAAAGGTCGATCTTACGCCTTTCGATTTGCCCAAAAATTCTGCTTATCGTTTTTCCCTTCCTTCCGATGCTGAGCTGTACGCAACGCTGGACGGGACGGCATGGAAAATCTTCGTGTCCAAGAAACGCTCGACGCTTCCGGTGAGCACGACGCTTGTCGCGCAGCCTGATTTCGCTTTGGGCGCACGCCTTTTGCTGCCCCTGCCCGATGCGCCGGAACCTATCCGCTTTCTTGACCCGATTGTGGGCGATGATCTTATTTTTGTTCCCCTGGCTCAAAGCCAAGCCTTTAACGTCGAGCGCAATTTTGCGGATCTGGCCATTTTGCCGGCCGCTCAGGGGCTTGTGATCAAGCCGCTCAGAGACAAGCTGATCGTTCGCGCCGTTTCCGACGGCATTGAAATTACCACCGAAACTGGCCTTCTTCTGTCGCGCCCCGCCGACACAGGCGCGACCCAGCAGTCGGCGGGAAAAATGAAAGCGGCGGCGGCGGGCAAATCGATTTTTGACTTCGCCACATGGAAAGGCAAACCAGGCGAAGCCTTTACGCAAACGCGGCAAAGATTGCAGCAAATTATCGTCGACGTGACGGAAGCAGAGCGCAACCGCGCGCGGCTGGAGCTGGCGCGTTTTTATTTCGCCAACGGTCTGGGCGAGGAAGCCCTGTCGCTCCTTCAATATATCGCTTCGCAAGTGCCGGATTTGCGCGCCCATGCCGATTTCATGGCGCTTTTGGGCGCGGCGGAAATATTGGCTTATCGATCCGAGGACGGCATTCGCGACCTTTCAATTCCCGCGCTTTCGGGCCAGCCCGAAGCCGATTTGTGGATCGGGGTTGGAATGGCGCAAATGCGCGACTGGCAAAATGCGGAAGTCAAATTCGCCCAGAGGAAGTCTATTTTAACCGGCTATCCGGAGCCATTTTATTCCCATTTCTTCGTGCTTGCGATTGAATCGGCTTTGGCGGTCGGCAAGGATCGCGAAGCCGCCGAATGGCTGGTTTATGTGTCGGGCACCGATCATTCCCCCCTGATCGAGCCTGCGCTGGCTTTTCTGCGCGGCGCCGTGGAGGCCAAAGCGGGGCACGCCATCGCGGCGGGAGAGGCGTGGAAAGAAGCGGCGGCCTCGAACGACCGTTTATATAAAGTGCGCGCGGAGCTGGCCTTGATCGATCTGGGCGTTTCCTCAGGGTCGCTGACCGCCGCGCAGGCCGCCGACCGCTTGGAGGCTTTGCGCTTTGGCTGGCGCGGCGACGATCTGGAGGTCGATATATTGAGGCGGCTTGGCCAGTTTTACGTTCAGGCACAGAACGTCAAGGCCGGCCTGAACGCCATGTCCCAAGCCGTTATGCTTTATCCGGCAAGTCCTTTGACGCCTTCCATTCGCGCCGAAATGGCAAATAGTTTTCACGACATCTTTCTTGGCGATTTGGGCAAAAAGTTTTCGCCGCTGGAGGCTTTGACTCTTTACCAGCAATACCGTTCGCTAATGCCTTCAGGCAAAGACGGCGACGATATTTTGAACAATCTTGCCGAACGGCTTGTCGCCGTCGATCTTCTTGATCAGGCGGCGAGCATTTTGGAAGATATGGCAAGAACCCGCCTGCAGGGCGCGGACAAAGCACGCGCGGCTCTGCGGCTTTCCGCGATAAGGCTGCTTGACCACAAACCCGATCAGGCGCTCGCCGCGCTGGATTTGATAGGAAATGATTCCTTGAGCGCGGATTTTCAAAACGAACGCCTTTTGCTCCGGGCGCGATCTCTTTCCGAATTAAACAGGAATCCCGAAGCGCTGACTCTTTTGAAAGACAACACCAGCCAAGGCGCCAGAATGCTTTGCGCCGAAATCGCCCTGCATGACCAAAAATGGGACGAGGCCACAAAAAATCTTATGGACCTCGTCGGCCCACCGCCGATGGCTGGGAAGGCGCTGACTCCCGACCAAGCGACTTGGCTTGTAAAAGCGGCCATAGCCTATGCTCTTTCCGACGATCAGCCGAATTTGGACAGATTGGCCATAGACTATGGCGAGGCCATGTCTCAAACCCCTCAAAAAGACGCGTTTCTGGTTCTGACCAAGCCCGCAAAAACCGGCCAATTGCGCGACCTGGCTTCTGCGCAAGCTCAGCTTTCACAGACAGACATGTTTATGAATTTCTTAAACGCTTATCGCGGCGCAGGAAAAAGGAGACCCTAAAGGAAAAAGCCATAGAGGGATGGGGGTCAGAGGTCAGAAGACAGAAGACAGAAGCCTGAAGACAGGTGTCAGATAACAGGCCTCAGATGCAGAAAGGAAGCCCCCTCCCCTTGTGGGCTTGGCAGTTGCAATTATTTCCGCATTTGAAGTCTCAATAATGCCACCCCCGCCCATTAACCATACCGAAAAATAATGGATGTTTCACACAAAACATCTTGCATTGCTCCCGCACGCGTGATACAACCCATCTTGCATCCTTTAAGGATGCTGATTTTGCGGCTCGTCACCCAGCCAAGCCCAGGGATTGGGGGAAAGGGGAACCGATAATCAAAGGCTCGTTTGCTCAGCGGCTTTCGCTTGCGCGAAAGCCCACATGTGGAACCTGTCCTTAGATTAAGGAGCTATGATGTGAGAAGCCTTATGGAGAAAGGATAACAAAATAAAGGATAAGCAGAATCTTCCTATCTCCTCAAAACCGCGCCGGTCGCCTTGGCGACAGAATCCGTGATCTTGCCCGCAAGGGCTTCGATTTCGGCGTCTGTCAGGCTTTTTTCCACGGGTTGAATCGTCACGCTCACGGCCAGCGATTTCTTGCCGGATGCGATCTTATCGCCTTCATAAAGGTCGAATACACTTGCCTCGCGCACAAGCGTTTTGTCAGCCGCGCGCGCGGCCTGAAGAACCTTAGCCGCTGGCACGCCCCTATCCACAACAAACGCGAAATCGCGCAGCACGGGCTGCAAGACATCCAACTTCAAAAGCGGCTTTGCCGTCCCCGAAGCTCTTTGCGCCGGAACGTTCTCAAGAAATACTTCGCACGCAACCATCGGGCTTTGCGCATCATAGGCCTTCAAAACGGAAGGATGCACTTCGCCAAAGAAGGCCAATACATTCGGCCCTAAGCGCAAAGAACCCGAACGCCCCGGGTGATACCAAGAAGGCGCATCGGCCGCGACTTGAAGCGAGGCGACAGGCGCGCCCGCAGCCGCCAATGCCGCCAGAGCATCGGCTTTGGCATCGAAAGCATCGACGGGACGGGGTTTTTCCGCCCAATGGCGTAGCGTCGCACCCGCGCGGACGGCAGCCGCGATAATGCTTTGCCCGTCGGGCGAAGCGTTTTTGAAAATGGGGCCGACTTCAAAAAGAGCCGCATCGGGAAAGCCCTTGTCGGCGTTGCGCTTGGCGGCCGCGATAAGATTCGCCAAAAGCGATGGCCGCATGACATCCAGATCGCTGCTGATCGGATTAGAAAGGCGCAGATCGTCGCCTACGCCGCCGAATAATTGCGCCGAAGCCGAAGCGGTGAACGACCATGTCACGGCTTCCATCAACCCCTCATCCGCCAAAGCGCGGCGCGCGGCATGAATACGCGCATCTTGCGCGCTGACGGCCATTTCCGTGACGGCCTTTGGATTAGGCGAGGAAAGAGTCGGCAAAAAGTCGTAGCCCTTAATGCGCACGATTTCCTCGACCAAGTCAGCCGCGCACTCAACATCGGGCCGCCAACTGGGCGGAACGACGTGTAAAGCCTTATCTTTGCCTTTCACATCGAAGCCGAGCTTTTTAAGAATTTCGGTTTGCTCCGCTTCGGACACATCGATGCCCGTGTGCTTAAGGCACTTGCCAAGCGGAAGAAGAATCACGTCCTTGCGCGCCTCGACCCCGCCTGCGATTTCCAAATCGCTGACAATTGTTTGCGGCGTGCCGCATAATTCCAAAATCAATTTTGTCGCCAGCTCCGCGCCCGGAATGGTGGACATCGGATCGATGCCGCGCTCGAACCGGTACCGCGCGTCGGATGAAATCTGCAAGGCGCGGCCAGTCATGGCCGTGCGCACAGGATCGAAATAAGCGGATTCCAAAAAAACTTCCGTGGTATTCTCATCGCACGCGCTGCTTACGCCGCCGACAATGCCCGCAAGGCTCAGCAAACCCGTATCGTCGCCGATAGCCGTCATGCCTTTTTCAAGCGCATAAGATTTGCCGTTCAGAGCGTCCAATTTTTCGCCGCCTTGCGCCGGGCGCACCCATAAATCGCCCTTGATTTTCTTGGCGTCGAACACATGCAAAGGCCGAGCATAATCGAACGTCATATAGTTGGTGATATCAACCAATGCCGAAATGGGTCGAAGGCCGATGGAAAGCAGGCGCCGCTGCATCCATTCGGGGCTTTGTCTGTTTTGGATATTGCGGATAAGGCGCCCGACAAAAAGTGGGCAGGCCTTGTCGCCTTTCGGAAAATCCAGCTTCATCTTGATGCGGCTCGGCTCCTTGCCCGGCACGGGCTTCGCATCTAGCGGCTTCAATTTGCCGATTCCAGCCGCAGCCAAATCGCGCGCGATGCCATAAACGCCCGCGCAATCGGGGCGGTTGGGGGTCAGATTAATCTCGATCACCGGATCGTTGTGTCCCGCAAAAGCCGCGAAGCTCTCGCCAAGCGGCGCATCGGCGGAAAGCTCGATAATCCCTTCATGATCCGTGCCGATGCCCAGTTCGTCCACGGCGCACATCATGCCGCAGGACTCGACGCCGCGTATCGCGCCTTTTTTGAGCGGCTTTCCCGTTTCGGGGATCACATCGCCCGGCCGCGCCAAAACGACTTTTAAACCCGCGCGCGCGTTCGGCGCGCCGCAAACGACCTGGATTTTTTCCTTGCCCGTATCGACAACGCACACTTGCAAACGGTCGGCGTTAGGATGGGGCTTGGCCTCCACGATTTGCGCGACGATAAAGGGCGCCAGCGCTTTGCCACGGTCTTCCACGCCTTCGACTTCGAGGCCGATGGCGGTGAGCTTATCGCAAATCTCTTTCAGCGACGCCGTAGTATCCAGATGCTGCTTGAGCCAAGAAAGAGAGAATTTCATGTGCGTTCCTTACCGCGTGATGAGCAAAACCGAAATGATGCCGAAAGCGACGCCCAGCGCCTTCGTCGCCGTCATCGCCTCGCCCATAAACAAAGCCGCCACGACCGCCAAAGCGACCATGCCGCCGATGGTCCAAAAAACCTGCGTCGGAATCATGCCGCCGCTGCGAATGGCGAGAAAATAGCCGATATCGATGAGCGCCGCGGCCGCCCCGCAAAGCGCGGCGTATCGAGTCGCATGCAGGCTCATTCCCTGCATGACATCTGTTTTAAACCCGAATTGCGCGACGAGGCAGCACGCGCCCAAGATCGCCAAAATCACGGAGGTCATGACAAATGTAAACGCGAATGGGTTAACGCCCGCGCCGCCCATCTTCATGCCAATGTTATAGGCGACGCTGCCTACGACGGTCATGCTTGCAAAAAGAAGCCACAGGGGGGACATATTATTCACCAAAGGCCGGATTGGGCGTATCGAGCGGCACAAAGCCATAATGCTTCAGCCAACGCAGATCGGCATCGAAGAACGTGCGCAAATCGGGAATGCCGTATTTCAGCATGGCAAGCCGTTCGATGCCCATGCCAAAAGCGAAGCCTTGATATTTTTCGGGATCGATACCGCAATTTTTTAAAACATTCGGATGCACCATTCCCGCGCCCAGAATCTCCAGCCAATCGCCGTGATTGCCCAGTTTCAATTCGCCGCAAGCGCGCGAGCAGCCGATGTCCACCTCCGCCGAAGGCTCGGTGAACGGAAAGTAAGACGGGCGAAAACGCAACGGCAAATCCTTGATGCCGAAAAACGCGCGCAGGAAATCGATTAAACAGCCTTTCAAATGCCCCATGTGCGTAGCTTCGTCGATCACGAGGCCTTCGACCTGATGAAACATGGGCGTATGCGTTTGATCGTAGTCGCATCGATAGGTGCGCCCGGGCGCGATGATGCGGATGGGCGGTTTTTGTTTAAGCATCGTTCGGATTTGAACGGGCGAAGTTTGCGTGCGCAAAACCGTTTTATAGGTGTTGCCGTTATGCGCCGTTTCCTGTGGCAGGAAAAACGTGGCCTGCATATCGCGCGCGGGGTGCGAAGATGGAATATTCAGCGCTTCGAAATTATAATATTCGCTTTCGATATCAGGCCCTTCGGCGACCGCAAAACCCATGCTGGCAAAAATCGCGACGATTTCCTCGATGGTCTGCGAAGTGGGATGAATGCGGCCTTCGGGGCGCGGGCGCGGGGACAACGTGATGTCGATGCTTTCCTGCGAAAGGCGTTCTTTCAGCGCGGCTTCACCCAAAACCTTCTGCCGCGCCTCTATCGCTGCGGCGATTTCGTCCTTCAGAACATTGAGCGCCGCGCCGCGCGCCTTGCGTTCTTCGGGCGGCAGCGAGCCAAGCGTTTTCATCAGATCGGTTATGCGCCCTTTTTTGCCCAAGGCGGCGACGCGTATGTCCTCCAAAGCCGCGGGTTCCGCAGCGGCGGTTATGCTGGCTAACAGTTGAGCTTTGAGGGCTTCCGGTTGATCGGGACTGGCGGCGCTTGAGGACATGAATGCTTCCTGAACAAAGCTGCAAGAAATGCAAGTAAAACTAAGGTTTTTTATATACCTTTAGGGGCAGAAGGCCAAGAGGGTAACTCATTCCCAAAAAGTCGCCCTGGGCGCAGAAGATGGATCCCCGCCTTCGCGGGGATGACGCACCAAAAAAATGGGATTATTTGCCAGAGAGAGCGGCTTGCGCCTTGTCGACCAGCGCCTTGAAGGCCTCCGGCTGAGTCGCGGCAAGATCGGACAGCGATTTGCGATCCAGATCGATCCCTGCGCGCTTCAAACCGTTGATGAAGCGGGCATAGGTCATGCCATGTTCGCGGACGCCGGCGTTGATGCGCTGAATCCAAAGAGCGCGGAACTCGCCCTTCTTCGCGCGGCGGTCGCGATACGCATAGCGCAAAGCCTTTTCGACTTTTTCAATCGCGATGCGGAAATTCGTGCTGGCGCGGCCACGATAGCCTTTGCCGAGCTTGACCATTTCTTTGTGACGGGAATGGGTCGTCACGCCCCGTTTAACGCGAGCCATGTTCGCCTCCCTTAGCTATTCGGCAAAAAGAACTTGATGATATTGTCGCCGTCCGTCTTGAACAAAATCAAGCCTTGGCGCGACGTGCGCTTCGAATCTTGCGAGCGGCGGCGCATGAAGTGGCGGCGGTGGGAGGCTCCGCTTTTCACCTTGCCTTTGCCGGTGACGCGGAAGCGTTTTTTGGACCCGCTGTGGGTCTTCATTTTGGGCATTTGCTTTCCTTACATATTGAGGGCCAGAAACGCTGGCCGGTTTTGTTAAGCGGCCGGGCATGTCCAAAGGCCACGGCTCGCGAGGGGGGTTAGATAGCGTTTAGGATGATAAAATGCAAGTATAATGAAAAAATTACGCGAAAAGCGCGTTCTACAGTTAACGTTTAGCCAATTTATCGAACGCCATAAGCGATTCGAGCAATTTGGGTAGGTCTTTCATTTTTACCATATTCGGGCCGTCGGATGGGGCTTTGTCCGGGTCTTCGTGCACTTCCATGAAAACCGCCGCCACGCCGACCGCCACGGCCGCGCGCGCCAAGACCGGCACAAATTCGCGTTGGCCGCCGCTGGTTTCTCCCTGCCCGCCCGGCTGTTGAACGGAATGCGTGGCATCGTACACAACAGGATAACCCGTTTGCGCCATAATGGGCAGGCTGCGCATGTCGGAAACCAGCGTGTTGTAGCCAAAGCTGACCCCGCGCTCGCAGAGCATGATATTTTTGTTGCCGGTGGATTCGATCTTCGCCGCGACGTTTTTCATATCCCACGGCGCGAGGAATTGACCCTTCTTGATATTGACGGGACGGTTTGTTTTGCCTGCCGCGATAAGCAAGTCCGTCTGGCGGCATAAAAAAGCGGGAATTTGCAGGATGTCGGCAACCGAGGCCACGGGGGCGCATTGATCGATTTCGTGCACGTCGGTGATGACAGGCAGTCCCGTTTCTTTTTTCACATCGGCGAAAATCGGCAACGCCTTGTCCATGCCGATGCCGCGCGTTGTTTTGATGGAGGAGCGGTTGGCTTTATCGAAGGAAGATTTATAGACGATGCCGACGCCGAGTTTTTTCCCAAGCTCTTCCAGCGCATGCGCAATCTCAAGCGCATGGGCGCGGGATTCCATTTGGCAAGGCCCCAGGAAGAAAACGAGGGGCAGATCGTTCCCGATTTTAAGCGCGCCGCCTTTGGGCAAGGGGATAGAGATATGTTTTGTCATTTATAAATTCCGCAAAAGTTGGGAAGCTATGCGAGGCCAGAGTACTTCTATCGATGCCGCAAGTACAGCACCGCCAACCCCTCCCCTTACCCCTCCCGCAAGGGGAGGGGAATTGTTTGCTCATGCTTCGATATCAGTTCTCCACTCCAAAGAGATTCACGCCTTATTTTCCTTCGCTGCGCGGGCGTGATAGCTGTACCAGCCGATGGGCAGCGTCAGCAAATAAAACGTGCCGACGACGCACAATGTTATCCACGTGTCGGTGATCAGTCCCGCGACGGAAGCGACAGCCGCGACGAACAAAGGAATGACCCACATGGGATGGATGCGCCAGCCTTTCATCGCCAAGGTCGGCAAGCGGCTGACCATCAGGCCGCCGACGACGATCATCCAGATCGCATAGAAAAATCCCGGCAACTGAACGCCCTGCCCAAATTGAATCACATAGACCAGCGGTAAAAGAGCCAGCCCCGCCCCGCCCGGCGCGGGAACGCCCGTGAAATAGCGTTTTGCCCACTGGGGAATATCGGGATCATCAAGCAGCGTATTGAATCGCGCAAGCCTCAGCGCGCAGCAAACCGCATAGACCAAAACAGCGACCCACCCGATTCCGCCCGCGCCCCGAAGCACCCATTCGTACATGATAAACCCGGGCGCGACGCCAAAGCTGATCGAGTCGGACAAGCTATCGAGTTCCGCGCCGAATTTGCTGGTGATATTCAGCATCCGCGCTACGCGCCCGTCCAAAAGGTCGAACACGCCCGCCACGACGATGGCGATGACGGCTTTGTCCCATTGTTCGTGCATCGCAAATTTGATGCCCGTAAGCCCCGAACACAGAGAAAGCAGCGTCAGCATATTGGGAAGCAGGCGCGTCAGGGGAAGATCCTTGGCCGTCCGGCGTTGCTGATCATTCATGGCGCACCCTCTTCGATGGAGGTCAAATCGGCGATCACGGTTTCGCCGCCGATCATGTATTGGCCGACGGAGACAAGCGGCGCGACGCCTTCGGGGAGATAGATATCGGCGCGGCTGCCGAAGCGGATGATGCCGTAGCGGTCGCCCGCTTTGACCGATTCCTGTTCCTGAACATCACAGACGATGCGGCGGGCGACGAGTCCCGCGATCTGGACGAAGCCCAAGAGCTTTCCGCTATGCGGATGATCGCCTTCGAACCTAAGCGCAAGAGCCATGCGTTCGTTGTCCTCGCTGGCCTTGTCGAGCGAAGCGTTGATGAATTTGCCTTTGCGATAACGGCGCGAGACGATAACGCCGTCGGCCGGAATGCGGTTTACGTGAACGTCGAATACATTCAGGAATATGCTGACCCTTGTGCAGGGCTGTGGTCCAAGGCCGAAGTCCAAATCGGGGATAACCCGCTGGATGGCGATGACCTTGCCGTCCGCAGGGCTGAGAACCATGCCTTTGCGGGCGGGCGGAACGCGCGGAGGATCGCGAAAAAAGTAGGTGCACCAAACCGTCAACAAAAGGCCGACAAAAAACAACGCGCTATCGATGAACGCGAAAAGACAGGCGACCCCCGCAAAAAGCAAAATAAAGGGCCAGCCCGCTGGATGGACGGAAAGAGAGGGGTAGGCGTCTCTCATGGCATTTTCTCTTTCTTTTTGGCACAGCCTCTTGACTTCCGAACGGATTAACGGTGTCATAGAGATCTCACCCAATTTGTAGGCTATCTTTCCCCCGAAGCCAACCGTAATTTGTTTTATGCTCAGCCCAAAGCTCAAAGAAAAACTGTCTCCCGCGCTTGACGCGGGCATTAACTTTGAGGAACTTCTTCGCAAAATTGATACCGAGTTTCCGAATCTTCCCTCCACGATGCTGGAGCGTTTTTGTTTCAGTTTCGACGGCATTGTTTTTGACATCCGGCATATCGTGACAAGAGAAGGCCATCGTTTCGTATTCAACGCGACAATCGGTTATTTGCCGTTCAGCATCGAATCGAAGGCGCGTCGCGAAGCGATCAAGGCTATTCTTATGGCCACGCGCTCGTTGACTTCGGTTCATTTTTCAGTCGATTCCGCTAGCCGAATCGCCGCAGGCGCGTTTTACGACGTGGATAAAATCGTCCCGCCCGACGTTATTTTTCATCCTTTAATTTCTTTTTTACAGGAAGCCAGGCCTTTTATGAATCTGATCGGCAAGTATCTTTTCGAGCCAATGCCCGAGGTAAGTCCCGAGGAGACCGCGAAAATTCAGGCTTACGGTAAAACTTTTAAGAGTTAGCTTCTTTTTAGGAATTGCAGCTTATACTTTTTTTTCCTTTTCTGTTTTTATGAGAGCTTACTTGTGCCTTTTTCATCCGTTTGCGTTTATTGCGGCTCGTCCGACGCCATCGCCCAAAAATATAAAAACACTGCCGAGGCTATCGGAACGCAGCTGGCGAGCCGCGGACTTTGCGTCGTTTACGGCGGCGGGCATGTTGGATTGATGGGCGTTTTAGCGGATGCCGCGCTAAAAATCGGCGGGCGCGTGATTGGGATCATCCCCGAGCATATTCAGGCTTTGGAGCTTCCGCACGAAGGCGTGACAGAACTTCATCTCGTCCCCGATATGCATACGCGCAAGCGCATGATGGTGGAAAAGTCGGACGCTTTCGTCATTCTGCCCGGCGGGCTTGGCACGCTGGATGAAGCCTTCGAAGTTTTAACCTGGAAAAAGCTGAAACTGCACAAAAAACCGATTATCCTGCTTAATCAGGACGGCTATTGGGACGATATGGTCGCCCTTTTCGACCGGCTTGTGTGCGAGGGCTTTTCCTGCGCCGCGGATAGGGCAATGATGGAGGTCGCGACCTCGGTCGAGGAGCTGTTCGCGCGCCTCGACGCGCTTCACGAACCGGCAAACGGCACGCTGCCCGGGCGGATGTAATATTAATCTTGCCGTTGAATGGCCTTAATCGACAAATATGCGTTTAACCATAACGTTCGCTTGTTGAAAGCATTAAGAGGCTTTATTTTGCCGCACGTTTTTATTGAGAAACAGCGATGGTCAAAAGACCGCATTTTTTCTATATTTCATTTAATAGAAAGTAA
>CAZFCA010000037.1:0-12947 GCA_964517415.1 uncultured Rhodospirillaceae bacterium
ATATCCCAACTCTACTTCATCTCCATAGGCAATGCCCTCGATGCGCTGGGCAATGACCTCGATCACTGACAGATCGTGGAAATGATCCGGCTTTGTGGCGGGGTCGGGAATGTAAATCAACGCCTTGTACCCCCTGCCCCTGAACATCACCTCCGCCGCGCTTAGGAAAAAATTCTCCGGCGGAAAAACATCCGTCCATTTGACTTCGGGAAAGAAGAATTCCGGTTTAGCAATTTTGAAGCTGTGCGGCGCGATGGAAAGGTTCAACGTGCCGTAAATAAAATCACCGTCGAGATAAGCGTCGAAATCCAAGCCCCTTTCCTTGAAAAAGGGTTTCTGCATAAGGATCGTCCCGCCCGGAAACCTTTTGTCCTCTTGGGACGTCCCCGATGCGACGCGATGCCCTTCAAGGACGACGGCTTTAACTGTTTTCATAGTATCCTCTCAATTCGAGGCGGAATCACGTCAATGCTTTATATATAGCAAAATATATAGCAAACCCCGCCCCATCCACCGCTTCCTCAAGCAACATTATGTACAATCAAAGACTTACGGCCTACTCTGCCTGTAAAACATAAAAACCCCGTCCTTTACGCTTTCTTTTCTTTTTGCTGCCAATATTGCGCCGCTCGAATAGTTTTTTACGCATCGGTTGCCCGCAAAGCCGCTCCCGACTTCAAGAGGTGAATATGAAACCCATAACCGTCACCGAAGCCGCCGAAATGATACCGGACGGAGCCTCCATCCTGGTCGGAGGCTTCCTTGCCGTCGGAAGCCCGCGCCGCCTCCTCGCGGAAATCGCGCGGCAGGGCAAAAAAAATCTTACGCTCATCACAAACGACACATCCAAACCCGGCTATGGTAACGCGCTTCTGATCGAAGCGAAATGCGTCAGCAAGCTGATCGCCAGCCATATCGGCACGAATCCCGAAACGCAGCGCCAGATGATCGCGGGCGAACTTGCGGTGGAGCTATGCCCCCAAGGCTCGTTGGTCGAACGTATCCGCGCGGGCGGCGCAGGTTTAGGCGGCGTTCTGACGCCGACAGGCCTAGGCACCGTCGCGGCGGAAGGCAAGCAAGTCGTGAAGGTGAACGGCAAGGATTTCCTTTTGGAAACGCCTATAAAGGCCGATTTCGCGCTTATCGGCGCGCGGCATGCCGACTATCGAGGGAATCTCGATTACGCGCTGACGGCGCGCAACTTCAACCCCATAATGGCCTTGGCGGGAGAGAAAGTCATCGCCGAACCGAACGAAATCGTTCCTATCGGCGTCATCTCTCCCGATGTAGTCGTGACGCCGCACGTGCTTGTCGATTACCTGATTGAACGGAGGGAAGCCAATGGAAGATAAAGTCCTCATCGCCAAGCGCGTCGCCAAGGAAATGAAGAACGGCGACTTGGTCAATCTTGGCATCGGCATGCCCACGTTGGTGGCCAATCACTTGCCGCAAGGCATCGAGGTCTATTTCCAGTCCGAAAACGGCATCATTGGCATGTCCACCGTGCCCGGCATCGGCATGGAAGACGACGACCTGACCGATGCGGGCGGGATATTCATCGGCGCGCTTCCGGGCGCATGCAGTCTCGACAGCTCCATGTCCTTCTCCCTTATCCGCGGCGGACATTTGGACGTCACCGTCCTCGGCGGCTTGCAGGTGGACGAAGAAGGCCACTTGGCCAACTGGATGATCCCGGGGAAAATGGTTCCCGGCATGGGCGGCGGCATGGATCTGACCACGGGCGCGAAGAAGGTGATCGTTTCGATGATCCACGCGGCCAAGGGCAGCTCAAAAATCGTTAAAAAATGCACCCTGCCGCTTACATCGCTGCGCCGCGTCGACCTTATCGTCACGGATTTGGCGGTACTCGAGCCCACCGAAAAAGGCCTTGTGCTTAAGGAACGGGCGCCGGGCGTCACGGTGGAGCAAATCGTGGCGGCGACCGAAGCGATGCTTATCATTCCCGATAATGTCCCGGAAATGGACATTGCGGCTTAAGGCGAATTCGTTCAAACTAGAGCGTCATTCCCGCGCATGGGGGAATCCATCTATAGGAACGTCTCCGCATGTCCCAACTTGTCATTCACAATACCCTTTCGCGTAAGAAAGAAGAATTCAAGCCGATCAATCCGCAGCATATCGGGATGTATGTCTGCGGCCCGACGGTCTACGACCTGCCGCATCTGGGAAATGCGCGGCCTGTCGTGGTATTCGACACTCTTTACCGCCTGCTGAAACGCCTTTACCCGCGCGTCACTTATGTGCGCAACATTACGGATATCGACGACAAAATTATCGCCAAGTCCAAGGAAACGGGCGAGCCTATCGGCGACATAACGAAACGCACGGCGCAGGCTTATCACGACGACATGGCCGCGCTGAACGCCCTGCCCCCCGATCATGAGCCGCGCTGCACGGAATGCATTCCCCAAATGCTGGAGATGATCGGCGCGCTTATCCAAAAAGGCCATGCTTATGCGGCGGAAGGGCATGTTCTCTTCAACGTGCCGTCAATGAAAAACTATGGCGAGCTGAGCCGCCTGCCGCATGACGAGCTGATCGCTGGCGCGCGGGTCGAAGTCGCCCCGTATAAAAAGCACCCCGCCGATTTCGTCCTTTGGAAGCCCAGCGCGCCCGATCAGCCGGGCTGGGAAAGCCCGTGGGGCCGCGGCAGGCCGGGCTGGCATATCGAGTGCTCTGCCATGTCGGGGCAATATTTGGGCGAGACGTTCGATATTCACGGCGGCGGGCTGGATCTGATTTTTCCGCATCACGAAAACGAAATCGCGCAAAGCCGCTGCGCCCATGACGGCGCGCCTTTGGCCAATTATTGGATGCACAACGGCTTTTTGACGATCAATAAAGATAAAATGTCAAAGTCGCTGAAAAACTTTTTTACGGTGCGCGAATTGCTGGCCACCGCGCCCGGCGAAGCCTTGCGCCTGACGCTTCTTTCCGCGCAGTACCGCCAGCCGATAGACTTTTCCATCGAGGCCTTGCAAAACGCCAAGGCGACACTTGATAAATGGTACGGCGCTTTGCGCAATACGGAAAACAGCGCAACGGAAAAAGCCGCCGTTCCCAAGGAAGTCGAGGAAGCGCTTTGCGACGACCTCAATACGCCATTGGCGATTGCGCATATCCACGAATTGGCGAACGCTCTGAACAAGGCAGCCCCCGCCGATCAACCGCCATTGCGCGCCAAGTTGCTGGCGGCAGGGCAAACGCTTGGCGTTTTGCAGCAAGAGCCGGAAAAATGGTTTAAAGGGCAACCCGCCGATCAATCCGGCGCCAAAGACTCTGAAATCGAAGCGCAAATAGAAGCGCGTTCAGCGGCAAAGAAAGCCAAAAACTTCGCCGAGGCCGACCGCATCCGCGGCTCCCTCGCCGCCCAAGGCATCGTTCTCGAAGACACGCCGAAAGGGACGATTTGGCGGCGTAATTAAGCCGCCACACTCCCGTTTGGGCGGAGAAATTAAGGCGGCGCTTGATTCATCGCGCAAGCATGGATATGACCTTCGAATGGAAAACGCGCCCATCATCATCCTTGTCGAGCCGCAGCTTGTCGAAAACATCGGCATGACGGCGCGCGCCATGATGAACACGGGGCTTGGCGAGCTTCGGCTTGTCGCGCCGCGCGATCCTTGGCCGCTGGGCGAGGTTCATCAAAAACGCATGGCGGCAGCTTCGTCAGGCGCGGACGAGGTTTTAAACAACGCCAAGGTTTTTTCCACGCTTGAAGAAGCCATTGCTGATTTGAATTATATCTATGCCACAACGGCGCGCGCGCACGACATGACCAACCGTATCATGACTCCGTGCGCCGCGACGCCGGATATGATTGAACGAAGCCAGCGCGGCGAGAAAATCGGCGTCCTTTTCGGACGCGAACGTACAGGGCTTGTGAACGATTTTATCGCCATGGCGAACGCGCTGATTACCATTCCCCTGAATCCCGAATTTTCTTCGCTTAATCTGGCGCAAGCGGTTCTTTTGATCGGCTACGAATGGTATCAGGCGCAGGATAAAGTAAAAGCCGCGCCGAGCGACTATATTCGAAGCGGAAACACCCTACCTGCCTCGCGCGAGGATTATCTGAACTTCTTCCGCCGCCTCGACGCGGCGCTCGATGAAAGCTGTTTTTATGTGTCGGAAGAAATGCGCCCCTCGATGACGCGCAGCCTGCACAGCATGCTTCAACGCGCCGCCATGACGGAACAGGAAATCCGCACATGGCACGGGGTTTTAACCGCGCTTTCGGGAAAGAAAAAGCCATGAAAGGATGGGTTTTAATAACAGGCGCCTCCAAGCGCATCGGCAGAGCCATCGCGCTGGAAATGGCCGCGCACGGCTGGGATATTATCATTCATTATCATAACTCGAAAAATGACGCGCACGGTTTGGCGGAAGAAATCGGGAAAACGGGACGCGCCGCGTGCCTTGCCGAAATCGACTTGTCGAATGGCCAACTCGCGGAAAAGCTGATCCCCTGCCTGGCGGAGGAACTCGGCCCAATCCGGTCCCTTATCAACAACGCCGCGCTTTTCGAGCCTGATGAAAACGATCCGGACGGTTCCCGCCACCGCGCGATCAATGCCGAAGCCCCGCGCCTTCTGAGCCAAGCCTTTCGCGATCAAATTCCTTCGGTCGATGTCGGCGTAATCGTCAATCTATTAGACGCTTCTTTATTTTTGGATGCGGGCGTTCCGGTTCGCTTGGCGGCCGATGGCACGCTCAAACCCGCGCCTCAATTCTCTGCGTACGCGCGCAGCAAAGCCATGCTTGCCGACCTAACGCGCACCATGGCCAAGTCTTTCGCGCCGCAGGCGCGTGTAAATGGCGTCGCGCCTATGTATGTCTTTCCAAGCCCCCGCCAAACCGAAGCCGATTTTCGCATTATGGCCGGCGATCAAATCGTATCGGCGGAAAGGGTCGCCAAAGCCGTTCGTAAACTCGTCGATACGAAAGATCTCACTGGAGAAATTTTAACCATACGATGACGCATTCTTTTCGACTTAAGGGGTTTTTAATAATGTCTGACGCAGGATTTTGCCCCATTCTTGCCATACGCGCTTGGTAGAAATCCTCATAGGCGAAAACATGCGTCATCCGGCTTTAACACTCATATTTCTCATCGCGCTTTTCTGCAGCGCGCGCGCCTTCGCTGACGGCGGCACTATTCTCGCCACCGGCGCAGGCGCGGCTCTCGGCGGCTTTTTAGGCAGCCAGATTGGGCAAGGCTCCGGCCAATTGGCGGCCACCGGCGCGGGGGTCGCGCTTGGAGGGCTTGCGGGTTACGAAATCGGGCGCGGTCTGGATGCGGAACCCCTAACGTCCGGGTCTTTCAGCGCCGCAAGCGCGCCTTCGATGTTCAGCGATGCGCCGCCGACTTATCCGCCCTATGCGCCTAATTACGTGGCGCCCCCGGCGCCTCCGCCTGCGCCGCCTTCCGTTCCTCCGCCAACCTACGTCGATCCGCATGCGGGCACGTATTGCCGCCCCTACTCTCAGGAAATCCGCATCGACGGGGAAATCAAGGAAAGCTACGGCACGGCTTGCCTTCAGCCCGACGGCACGTGGCGGATTATTCAATAGATGGATTCGGGACGGAGGGAATAATCCACGCTGGCGTCTCTTGTGCGATGCGCCTAGATTCCGCGCAAATTTTATTTCGCGAGGAAACCAAACCGCTTGTGGAGAGTCGGTCTGGATCCCCGAGCCTCGCCAACGCTTCGCGTTGTCTCGCTTGAGGATGACGCCATTATGAAAGCGGTTCTTCTATTCCCTCAATCCTGAATCCATTTTTTACTTGCTAACGCGCAGATTCGACAGAGAATCGCCAATCGTCCGGAAGACCGTTTGCAATTGCGATGTCGACGGTGAGAGGAAGTAATAATTCGACGCCGTCGCGCAATTCGACAGCAGCGTCGTATCGATATCCCCGCTCGGCCCCAGCCCTATGGTGTACACATAAATATTGGCGTTTTTCATGGCCGTGCAAAGGGCAGCCGTCTTCTGATCCAGCGTCTGTCCGCCAAGCCGGTCGCTGTCATCATACCAGTAAGCCCCATGGTTGGAGTTATCGAGCGTATTCTGTCCATCGGTCAAAAGCACGACGGCCTTCATCATGCCGGTCGTGTTATAATCCAAGGGCAAGCCTTTCGTATCCATCAGGCCGCCCCAAAGGCCTCTCCACCGAGGCGAGAGCATATGCCACGCCCAGACAAGCCCCTGATTGATCACCGTGTCTCCTTTTGCTTGCATCGCGTTGATAGCGGCGATGAGGACGGCGGGGTCGTTCGTCAATGTCGAAATCTCCTGCGGGCAGCTCAGATTCGGCCCCTTATCCGTCGTGCTGAGCGGCGAATAGTATTGGTAAGGGCTTAAGTTCGTGCAGCTGATATAGCTGCCGGAGCATTTAGTCGCTGCGGAACACGTTTGCGTCGGCCATCCCCATTTGCATATCCATTTGGTATAGATCCAGCTGTTGCTGCCGCTGCCAACCGGATTAATGTTATCGCTGGTCCAATAGTAACGGCCAAACAGCGTATCCGGGTTTCCCGCGACGGGCGGATCGTCCGTCATATCCTTTCCGTTTAGGCGCGCGTCGACGCAGCCGCCCCAGGTCGTCGTTCCCCAATCGACGGGCGACATATGATCGTAAGTATAGCTGTCGTTCATCCAATCCGTATGGGACGTGCCTATATTCACGGCCTGCGAGAACGGCACGATCCCGACAAATAATTTGTTGTTGGTGGAAACCTTGTCCGCGCCGCCGAACATGGTGGTGATCATGATCGTGGCGGCTTCTTTTAACGCCTGGAGCTTGGTGATGCCCGGCTGTCCGGAGGTATAAGACATCGATCCCGTGTTATCGAGAACCAGAACCAATTCAAGCCCCGTGATCGCCCGCGAGATTTGCGAGCTGGTAGTGACGGAAACGGTATGAATGCCCAGAAGGGACATGAACGTCGTCGGCATGGTCGCCCGCGCGGAAAGCGTGAAAACGGTATTGTCGGCGTTGGGGGTCGCGGTAGTGTCCGACAACGTCGCTCCCATATAGTTGTTGAAATTGGCGTTCAAATATTTAAGAAACTCGGCTTCTAGCTGCGCCGTGCTGACAGTCGCGCCGGCCGCAAGCCCCGCGGCATCCAGCGAAAATTGCAGCTTCGATTGCATCATCTGCATCCGCGCCATGTCGATGCCGAAGCCTGCGAAGCTCACAATCGCGATCATGGATGCCGCCAGCATAGGAAGGGTCATGCCGGATTCGCAGCGCGCGAAAAGCCCCAGCTTCTCCAAAAGGCGCAGTCTGAAATGTCGCAGCATGCCGGTCTCCTCAGGTTGGCGGATTTGTCAGAGGGCACAAGCGCGGCTTGAACACGGCCGCGCGATACAGGGTCGCCGGAAAGCACAAGCCCGTCGATGAATACGAAATGGGGTCGCACGTGGCGTCCATAAGGAACAAAGGGGTGAAATTATAGCAAACTTCCGTGATGATCACGTTGTCGTTGGTGTTCAATGACGTCATGTTGTTCGGCAAAACGGCGGGTCCGCCAACGACGGTTCCCACGCGGCTCACGCATTGGGCAGCTCCCGAAAAATATTGCCATTTAATGATAGGCCCTGTTGCCGTTTGAAAAACCGACGACACGATTATATAGCCCTCGGAATCGAAGGGCATGGGATCCATGAGTTCGCCCGCCGCATAAGTAATATCGTTTAAATCGTTTTGGGTGATCGTCTTGTACTGCGTCACGATGTCGGTAATGGTGTAGGAAATGCGGTCGAGCCTTTCGTTGATAAGCAAAAAATAACAGCCATCGACAACGCCGAGCAACAACACAATCCACAGCGGCAACATCAGCGCGAATTCAAGCGCCGCGATGCCTTTGCGTTTTGCCTCGCGCGAACGCGCGCGAATGTTCCTACCCATACGGCTCATTGCGCACCACTATCGTCGTGGAAAGGTTCATGATGTAGCCCTCGGTAGTCAATTCGCAAACGCCGCCGAGGACAGAGCACATCAAAGGCGTAAAGACATTCCACGGATATACGAATCTATAGCCCACGATCTGCTTTTCGGTCCCGAAGGCCGAAGTGCTTGCGCCGCCGTTTTGGTTGGCTTCGTAAAAGCTGCTATAGACGTTTCGCGTCATCGTGACTTTGTTCGGATTCAGCAGGAAGCCGTAACTCGACAGCTCGTCGATCAAAACCTGCATGACGGTTTGTTCCTGCGTTTTGCCGGTCGCGACATGCCCCGTTTTGGCAAGGCGCGACGCATTGTACGAAGCCGCCTCCAAAATCTGTTGCGCGCCCTCGATCAGGCAAAGCTCCATGACGCCAATCAAAAACAGAAAAAAAATGGGGGACAGCAAGGCAATCTCAAGCGTTACGCTCCCCTCTCGAAGAGCGTCCCTGAAAGAACAAAAACGCGCGCCTTTAAAGCGGGTGCGAAATTGTGCCATGCAAAAGCCCGTTAACGCCTTTTAAATGCCCCATAATCCATTAATAAACATGGATTATTTGTATTTTAGTATCGCATAAATGCCTTTACATGCCGTTAAGTATACGTGGCATTTATGCGACTTTGAGGAAATTTGAATTTAGAAACATATCAAAACAATCAATGTACATATCGATATTGTTTGACTTCACTCGCTCTGCGCCTCGAGCGGAACCATTGATTTCAAATACTTATTCGGTTCGGCAAGGGACAGGCTTCTCGCAACCGCTCGTGGCCCATAACAGCGTAGTTATTGGGGCTACGGCGAAGCTAGGGTTCTTGCGACACAATCCATCCTCCGCCCAGCACCCTTTCGCCATCATAAATCACGCCTGCTTGCCCGGGGGCGATAGCGAAGGCGGGCTCATTAAGGACGACAAGCCCCCTTTCCTCCTCTTTCATATAGAAAGTCGCTGGCAGAAGCTTTTGAGCCGAGCGCAATTTAACGGCGATGCGAATTCCTTCCGAAGGCGCCGGATCGCCAAGCCAATTCATATCCCGTAAATGAACTTCGCGCCGCGCAAGAGCCTCGCGCAGGCCGACGACAACCTGTCTTTTGTCGGCATCAAGGCGCAAAACATAAAGCGGTTCGTTATTCTCGCCCACGCGGCTGGATAAATTAATGCCCCGCCGCTGGCCGACCGTAAAATGGATAATGCCTTCATGACGACCTAGAATATTCCCTTTTTCATCGACGATATCGCCCGCGACGATGGCCTCCGGACGCAATTTCGCGACAAGGCTTGCGTAATCGCCGTCCGGCAAAAAGCAAATATCCTGGCTATCCGGCTTCTCCGCGACGGGGAGATTCCATTCCTTCCCAAGCCTTCGCGTTTCGTCTTTGCTTTGGATGTCCCCCAAAGGGAAGCGCAGAAAGTCGAGCTGCGCCTGCGACGCCGCAAAAAGAAAATAGCTTTGGTCGCGGGTCTCGTCCGCCGCGCGGCGCAGCTCGGCGCCCTTCGCGCCTCGGAAAATACGGGCGTAATGGCCTGTCGCCAAAGCCTCGGCGCCCAAGTTGCGCGCGCTTTCCATCAACGCGCCGAATTTGATGCGCTGATTGCATTTCACGCAAGGGATCGGCGTTTCGCCGCGCAGATACGTATCGGCAAAATCCCCGATAATGCACGTCGAAAAAATATCCTCGAAATCGAACACATGATGGGGAATGCCGATAGCTTCCGCGACGTTGCGGGCATCCTCGGCCGCATTGCCGAAGGCGTGCAGTTTCATCGTGACGCCGATGACGTCATGCCCCTGCCGCGCCAGCATGGCGGCCGTGACGCTGCTATCCACCCCGCCCGACATGGCGACCGCGATGCGTGTGCCTTTGAGATCTTTTTCGGAAAGGGTATCCATTATTCACGCAAAAAAATGGATCCCCGCCTGCGCGGGGATGACGAAGTTCTTTAACCACGACATTACAAATAGTCAGCCCCTAAAAGCAAATATATCGACAAAACAGCCTCCAGACGTTAATACAGCGCCCATGGCTCAATCCTTAGAAGAATTAACGTCCCTGCGGCGGACGTTCGCGATTATCGCGCACCCCGACGCCGGAAAGACGACATTGACGGAAAAGCTGCTGCTTTTCGGCGGCGCGATTCAGATGGCGGGCGCAGTGAAGGCGCGCGGCGATGCGCGGCGCGCGCGATCCGACTGGATGAAGGTGGAGCGCGAGCGCGGCATTTCCGTTTCGGCCTCCGTGATGAGCTTCGACTATGCCGAGCGCAGCTTTAACCTTGTCGACACCCCCGGGCACGAAGATTTTTCGGAAGACACCTATCGCACGCTGACGGCTGTGGACAGCGCCGTTATGGTGATCGACGCGGCCAAGGGCATCGAAAGCCAGACGCGGAAACTGTTCGAGGTCTGCCGCCTGCGCGACGTGCCGATCATGACGTTCATCAACAAGATGGACCGAGAGGCGCGCGATCCTTTCGATTTGATGAGCGAGATCGAAGAAACGCTTGCGCTCGACGTGACGCCCGCAAGCTGGCCTATCGGCATGGGGCGCGATTTCAAGGGATGCTACGACCTTCTCCGCGACCGGCTGATTTTGATGGATCGCACGCGCGGCAATAAGTTGACCGAAGGCATCGCCTGCAACGGCCTTGCCGACCCCAAGCTGGACGAATTGCTTGGCGGCGAGATCGCGCAAAAGCTGCGCGAGGATGTGGAAATGGCGCGCGGCCTTTGCCCGCCGTTCGACGCCGAAGCCTATCGCAGCGGGCATTTAACGCCGGTGTATTTCGGCAGCGCGGTCAACAATTTTGGCGTGCGGGAATTGCTGCTTGGGCTTGCGGAATATGCGCCCTCTCCGCGCCCCCAAAAAGCCGATGTGCGCGAGGTGATGCCTTCCGAAGACAAGGTCACCGGCTTCGTGTTCAAGGTGCAGGCCAATATGGACCCGAACCACCGCGACCGCATCGCCTTCATGCGCCTGTGCTCGGGGCATTTCCGGCGCGGCATGAAACTTTTTCATACGCGCAGCAACAAGCAAATCGCCGTGAACAACGCCGTTTTGTTTCTGGCGCGGGATCGGGAATTGGCCGAGGACGCTTATGCGGGCGATATCATGGGCATTCCGAACCATGGGACGCTGCGCATCGGCGATACGTTGACGGAAGGCGAAAACATCCGCTTCCTTGGCGTGCCGAGCTTCGCGCCGGAACTTTTGCGGCGCGTGCATCTCAGCGACCCGTTAAAGGTAAAACACATGCGCCGCGCTTTGGAGCATTTTGCCGAGGAAGGCGCGTCGCAGGTTTTCAAGCCATTAACAGGCTCGGAATGGGTCGTCGGCGTCGTCGGGCCGTTGCAGTTCGAGGTTCTTGCGGCGCGGATCGAGGCCGAATACGGCCTTGAGGCCAAATTTGAGGATGCAGGTCTTTATGCGGCGCGGTGGATCGAAGCGCCCGATGCCGCCGCTTTAAAGCGCTTTACCGACGCGCAGCGTGTTAACCTTGCCGAGGATCACGACGGCGCGTTGGTATTCCTTGCGCGAAACGCGTGGCATTTGAATCGGACGCAGGAAGAAAATCCGGAAATTAAGTTTATGAAAACGCGCGAGCAGAATAAATTGCCGATTTAACCATAAATTCTGCGCATGAAAGTAAAAATGGCGTTCGATTGGCACCTCGCGCCGGTTATAGTAACTTCATCGCGAAAACGGGCACACTGAAATAGTTAAACAAAATTTGTCATCAGTTTGCCGCAATGTTTTGTTGTTATTTATTTTTCGCAAATGCAATAGATAAGGGGTCGAAATATGGCGAAACCACAACTGACTATTACACAGAAGGCATCCTCATTGGCTTTGCTTGGCGCGATTACAGCAACTGCGCTCGTTATCTCGGGCGTAGAACATGTCTGTCATACGCTTGACCATAGACTTAAGTCGCAGTTGCAGCCGAAAACAAAAGCCCCCGAGAACACTCGCTAAAATTAGACACAGCATGTCCGGCGTCTAGAACGCCTTTGGATTCGCGTCCTGCTGTCTATGGCTTTATCGCCCTGCCAAGCCCGCCCATTTGACGCCCCCGCATAAATGTGTAAAGTCAGGCCGTTAATCACTTATTTTCGAGGATTTAATGACGGGATCATTGGTGCCTACTGTTCCCCTTAAGGGCGAGATCATGGCCGGAAAACGCGGCCTTATCATGGGGGTAGCGAACGACCGCTCTTTGGCTTGGGGCATCGCCTCGGTCTGCGCGGCGCAGGGCGCGGAACTGGCCTTTACCTATCAGGGCGAGCCTTTGCTGAAGCGCGTCGGGCCGCTTTCCCAGTCGCTTGGCGTCAAAATGCTTTTGCCTTGTGATGTTTCGGACGAGGCCTCCGTAGACGCCGTTTTCGAGGCGATTAAAAAGGAATGGGGCGAATTGGATTTCCTTGTCCACGCCATCGCGTTTTCCGACAAAACCGAGCTGGACGGCCATTACGTCGATACGTCGCGCGAGAATTTCCTCAGAACGATGGATATCTCTTGCTATTCGTTCACTTCTTTGGCGCGCCGCGCCGCGCCTTTGATGTCCAAAGGCGGAAGCCTTTTGACGCTAAGCTATTTGGGCGCCGAGCGCGTGATGCCGCATTATAACGTCATGGGCGTGGCGAAGGCCGCTTTGGAAGCCAGCGTGCGCTATTTGGCCGTCGATCTGGGACCCAAGGGCATTCGCGTCAATGCCATTTCCGCAGGGCCGATCAAAACGCTGGCCGCCAGCGGCATCGGCGATTTCCGGCATATTTTAAGATGGAACGAGATTAACGCGCCGCTGAAGCGCAACGTGACGACCGTGGAGGTCGGCAATACCGCGCTTTATCTGCTGAGCGACCTTGGCACCGGCATCACAGGCGAGCTTCTACACCTCGACGCCGGCTATCATGCGATTGGCATGATCGCCGTCGACGAAGTGCAAAAACTAGCCGAGCTGGTTAATGGGATGAATGG
>CAZFCA010000038.1:0-12444 GCA_964517415.1 uncultured Rhodospirillaceae bacterium
ACGGAGCTAAGTCTCGGCTCTAATGAAAGCGACCTTATGCGGGCTATTCGCGAGTCCACTCAGCAGAACGTGGCGCAGGCCGGACAAAGGATCACTGAAAAGAACCTGAATATCCAGCCGACTATCACGATACGCCCAGGCTGGCCGGTTCGCATCATCGTGCACAAGGATTTGATCCTCAAACCCTATCGGGGAACCTGATGATGCTGAAACTTCCAAAACTGCCTGACCGCACGACGACGAAAATCGCCTTTGGCGCGACCGTGAAGCTGAAAGAAGAGCTTCAAGCCTATGCAGCCCTTTATCGGGATACATATGGCGAAGCTTCTTCGGCAAACGAACTTATACCGTTCATGCTGGAAGCCTTTCTGAAAAGCGATCCTGCATTCATGAAAGCCCAAAAAGACGGATCTTTGAACATGGATAGCGGCAAGCGCCCCAGCCGTGCGCGTCTCAAGACAGGAACGACTTCATCCCCATCACTGGATCAATCAACGCCACAGCGAAAGGAGGCCTAATGCACATCGGGAATTTCACGCCTGCAAAAGAAGGCGGTTGGATCGGCTTCATCCATACCTTGACCATCAACGCCAAAGTCCACATTGTCCCAAACGACGACCGCACCAGCGAAAAGTCGCCCGCTTTCCGAGTGTTGATTGGAAACTTCAGGGCAGGAGACGCCTGGGAAGCCACGACACAAGGCAGGGAGCCAAAAAGCTACCTCCAACTCCGCATCGACGACCCAATCCTCGGCGAACCCATCAACGCAGCCCTGTTCCCAACCGACAGCGGCAACATGGCGAAGCTGTTTTGGAATAGGCAACCAGTGAAGATAAAGGACATAAGAGAAAACCAGAATTTATGAGAATTTTTAAGAGTGTTCTTGGTTGAACGGACAAAAATTAAGATTCTAACTTCAGGAGAAATGCAATGAAGCCCCAAGAGGTAATTTCTCGGATTAAACAACCAGCTATGCAAGATATTGAATCGATCATCGCACAAATCGATGACAACACGCGGCTGCTTCGCCTTCGCGAAGTCATCGAGATCGTTGGATTCAAGCACAGCCATATTTATGGACTGATCAAGGAAAACAAGTTTCCGAAGCCGATAAAGCTCAGCTCCAAGAAGGCTGTCTGGCTCAGCACGCAAATCACGGAATGGAAAAAGGAAGCGGTTCGAACAGCCCTTATACGCTCTTAGTTTTCTTCTTCCTGGCGCTCTTTTCTGTTTCGTCGATGTAATCGGCCCAAGCCTGCATCATTACCGCACGTTCCTTTAGGAACTTGGCGCGATCATAAGCCGCATCAACCTTGCCTTTTGCGTGGGCGAGTTGGAGATCAATAATATCCTTCGGGAATTCGAGGGTTTCTCTCAACGTTGTCATCGCAAGCGCGCGAAAGCCGTGGCCGGTCATCTTCCCCTTGTACCCCATGCGCTTCAGACCCATCAGGATAGCCATATTGCTCATCGGCTTGAGCCACGAACGCTGGCCGGGGAACATATATTCTCCTCTTGAAAGAGGAGATAACGTTTTGAAAATCTCAATGGCCTGCCGAGACAGCGGCACGATGTGGTCACGCTTCATTTTCATCCGCTCTGCCGGGATGACCCATCGCGCCGTGTCGAAATTGATTTCCTTCTTTTTTGCCTCAATCAGTTCCTTCGTCCGCACGAAGGTCAGAAGGAGCGCGCGCATCGCAAGCCGCGTTTGAAGCCCTACGCTGAAAGTGTTGTCGCTCATCTTTAGCAGCATCTCGGGCAACTCTTCGGAATCAATTGCCGCAAAATGCTTCTTCTTCGACGAAGGCAAGGCATCGCGAATATCTGCGGATGGATCTCTGTCGGCTTTTCCGCATGCGATAGCGTAGCGGAATATCATCCCGCAATATTGTTTGAGTCGATGCATGGTCTCTATTGTTCCTCGCGATTGAACCTTTCTTAAAACGTTCAAAAGCATCGGGGGCGTAATCATCCCTACCGGCATCCGCCCAAGTTCTGGGATGATGTCTGCTCTAAGACGGCTTTCAATTTGGCCTATGTAACGCGCCGACAACTCAAGCTTCTTGAGCTCGATCCACTCGACCGCGACAGACTCAAAGTCGTTTGCCCCGCTCGTTTTGTTTTTGAGCTTGTGCTGAAGTTTAGCAATTGCCGGATCGACGCCTTTATTTAAAAGGTGCTTCGCCGCATCTCGTGCATCTCTGGCCTCAACTAACGATACGTCCGGGTAAATGCCCAGAGAAAGGTTCTTCTCCTTCCCGCCAATTCTGTAGCGAAGGATCCAGTATTTGCCGCCATTGGGCCAAACACGCAGGCACAAGCCCCCGGAGTCTGCAAGCCGGTATCTTTTGGTTTCGCCTTTCGCGTTTCGACACACAGCATCGGTCAGCTGGACAGCCCTCTTTTTTGAATTCGGGTTTTCTCCAACCTCGTGCACCGTCGAAGCGACAGAATTTTTTAGGAGACGTTTAGCTCTATCGCGTGCCGCACGAGCTTCACTTAGAGATACTATAGGAAAAACGCCCAGGGAGCGGTTCTTCTCCTTCCCTTCGGCTCGATAGCGGAAAACCCAATATTTGCCGCCTTCAGGAGTGACCTGCAGGCACAAGCCTCCACCGCAGGCCAGCTTGTATCGCGTCTTCTTTGGTTTCGCGTTTTCACAATCGGTGTCGGTCAACAGCATGATTGGACCCAACATTGTGGGGGATTTGGGGGTATTGCAGCCGGTCCCTCAATATCGGCTTACCTCCACATTTACCTCCACAAACGCCTCGGATGCAAGGGGGAAAATAAGGACCGCTGAAAAATAAAATGGTTCAAAACTATTTGGTTTTATTGGCTATTTTGGACCGGTGCGGAGGCCTCTGGAAGAAGCCCTGGTTGGGGGACGTGGATTCGAACCACGGTAAACAGAGTCAGAATCTGTTGTCCTACCACTAGACGATCCCCCAACTGGGAAGGGGCTTTCTATCATAGGAAATTGGCTTTGTGTAGTATGTTAAAAAGCAAATAAAAAGCCCCATAGGCGGAACATTTCCTATAGAAGAGATGGGGAATCTGCCCTAGGGGCTGCGTTTTTTTCACTCTTTTCAATCTCTTCGTCAGAGGCGGTGGAAAGTTTAATATCCTGAGCGCGCAGCCAGTAGGGCGACCCCTTAGGCAATCCTTTCATGGCGCGCGAGGCTAGTTGTGCGGCCGCCTTATCTTTTCCCAGCGCGGCGGATTCTTCAGCAAGCGCGTAAGTCGCCATAAACTCCAGGCGATTGTCTTTTGTCATTTCGGCCTTGCGCCCCCAAGCAGAAGCAAGAAAACGCCAAGTTGAAGGAACATGTTCTTCAAGCCTGTTCGACTCCAGCAAATTCTGAATGGCGAGATCAAGATGCGCTTCCTTTTTCTTGTGCTCCCTGCTTTCCAACAGCGCGTGGCCATAGGCTTGCCGGAGAACGGCGGAGTCCGGCATGAGATCCACGGCTTTTTTATAATTTGCAATCGAGTCTTCGACGCGCCCGTTTTCAAAAAGAATTTGCCCTTTTAATTCGTAAAAAAAAGGGTTGGAAGCCTCTTGCTTAATCAGCCCATCGGTCAAGGACAAGGCGCGGTCGACTTGCCGCGTTCGGTAAAGCGCGATGGCGCGGGCGTAACGCGCCGGAAGGCGAGGATCTTTGTCGGCATAGCGCAGCAAGGCCGATTCTGGCTGCAAAAAGCCAAGGAGCTTGGCTTTCATGCGCTCATGCATAGCATAAAATTTATCGGGCAGTTTCGCGTCTTTGATCTTCGAGTTATCCAAATGCTGCTGAACAGCGTCGATCCTTTCTTGCGTCAACGGATGCGTCCGCACGTAGGCCTCCTGGCGGTTTGCGGGAAGCAATTCCTGCCCTTCCATCTTGCGAAAGAATTCCAGCATGCCCCGCGAAGAAATCCCCGCGCGATCCAAAATCGTGAAAGCGGCGGCATCGGCCGAAGATTCCTGCACGCGGCTGAAACGCAAATAGCCGCGCTCTGCTATTTGCGCGCTTCCGGCGATCCCACCCGCCGCTATATCCGCATTGCCCGACGCCGCGCCTGCGGCAACGGCGAGCAAAGTGCCAAGAATAACTTCGGCAGAGGCGTTGCGCATTTCCTCCTTGCCGCGGATCAGGTGGCCTCCTGAAATATGCCCCGTTTCGTGAGCGATAACGCCCGCCAATTGTTCCGGGCTATCGGTAAGTTGTAAAAGGCCGGTATAAAAAAATTCATTCATGCCTTCGGCGACGAAGGCGTTAACCTCGTTGCTCTGAATCAGCATGATGGAAACGTTCTGGGGATTTATATCCACAGCGCGATAAATCGGGTTTGCCAGCGCGCGTAAATAGCTTTCAATCTCGGCGTCACGAATGAAGGTCAAGGCCTTTTCTTCCGCGTTTGAAAAACTGGAAAAGAAGGGGAAAAAGCAAATGCAGGCGAAAAACAGCGCGAACTTCTTAAATGAACGGCTCACTTTCCAAACCCCTGTGCGACAAGATACGTTTCCGAAGATTCCGAACGGCTGGCTTCCGGCTTGGCATGGCGAATTTTTTTAAAATGACGCCTGAGAAGATCGAGCATCATTTTTTCGGCACCCCCCTGAAAAAACTTGCACACGAAAGCGCCGCCGGGCGCCAGAATCTCGATAGCAAAATGAGCGGCCATTTCTGTCAGCGCCATAATTCGAATATGATCCGTACCCGGATGGCCTGTCGTATTGGGCGCCATATCGCTTAATACAACATCGGCTTGCCCACCCAGCAACGCCTTCAATTTTTCCGGCGCCTCGTCGTCAAGGAAATCCAGTTGAATAAACTCAACGCCCGGCAAGGCCTTCATAGGCAAAATATCCAAAGCGACGATCTTTCCCTTTTTTCCGATTTTTTTCCCAGCAACTTGAGACCAACCGCCAGGGGTGGCGCCAAGGTCGACAATGCGCTGATCCGGCGCAAAAAGATGGAATTTTTCGTCCAACTGCAAAATCTTGAAGGCGGCGCGCGACCTATATCCTTCGTCTTGCGCCGCGGCTACAAAGGGGTCGTTCAAATGCCGCTCAAGCCAACGGCGAGAGGATTCCGTCCGATTTTTTTTGGCTTTGACCCGAACGACTTTGCGCCGCTTTGAAAGAAGCCTTTTCTGGCTGGAATTGATCTTGTTTTCAGACATAGGGCGATTATATAGCATAAAAGGCAGGGCGCTAGGGCTTGATCGCGCCGCCCTATAATGACTAAATGCGGCAAAACGATATTAAATGAAATTATATGTCCGCGACTTTTCCGGGAAACCAAAGACGCCCCAATTTATCCTCGATTTCGATCAGCCAGATATCCGGATCGATTTCGGCTTGGCGCGTCAAATACGCATCCGCCTCTTTCTCGGGCATCGGGTCGGTGGCCGTCGCCGCGGTCCAGCCTCTTTCTTGGCCAAGGCTGGCTTCGATCAGCACACGCGCAAAGCCGTTCATCAGATTGATTTTCAAGACGATGGCGCCGCTCGACGCATAGCCTTTATGCAAAACCGTAATTGGAACGCCTTCAGACGCCGCCAGACGCGTGTGCAATTTAACGAAAAAATCCGTTGCTATTCTAGCGCCGCTCATTTGCGCCTTTTCGCGGCGGCGCGATCAAGCGTCAACGCGGAAATGGAAATGTCGCCGCGCGCAAGAGCGGCGATATCGCTGTCCGCAGGGGCTAACTTTTTATCTTTGTGGGGATAGAGCCAGAAATAATCCTTTTCGCGAAGATCTTCGCGCCGTTCAATTCGAAAGGAGGGGATGGTTTTATAAGCGGGACGTGTCCAGCGAATTTTTCCGACTTTTTCAGGCGCAACATCGGGGATATTGATCGATAGGCAATGCGCCTTGTCCCACCCGTCGCTCGCCAGTCGGCAAAGCAACTTCGGCAGAAGATCGCGGGCGGTATCCCACTTGATTTTTTTCCTTGAATGGCAATCAAGGCTTACGGCAATCGAAGGGACGCCCATCATAAGCCCCGCAAAAGCCGCGCCCAAAGTTCCGGAAAGATTGATGTCATCTCCGGTGTTCGCGCCGCCGTTAATGCCTGAAAAAATTAGCGTCGGCGGATGTTTTTTCAAAAAGTGCGACAAGCCCAACACGACACAATCGGAAGGCGTTCCTCCTATCGCCCATTTCCGCTCGCCGCGCCTTTGCCCGCGAAGAGGCGCATTGATGCTGATACTTTGCGCCATTCCGCTTTGATCTTGTTGGGGCGCAATAACCCATACCTCATCCGCGATTTTTTCGGCCACTTCCGTCAGGACCGCCAATCCTGCGGAATCAATGCCGTCATCGTTGGTCAGAAGAACGCGGCGAAGCAAGAGACTCATTTTATTCGAACCCCACTCGCTCTGAAATCAGGTAAAGAGGGCGCGCCTTCACTTCCGTAAAAATGCGCGCCAAATATTCCCCCATCATGCCGAGGCTAAGCAACTGAAGCCCGCCCAGAAACAAAATGCCGACCATAAGCGAGGCAAAACCCGGGACGGGATTCCCGTAAATCAGCGTTTCGAAAACAAGGTAGCCCGCGTAGGCGAGTGCAGCAAAAGAAACCAGCGCCCCACACCATGTCCAAATGCGCAAGGGCAGAGTGCTGAATCCCGAAAGCCCGTCGATGGCGAATCTAAGCAAGCGGAAAAAGCTCCAACTTGTATTCCCGCTCCCGCGCGGCCCGACATCGAAAGGCACGGTCCCTTGCTTAAAGCCCACCCAAGCCGTCAAGCCTTTCATAAAGCGGTTGCGTTCGGGCAGCGCATTAATGGCATCGATAGCTTGGCGGTTAATAAGGCAAAAATCGCCGGCGCCGAGAGGCATTTCGATGTCAGCGATGGAGCGGAAAAGAGCATAAAAGGCGCGGGATAAGGCGCGCCTGAAACAGCCGTCGGTGTCGCGGCTGTTGCGCGTTGCATAAACGATTTGATATCCCCCCCGCCATTTTTCGATAAGGTCGGGGATAACCTCCGGCGGGTGTTGCAAATCGCTGTCCATGGTTATCGCAACATCGCCCGCCGCAAGATGAAGGCCGCAGGTTAGCGCGGTTTCTTTTCCAAAATTCCGCGCGAAGCGGACGATTTTCAGCCGTTGATCGAACTGCCGCTCGTGAACAAGAGACAAAAAGGTATTGTCCGAACTGCCGTCGTCGATACAAATGATTTCATAGCTCATCCCTGACTGGCTTAAAACAGGATAAAGCCTTTGCAGAAGGCGATGGACGCCGTCGGATTCGTTATGAAAAGGAAGAATGACGGAAATCTGGGGCATCGCTCAATCGTATCCGAAGGTCAGAAAAACCGAAACGATGAACAGGTCCTAAAAACCTTCGCGCTCTTTGCGCTTGCGTTCAACCTTGCGTTGGCGACGCACGGACTCGGACTTTTCACGCGCCTTCCTTTCGGAAGGCTTCTCATAATTGCGGCGGAGTTTCATTTCACGGAAAACACCTTCGCGTTGAAGTTTTTTCTTTAAAGCGCGGAGCGCTTGATCAACATTGTTATCACGAACAAGTACCTGCACGAACATCCCTCCTAAGGGAGCAAAAGGTTGGAAGAACAACAAAGGGCAATCCATGAAGATTCCCGAAGGCGACCGGAAATAACACAATCAATATGTTAGAGCAATCCATTCTCCTCACGCTTTGATGCAATTCATGGAAAAAAGATAAACTGCTGCGCGAAACGCTCCGAATTCGAATGGCTTCGTTTACCAAAAGACAAAAAGGCCATCTATTTCAATTTCTTACAATAACCACAAGCAGTAGGTTTTTCTCGCGTACATACTACCAGCAGTTAATTGATTTTCAACGAAATTTACTCATTTTTATCCCTTATTCCCTTGACCTCCCATGCTTTCCCATGGTATCCCATATTTTCCCAGAATGGGACCTGGGTTTTTTATAGAATTAAAGCCAACGGCTTTCCGGAAACCGGCTTCCGGAAAACACAAGGCTTTATAATGCTTTGGGGATTTTAATGGCCGTCTTCCTGTCCAATTTCGTCAACAAAATTGACAAAAAAGGACGCGTATCGGTTCCGGCCTCTTTCCGAACAGTTTTAGGCGCCGATACGGTCGGTATCGTCGTATTCCGGTCCCTTCAATATGAAGCGCTGGACGGTTGTTCAATCGCGCACCTTGAGCTTTTAAGCCAAAGCCTGGAAAAGCAGGATCTTCCGCCGGATATTTTTGAGCTGATCGAATCGACTATTTTCGGGGGCGCCGTGCAATTGCCGTTCGACGGTGAAGGGCGCATCAGCTTGCCCCAAAATTTAACTGCGGCCGTAGGCATCAAGGACGAAGTCGCTTTTGTTGGTCGCCGAAAGACCTTTCAGCTTTGGGATCCGACAAAACTTGCCGCGCACGAAAACGCGGCGCGCAGCAAGGCGCGGGCAAAGGACATTTCGCTCAGCAAAATTATCGCCGCCGTGACGCGATCCACAAACGGAGGCGCATGATGGATAAAGATGCCGCGCATATTCCCGTCATGCTCACCGAGGTTGTGGATGCGCTTGCTCCTCGGAGAGGCGGCATCTACGTCGATGCGACTTTCGGCCGCGGCGGCTATAGCCGCGCCCTACTCAAGGCGGCTGATTGCCGCGTATACGCCATAGACCGCGATCCCGATGCCATCGCGGCCGGACAAGATATGGTCAAGGAATTCGCGCCCCGCCTCACGCTTTTACAGGGACCTTTCGGGGCAATGGATGTTTTGCTCGCGGGGCAACATGTGTTTCTGGTTGACGGCATCGCGCTTGATCTGGGCGTTTCCTCGCCCCAGATAAATCAGCCATCGCGCGGTTTTTCGTTTGGCCTTGAAGGGCCTCTTGACATGCGCATGAGCAAAAGCGGACCCAGCGCCGCCGATGTCGTGAACGAAATGCCGGAGCAGGAACTCGCAAACGTCTTTTACGAATTCGGAGAGGAGCGGCGCTCCCGAAATGTCGCCCGCGGCATTGCCGAAGCGCGCCAAGAAAAACGCCTTACCAGCACCACGCAGCTTGCAGAAATTGTTCGCAAGGCCGTTCCTCGATCCAAGGACGGCATTGATCCTGCAACGCGCACCTTTCAGGCACTGCGGATATATGTGAACGACGAAATCGGCGAATTAAACAGGGCTCTTGACGCTTCTGAAAAAATTCTGAAAGCCCGCGGCCGTTTGGCCGTCGTATCCTTCCATTCGCTTGAGGACCGCGCGGTCAAGAATTTCCTAAGGCAGCGGAGCGGCGCCGGTCATGCCTTGTCGCGCTACATGCCCATGCAAAAAGGGCAGCATAAACAGCCATCCTTCCGGCTGATCTTTAAAAAACCGCAAACACCTTCTAAAGAAGAGATCGCGTCCAATACGCGCGCGCGCAGCGCGAAATTGCGCGTTGCAGAACGTATTGATTTGGGATGCGAAGGGGACGCGCCATGATCCGTTCGTGTTCCTCCCTCTTTTTTGGGCTTGCGGCAATTATTGGCGCAAGTCTCATGCTCTATCACACAAGCGATAGGGTTGCCTCACTGGACCGGCGGCTGATCGAGCTTAACGAGGAAATCGAAGCCGAGGAAGAAAGTCTTCATGTCTTACGGGCTGACTGGGTCTATTTGGCTAATCCCGCACGAGTGGAAGGGCAGGCCTTTCGATATTTAAACATGCAACCGACGGAACTGCAGCGGATCATGGCCTCGGAAAATATCAGCAAGGTTTTGCCGCTGAATAGCGAAAATCCGCCTGTATTGGCAGAATCCGCTCAAGAACCGTTATCCGAAAGCGCCAATGCGACACCAAGCACGCAATCGCTTCCTCATAGCGAAAAAGACGCTGCGCCCGCACTTAACGAAGGGCGGATCAATGACCATGTGGCTTTGCGCCGCGCCACCAACATGCACGATGGCGGCGAAAGGAATTCCTCGGCTTCCGAAATAACCGACATTGCCAAAGCATTTGCAGGAAATACCGGAACAACGACCGAGGGAGTCAGCGCTTTGATCGGCACGCTGGGATTTAGCCAATGAGAAGATGGAAGATTTCCGGCGCACGATTGTCGCAGCCCCATTTGCCGGGACTTTTCCCCCCCATCAAAAAACACAGGCTGGCGACGCCTCACGAACAGTCGTTGGCATTGGCTAAAACGAGGCTTGGCATTGTTATTCTTTTTTTTGCCTTCGCGTGGACCTCCATCGGCGGAAGATTGGCCTATCTTTCCTTGGCGGGCGGCGCCCAAGCGCAAACCGCTCAAGCGCGCTCGCATACCGCGGCGATAACAAAGCGCGCCGATATTACGGACAGAAACGGCACTTTATTGGCGACCTCAGTGCCCACAAATTCGCTCTGCGCCAATGCGAGGACGATAATCGATCCCAAGGAAGCGGCAAGACAGTTGATGCAAATACTGCCCGATCTAAACAAACAAAAGCTCATCGAGGATCTAAGCAACGGCAAACAGTGCTCTCTTATCAAAAGACATCTTTCTCCTCGCCAGTCTTATGAAATCAACAAACTTGGCATTGCCGGACTCGAATTCTTGTCCGACGAGCGACGTATCTATCCCGCCGGCAACCTGACGGCGCATATCGTCGGCTACAGCGACGTGGACGACAACGGCCTAGCGGGAATCGAGAAATTTATGGATAAAACACTCGCCGAGGTGCCGGAGCCGCTCGCGCTGGCGATTGATCTGCGCATGCAAACCATTTTGCATAAGGAGCTTAACGAAGCGATGCGCGAGTTCCGCGCGGAAGCCGCGTCGGGCTTGATTATGAATATTCAGTCCGGCGAAATCCTAAGCATGGTTTCGTTGCCCGACTTTGATCCTGCGCGCGCGGGGTCGGCCTCGGAAGAACAACGCTTTAATCGCAGCACGCTTGGCGTTTATGAAATGGGGTCGATCTTCAAGATTTTTAACACTGCGCTTGCCTTGGATTCCGGCGTCGCGCGGCTTTCCGACACCTTTGACACAACGCATCCCATAGAAATTGGCCGGCACGAGATTAAAGATTTTGAAAACGAAGATCACAATCTAAATGTCGCCGAAATATTCGTGCATTCATCGAACATAGGTTCAGCGCATATGGCCGAGCGTTTTGGCGGCGCAAAACAAAGGGCTTTTTTTGGGCGTTTGGGGTTGACGGAAAAGCCAAAGCTGGAACTTTCTGAAGTCGGCACGCCCCTGGTCCCCTCGCCGCAGGATTGGAGCGAATCGACGACCTTAACTGCCGCATTCGGGCACGGGATAGCCGTCAACTCGGTTCAGCTTGTTTCGGCCATCGCGACGATTATCAACGACGGACATCCGGTCCGTCCCACGTTCTTGAAACGCGTCGAGCCTTATGAACAAGATGTCAATATGCTAGTCTCTCCCCGAACATCGGCGCTTATACGCGGGCTGATGCGTCTGGTCGTGACCAAAGGGACCGCAAAAAAAGCGGAGGTGTCGGGCTTCATGGTAGGTGGAAAAACAGGCACCGCGGATAAAATTAGCGCCAACCGCAAATACGAAGGCGGGCGGCGTTCCTCATTCGTCGGCATGTTTCCGTCTCAGTCGCCGAAATATATAATATTCGCGATGTTGGACGACCCAAAGGGCAATGCGCAAACGCAAGGTTTCGCAACGGCCGGATGGGTCATCGCCCCCGCCGTCAGTCGCGTTATTGCGCAAGTAGGGCCGTTGCAGGGAATGGCACCTCTTCCAAAAGAAATGCAGGAAGCGACCGAGCGACAGATCATGAAATCCCTCGGCTCTCAAAAGGTTGACGGCATCCCCGTTTCTGACATGACGGCCTATGCTTCAGCGGCAGCGCATTAGCCCCCAGATTGCTTGCCAGATCCGCTGTTTACAAAGGTATTCTTATACCAAACAATCAGTGAACACATCGATATTGCTTGTCTTCACTCGCCCTGCGCCTCGCCGCTCACTTGCTGAACTGAACCATTGATATCCAAAGCATATTCAGTCCACAAGTGGCAGGCTCTTCGCAACCGCTCGTGACCCATACGCGTCATTTCCAAACACCAGATTGTATTAGCTCTCGCTGGTCCACCTATTCAAAGGCAATTTTCGTTATTCTTAAACAAGCCGATGAGGGGGGACAAAGGACTCCTTCTGTACTATCATCATTGTTGGGTATTATTTTATCCCGCAGTTCTCACCGGAACCATTTGCTGTTTTTTGGCTCTTTTATTGAGGATGATATGGCAGATTATGCGGCACGAAAAAAAATCCAAAGAGTATGCGATTGCGACCTGTCCGACGAGGCAGACAACACATGCCGTCAAATGCTCGATCACATGCCTCTGGGCGCAATCATTATCAATAAAGAGGGTGAAATATTATATAATAACGCGAAAATTCCGCCAAGAATTGAGGCTTGCCTAAAAGGAAAGAATTTTTTCAGCCTAATCTCAAAGACGCATGCCAAGGAAGTCCAAAAAAGATTTTCAAACAATT
>CAZFCA010000039.1:0-10890 GCA_964517415.1 uncultured Rhodospirillaceae bacterium
AAATGGTGGAGCCAAGGGGGATCGAACCCCTGACCTCAACAATGCCATTGTTGCGCTCTCCCAGCTGAGCTATGGCCCCACACGAGGTCGTTCGTAAGACGCGCAAAATGAACGAAACAAAGGCGCAGGGCAAGAGAAATTTTGGATTTTTGAATTAAGGAAAAGCAGTAAGAATTTGGTTTTCTGCCCTTTGATGCCTGTCTTCTGCTTTCTGATTATGCGTTCGTGGGTTGGTGCATGTCGATCTGGATATCGACGAGGAAGCGAATAACGTCGTCATATTTGTTGCGGGGGAGCTTTTCGACCTGATCGACGCCAAAACGGTTCGTCACAGCCTTGCGCACGCTGTCTTCGCTGATGCGGTTGTCGTGCGCCATATAGGCCAAAAGCGCGCGGATGGAGGTCATCTCGCGGTTGTTCATTTGATCTTCGTTGTGCATTGTGGCCATTGTCATCAATTCTATTAAAATCGGTTAACCCTGTCAGCTCATTGGATTAAGCAGCCCGGGGACGATAAAACTGATCGTTCTGCATCACTGTATTCCATCGGTCTTCCAGAGAAGCCGCAGCTGTATACTTAATCCCCTGATGTTGTTCAATATCTTCAACAATCGCTTGAACGCCATGTTCGCCGTATCGCATCATATATTTTGTAAAATCAAGCATTTAATATCTCCCAAGGCGTTTTTTTTTGAAATATTGCTAAAAAATCGTTTTACTTCCTCAATGATTATGTTATACGTCGAAAATAGACTTTTGTCTACTATTAATTGACTAGATTTACTTTCATCAATTTGCAATGTATTTTTGGTACGATTTGACGGCTATGGTTTACGGATTTTCAGCATCTTGAGGGGTTTGTTTTGATTACTGGCAGGCAAATTCGGGCGGCGCGCGCGCTTCTTGGCATCAGCCAAGAGGGACTGGCAACGGCTGCGGGCTTGACCAAACAAGGCGTCAGCAAAATCGAAGACGGCTCCGTCCAGCCAAGGGAAGGAACCGTCAACGACATCGCCCGCGTGTTCAATGACAGGGGGATAGAGTTTACGGAGAATGAGGGAGTGAGGATAAGGCCTGAAGGTGTCGAGATTTTTGAAGGGAAAGATCGTTTTGAAGATTTTTATGATTTTATGTACGAGCATTTAAGCCAAAACGGCGGTGACGTCTGTCTCAGCATTTATGATGAAACATTCTTGGTAAAAAATCGAAAAGATCCTGAAATACATCGTGAACGCATGAGATGTTTAGTTAAACGCGGGAATGTTACCTTCAGGACCTTGGCTACAAAAAGCGAGTTCGCCACTAATAATTATATGGAACTCAAGTGGCTGCCAAACCAGAATCCTGTATCTACGGGGTTTTATGCTTTTGGTGAGTGCTTGGCGCTTATGTCATTTGTAGACCCTCTTTCCCCATATGTGATCGTTATTAAATCGGGTCAGATGGCCACGGCTTATCGTGAAGGATTTACGATTGCTTGGGAAAACGCTCAAAAGCCTCCGGAAGGGGGGACGGTATGACGGCAATATACGGACTGGAAAAACTGTTAAGATCGAAGACGGACGGGGAGTGCGCTGTTGTTCCGTTGCCGGACAAAGAAACAGAAGGGAACTTATTTGCTTCATTTAGCGAAGGGCGCGGGATTCCAAAGCCGATCGTGGATCTAGTTTCCTTTTGTAATAAAGGTGAAATTCAAGTCGATATCCACAGGAAACCCGTTACTTATGGATGTGATGAAGCTGTCCGAGCGCGAAGCGCGGCATGCGGAGTGGATATCCAATTGTATCAAGAGCTAAAAGCCGTTGTTCTGAAAACTACAAGCTCCGTCAAAGTTGCTATTTACATGTGTGGCCACTCCGAACTCCCCCGTGAAGTATCTCCGCGTGGCAAACGTTATGGTATCGACTGTGGTTTATTAAGCGCTAAGACGGGATTTTCGATCCTTGGCATGGATAGGGACCCCCAACTGGTATCCGGTAGACTGAACCCTGTGAATCTTTCACTAGACTTCGACGATCAAATCGAACATTTCTTTGATATTCCGGACAACGCTTTGAATGGCCCCATGTACACAAACGGAGGGTGCAATACCTGGGGCATTAGAATAGACAATGTCTCTAAGATGTTAAAGGAAGTTGGCGCCCAACGTTTGAATGGGGTATGCTGTCCTATATATAGTTCTCCAAGCAATATGACCTTGAGTAAGCCGACACGAATAACCGCAGCTCGTGCTGCATAAAAGCAATACAGATGATTCAGTTTTCAACTGTACCATAATGTAATTCTGCAGATCGTTTAATTTCCCATTGCTCCTTGCGCATCTTTTGTCTAGCCTTCCCTGCCTTTGATGATGTTTGCTTCGGGTGCTCTCCATGCCTCAAAATCGCGCGGCTGTCGGAATATACACACTTGCTCTTGTTTGCCTTTTGGATCAGGCGACGAAGTGGCTGATCCTTGACCGCATGGGCGACGTCAATCAAACCATCCCCGTCACGAAATTTTTGAATTTTGTGCTGGTCTGGAACAAGGGCGTGACGTTCGGCTTTTTGAATCAGGCAAATCCCCACATGCCGTATATTCTTATAGGCGTGGCAGCCGTTATTTTTTTGCTTCTGGCGCGTTGGCTGTGGCGCACAAGCTCGGGCGCCGTGGCATTGGCCTTGGGCGCGATTATGGGTGGCGCTTTGGGCAATGTGATCGACCGCTTTCGTTATGGCGCCGTGGTCGACTTTTTGGATTTTTATTACCGGAACTACCATTGGTACGCCTTTAACATCGCCGATGCGGCCATATTCACGGGCGTTGCGCTTCTGCTGATCGATGGTATGGTAAGGGGGAAGTGACTCCCGTCTTATAGGAATTCCATGTCTTTACACGATTCGAACATGACCGAAGGAACAGGCTTGTTGAACGACCCCTCATCTGCGGTTTTTAAATCGCCCCTCTTTTTATCCTCGCGGCCTTTTGTCCTTTTATTTTGCGCGGTCTTTTTTCTGACCGCTTGCAGCGAATTGCGCGAGGATTTGGGATTAGGGCGCAATCCGCCCGATGAATTTGCGGTCGTCGAACGCCCGCCTTTGTCCCTGCCGCCGGATTTCGCGCTTCGTCCGCCGCGCCCGGGCGCGCCCCGACCGCAGTCTGTCGATACCTCGCGCCAAGCGAGCGATGTTTTGTTTAGCGGCAATGCCGTCGGCGAGGCGCAAGAGGCTTCTTCGGCCGAAAAGGCTCTGCTAGAGGCCTCTGGCGCGGATAAGGCCGAAGCCAACATCCGCGATCTGGTCGACCGCGACGCCTCGCAAAAGGTATCCGCCTCGCCGCACCTTCTGGCGCGCCTTTTGGGCAAGGAAAGCGATGAAAAACCGGCCACGACCGTCGATCCCGCAGCAGAGGCCGAGCGCATCAAAAAGGCCAAGGAAGAAGGCAAGCCTTTAAACGCGGGCGCGACGCCCGTTATCGAAAAACAGGACAGCGGGTGGCTGGGATTGTGAAACGCGTTTTAATCCTGCTCATCGCTTTCAGCCTTTGGCCAGCGTTGGGGACAAGCGTTGAGGCGGCCGTCTTTTATCCCACCAGCTTTAAATTGGCGAACGGCCTGCAAGTCATCGTCGTGACGAACCGGCTTTCTCCCGTCGTGCATCAAATGGTTTGGTATAAAGTCGGCGCGGCGGACGAACCGGCGGGCAAAAGCGGCCTTGCGCATTATCTGGAGCATTTGATGTTCCGCGGCACAGAAAACGTCCCGGCGGGACAATTCAGCAAGGTCATTGCGGCGCAGGGCGGGCATGACAACGCGTTTACATCTTACGATTATACGGCCTATTATGAGGAAGTCGAAGCCTCGCGCCTGCCGCTAATCATGCAGATGGAAGCCGACCGCATGCATCAGTTGCGCCTTTCCCATGCGACGGCCGAGCCCGAATTGCGCGTGGTCCTGCGGGAGCGGCAACAGCGCACCGATAACAGCCCCGAGGGGCGTTTTATGGAGAAGCTGAACCAAAAACTTATGCCCGATTATCCCTATGGAAAGCCGCTTATCGGATGGCGCAGGGATATCCAAAAACTCACGGTGGCGGACGCGCGAAAATTCTATCAAACCTATTACGCGCCTAATAACGCGATTGTCGTCATCACGGGCGACGTCAAGGTCGAAGAGGTGATGAGCCTTGCGGCCGCTACTTATGGGCGCGTGCCGATGCGCGACGCGCCCCCCGCGCCTCCGTTTCGCCCCGCGCCCCAGATTGGCGTTCTTGAATTCACGATGGCCGATGCGCGCGTCGAGCATCCCAAAATCCTCTGGCGCTTTGTCGTTCCTTCCTATGCCGCGCAAAGGGACGGCGAAGCCTACGCCTACGAAGTGCTGTCCGAGGTTTTGGACAGCGGCGAGGTGGGCATTCTGCATAAACGGCTGGTTTCGGAAAGGGGAATCGCCAGCGTCGTGGGCGCGAGTTATGATCCCGATGCGCGCGCCGAGACGACCTTTTCGATTTTGGTTTCGCCGCATCCCGGAAAATCCGTGGCCGTCGTTCAAAAGGCTTTGAAACAGTCGCTGCGCGACGCTGCAGAAAAAGGCGTCGAGGTCGAATTGGTCGAAAAGGCGAAGCAACGCCTGAAACGGGCGGCGATCTTCGCGCGGGAGGGCTTGGCTGTTCCCGGGCATGCTTTCGGCATGGCCGTGGCCACGGGGCACACGGCCGCCGACGTGGAAAGCTGGCCCGAGCGCATCGACGCCGTGACGGTCGAGCAAGTAAACGCCGCCTTGCGCGACCTTGCCGCGTCCAAACGTCAAGTGATGGGCGCGCTGGTGCCCGTCGCCAAAGCGGGCTCTTTGAAAAAGGCGGCGGAGGCGCGGCCATGAAAAAATATCTTTTCGCCTTTGCCCTTCTGCTTGGTGCGCCCCAGTCCTTTGCCGCCGATGTGCAAGAGGCGTATGCTCGCCAAGCGCGCGTGAGAGCGTGGCTCGTCGAAGAACGCAAGCTGCCCATTATTTCCATCCATTTCGCTTTTCAGGGAGGCAGCGAGCAGGACCCAGCCGATAAGCAGGGACTTGCCGCTTTAATCGCCGCTGCCTTAACGCAAGGCGCGGGAGAGCTGGACTCGGCGGCTTTTCAGCAGCAATTGGCGGATCGCTCGATCACGCTTGATTTCCGCGCAGGCAGGGACGAGTTCAGCGGTACGCTCAAGTGTCTCAGCGCCGACAAGGAAAAGGCGTTCGAGCTTTTGCGCTTGGCATTAACGAAACCGCGCTTCGATGCGGTCGAGGTGGAACGGCTGCGCGCCAAGCAGTCGACAAGAGTGCGGACTCTTTTCGCCGACCCGGAATGGCAGGCGCGCCATGCCCTTTTATCCTATCTTTTCGATGGGCACCCCTACAGCCAAAGGCAGATGGGGACGCTTCAAACCCTTTCAACGATAATGCCCGAGGATATGCGCGCTTTCGTCGATACGCATTTTGCCCGCCAGACTCTGACGGTGGGGGCTGCGGGCGATATACGCCCAGGCGAACTGGCGCAAGCGTTGGAGGATGTTTTTGGCGATCTTCCCTTGCGCGCGAAACTTACCCCTGTTGCGGATACGGCGGAAAAAGGACCGATGTCGATCCTCGTGCGGCGCGAGGGGACTCAAACCAATCTGTTTTTCGCCTTGCCCGGGCCGAAGCGCGATGATCCGGATTACTACGCTGCCGAAATTGCCAATTACATTCTGGGAGGCGGGGGCTTTTCCTCGCGCCTGATGCAGGATATGCGGGATAAAAAAGGATTAACCTACGGCATTTCGACCTATCTTGCTCCGGCGCAGCAGGCCGGGCTTATTATGGGCGCCGTGGCCGTCGATAATCCCAAGGCGGGCGAGGCCTTGGCGAGCATCCGTTCGATCTGGCATCGTTTTTACTTGGAAAAGCCTTCGGAAAAGGAAATCGAAGCGGCTAAGGATTATCTCACCGGATCCGCGCCCTTGGCGCTGACCTCGACCGACAGAATCGCTGCTCTTCTTGTTTCGATGCAGCGCGAAGACTTGGGGCGCGATTATTTGAGCCGCTATCCAAAAATAATTCGCGGCGTTACATCCGCCGATATGCATCGTGTTATTGATCGTTTCTTCAATCCGGATAAAATAGTCATCGCCTTCGCCGGAAAGCCTATCGGCGTTTCCGCGAAGCAGGTAAAAGAGATGGTGAGGAAATAAGTTAGCGGGGGAACTATGAAGCGACTTTCGCTTATCCTGTTTTGCGGTCTTATTCTTTGCGGATGCGCCGTCGAAAGATGGGAAAAGCCGGGCGCGACGCAAGAGGAATACGAACAAACGAAAACCGTCTGCGCCAAATTGGCGACCGAAAAATATCCTCCCATGATGCGCCTGCAAGACAGGGCCGAAAGCGCCATAGCGCCGGACTTTACCGTTTGCTCGCCCGACGCGAACGGCGCCGTTCGTTGCCGGAAGGTCGGCGGCGTTCATGCGCCGCCGCCGGTCGCCGCAGTGGACGATAATCTGGCCGACCGGAACAAGGTTATTCACGCCTGTTTAAGGCAAAACGGCTGGCATCCCGTAAAACAGTAGATTTTTCCGAAAAGCCGGATATTCTGCTTAGGATCCGGGTATGAAATTCAGCCCTCAACGACCCGTCATTCCGGAAAATTCGGCGCGAAGCGACGAATTTATCCGGAATTCGATTTAGTTTTTTTGTCGCAAAAGAAACCAAATCGGATTTCGCATAAATTTTCTTTCGCTTGGCGAAAAGAAAATTTGCGGAATGACATATATTTTTTTTGAATTATGAGGCTTTTTTTATGAGCGTTACTTCGACACCGGCTTGGAAGGCTTTGACAAGCCACCGCGACGCCTTGCGCGCTAAAGGTTTCGGCGGGCTGTTGCGCGATGCCTCGCGCGTGGATGCTTTTGATCTTTCCTCGGTCGGCCTGCGCCTTAATTACGCTTTTCAAAACGTCGGAGGCGAGACGCTTTCGCTTCTGGCGGCCTTGGCCGCGCAGCAGGGATTGCCCAAATGGCGCAAGCGCATGTTTGAAGGCGATAAAATCAATGCAACGGAAAATCGCGCTGTTTTGCATGCCGCTTTGCGCTGCGGCGATGACGCTCCCATCTTTATCAACGGGCAGGACATCATGCCCGAAATCCGCGCAACGCAAAACCGCCTTGCCGCGTTCGTGGAAGATGTGCGCGAGGGAAAAAGAAAGGGAGCGACGGGAAAGCCGTTTCGGCATGTCGTCAATATCGGCATTGGCGGGTCAGATCTTGGGCCGCGTTTGGCGGCGCAGGCCTTGAGGCCTTTTTCTTCAGGTTTGGAGGCGCATTATGTCGCCAATCCCGATGCTTTCGAGATGCAGAGCGTTTTAAAAAATTTGGATCCGGCGCAGACGCTGTTTATCGTGGTGTCAAAAACTTTCACGACGCAGGAAACGCTGCTAAACGCGCGAATGGCGCGGCAATGGCTTGTCGATAAACTGGGCGAGGAGGCTGTCAAACGGCATTTTGTCGCGGTTTCCGTGAATGCGGGGGAAGTCGAAAAATTCGGCATATATCCCGAAAATATGTTTCCCATTTGGGATTGGGTCGGCGGTCGGTATAGCCTGTGGTCCGCCGTGGGGCTGAGCGTTGCGCTTGCCGTGGGCATGGAGGCCTTTCGCCAATTGCTTGCAGGCGCGGCGGCTATGGACGCGCATTTCCTGACGGCGCCTTTGGAAAAGAACATGCCCGTCGTTCTGGCGTTGCTTGGCATATGGAACAGGAACTTCCTTGGCGCGGCCTCGCATGCCGTTTTGCCGTACAGCGAAAGATTGCGCGATTTGCCGCGCTATTTGCAGCAGTTAGAGATGGAAAGCAACGGCAAATCGGTAACGCGTGAGGGCGCGCCGGTCGATTACGACACCGTGCCGATTATTTTCGGCGAATGCGGCACCGTATGCCAGCATAGTTTTTTGCAATGCCTGCATCAGGGAACGAAGGTTGTTCCTGCGGATTTCATCGGAGTCAGGCAAGACGATCTGGATGCGCCGGAAAATCATCGCGTTCTTATGTCGAATTTGGCGGCGCAAATGGGCGCGCTGGCCTTTGGGCAGAAAGACGCGCCCGCGCCGCAGGATGTTTACGTGGGCAACAGGCCGTCGACTCTGATACTGCTTGAAAAACTCGATCCTTTTCATTTGGGCGTGCTGCTTGCTTTGTACGAGCACAAGGTTTTCGTGCAAGGCATTATTTGGGAAATCAATTCCTTCGATCAGCCCGGCGTGGAACTTGGCAAGCGTATGGCCAAGGGGCTTGAAAAAGGTGCTCCCATAGGCGCGGCCGAGGATGCGAAGATTATGGATGTCTTTTTCAAAACGCTTTTCCCGTCTGCCTGATGCCCATCCGCCGCCTTCCAGAATCCTTGATTAACCGCATTGCGGCGGGCGAGGTTGTCGAACGGCCTGCGGCTGCCGTCAAAGAGCTTATGGAAAACGCTATCGACGCGGGCGCGACGAAAATCGACATCGCCTTGAGGCGGGGCGGGCAGGCCTTGATCGCAGTGACGGACGACGGCTGCGGCATGGATCGCGATGAAATGCTTTTGGCGCTTGAGCGGCATGCCACGTCGAAACTGCCTGACGAGGATTTATGGAACATCCACAGCTTCGGCTTTCGTGGCGAAGCCTTGCCCTCTATCGCTTCCGTTTCGCGGCTTTCGCTGATCAGCCATGCAAAGGGCGCAAGCGAAGCATGGCAAGTCGATGTCGAAGGCGGCAAGCTGGGCGAGCCGCATCCCGCAGCGTTGACGCTAGGCACGCGCGTGGAGGTGCGGGATTTGTTTTACGCCACCCCCGCGCGGCTGAAATTCCTTAAAACGCCGCGGACGGAAAGCGATTACGCGCGGGAGGTTATCGAACGGTTGGCCCTTGCGCATCCTGCGGTCGATTTTACTTTTCAGGAAGACGACAAAAAACCTTTGCGCTTTGAACGACGCAAGGATTTAGGCAAAAGGGTGGGCGACGTTTTGGGTGCGGAATTCTATGAAAACGCTGCAGCCGTCGATTTGAGCCGCGAAGGCTATCGCATTTCAGGCTATGCGGCTTTGCCCACGCTTCATGCGGCTACGGCGCGCGGTCAGTATTTATTCGTCAATGGCCGTCCGGTGCGGGATAAGGTTCTTTTATCCGCTTTGCGCGCCGCTTATGGAGATTTGATTCCGTTCGGCAGACAACCCTTGGCGGTGGTTTTTATCGACGTTCCTGCTCAGGACGTTGACGTGAACGTGCATCCGGCGAAGGCGGAGGTGCGCTTTCGCGACGCGGCGCGGGTAAGGGGAATGATTATCTCCGGCATTCGCGGGGCATTGCAGGAATCCGCGCGTTTTACGACAAGCACATTGGCGCCGCAGGCTTTGCAGATGCTCCAAACGGCGGGAGAGGCTGGCTTTTCCGAAAGCTATGCCATGGGGCAGAAAGTCGTTTCCGAGCGCATGGGCTCCATCGGCGCATCGATGTTCGTATCCGCCTTGCCGCAAGCGCGCGCTTTTATTTCTACGGCGCCGACGCCCGCCATTGGGCGATTAGGCGCGGCCGTGGCGCAAATTCATGAAACTTTCATTTTGGCGCAAACGGAAAGCAGCCTTGTCATCGTCGATCAGCACGCCGCGCATGAACGCATCGTTTACGAGGCTATGAAAAAAGCCCTAAATGAAGGCGGCGTCAAAAGCCAAATCCTCCTTATCCCCGAGGTCGTGGAAATGGACGAACCCTCGGCGGAAAGGCTTTTGTCGCGTTCTGAAGAGTTATTTAAACTTGGTCTTGGCATCGAAAAATTCGGTGCGGGCGCCGTGATCGTGCGCGAGGTTCCCGCCATGCTGGGCGATGCGGATGTTGGCGGCCTTTTGCGGGATATGGCGGAGGAAATCGCCGAGTTCGACGATAGCCGCGCCTTCGACGATAGGCTTAAGGATATTTGCGCGACAATGGCCTGCCATGGCTCGGTGCGCGCAGGGCGCAAATTAACCATAGACGAGATGAACGCGCTTTTGCGCCTTATGGAAGCGACGCCGAACAGTGGCCAATGCAATCATGGCCGCCCCAGCTATGTCGAATTGAAAAAGTCGGATTTGGAGAAGCTGTTTGAGCGGAAATAGAAGTATTAACCAAAGTTATAGATGGCAATTAAAATTTCGATCGAATATATTTTCGATATTGATTTTGAAGCCTTTGTGTCGGGGATTTCAGGATGGATATAGAATTAAACCCAACTCAATCCGGTGAGCTTTATGCTCGCGCCGTTGCTTCCGGCATATTTGCAAGCGCAAAGTCGGTGAAAAAAAATAGCGTTTATAGGCATGAAGATGCCTATGGCGCCAGATTCTACATTGCTTTTCGTAATGGTCTTGGACTCAAGCACGACGATTATCAATTTTGCGATTACATCAAAGATCATCTTATAAAGGATTATAAAGAGAAAAATTCAATCGTAGAGATTAAAGACGGAGAACCTTTCCCCACAATTTGCATTAAAAACATCGGCTCTGAAACCGCAGCTAAAATAGCATCGCTAGAAACCCTGGGCGTATGCAGCTTTCCGTACGAACCGCCATCCGTCCCCGCGACTGTTTCCTCAACTCCGGAACCTTCATAAGGATGAATTTAACAAAGCGCTAAACCCAAAACTTCTTCAGAAAGTATATCATGAAAAAAACATTGAATCCTGTTCAAGCAGCAGAGTTATTCGCGCGGGCGGTCTCCGAGGAACATGGCGGCGTGGCCATTAGGAAAAAGGGCTCAGCAAAGAAATTGTGAAGGGCAAAACGGTACTCAGGGCGGAAACTGATAACAAGCAAATTGAAATGGATCTTTTCTGTGCTGAAAGAATGATAGCGCAGTTAATGTTCAGGCATTTCCATCACGATTCAAAAGTTGT
>CAZFCA010000040.1:0-9319 GCA_964517415.1 uncultured Rhodospirillaceae bacterium
TTGCGATGAAACCCTTTTTCAACTCAATTTGCCTTTCCGCCTAAAAGTTCCCATACTCCACCCGCTATTAACTGCGTTTCATCGTTCAATTAACTTGAACGCTTTCTGCTCGGCTCATGTGTTGCCGATGCGTCAAGAGACGCGGTCGGGTTAGGGCTTTACCCCTTTCCCCCCGATCCGGCCGCAACCCATTAACTGGGGAACAAGTCCCCTCCAGCGACAGGGAGCCTGTATGTTTGTTCTGCGTTTTATTTTTCCGTTGCTGCTTGCCTTAACAGGTTTGGCTGTCGTCGCCACGCCGCTTGCAGAAAACTTCGTCTCCCATTGGTTTCAGCGCGATGTGGAATTGCGTTCGGCGCTTATCTTTCAGTCCGTGGAATACTCGCTGACGGATTTATGGAACCAAGGTAAACGGCTCGAATCCTATAAGAAGCTGTTCGACAATATTGCGCGTGATGAGCGTGTTCTTGCCGTTGGTATCTGTTCGGCGGACGGAACGTTGATTACCAAAAGCACCCAATGGCCCAAAAATTTCGATTGCCCAGCTTCTCTTCTTTCATCAAAGCCGGAATATGCCGTCCAGCAACTGGAAAAAGGTGCGGTCTTATCCGGTAGCTTCCAGCTTCCCGTTGATGATGCCCTGAAACCTCACTTTGTCGTCTTGCACGATCTGACTTTTGCGCTCCAGCGCGAGGGCGAGACACGGTATTACCTCATCGGATTCCTGATCATCGTTTCCTGTGTTGCGGCTTTTGTCACGATTCTGACAGCGCGCTTTACCATGCGCGGTTGGATCGGAAAGCTGCGTTTAACGCTGAACGATCCGAAAGCGCGATTGTCTCAACAACACCTGCCGCGCGAGTTCGTGCCCATCGTGCGCGAAGTCCGACAAATGCTGCGCGACATCAAACCGGGGGGCTTTCAGCTTGAAAGCATCAAGGTGGATTGGACACCGCAGGCCCTGCACAAACTTTTGAAACAGGAACTTCCGGAATCCGAAGTTATCGTTGTCTCAAACCGTGAGCCGTACATTCACAATCTCGTTGACGGTCAGGTCAATCTACAACGTCCCGCTAGCGGGGTTGTGACAGCGTTGGAACCCATCACGAGGGCTTGCAAAGGCACATGGATCGCACATGGAAGCGGATCGGCTGACAAGCGCACAGTAGATAAAGAAGATCGCATTGCCGTTCCACCCGATGATCCCGAATACACCCTTCGCCGTGTCTGGCTGACAGAGGAGGAAGAGGAAGGCTATTATTACGGTCTTGCCAACGAGGGTTTATGGCCACTGTGTCATATTACGTTTGTGCGCCCCAATTTCCGTGAAAGCGACTGGCAAGCCTATAAGGCTGTAAACCGCAAGTTTGCCGATGCTGTTGTCAAAGAAGCCAAGACCAAAAACCCTATCGTTCTGGTTCAGGACTATCATTTTGCTCTGCTGCCGCGTTACGTGCGGGAGCAATTGCCTGAAGCGACGATCATTACCTTCTGGCACATCCCTTGGCCCAACCCGGAAGTGTTCAGCATCTGCCCGTGGCGTGAGGAAATACTGTCTGGCTTGCTGGGCAGTTCGGTGCTTGGATTCCACACCCAGTTCCACTGCCAGAACTTCATGGATTCCGTCGATCGTTTCCTTGAAAGCAACATCAACCGCGATCAGTCTATTGTTACCGCCTGCGAACATTCAACCTTAATCCGGCCTTATCCGATTTCCATCGCTTGGCCTCCGGAAGGACTGGCTGATGTCGCCTCAACCGAATTATGCAAACAAAACGTGCGCCAGCGCTTTGGGTTGAAAAAGGACATCCGCATTGGCGTTGGTATCGAGCGGTTCGATTACACGAAAGGTATAATTGATCGTTTTCAAGCCATACGTGAGTTTCTGAAAACCTACCCTGAATGGCGGGGCAAGTTCACTTTCATCCAAGCAGCCGCGCCGACGCGCAGCAAGCTGCCATCCTATCAGGCAATCCAGCGGGAAACGCATGAGCTGGCCGATGCGATCAATCGCGAATTTGGCAATGGGCAATATCAGCCGATCATCCTTCTCGGTCGCCATCACGAACCCAATGAAGTCTTCGAACTCTTCCGCGCCGCTGATTTTTGCGTTGTCAGCAGTCTGCATGACGGCATGAACCTTGTGGCAAAAGAGTTCGCCGCCGCGCGTAATGACGAGCAAGGCGTTTTGATCCTCAGTACTTTTGCCGGTGCCTCCAAGGAAATGCTCGAAGCCTTGCTGGTCAATCCTTACGACGCCAAGGGCATGGCAAATGCCATGCACCGCGCCTTGATGATGCCGCCGGATGAACAAGCCGACCGTATGCGCCTGATGCGTGAGCTGATCCGCGACAACAACGTGTATTACTGGGCCGCACGTATTCTTTTGGACGCAGCGACCTTACGCAAACGCGCGCATATCGAACGGTTCATCGACAATCCCTCCGAACAAAGTGATACTTCAGGCAATGTGGTTACGCTTCAATCCCGAAAAGGACGCCCTGTTTCTTGATCTCGACGGAACGATCCTTGATATCGCGCCAACGGCAAATGACGTTAAGGTGTCGGCCCAACTTGTCAAAGACCTGAAGCGTCTGCACGAAAAACTCGGCGGAGCCTTGGCGTTTATAAGTGGCCGCACGATTGAAAATATTGATCAACTTTTTGCGCCGTTACGTTTCCCCTGCTCAGGTGCTCACGGGGCAGAATGGCGCTTATCTCAGAACGGCCCAGTCAAAAGCACAGCCATGTTAACGGACAGTCTGCGGGAGAAAATTGCATCAAGTTTTGCAGATATGAAGGACGTGCTCGTTGAGGACAAAGGCTACACTGTGGCTGTGCATTACCGTCAATCGCCTGAAGCTGCCGAAAAAATAGAGCAAATCCTCGTTTCGCTGGTCGAAAAAACCAAAATGCCTCTCACACTTATTCGAGGCCGCAAAGTTTTTGAACTTGCGCAATTGTCTCACGACAAAGGACAAGCGCTTGAAAGGCTGATCAAAACAACTCCCTTCAAAGGCCGGCGTCCTGTTTTTCTCGGTGACGATATTACGGACATGTCTGCTATTGGAGCCTGCCTGAAAAACGGCGGCATTGCTGCTCGCGTGGGTCAGGGCAAACCGCGCCAGAACGCTTTTGCATCTCCCGAAGCCGTACGGTCATGGATCAACAAAATGACGATAAATATGGACTAATCCGTGCGATCAAATTAATCCATTTTGAACTTATAAACAGAATCGGTGCTCTATGTTACAAAACATCCCTTCATGGATCGGCCCCGCCATTCTAACCGTGTTTGCCATCTCCTACGCGTTGGTATTCGCGGAAGAAAAGCTTCGTCTACGTAAATCCAAGCCAGTGATGGTGGCTGCTGGCCTGATATGGATTCTTGTCGCAATCGCCTTTTATCAGGAAGGACGCGGGCCGGAAGTCGCGGAAAAGCTGCGACACGTTGTTTTGGAATATGCCGAGCTTCTCCTATTTCTTCTGTCGGCCATGAGTTTTGTCAACACGATGGTCGAGCGCAACGTGTTCGAAGTCTTGCGCACGAAGCTGATGGCAGCGCGTCTCTCTGTACGAGGCATTTTTTGGATTACGGGAACGTGCGCTTTTTTCTTATCTCCCATTGCGGATAATCTGACAACGGCGCTGGTGATGGGAACAGTCGTTTTATCGACGCTTGCCCATAACAAAAAGGCAGCAGCAGGAACGCTTGTCAGCGTTGTCGTAGCAGCCAATGCCGGGGGCGCTTTTTCGCCGTTTGGCGACATTACGACGCTGATGATTTGGCAGAAGGGAAAAGTGGAGTTTTTGCAGTTCTTTGCGCTCTTTGTGCCCGCGCTAGTCAACTGGCTTGTCCCTGCTCTGATTGTCTCTCTTACGCTGCCCAACAAACAATCGGAAGTGAAGCTTGAAGAATCCAAAGTTCACAAAGGCGGTTATGTGGTTGTCGGCCTATTTCTTGTGACAATAGCCACAACCGTATTTCTCGATCACTTTCTGCATCTCCCGCCATTTCTTGGCATGATGATGGGACTTGGCGTGCTGAACCTGTATGGCTATTTTCTCAATGGTACCGAAACGAGAATGCTTGCCAAAACCCCCATTAACACGGCTTCGGCATCAGATGCGGCATGGCCACTGCGCAAGCCCTTCGATATTTTTGGCATTCTCGAAAAAGTCGAGTGGGATACGCTGCTCTTCTTTTACGGTGTTAGCCGCCGTCTTGCCCTTGCTGGGCGAATGCGTGGCCGAGATCGGCGCGAACAAGCCTTTGTCCGCTTACAGCCGCGCGGAAGTTCTGACGCTCGTTGAGGTTGTCGTCACCGCCTATCAGGGCGCGCTCCTTCGCATCAAGCCGCAGGAAGGATGTCCGTTCTGATGCAAGATTATAACCATCGCCCGACCATTGCGGACAAAATCAACACGCTGATCGATGTCGGCCTTATTGCAGAACGCGCAAAGCAGGAGAAGCGAACTTATCTCGGCGCTTCGCGCCTTGGCGTCGGTTGCGACCGAGCCTTGCAATACGAATACACCGATACGCCCAAGGATGAAGAAAAGGACTTTACGGGCCGAACGTTGCGCATTTTTGCAATGGGACATGTGCTTGAGGACATGGCGGCGGCATGGCTGCGCGGTGCCGGATTTGATCTTTACACGACCCGGCGCAACGACCCCAAGGCAGGGCAATTCGGCTTCTCTCTCGTGCGCGGACGGCTTCAAGGCCATGTCGACGGGATTATCAACGCCGCGCCCGCCGAGCTGGATTTGCGATTTCCAATGTTGTGGGAATGCAAGTCTTTGAACGCAGCCTCGTGGAAGGACACTGTCAAACGCGGCGTTTGCGAATTATTCGATGTTGCCCGACAGTCGCCGTATGCGTGAGGGTTTGGCAACATGGCTTGTGCAAATTCCTGTCGCCGATGCGACGCTTGCCGACATTTACTTCATGGCCTGGGGCCGCGAACCTCAGCATGTCGCGCTTATAACCGACAAAGGCATCATTCACAGCTATTCGACCGTCGGAAAAGTCGTTGAACACGGACTGGACGATCAGTGGAAGCGCCGGATCGTTGCGGCTTATCGCTATCCTTATTTCGGAAAAAGCCTATGAGACGCCGTACCACGTTCCCTTGCCTTTGCCATGCTGGGTCAGATAACCATTTTTGATAAGTTGGCCGAGGTGATCCTTAATCGTCCCGCGCGGCGCATTCGTTGCGCGGATAATGTCTTCAACCTTGATCTGGCCTCGCTCTTTCGCCAGTTCGTAAATTTCCAAGGAAAGGCCAGGAAGTTGGCCGAGGATTTTCTTTTCACGCTCGACCTTGGCTTCAAGCTTGCGTTTTTGCTGTTGCAGGCTGCGAAGGAAAAACATGACCCACGGCGTCCAATCCGGTTTTTCTGTCCGAAGTGTCCCCTGCGTGCGGCGAAGCGCTAGATAATAGCTATCTTTGCTTTGCTCGATAACGCTCTCAAGCGAACTGAAGGGAACGTAGGCATACCCCGCCCGCAAAAGAAGAAGCGTCGTCAACGCGCGCGACAAACGGCCATTGCCGTCTTGGAAGGGATGGATTTCTAAAAAGACGACGGCAAAAACTGCGATGACGAGAAGCGGATGCAAAGCGCGCTCGGCAAGGGCGGCGGACGTCCACGCGACAAGCTCTGACATCAAACGAGGTGTGTCGAAAGGCGTTGCGGTCTGAAACACGACGCCGAGGCTTTTGCCGTTTTCATCGAACGCTTCGACATGATTATTCAGCTTTTTATACTCTCCGCGATGGCGTTCGTCCTTCGTTGCGTAACGGAGCAAATCGCGGTGAAGCTGTTTGATGTGGTTTTCCGTCAAAGGCAGCACTGACCATGAGGCAAAGATCGTTTCCATGACGTCGGCATATCCCGCGACCTCTTGCTCATCCCGCGTTTGGAAGGATTTGATTTCAATGTTGGCCAGAAGTTTCTCAACGTCCTTGTCGGAGAGTTGCGCCCCCTCAATGCGCGTTGAAGACCCGATGCTCTCAATGGTCGCCACGCGGCGCAGGGCCGAAAGCCGCTCCGGCGCAAGCGTACCAAGCGCGCGCCATGCGCCCTTGAACTCGTCAAGTTCGCTGATGACGTCCAGCATTTCCGGAGTAATGCCCAAGGTTTTGACATTGATCTCAGCAGCCATAAAAACCCCCATATCCAGCCATATAGGCCAATATACACCAAATCCGGCCAAAAAACCAGCCATATCCATCCATAAAATAGGTTAATAATGGCCGTTCTTGCTCTTGGACTTGCTGGCGCTGGATTGACCTCCGCCATAGGGATAGGCGCGTCTATCGGCTGGCTCGGCGGCGTCATGGCCGGGAACATGCTTTTCGGCAGCAAAGGATCAAACGTAGAAGGTTCGCGCCTTAGTGACCTGTCTGTTTAAACCTCGACCTACGGCGGCACGATCCAGCTGGTTTACGGTACGATGCGCGTATCTGGAAACGTGATCTGGTCGACCGATCTCAAAGAAACACGCCACGTTAGCCGCGCCGGAGGCAAAGGAGGTGGCGGAGCGAAATCAACCTCTTACACTTATTCGGTTTTGTTTGCAGTGGCTATGTGCGCGGGGCCTGTGGCAACGGTTCGGAAAATCTGGGCCGATACGAAGCTTATTTACGACGCAACGGCCAGCAACACACAGGCGACGGAGAAATATCCGGGCGTCATCCGAATCTATACAGGCGATGAGACACAAGAACCAAACAGCACGATTGAGATGCATCTCGGCTCTGGCAATGTGCCGGGATATCGGGGTTTGTGTTATCTGGTATTCACAGACCTTCAGTTAGCCGACTTTGCCAATCGCATCCCGAACATCAGCGCCGAAATCGTATCGTCCGGCGCGATGGATTGCGATGCGGTCATTCTGCCAAAAGTTTCCGGCATGTCTTGGGATGGAGGAGTTATCAATCCGTCGACAGGAACGCTTATCGGCTTCGCCTCAAACAGCATTTTCAAATACGACCTCGTCAACAATACCCTTTTGATAAACCTGCCCCTCAATCCGAACACCGTGTATGGCGGTTTGTGCGGATATGACAGCGAAGGCTATTTCTACCATGCTGCCGACGCCTATGCCGTTAGCATGAATATCGTCAAGCGCCATCCGGAGACGCTAGCAATTGTCGCTAAAACGGCCACACGGGTTCCCTACGGCACAAGCGGAACTGTTGCCGGAGACATGATTTTTTCGAACAGATTTTGCAGGGTTTACAATACCGCTCTCGAAGAGATTTACGATCTATCCGACCTTTTGCCGTTTCATCTTGTCGAAGCCAAAATGTGCGCGGACGGAGGCGGAAACATCTGGCAAGTTGCCCCCGATTATATTCGCAAAGTCACAATTTCCGGCTTTGGGGACAGCCAAGTTCAATCTTGGGATGTTTCGACTTGGACGGAAGGCCAACAGCCGGATGCTTTCTTCTGGGACGACACGACAGGATATCTATATTTCAAAATCAACATCCTCTATCGGATCGTCAAATGGGATGAGAATAACGGTTATGTCGCGCATGTCGATGGTGTGGCCTTGGCGGCAGGCTTTAGCATGCAGGCGGATTGTTCATTGCCGCAGAATGGATGCCTGTGGGCCGTGAGCGGAACTAAGGTTACCTTGGTGAATCTCGCGACGATGGAAATTGAGAAATCGATCAATCTGTCGCCTTATCTTGCAACAATGGCGACCCATTTTACCGGATGCTATGAAAAATTCACGCACAGCGCCGTGATTATGACCAACGACGGAGAGGTCAAATATCCTCTCGAACGCTTCGGCTCGGATCAGGTCTCTCTTGCCTCCGTTTTGGCGAGCCTTTGTGGAAAGGCCGGTCTTTCACAAACGGACATTCTCACAAATGAAGTTGATCAATCCGTGCGCGGCTATGTCGTTAATCGTCGCTCTTCGGCAAGAGACGCCATTACCCCGCTCCTAAATGCGTTTTTTGTCGATGCGGTGGAAACGGATGGCGTTCTTCGGTTCACCCCGCGTGGGCAAGATCCGGTGGCGACCATCTCTTATGACGATCTTGGCGCAACAGAAAATGATGCCAGCGGCGGATCGCCGCTTCGCATCACGGAGTCGCGCGCACAAGAACTTGAACTGCCCCTTCGTATCGATCTGACGCATTACGATCCTGCGCGCGACTATCAAACAAACACGCAGCATGCAGCGCGGGACAGCAATGCAGTTGTTACAAGAGACCTTCAGACGGAGGAAGTCTCTATAGTCTTCTCGGCGGACGAGGCCGCCCAAGTTGCCGAGAAAAAGCTAACCAATGCATGGATCGGCAGGACAACTGCGAGCTTCAATCTATCTCCTAAGTGGCTTCGGCTTGACCCTGCCGATGTCATTTATGTGAACCTGAGTGACTCCACGCTTAAACTTCGCCTGACACAGGTGGATTTGGGCGCAAATATCATCGTCGCATGCCAAGCGATTGTAGAGGATGGGGTCTCCTATAAATCCTCGGCCACAGGCACGAACGCAGCGACTTCTTCCTTGGTTATTCCGATTGCGACGCCAATCTCGGCCTTGGTCATGGATTTGCCGATGTTGCGCGCGGAAGACAATAATTTGGGGCTTTATTACGCCTTCGGCATCAAGGAAAGCGCTAATGCGACGCTCTACCGTTCCTTGGACGATCTTTCATGGAGCATTATCGGCAACGGAACCGAAGCCCCGGCCTTTGGCTGGGCTGCGGAGGCTCTTGGCAACGTATTCAGCCCGTGGACTTGGGACGAAGAGAATTCCGTCGAGATCGCGCTATCCCACGGCTCCTTAGACAGCAAAACCGCCCTGGAGGTTCTCAACTGGTCGAATGTCGCGCTTCTCGGCGATGAAATCATCCAATGGCGCAATGCAACGCTGATTTCCACAAACCTTTATAGGCTCTCCGGCCTCTTACGTGGGCGACGGGGAACCGAATGGGCCACAGGAACGCATGCGGTGGGAGAAAAATTTGTCGTGTTGGCAACCGATGGGTTTTACCGCACGGCGATGGCAGCAACGCAGATCGGGCAACCGTCTTATTATAAAGCCGTTACGGCAAACGGAAATTGGGACGATGCCTCGGAAACGACAGTGAATTTCAACGCGGAAAGTCTGCGCTGTTTTTCTCCCGTCCATGTCAGAGGATCGCGCGATGTATCCGGCAATCTGACGCTTTCATGGATACGGCGCACACGGTGGAGCGGCGAATGGCTTAACGGCATCGATGTCCCTCTCTATGAGGCCATTGAAACTTACGAAGTCGACATTTTGAACGGCAGCACCGTTGTCAGAACC
>CAZFCA010000041.1:0-9280 GCA_964517415.1 uncultured Rhodospirillaceae bacterium
AGCTATCGCCAATTCTTGCGCGACACCTGCGGAGAATATGAATTCACTTCCGCCATGGCGTCGGCAATGGCCTTTTGTGCGCTCGAGGTAATGGTTTGGCTGATCAAAGCCTGATCCTGATGCGCGTCGTTGCTGATGCAATTCATATAGGCCTGCATGGCGTCGACGTAGGCGTTTCTTTGCCCGGAAAGCGTGTTCATGTCGTGTCCCGCCGTTTCGGGATGCGCCTGAAGAAAGGAAGGCGGCGCCGTCGGCTTCGTGCAAGAAGAAATCCAAACATTCCTGCCGCTCTCAAGCGCAAGATTTCCGGCGAAAGCGGGCAAAGCTCCCACTAAAAGGGCGGCCACCCAAATTCCGAAAGATAGGCGCATAGCTTTCTCCTTTGTTTGAAGACGGATACAATAATCTAGGCTTACCGCTTGAATGATGCTACTAATATTACGCTTTGCGAAAGGAATGAAAAGCCCAAAACATACCCCCGCGCATGAAAAGGCGGCCTTTTTATAAGCATCTGATAAAATGCCCCGCCATGCGGGCGCTTTTATGATTAACGACGAGGTTTTTCCATGATTCCGCGTTATACCCGCCCTGAAATGAGCCATATTTGGACGGCGGAAAACAGATTCCGTATCTGGTTCGATATCGAAGCCCATGCCTGCGATGCTTTGGCCAAGCTGGGCGTCATTCCCGAAAAAGCAGCCAAAAACGTTCGCGCGAAAGGCAAATGGGATATTGCGCGCGTCGACGAAATCGAAAAAACGACGCGCCACGATGTTCTGGCGTTCCTGACCAATCTTTCCGAGCATGTGGGCGCGGACTCGCGCTTTGTCCATCAAGGCATGACCTCCAGCGACGTTCTGGACACGGCTTTCGCGGTGCAACTCAGACAAGCGTCCGACGTTCTTTTGCAAGATATTGACAAAGTTCTCGAAGCCCTGAAGCGCCGCATCGAAGAAACCCTCGATATCGTGACCATAGGCCGCAGCCACGGCATCCATGCGGAGCCTACGAGCTTCGGCCTCAAGCTCGCGACGCACTACGCGGCGTTCAAGCGCGCGCGGAAAAGGGTAGAGGCCGCGCGCGAGGAAATTTCCACCTGCGCCATTTCAGGGCCGGTCGGAACCTTCGCCACCGTCGATCCGAAAGTTGAAAAGCACGTTGCCTCCGCGCTCGGCCTCAAAGTCGAACCGATATCCACGCAAATCATTCCCCGCGACCGGCATGCCATGTTTTTTGTGACGCTGGGCGTCATTGCCTCGTCCATCGAAAACTTCGCCCTTGAAATGCGCCATCTGCAGCGCAGCGAAGTCCGCGAGGCTGAAGAGCCCTTCGCCAAAGGCCAAAAAGGCTCCAGCGCCATGCCGCACAAGCGCAACCCCATTCTTGCCGAAAATCTCACGGGGCTCGCCCGCATCGTTCGCGCGGCCGTCACGCCCGCGCTCGAGAACGTCGCGCTGTGGCATGAACGCGATATTTCGCATTCCTCGGTCGAGCGCATCTTCGCGCCGGACGCGACCATCGCTCTTGACTTCGCTTTGTATCGGCTGGCGGGATTGATCGACGGTATGACGATTTATCGCGAACGCATCCGCGAGAATCTCAATGCCCTTGGCGGCCTGCATTTCTCCCAGCGCGTCCTTTTGGCTTTGACGCAAGCAGGAGTCAGCCGCGAAGAATCTTACGCCCTCGTCCAAGCGCGCGCGATGGAGGTCTGGCAGGATCTGCAAAAAAGCAAACCGGCTAACTTTAAAGACAAAATTCTGTCTGACAAAACTATCGTTAAGCGCCTGTCGAAAAAAGAATTATCGAACTGCTTCGACGAAAAGTTCTACATCCGCCATGCCAAAAAAATTTGGGCGCGCGTTCTGGCCGCATAAACAGAACGCATGTAACAGGCATCGGAAAAATGAGGCGTCATCCTCGTGCGAGCCAAAGCGATAGCTTTGCCGAGGCACGGGGATCTAGGTTGACTCTCCACAAGAAAGCAAGCCAGAAAGCAGAAGGCGGGTAACGGGCGCGGAGGGGGCGGCGGCGAAGCCAATACGAGCATCGCCAGTTCATCCCATACCCAAACTATCCCCTTTAACAATCTGATTTAAATAAAAAAATCATCTGCGCCACGCGTCTTTATCAATCGCCTTTTATTTGACAATAAAGTAATGCATCATCATGCGCTGTTTCACACAGGGTATTATCCATGCGTCCGATGAAAATGAAAATCCTTGCCGCCCTAATGGCCTTTCTTGCGCTCGCCAGTTGCCGCAGTTCCGGCGAATTCGGCAGCGAGCCGGAACAGTTGTGCGACCGTGCGCGCGTCAGTTTCCAAGGCATGATGGGCGATGGCCAGTATTCCGCCCTCGTGGATCTGGCGACGAAGGCGAAAGCCATCATCGTCGTGCCCAATCTTATCCGGGCGGCCTTCTTCTTCGGCGGGCGCGGCGGAAACGGCGTCATGCTTGTGCGCGGTCCCGATGGCAGGTGGAGTGAACCTGCGTTTTACACCATCGGCGGAATCAGCTGGGGATTGCAGTTCGGCGGCCAATCGTCCGAGCTTGTGATCACGGTGATGACGGATAAAGGCGTTGACGCGGTCATGTCGCGCGAAGTCACGTTAGGAGGGGACGCGGGCGTTTCGGTGGGTGAGCTAGGCAAAGGCCTGGCGGCGCATACGGCGTTGGGGCTCGATTCCGACATGTACGCCTTTGCGCGCTCCGAAGGGCTTTATGTTGGCGTTTCTTTGGAAGGCTCGATCATCTCGCCGCGCGAAACATGGAATCAGCAGCTTTATGGAAAGGACGCGATGCCGGAAAGCATTCTGGTCAACCGCACGTCGACCTCAAACTCCCAAGCGGTCCGCGGCCTCGTCGCCGCCATGCCCTAATACCGACCTGCGTTTGAAATGACTCGTTATTAGGTCACGAGCGGTTGCGAGGAGCCTGCCCTCGCCGAACCGAAAGTATTTGAAATCAATGGTTCCGCTCGGCAAGGGGCAGGCGAGGCGCAGAGGACACGAAGTCGCGCATTATCCACGGTCATTGATTGTTTGGTATAAAGCCTCACCGAGGCGTTGCATCAGCCCAGTTTTTTCTCAGATCCCTTCGCTTCCTTTCGGCGTTGCGATAAGGCAAAGGCCGTACCGGCTCTGGCGAGGCGGGCTTATTTGTGGGTTCCCGTAAAGGCCCTTTGAATCTTATGCCGCCGCACATCCCTGTTTCTCCATCGTTTGAGAGGCGATATGAAATGTACGCCTCTTAGGGTTCGCGATAAACCCCTTAATTATAGATTAACAACATAACTGATAATAACGCTTCTCTGCCACTTTGCCTTGCTTTTCAAAGAGCTTCGCGCAGGCGCTCTTAACCATGCAGCAAGGTTTTTATGTCTAAAATAATCGGATAGCGTGTGCGTCTTTTGACCTGCGCGCCTTCCTACTTGCCTTCCTTTCGCGAAAACACCGCATAGGAGATCGCCGTGAGTCAACTGGGCCAATTAAAAGTCCTTATCGCCGATGACCATTTTTTAATCCGGCAATTCGTTCGCAACACGCTGCAGGAATCCAAGATTCAGGACGTGCAAACGGCGGCGGACGGAAACGAGGCTATCGACCTCGTGCAGAAAGCCAAGCTCGCCAATCAGCCGTTCGACATAGTCTTCCTCGATTGGAACATGCCGACCATATCGGGATTGGAAGTGCTCAGCTATTTCCGCGCCAAGCCGGAATACGCGGGAACGGCGTTCGTTATGCTCACGGCGGAGTCAGAGCAGCAAAACATCATGAAGGCGATCAAAGCGGGTGCGACCTCCTATATCGTGAAGCCCGTATCCCCGGCGGATCTGGGCAAGAAGCTCTTTGAGATCAACGAATGGCTCAAGCGCAAGCGTCAGGCGGCAACCGGCATTTTCGGGTGATTTGATGCAAAAGAAACTTACTTTAGACGCGGCTCTGGCCAAGGATATCTCAATCGCTGTGGTGCATTCCTTCAAGGAAACCTTCGGCGTCGACGTCGAAGTCGGCATGCCGGTCTTCGGCGAAGGCATGGTGTCGCTTGCCGGTGATATATCGGGCATCATCGGCATGGTTCAAGAACACCTCGATGGCACGCTGATCCTATGCGTCAACTCCCCCATCGTCGGCAGCATCCTGCCGCGCGTGTTGGGCGAAGCGACGCCCATTACGAACGAGATGATCATCGATTCGGTGGGGGAACTAACGAATATGGTATTCGGCCAAGTCAAAAGCGAGCTGAACCAACGCGCGCACCAGATCAAGCTGGGAATCCCCTGCGTCATAACCGGAAAAAGCCACTACGTGTGCCAATTTCACCGCGGTAAATTCATGGTCGCGCCCTTTTTCCTCGAAAAGCGGTTGTTTGAAGTCTATATCGCCCTTCATGAAACGCCGACAAACGTTGGTGAAGAAAAACGCTAATCCCGAAAGCGCAAATGCCCGATGTGAGAGAAATTTACGATCCCCCCACCGCAGCGGCGCGCGCGCCGGTGGTGGCGGCTGGGGAAGGATCGGCGGGACAGTCGGAAATCAACCGCCTCTATAAAATGCTTTTCGCCTCGCTTGGCGGAGTGGCGGCTGTCGTCCTCGTCCTCTTGTTTATCGTCGGGCTTCCCGTGTTCGGCTGCGCGCCGGTGGCAAGCAAAGTTACTTTTGCGGGTTTCGTTTTTGTGATGATTGGCTGCGTCGGCAGTTTTCTATATCTGAACTATACGGTTCATAAAATCATCACGAATCACGACCGCCTGAACGCGGTGCTCGTCAACAGTCTGGGGCAGGGCTTTTTCTCCTTCGGGCACAACGGCATCTGCGAGGACGTATATTCCCAGGCGTGCGTAGATTTGCTTGGCGCCGCGCCGAAGGGCAGATACATCGGCGACGTGTTGTGCGTGCCGCCCGAAACGCTTCCCGATTTCAAGGACTGGCTGGATGTGTTGTTCATGCCCGATCATGCGCTCGGCTTCGACGACGTCATCGCCTTTCTGCCTCAATTTTTTCCGCATCTCGAAAAACGCCGGATCAAGCTGGGGTATAAGCCTGTGTTTTCGCGTCCGCGCGTCCTTGCGCGCGTCGTCGTTATCGCCACCGACGAAACAGAGGAATTCGAAGCGCAGGAATTGGCGGCCAAGCGGCAGGAATATGTCGATATGATCTGCCGCATTTTCAATGAACGCAACCAATTCCTTGTGACCATCACGCACTTGCGCACGTTTTTGGAACAAGCCGCCGTTCCCGTCGCGCGCGACAAATCCATGCCGATCATGCGCCTTGTGCATACGCTCAAAGCGGCCGTGAAGCACTTTCACCTCAAAACGCTGGCCGAAACCCTGCACAAGCTGGAATCCGACTTGCGCAGCGAAACGGTAACATCCGACGAAGAATTCATGCGCATCATGGATTCCGGCCGCATCATGGTCGAAAGGCAGTTGCGGATGTTGCTCGATACCATCAAGGATGTGATCGGGCAGGATTACGAACGTCGAGGCAACACGCGCGAGCTGGAGGAAAGCGCGCTCTACAGCTTCGCGCTCGTCATGAACGTCGCGGGCGTCAAGCAGGAAATCGTCGACCATTACTTGCGCTTTATCGTCGCCATTCCCATACAGGATTGTTTCCGTCAATTCGAGCGCGAACTCATGGATCTGGCCGAGATTACAGGCAAGCACATCAAGTCGGTGCGCTATTTAGGCTCGAATCCGCCGATTCTGTTGCGGGAATATCAGGCGATGATCTTTGCGCTGACGCACATCGGCCGGAATATCATCGATCATGGCATCGAGCCCGTCGTGACGCGCCTTGCGCACAGCAAGGATCCGGAAGGCCTTGTCACTGTCATGGCGGATGTCGAAAACGACAAGGAGGGCGGAGAACCATGGCTGCACGTCACCATCACGGACGACGGCGGGGGGATAGATCCTTCGAAGGTCAGGGCTAAACTGGCTGTTGCCGATCCCTCGGGCTCGTGGCGGGATCAGAATGACCACGAGATAATACAGAACATATTTATGTTCGGGGTTTCGACCAGGGACAACGTGACGGAGCTATCGGGCAGGGGCGTCGGGATGGATGTCGTCGAACGCGAAGTGAAAAACCTTAACGGAAAAATAGAAGTATTTTCAGAACTTTACCATGGAACGCGTTTTGAAATTTATGTGCCGTACTTCATGTCCGTGGACTGAAAGACATAGCAGAAGGGGGCCTCGCTTCTAGGCTCTTGTTATTGCTTGACTCTCAAATGTCAATCCCTATACTGCGCCCACCTCAGCCTCTGGAATGGGGCTGCTTATATCAGATTGTCTCGTTTTAGCGCGCGCGATTAGGCCATGCGCTAATGCGGGGCTTTGTCGTTTTTTTTGGAGAACAAAGTGGCTCGTATTGCAGGTGTGAATATCCCGGCGGCAAAGCCGTTGCATATCGCGTTGCGTTATATCTATGGCATTGGCCCTACGAATTCCCTCGAAATTTGCGCCCGCGTCGGCATTGATCCGGTAAAAAGGGTCAATCAGTTGACGGAAGGCGAAATTCTCAAAATTCGCGAAGACATCGACAAGCACTACAAAGTCGAAGGCGATCTTCGCCGCGATGTCTCGATGAATATCAAGCGTCTGATGGATTTGGGCTGCTATCGCGGCCTGCGCCATCGCAAAGGCTTGCCCGTTCACGGCCAACGTACGCACACGAACGCGCGCACGCGTAAAGGGAAAGCCAAGCCGATTGCCGGCAAGAAGATCGTTAAGAAGTAAATATTTCTTGGCTCGCATCCGCGAGCCTTAGGAATATATCCCCGCGAAAGCAGGGATCCAATCTTAGCGGGATGAAGTGCAAGCCCCGGAAATTACCGCCGGGGAGTAACAGAAACGGAAAGAAAAAATGGCAGTGCAACAAAAGACGGACGCCAAGTCCGAAAAAGCGGCTCCAACGCGTCGTCGCCGCGAACGAAAAAACATCGTCAACGGCATTGCGCATGTGAATGCGACGTTCAACAACACCATCATCACAATCGCCGATGCCCAAGGCAACACCATCGCTTGGTCGTCCGCAGGGCTTATGGGTTTCAAGGGGTCGCGCAAATCCACGCCCTATGCAGCGCAGATGGCGGCGGAAGACGCAGGGAAGAAAGCGATTGAACACGGCGTGCGCACGCTGGAAGTCGAAGTAAAAGGGCCGGGGGCAGGGCGCGAATCGGCGCTTCGCGCGCTCCAGACCGTCGGCTTTTCCATTACATCGATTCGCGACGTGACGCCCATCCCGCACAACGGATGCCGTCCGCGCAAGCGCCGCCGCGTGTAAGAGCCAAGTGAATTGTTGAAATAAAAAAGTAAACCGAAAGGGTCCGGCCGTGTTACAGAAAAACTGGAAATCGCTTATTCAGCCGACAAAGAATGTTCAAGTCTCAGAAAGCAACCCGAACGTCGCCACGCTGATCGTCGAGCCGCTCGAACGCGGTTTTGGCATGACGCTCGGCAACGCGCTGCGGCGCGTCTTGCTTTCCTCGCTTCAGGGGGCGGCCATCACCTCGGTGCAGATCGAAGGCGTCCTGCATGAATTCTCGTCCATTCCGGGCGTGCGCGAGGACGTGACGGACATCATCCTCAACCTCAAAAGCCTTTCCCTGCGGTCGCACAGCGACATTCCCCGCCGTCTGCGCCTGCGCGCCGAAGGGGCGGGCGAAGTGACTGCGCGGCAGATCGAAACCGGGGCCGAAGTCGAAATCATGAATCCCGATCTTGTCATTTGCACGCTGGACAAGGGCGCGAAGCTGTCGATGGAACTGATGGTCGAAACGGGGCGCGGCTATATTCCCGCAGCCGCGCTGCGCAAGGAAGACACGCCCATCGGCCTATTGCCGATAGACGCGCTGTTCAGCCCCGTGCGCAAGGTGGCCTACAAGATCGACCACAGCCGCGTCGGCCAGGTCACCGATTACGACAAGCTGGCGCTGGCCGTCGAAACCGACGGCTCCATCTCTCCGGAAGACGCCGTGGCTATTTCCGCCCGCATTCTTCAGGATCAATTGCAATTCTTTATTAATTTCGAGGAACCACACGCCGCCGCCGCGCCAACGGAAGCTGTCGGCGAACTGCCGTTCAACCGCAACCTGCTGCGCAAGGTTGACGAACTTGAACTCTCCGTCCGCTCGGCGAACTGCCTCAAGAACGATAACATTGTCTACATTGGCGATCTTGTTCAAAAGACGGAAAACGAAATGCTACGCACGCCGAACTTCGGCCGCAAGAGTTTGAACGAGATCAAGGAAGTGCTGACCCAGATGGGGCTGTCTTTGGGCATGCAAATCCCGAACTGGCCGCCCGAGAATATCGAAGATTTAGCCAAGAGAATGGAAGAACCCTTTTAAAAGAAAAAGGGGAGAAGAAAGGGAGAAGGTTCCCGAAAAATCAGTTCCGCATTGGGCTGATTAAAATGCAATCGGTTTCTGCAAGAGCGCGCAAGCGAAAGCACAGAGCCAGGCCATAAAGGAAGGACAAGAAAATGCGTCACGGAAACGGATATCGTAAATTGGGCGTCACCTCGACGCATCGCAAGGCCATGTTCGCCAATATGGCCGTGGCCTTGATCGAAAACGAACAAATCACCACAACGCTGCCGAAAGCCAAGGAACTGCGCCCCATCGTCGAAAGTCTTATCACGCTCGGCAAAAAGGGCGGTCTGGCCAACCGTCGCCGAGCTTTGTCCATCTTGCGCGACGAAAGCAGCGTCAGAAAGCTGTTTGCGGCGCTGGCCGAACGCTACAAAAACCGCAAGGGCGGATATACGCGCGTTATTAAGGCCGGATTCCGCTATGGCGATGCGGCTGCGATGGCTATGATCGAATTTGTCGATCGTGATTCGCAGGCCAAAGGCGCCAAGCAACGCGCCCTGAAAGCCGCCAAAGACGCTGCCGAGGCCGAAACCAACAAGGAGTAAAACCATGCTGAAAACCATTCTTATGCTTTCGATCGTAGGAATGATTTCAGCCTGTGTTTCGGGAACCAAGCCCGCCGAAACCTATGTCGGCAGGGACGGCCAAACGACTTTGATCGAAAGCGACAGCGAAATGTGCAAGCGTTATTGCAACGAAGACTACGGACGTTGCATGGACACGCGCGCGGCGGGCGCAAACAACAGCGGCATCCACGGCCCTTCGGGTGTCTTCGGCGCCAGCGGCGACTGCCGCGCCTCCCTCCAACGCTGCGTCAGAGGCTGCAAGTAATTTTATCTAAATGAAATTGTTGGAGGAGGACAAACCTTAATTAAGTCTTTCTCCCTTTTCGG
>CAZFCA010000042.1:0-4143 GCA_964517415.1 uncultured Rhodospirillaceae bacterium
AAGGTCCCAAGGGTTCGGCTGTTCGCCGATTAAAGTGGTACGTGAGCTGGGTTCAAAACGTCGTGAGACAGTTTGGTCCCTATCTGCCGTGGGTGTAGGAATATTGAAAGGAGCTGTCCCTAGTACGAGAGGACCGGGATGGACGTATCTCTGGTGGACCGGTTGTCGCGCCAGCGGCATAGCCGGGTAGCTAACATACGGACGAGATAAACGCTGAAAGCATCTAAGCGTGAAACTTACCTTGAAACAAGTATTCCCTGAGAGCCGTGATAGACCATCACGTTGATAGGCCGGATGTGGAAGCGCCGCGAGGCGTGCAGCTTACCGGTACTAATAACTCAATAGGCTTGATCCTTATCAGAGGTTGAAGCAGGACTTTACCCCCTGCTCTTCCGATGACTTTCATTTCATTGTCCGTCCCGATGACCTGGTGGTTTTAGCGGTGGTTCTGCACCCGATCCCATCCCGAACTCGGACGTGAAAGCCGCCAGCGCTGATGGTACTGTGCCTTAAGGCCCGGGAGAGTAAGTCGCTGCCAGGTCTTCAGGACGGATGATGATCTCATCAAAAATTTTCACTTGTTCAACAAAAAGCCCGAACCGGAAACGGTTCGGGCTTTTTTGTCAGAAAACAGATGGCAGGCATCAAGGATCAGATATGGCCATCCTGCCTTCGCAGGGACAGGCTCCAGAGGGCATCCCATTTTGGTTTTTCTAGGGAAAACGAAATACGCTGATATCGGATTTCATTATTTCGGACCGTATTCCCGAGTTATCAGTTGCTCATTGACGGGCGGCCTTTCCGGGGAGGCCTCGCCTCCAAACACATGATCAGCTCCTAAAATAGTCATCGCCAATCCCGCTGCGACTCCGACCAATCCCAATGCAGAATTAAACACCCCCGGCCAGCTGCTGCCTCCTGCTGACGTTCTCCCCGTCTTCGGGGCGATTTGATTTAGAGTCTGGAAATAGAATTAATTTAACCATAAATAATTTCCCCCTGCCCCAAAATTTTCGCACTTTTCGTTTGAATTTATCGAGATGCGAAGCATACTCCCTGATTAATTTCGTTCCAAAATTTTTTCGAGAGGAATAATGGGCGCAAAGCCCCAAGATACCGCAAACAGAAACTCGGATTTCACTTATGGCATTTCCCTTCGGGATCGATTAGCAAATAAAGGTTTGAGAGCTTCTTCTGGAAATGAGCACCCTCGCAACAATGCGTTCCCCTCTGCTCCACCCGTAGCCGCAAGCGAGGAAGCAATAAAGACAGAAACAACGCCGACGGGAAGGCCGAGGAAACAGCCTAGAGAAAACAAGAAAGCAGATACACACCTTCTTGAAGCCGTTAGAGCGGAAAGAACTGCTGCAGAAGGTGCGCTTGCGACCGCTATAGAAGAAAGACAGGCAGCCGAGAAAGCGTACGAAGCTGCACAAACGGAAAGAAAAGCAGCCGACGAAGCCGCTCAAAAAGCGGAAGAGCATAAACTGAAAGCCGAAAACATTTTGGAGCTTGCCGCCGCCGAAAGAAAAGCAGCCGAACTTCTTGCCAAGAAAACAATAGCCGATCTTTCGGCCAATGAACGACTGGCAAGGCAGATCGCCTCCGATAAAGCCGCAGCGGAAAAAGCGGCCATCATCGCCGCGCGCGAAAACGAAAGAGCCCAAAAAAGACTGAAAAGAGCATTGGCTTTCAGGGAAGAGGCCAAAGCACTGAGAGATCAAGCAGCCACGGACAGGGCATCCATCGAAGAAATCGCCATACAAGCAGCCGCAGACAGGAAACAAGCCGCTGAAGATAGAACCGCAGCAGAAAAAGCCGTCGACATTGCCGCAAGGAACAGGCAAGCGGAAAACAATGGCTCAAATACGAAAGTCATTTCCGCGCTTCCCGATAAGGCAAAGGAAGAAATTTGCGCGCCCGAAGCGCTTGTGCCTCCTAATAAGGCGGCTGTAAAATTTCTTAATTGGGACGCTCAATCCGTATACTGCAATAAGAGTTTTCAGGACCGTCTGCTGAGGTGGGTTGCGGACGAAAGATCCAGCGACTGCATCCAAACGCATGAAGATTTCCGCGACGTTTGCGCTGAGTTACGGAAACAAACGAGCAGAAAGATTGACATGCCGCCGCGCTTTTTATTCGAAATGGCGCTTAAAAAAAGACAGAGCAGGCCGAAGAATGGATTAGGGCAACCGGCGAAGTTTGAGACCCCTGCCCCGAAGTAATTGCTCAATCATGCGGCGAATTATTTTCGTTAACGATTCTTTTACTTCAATGCGTTGTGGAACGAATTTCTGGCATGAAAGTATTGTTGTGCTTGCTGGGCACACTCCTTGCGTGTATAAGTGAAATTATATTCTTTTATGCATTAAAGGGGGATACTTTTATGACGACCGCTACTTTTTATGCAGAAAACAGGCACAATAACGAGCTGGTGCTTTTCGAAAACGTCTTTCTCAACAGAATTCAAACCGGCACGACCAAAGACGGCAAGAGCCCCTACCTTCTCATCACCGCTCTGGATAACGGGCGCATGGTCTTATGCCTCGTTCCCGGATTGAAATACGACCAGTTCGTTCGGGATTATGTTATGACGCCTGTGGGAAAGCTGCCGGAGCATATCGATCTTCGCGCGGCGCAGAAAGAAAAGCGCAAGCTGCCGATGTATTTTATTTACCGACGGGGCACTGACAGCCACGGAGCGCAAGCCTAATACCAAAAAAGGCGCCTTGCCGCAGCAAAGCGCCTTTTTAAATGAAAACCGGCCAGAATTATTCTCCAACCGTCGTCAAATCGATCTTCACGCCCGGCCCCATGGTGGAGGATAGGCTGATGCGAGTCATATACGTTCCCTTCACCCCGGCAGGACGAGCCTTGACGATGGCATGAATGAACGTTTTGACGTTTGAAAGAAGATCGGCTTCGGTGAAATTCACCTTGCCCACGCCCGCTTGAACAATGCCGGCCTTTTCGGCGCGGAATTCAATCGATCCGGCTTTGGCTGCCTTCACCGCATCGGCCACGTTCGGCGTCACCGTGCCGAGCTTGGGATTCGGCATCAGGCCGCGGGGTCCGAGAACTTTGCCGAGCTGGCCGACAACGCCCATCATATCGGGGCTGGCGATCACGCGGTCGAAATCGCTTTTGCCTGCAAGAATGGCTTCTTTCAGGTCGTCGGCGCCGACAATATCCGCTCCGGCAGCTTTGGCAGCATCAGCCTTTTCTCCCTTGGCGAAAACGGCGACGCGGATGGTTTTGCCCGTGCCATGCGGCAGTTGAACCACGCCGCGAACGGCTTGGTCGGACTGTTTCGTGTCGATGTTCAGATTAATGGCCACTTCGACGGATTCCACGAATTTGCGCGCGGATTGCTTGCTGTTGGCCAGAACGAGACGGATCGCTTCCGGCAGAGGATAAGCCTTGTTGCGATCCACGTTCTTAAGCGCGTTGCGAATTTTCTTTCCGCTCATGTTACTTCTCCACTACGTTAAGGCCCATCGAGCGGGCGGAACCGACAAGCATTTTGCTTGCCGCTTCGATATCGTTGGCGTTTAAATCCACCATCTTCTTTTCAGCGATTTCGCGGATCTGCGCCATCGTGATCGTGCCAACCGTTTCAGTGCCGGGCGTCTTGGCGCCTTTCTCCAGCTTGGCAGCCTTCTTGAAAAAAAACGTGTTCGGCGGCTGCTTCGTGATGAAGGTAAAGCTGCGGTCCGAATAAGCCGTGATGATCACGGGGATCGGCGTGCCTTTTTCCATGCCTTGGGTCTTGGCATTGAACTGCTTGCAAAACTCCATGATATTAAGACCGCGCTGGCCGAGCGCGGGGCCAATCGGCGGCGACGGATTCGCCGCGCCTGCGGGAACCTGCAGCTTGATAAGGCCAATGACTTCTTTTGCCATTTGTTTCTCCTGTTACGTTCGCGCGAATATAATTCGCGCATAAATGCGCCGCGCTTTAAAGGCGCGATGCGGACAAATGTGAAGGGAATAAGCTGAAAACTTAGCCCCCAACCGGCCCCCTAAGGGTCAGCGGCGTGGTACGGTTTCTTCGGGGTATTTAAAGAGGAAGAGACGCCTGCCACACCTTATTCACAGGCGGCTTTGTAGCGTAAAGAGGCCAAAACGTCCAGAGATATCGTA
>CAZFCA010000042.1:4243-8147 GCA_964517415.1 uncultured Rhodospirillaceae bacterium
GGCTAAATATAATTAATTAACCAGCCGGATATGGGTAGCTCTTCTTGTCCGCACAACTGCTTACGCGCCAAGGATAATTGCGTTCGTTTTCCCTCTCTTTCGGATGCAAAGGAGCATTCGAACCTTCAAAGATTTTATAGGTCGTCACCGGATATCCCCCGCTCCTGGCGGTTGTCGCGCGAAATGTTTCCATAAGTGCTCCATTAAAGCTGCCTAAACCGACAAAGACTATAATGAAGATAATCGAAATACCAAATATTTTAGGGCAAAGAATCATTAACCATAATTCTGAAAACTGCCCCTAATCCCTCACCACCGGCATGACTTTGCGGCGGCCTTTGCCGTTGCGGAAGCAGCGCTCCAGATCCGAGGCGATGGCCTCGCTAACGAACGGCCTTACATCACCGCCCAATCTGGCTATTTCTTTCACAAAGCTGGAAGCGACGAATTGCGTGCCCTCGGTCGCCGAAAGGAAAATGGTTTCGATTTCAGGGCACATGCGGTAGTTCATGGCCGCCATTTGGATTTCGTATTCGTAATCCGACACCGCACGAAGGCCGCGCACAATGACGGACGCGCCGATCTTCTGCGCAAAATGGATAAGAAGATTATCGAACGGCATCACGTCGATCCGCGCGCAATCCGGCATGGCTTTCACTTCGCGTTTGACCATGCGCACGCGGTCGGCGGTATCGAACAACGGGCCTTTGCCGGAATTTTTCGCAACGGCGATGACTAGCCGATCCACGATATTCACAGCGCGAAGAATAATATCCGTATGGCCGTGCGTAATGGGGTCGAACGTTCCCGGATAAATGCCGATGCGCGGTTTTGCTTTCATGGAAATTCCTGTCGTTTCGGAGGCGCAAATAAACAAATTATATTACGCATTTTGCGCGACCGGACTTTAATGCGGGAATCGCGCAAAAGTCATGGTTTTTTTCACCCCCGTTTTGCAGGTGCGTAATAATACCTTATTCGCATTAACTATAAGCCAGCTGTATTTTTCGGATTGCCGTTTTCAATTCACCGGAGAAAATTTGATGATAAATCCTTCTATATATAATGCGTTCGGCCATTCCGGATCTTCTCTTTTGATACCTTTGAAACCTGATGCTGGCATTCATCTCGCGCCTAACCGGCCTCCTCTAATCGCTTGCCATTATCTGGCTTCCATTGAGGAACAAAAAAGGCTTCGGACGCTCGGGTTATAAAACGATGAAAAATTAGATTTTCAGCGCGAGAAAATTCGCATTTTCTTTTTATACGCGATGAAGGGATAAGGAGAAGAAACGCGATTATTCGGGCTCGCTCTCGTCGCCGTTTTCGCCGTTCTCCGCGGTCTCACCGGATTGATCGTCGACCGCAGCGACGGAAACGACTTTTTCGGCATCGTCCACGCGGAAGACCGTCACGCCCTGCGTGCGGCGGCCGGCGATGCGAATGTCTTTCACCGGCAAGCGGATAATCTGTCCGCCGTCGGACACCAGCATGATTTCCTGCATGTCCTTGACTGGGAACGTGGCCACGATAGGCCCGTTGCGGTCCGACATCAGCATGTTCCATATGCCCTGCCCGCCGCGTCCGGAAATGCGGTATTCATAGGCCGATGTGCGCTTGCCATAGCCGCGTTCGGATACCGTGAGCAAGAATTCCTCAAGTTCGGCAAGTTCGGCAAATCTTTCGGGCGAAAGGGTGAGCGTGGTCGTCGTTTCCTCATCATCGCCGCCGTTCGGCGCAACCGCCTCATCCTCCTCGCCATTCGCGCGGCGGGAAGCGTTGGCTTGGCGCAAATAAGCCGCGCGTTCGTCGGCAGAGGCTTCGACATGGCGCAGAACGGACATGGAAATAAGCGTATCGTCTTTGGAAAGCCTCACGCCGCGCACGCCTACCGAATTGCGGCCGGAGAACACGCGAACGTCGGCAATAGAAAAACGGATCGCCTTGCCCAATTTGGTGGCCAGCAAAATGTCGTCGTCCTCCGTGCAGGTGTTGACGGAGATGAGATGATCCCCCTCCTCCAGCTTCATGGCGATAATGCCGCTTTGGCGCACGTTGCTGAAATCCGATAGCAGATTCCGGCGCACCGTGCCGCTGCTTGTGGCAAACATGGCATAGAGCTTGTCCCATGTCGTTTCGTCTTCGGGCAGATGAAGCACCGTGGTGATCGTTTCGCCCTGCGAAAGCGGCAGCAAGTTAACCAGCGCCTTCCCTCGCGATTGCGGATTGCCCAAGGGCAGCTTATAGACCTTCAGCTTATAAACGCGGCCGAGCGATGAGAAAAACAGCATCGGCACGTGCGTATTGGCGATGAAAATGTCGCTGACGAAATCTTCGTCCTTCGTCGCCATGCCCGCGCGGCCTTTGCCGCCGCGCCGTTGCGCGCGATAGGTGGAAAGCGGCACGCGCTTGACATAGCCCGCATGGCTGACCGTCACGACCATGTCTTCGCGCTGGATCAGGTCTTCGATATCGGCTTCGAATTCCACCGGCTCGATCATCGTTTTGCGCGGCGTGGCGAATTTTAGCTTAATCGCCAGCATTTCGTCGGACATGATTTGGAAAACACGCTCGCGCTTCGCAAGGATATCAAGGTAGTCGGCAATCTGATCGACCACGATTTTCAGATCGTTACCGATCTTGTCGCGCTCCAGCCCCGTCAGGCGGTGCAGACGCAGGTCAAGGATGGCTTTCGCCTGCGTTTCGCTGAGTTTGTAAGTCGCGCCCTCGCTCGCATCAAAGGCTTCGTCGACAAGAACGATAAGGGGGCCAACGTCGCCCACCGGCCAATTCCGCGCCATAAGTTCCTGTTTCGCAACTGCGGGGTCGTTGGCTTTACGGATAAGGGCGATGATCTCGTCGATATTGGCGACGGCGACGGCAAGGCCGAGCAAAATATGAGCGCGTTCCCGCGCCTGGCGCAGTTCGAATTCCGTGCGGCGCGTGATGACCCTTTCGCGAAAATCGACGAAAGCGCGAAGAATATCCTTGAGGTTCAACAGTTCCGGCTTGCCGTTGTTCAACGCCAGCATATTGACGGCAAAATTGCTTTGCAAAGGCGTATGGGCGAAAAGCTGGTTCAGCACAACCTCGGCCATCGCGTCGCGCCGCAATTCGACGACGACGCGCACGCCGTCGCGGTCGGACTCGTCCCGCAGCTCGGATATGCCTTCGATGATTTTTTCCTGCACGCATTCCGCGATGCGCTTGATCAGGTTTTCCTTGTTCAACTGGAAAGGAATTTCAGTGAAAACGATAGCTTGCCGGTCTTTGCGGATTTCCTCGATCTCGTGCTTGGCGCGCATAACGACGCTGCCCCGCCCCGTGTGCATGGCGGCGCGGCATCCCGCCGTGCCCAAAATGATGGCACCGGTCGGAAAGTCCGGCCCGGGAATGATCTCCAGCAGTTCTTCGATGGTGATTTCGGGATTTTTAATGACCGCCAAAGCCGCGTCCACGACTTCGCCGAGATTGTGCGGCGGGATGTTTGTCGCCATGCCCACGGCGATGCCGCCGCCGCCGTTGACCAATAAATTTGGATAGCGCGAGGGAAGAACATCCGGCTCTTTCAAAGATTCGTCGTAATTCGGATGAAAATCGACCGTGTCTTTGTCGATATCCTCCAGCAGCGTTTCGGCTGCCTTGTCGAGGCGCGCTTCGGTATAACGCATGGCCGCCGCGCTGTCGCCGTCCATGGAGCCGAAGTTGCCCTGCCCGTCGATGAGTGGCAAGCGCATCGAAAAATCTTGCGCCATGCGCACCATGGCGTCGTATATCGCGGCGTCGCCATGCGGATGGTATTTACCCATCACGTCGCCGACGATGCGCGCCGATTTGCGGTAGGGATGCGTGCTGTCGTAGCTGCCTTCCTTCATCGCGAACAGGATGCGGCGGTGAACAGGCT
>CAZFCA010000042.1:8157-9038 GCA_964517415.1 uncultured Rhodospirillaceae bacterium
CCGTCGCGCACGTCGGGCAGCGCGCGCGCGACGATAACGCTCATCGCGTAGGCAAGGTACGATTGCCTCATTTCATCTTCGATGGTGACGTGCGTGATGTCGGAGGGAGGCAATGGCGCGGCGTTATCGGTCACAATAAAAACCTGTTTTCCTGAAGTGGACCCCTGACCAAGACATAATTTTCTCGTGAATCAGGGCGCAAATTGATATCATTTTCTAGCATTTTATCGGCCAATTAACCAAGGAAAAAAGGGATAGAATTTCCTCTTATATCAAGTGGTTATGCCGGTTTTTCCCTGACCTTTTATAAAAGTATTTTTTGGCGTTGATTCCGGCACAAAAGCCGCAGTACTTTGGCACGCATTCAATAAGCAAATAGATACATGCGCCATCGTTTTAGGAGAGACAATAATGGAAATTACTTTTACCACGAATAAATCGGAATGCGTCACCGTCGATGCGGAGAGGATTGCCTTTTATGAAACATTTGCGGAGCCAAATCCTCACACCCGCAGACTCGGCATTCTCAATCAGAACAGCATGGCCGTGTACTACATTATGCGCGAAGAAGAGCCTTCTTTGCTTAAGCAACTCGATGATGCAGGACTTAATCTTGTAGAACTTCCCCGATATATTCCAACAGGGCCTCGGGTCTTTGCTGGGGGCGCGCTTGCATTCACTCCGAAGGCCGAAGGAATTACCCTCGTCAACAAAGACCTGTATACCGAAGTCGAGGTTTTGCCCCCGCCGTTTTTCGGAGGACTTAACCGCTTGCGTCGCGCAGCCATCGCCTTCGGAAAACATGAGATCGTCGTTGCCGGCACAAGAAGATCAACGATCATGAAAATCAATAACGGCGCTAGGCCCAATAGCGCAAGCCC
>CAZFCA010000043.1:0-7881 GCA_964517415.1 uncultured Rhodospirillaceae bacterium
GACCCCGTCCTTACCAAGGACGTGCTCTACCCCTGAGCTACGGCAGCTTATCGTTGGAACAAGGGGTTATGCTCCTTTTGAGGAGGATCATATCTCGACTTGTCCCCGACATTTCATGGTTTTCCGAGCAGGGTTTTTGCCATAGTCTGGCGGGATACGCAAGAACCTCCCTCAACGCTTCGAAAAAACACGCTTAAGCAAAGGCATTGCGAAGGCAATCAATGCCACATGCGCCAAAGCAGTTTCTTGTTTGGACAGTGGCAGTTACGCGTGCTTTTCAGCCCAAGCCAAAACCTGCTCCATCGTCTTGGCGATATTTTCCGATATGAAGGGCTTTGTGATAAAGGCCGTCGCGCCGTTTTGGAACGCATTGACCATGTTTGCTTGCTCTGCAGATGCTGTGAGGATGATAATCGGCAAATCGCTGAGATCGGGATCCGCGCGGCATGTTTTCAGGAAGGTCAGGCCGTCCATTTCCGGCATGGACCAATCGAGGAAGACAAGGCAAAAAGGGTCGTTTTTCTGCTTGGCGTCGCGGATTTTATCGAGCGCCACGCGCCCGTTGCTCGCTTCATCCAGATTTGGATATCCAATATGCAAAAGCGCGTTACGAACCATCTCGCGCGTTAGAGGACTGTCATCGACGATGAGCGTCCGGCTTTGTTTTGTAATTGTACCCATTTGCACCTATCCAATCAGCTTTGCCAGCCATTGGAAAACCATAGGCTTAAGAACCGAAGCCGCCCATTCAAGTCATATAACACCGAGGCGGATAATGGCATTTATTTACTAACGTTGAGTAACTCTTTGTTCGGCTTTAGAATTTAGGAGATTGCGAAGTCATGCCTGCTCGCACACTTCAGTGTGTTGCGCCAAAAGATCTCGAGCGGCTAGCGAATGCTTGAGAACTCAGCCCCTTGAGCATCGGCCTGCTTTATCAGACGGTCCCCGTTCACGGCATAGCGCGGCCATTCCCCATGCGCAAGCTGGGCTAGGGTTGTTTCGGGCTGAGACAGGCGGGAACGATACATCCAATACTGTACTAAAACCTGTTGCACATAATCACGCGTTTCGCGAACCGGCAGACTTTCGATAAAGAAAAGCGGATCGTTGCGGTCGGTTCCCTCCAACCAGCGCGAGAGATTTCCGGGACCGCCATTATACGCAGCCAAAAGGAAAAGCAGGTTATCGCCGATCCATGGCTGTTCTGATAAAATGCGCACGTACTTCTGCCCCATGGCCATGTTTGTTTCCGGATCCAAAAGGTGCTTTGGGCAAGGGGATCCAGAAGCGCGAGCATGAGCATCGTTCGAAATAGCGCGCGCCGTCGACGGCATAATTTGCATCAAGCCGCAGGCCCCGCGCGGGCTGATGGCGCTTGGGTCAAATCGCGATTCGTGGCGCATCAGGGCATACAGCAAAGCGCGGTCAACCTTGAATCCTCCTTTGGGCTCCCACCGAGGCAAAGGGAAAAGAGAGCCATCGAATGGTTGGCCGTTATCATTGCTGGCCGTCTGGCTCAGCTGGAGGCTTAACGAGGGCATAGAGGACTTTCCGGCCAGGGCCAATACCGCCGTCCTCGTTTCTGAGGAGCCGCTTTGAATCAACCGTCTCAATTCATCCTCGGCCAAATCGCTGCGGCCTGTTTGAACCAAAGCCAAGGCATGCCATCCGATTGTTTTCGACGCCAGCGAAGCCGCGCGTTTGGATGTCAATTCAGGCATCTTCCAAGGACGTGCCATTTTATGTCCCATCAGGCTGCTTGCCATGGCGCCGTAGAAGGTATGAGGATGTTGCGCGGCTTCGCTGAGCCAGAAATAAGATTGCTTTTTATCGCCCAGACGGCTCGTCGCGCGATATGTCCAATAGGCTGCGGCCGCCTGATCTCTGGAGGAAAGGTCGTTGTTCTGCGCGAGGGATGTAAAAGCCTTAGCAGCCTCACTAAAATCATGCTGCTTCCAAGCGGACAGTCCGGTGATCCATAATCCTTGAGGAGAATTGTCGGCGAGCAGCCCCATTGTCCGCGCATGTTCGATTTCTCCGTCATAATAAAACATGGCGGCAATCCGGCCGATTATATCACTCGCTTCGGTTGTGGAAATAGTCCCTCTTTGCAATTCCGCATTTAAAAGCTCGCGGGCTTTTACGGCATCGCCTTTGCGCAATTGGGAACTTATTTTGGAGAGAATCCGCGTTTTCGACGGACTGATGTCGTCGTTAGTGACCGTATTCCTGAAACCCGAGCGTTGCTGCCCGGAAGAAGGCGATGACCAAATAGCGTTAATTTTCGGTGGCCGAACGTACGTATCGGAAAAGCCCTTCAGCTTCTTTGCGCGTTCATAAAGTTTGGGAGCTTGGGCATTATCCGAATAAATTGCCATCCAGGCTTTAATTTCGTCCAAGCTGAAGTCTCGGCGCAGGTAGCGGTCGGCTAAGACATGGCCAACGAGCCTTTTGTCGGTTACCTGTTCTAGGGAGTCGTTAGCGGCTTTCCAATCGGCCACTTCCTGAGCCGCAAAAGAGGCTTTGTATAAGGCTTCATCTTTCAAAGACAAAACTTGAAAAAGATTGGCATCGCTGTCTTTAAGGTGCTTCGCGTCATGCGGCGGCAGATTGACATCAAGCTGCCAGGAAGGCGCAGCGTCTAGACGAGTGTTTGTGCTTAATCCCAAAAAAATAAGCATCATCGCTGCCATTTTTGGCAGACGGACGATATTTGTTCTCTTGGTGGAAGTCTTATTCATCTTGCCCCTCTAGGAAGGAAAAGGGGTTTGGGCAAGTAAAATCGACTACCCAAAATGGGTAAAGTGAAATTTTTTCTTTCTTTTACAGCACGTTATTCTCGGTTAGCTTGTTTTTGAGCAATAAAATGTCGTTCCATGCTTGACGCTTCGCGCTGGATTGGCGCAGCAGATACGCAGGGTGATACATGGGAAGACACGGAATTGGGGTGGCAAGCCCTGATCCATGCGGGGGGGTATAGGTTGTCCAACGTCCCCGAAGGCGGGTAATTCCTTCAGTCGTCCGTAAAAGGGTTTTGGCTGCTATGCCGCCCATGAAAACGAGAACCTTTGGTTTTATCAATGCGATGTGCCTTTCAACGAAAGGCAAACATGAGGTGATTTCCCCATCTGTCGGAGTTCTGTTCCCGGGCGGGCGCCAGAAAAGAACATTGGATATATATATATCCTGTCGGTGCAAGCCCGCCGCCTCAAACATGCGATCCATCAGCTTTCCGCTGACGCCAACAAACGGTTTACCTTGGCGATCTTCCTCCTCCCCAGGGGCTTCCCCGATGAACATAACGGGTGAAGCAGGATTGCCGTCCGCGAAAACCAAATTCATAGCCGTTTTCCGAAGGGCGCATCCTTCAAAATTAAGCAGTTCCAAGCGCAATTCATCAAGGGTATTCGCCAAAACCCGTACGCTCGCATCTTTCAAAGGAGTAATGTTTGTTGAAGCCTTTGAAGAGCCGGAAACGTGGGCGGGGGGAGGGGCTGGTATGCGCTCGATTATTGCCGCCGGTTTCCAGTTAGATAAGGCGGGGGTATTGCCTATGCACTCGTCTGCACCCATGGAGGATTGCCATTCTAGACTGCTGAGCAAAAGTTTCGGGTTCGTCATGATTTTTTGTAGTCGCAAAGTTTCTTTACTTCCAGCATTTTTAGCTTGGCCGCCGAATCCATCTCTGTTTCTTTTGCATAGGACTTCCGGAATCTGTACTATACATAACGCTTAGCCGATTTAGCTCAGTGGTAGAGCAACCGCCTTGTAAGCGGTAGGTCGTCAGTTCAAATCCGACAATCGGCACCATTTTTTCCGCGAGTCATAAAATTACCATCAGGTAGTTTCGGCATTAACATTAGTTAAACCTGTTGAGTTTTTGAAAGACCTTTCGTACGATTATTTCAGTTTTCATTTTGATTCCTTTTCATTGCCGACGAACAGGATGTGGAAACGCTATTGATGAAACATAATGCGTTAAAAGCCTCAAAGCGAGCCCAGCGTTTTCCTGAGCGGCAGAGGAATTTGGCGCAAAAAATTCATGATATGCGCCAGCCCCTTCAGGCCATGAGGCTTTTGCATGGCGTTCTAGCAGAAAAAATTAAGGACGAAGAAACGCGAAAGATGATTGCGCGTCTCGAAGAGACCTTGATTTCCCTTCATCAAATGCTCGAGTCGACGCCGTCCGCCGTAGAAACGTCAAACGGCATGCGGACGATGGATTCCCCATATCCTTCCAACAGCGCTTTCAGCAAAAAGGGAGAAGCCGCTTCTGCCCCATCAATGGGCGCAGATGCACAGCCCGCTATTTCCATTATCGACGATGATCCTGGCGTAAGAGAAAGCATGGGGCTTTTTCTTTCATCGATGGGTTACGATGTCGATACGTACGAAAGCTGCGAGAAGTTCCTTGAAACTCATACGCCGGACAATCAAGGATGCCTGATTGTCGATGCTTTGCTTCCTGGCATGAACGGCCTTGAACTGCTGCATCATCTTAAAGAACACAGTTTCAGGGCTCTGCCCATTATGATAACCGGCCATGGCGATGTGTCTTTGGCTGTCCAAGCAATGAAAGCCGGAGCCGCCGACTTCGTCGAAAAGCCAGTTAACCCGAATGAACTGCTTGCTGTTATTTCCGCCGTTCTTAAAAAAGCCCAAAGCACATCGGATGCTCTCGCCGATCGTGATGATGCCTTGGCTCGTTTGGCGCGGCTTAGCGAACGCGAGCGGCAGGTCATGGACAAACTGCTCGCTGGCTATCAAAGCAAGAATATTGCCATCGATCTTGGCATTAGCCGACGTACTGTGGAAACGCATCGCGCAAATATTATGCGAAAAACCGGTATCAGAACTTTATCAGGATTGCTGAAACTCGCGCTTGCCTTAGAGGCATAAAAAAACAAATTCGAATACCAGTCTATTTCCGCTAAGTATAACTACGTATTTATATTTTTACATTCATCAAATAGTCTATCGGCAGTGCAATCGTTCTGTTTCCGAAACATAGCGCGGGGGGAATGCCATGATTTTCATGACCGCGACAAATTATGAGGAGACCGCTTTCGTCCCGCGACAGCAGGCCTCTCTGGATTGTCTTAGACAGGCCTCCTTTTTCTGCAAACTTAGCAATGCGGAATTGTCGGCCTTTCAAAGCGTCGCGCAGCCCAGAACATATAACAAAGGGAAGGTCATTTATGTTCAGGGGGAACAAGCCGAGCATTTCTATGTGATCAAAAGCGGTTGGATAAAGCTTTTTTATACGCTTCCCGAGGGCGATGAAGTTATTATCGACATCCTGACGCGGGGAAGCATGGTCGGCGAAACTGCGATTTTCGAAAACGGCTGCCATACGACGAGCGCGCAAGTGGTGGAAGATGTATCCTTGCTTAGCCTGCCTACGCGCGTGCTCAAGGATCAAATTTCCCGCAGCCAGACATTGGCGCTGAATATGCTTTCGTCGATGTCGAGTTATCATCGGCGTTATTGCGGGGAAATGGCGCTTAACGAAATGCAAAGTGCGCCGCAACGGATTGGCCGATTCATGCTGAGATTTTGCTACGATAGAAAGCATAGCGTCGTTTTCCAACTGCCTTTTGAAAAAACACTTATCGCGGATCTATTGGGCATGAGCGGGGCGACTTTTTCGAGAGCTTTGAACATATTGAGGCGGAAAACCGGCATGCGCATCAAGGGCAGCCGCGTCGAAATAAATGATGTGGACGAGCTGGTGTGTTATGTCCACGGGTCTCTTATGGAACAAGGCCTTGCGGAAGCCGTTTAGCTTTTTTCTTCGCCCTTTTGAGCCATAAGGTGTTCAAGTTTCCGGCGCAATTCCATTGCGCCCACCGGCTTGAACATCACGTCGAAACCCCCTGCCTGCATTTCGGTAATTTGCTCGCTTGCCGTATCGCCTGTAATAATGACGGCAGGTATAGGCCTTCTTGCTTGCTCGCGTAGTTTGTTGACGGTTTCCGTTCCCGTAAGTCCCCGTCCCAGACGATGGTCGGCCATGATCGCGTCGAACCGAACGTCCATTGAACACAAGAGCAACGCTTCCTCTCCCGAAGAAGCTGCAACGGTTTCAAATCCCCATCCTTCCGTCAGTAATTGCATCCCCGTTCGCACGTCTGCATTGTCCTCGATAATGAGCAGACGTCCCTTGTCTTTCGTGCCGTGATCAACCGGTACCGCCATCTGTTCGGGAGCGCCTTCATCAAGTGGAAGGCATAAAGAAAACCGGCTGCCCCGCCCTTCATTCGACAACACTTGAATCTGCGCACGCAACAGGGCGGAGATGCGCCCGACAATGGACAGGCCGAGGCCGAGCCCTTGTCCCTTGTTGTGACTGTCGATCTGAAAGAATTCCTCGAAGATTTGCGATTGCTTATCTGGTGGAATGCCTATTCCCGTATCGATGATATCGATATGCACCATGTTCCCGCGTTTTCGCGCGCCCAAAAGAATGCCTCCTTGCTCGGTATAACGAATGGCATTCTCAATCAGATTCCGCAGCGCACGCTCAAGCAACAAAGGGTCTGTGTGGATGCGCTTGTTGCAGGAAACAGCCCGAAGGCGAAGACCTTTGTCGTTGGCAATAAAGACATACTCTTTAGCAAGCCTTTCCAAAAGCTCGCCTAGAGTAACCAACACGGGTTGGGGCTTGAGAAGGCCGGCATCCAGCCGCGAAATATTCAAGATGCTGTTCATCAGCCCTTTGAGTCCCTCAAGAGCGTTTTCAGCCATCGACAACACTTTATTAAAGGAAGGCGACGTTTCCTGCGACTTCAGCATAGCGAGCAGTAAGACAAGCGTTTGCACCGGTTGACGAAGATCATGGCTTGCCGTCGCTAAAAACTTTGAGCGAGCGAGCGCAACGCGTTCAGCCGCCGCTTTCGCCGCCGCGAGGGCGTTCGTTCCAACAACCATATCCGTCACGTCGCGAAACGTCGTGGCTACGTAGGGCTTAAAAGGCACAACCAAATTGCGGAAATATCTTGTCGCGCCTTCCACATCGAAAGAAAGCAGATACTCTTGCGGTTTTTCGCTTTTGATGATGTGCCCATGACGCTCAATGAGCCCCCCGGGTTCTTTTGCAATGGGAAGAACATCGCTGATAAGACGGCCAATGAGCTTCTCAGCGGCCGTATTATAATGCTCGCCCATCATACGATTGGCGTAAATGATCCGAAGGTCCAATAGCTTTCCGTTTTCATCCTTCAGGGGCGTATAGATAACAAAACAATCCAAGGATGCGTCCTGAGCTGCGCGAAATCGTGCTTCGCTTTCTTTCAAGGCCTGTGAATTTTTCTGAATTTCGCTGATATCAAGGTTAATGCCAGCCCAGCAGATAATCTTTCCTTGGTCATCCCTAACAGGGGCTCCGCGCGACAACACCTGGTGGCATTGGGAATCAATGCCATAATAACGGTGAACGCGATCCAAGATGCCTTCTGATTTGAGGCATTCTTTCCAACATTCGATTGTTTCCTTGGTGTCCTCAGGATGGAGCTTGTTTGCCCATCCAAAATTAGAGCAATCCCCCTGATTTAAGCCAACCATCTTCAAAAAAGAGGGGCTTGTATAAATATTCCGGCCTGAAGGATCGCAAACCCAAACGCCATAATTTATGGATTCGCCTATGGCCCTGTAAATGCGCTCACTGTTGTTTGCATCCTTAAGGCGAGTCAAAAGCTCGGCATTCGTTTTTTCCGTTTTTCGCAAAACGGCTTTAAGCACGGATTTCTCGCTATTATCGGAGATGAATATGATCAGCGCTGGCCGACCCTCGAACTGACGGGCATAGCCCCTCAGTGTCACAGCAGCGCAAATTCCACGGACAAGCGATATTTTAAAATCAAATGCTTTGATAGAATT
>CAZFCA010000044.1:0-7576 GCA_964517415.1 uncultured Rhodospirillaceae bacterium
CCCTCAACCCCAAACAGGCGTTGGAGATGATTTATAGGATTAAGGGGATTTTATAGCTGGATGGATTGCATCCTCTTACAATCATGCACAAAGACGCAGTTGTTCCTGCATTCCTTCAAGTCGCTTTGGGGAATATTCGCCGCATGGAGAAATCACAGGAGCACAATAATTGTTTTGAGCAATCTGAGACGGAACATGGAATAAATAGAGGGTTATAGTACCTTCTTGCCAACTATGGATAATCTCATACCCAGCATCCTCAGCGCACATTTCAAAAACAGCGGGGTGATATTTGAAAGAATTATCACAATGAAAAGTTTGTCCTTTCTTGATAGATATCTCAATTCCTTCATTTTCTCCCATTTCAAAACTTTGATTCTTTGTGGCGATAATTGTATGCGCCAAAAGGCCACAGTGTTTATGCCAAACAGGAGCATATTCGAATCCCTCAGGATCGAAACCTTTCATCGGCAATTCTGCGGCCATGTGATAAAGATGGTTGACGCTGAAAAGCCTGTGCCATGGTTCATTATATAAGGCTTTGTTCCTTTCCTCATCCTGACAGGAATCTGTTGAAACAAGCAGATATCCTCCCATAGGAATTGTTTTTGCCAAATTCCTAAAGGTGCCAACCAGTTCCCTATAGGGTTCATCATTGGGAACGGGGCCAGGAATGTTTCCGACTGTCAAACCCAAAAAAACCCCTAACGAAGCATCATGGGTTAGGGGAATATTCTTTCCTGAAAAGAAATCGTAAATGGCAGGACATATTAAACATCCTTCAATTTCGGCAGCAAGAGAACGAGCCTTTTCAATGACGCTCAAACAGCAATCGACAGGGATATATTCATCGCTATTCAAGGCGCGGATTAGAGTTCTGGCGTCATCCATAGACCCGGGACCGAACTCAACTATGGGCGTTCCCTCTTCTAACAGAAGAGCCACATCTTTCACATGATCGTGGAAAAGGCGCTTGTTTTGGTTAGGGATGGTTCCCCATTTTTCATATGCGTCCCATGTTGAAACGCCCGACATGGGGACCCCATTCTTCATACCCTCATGATGCTGATACATCTGAGGACCCCAATTCCCTATGGCAAGACCGAGCCAGAAATCTACAGTCTGGTTAAAAAAACTGTCCGGTATCGTTGGACGTATGATCGGATGGAATTTCAGCATCGCTATTTCTTATTGATTGTCGGTTCCTTCGACATATTCCAGAATAATTCGAATTGTTTTTTATAGGCATTCGTTATCGCAGGAATGTTGTGCACGATGATGGTCGGAGCCGGAACTGTTTGAAAAGAGATAATGGCAAGACGATCGCCATAGATATAAAAAGGAACAGGATCAAATAACTCTGCTGGCAGCCAACGATAGTCGGCGTAATCGGAACATGAAAAGTCCATGTCGCCCTCCTTTATAAGGGCAAGAACCTTCAAATCATTCCGTTCTCTGGCAAGTTGGGCCATTCTTTTGGTATGAACGGGCGAATATTTTCCCAAATGCTCGTCGAAAAGAGTCTCATCAATTCCCGTCTGAAGAATAGTGCCTCCATGCTTGTGGACATGCTCATATACATTATCGAAAAACCGGCAAAGACCTTCATGTCCCGTTAAAATTTCGACGCCCTGAGGCTTTAATCGAACGCCATAATTATCTGTAAAGTCCACGCCATGTTCATCAAAAACGCGAATAATATCCTTTAGCGTCCCTTCGCGTGGTTGAACGGCATCATCCTCGATTTTATTAATCGTATCTCGGGTCAGCCCTGCTTTTTCGGCCAAAGCGGCACCAGACCACCGCAAAAGACCCCGCGCAGCTCGTATTTGGCGACCAATAGACATAAATTCCTCACATCAGCCCATATTAGACCGTATGTTACATATGGTAAATTTTCGAGGTTTATTTTATACCTTCTTTTAAAATAAACAGCTTATACATATGCATGTTACACAATCATAGTAAGAAAACAATTAAAATATTATTTGCTGTATAATTATTTTCTACTTTTTGCATGTTTTTAATTGCTTTCAATAAAGAATTAGAATATACTTCCAAAATAAAGTGTTTGAGATTTTTTAATAATTTTTCAAAGGCGGTAAAAATGCCCGATTACACAAAATTTCTTATGCGTCATGGCGAATATGGAATTCAGGATCTGGTCGAGCGCATCGCGCGCTACGAGGGCATACGCTTCAACGACAACATGACTTTGGAAGACCGCTGGAACGCTTTGATGCAATCCGCCTCTCTCCCCCTTGCTGCCTAAGAGCCTATTTTCATGCAGCACGTCACCTACAAAGAATTGGTCAAACGATACGGCGAACAAATGGCTTTCGGCCTTCTTATCGCCATCGAACGCTCCGCAAAAATTCCCGATAACGTCGTCTATATCGACGAGGAACAAAGACTTCAGCACGCCTTCGATATTTTAAACAAGGAAGGCATGGCCGCATAACCGGAAGAATAAAAAATGTCGCGCAATGATCGTCAAATTCTGTTTACGGCTTTAGGTTTTCTGGCAGTCGTCCTGCGCGAAGACGCGCCGAAGGAAAAGCAAGCCATGCGCGCCAGAGCGATGGCCGATTTAATCGAAACCTTCTGCCGCACGGCATTGCCTGAAAATTTCGAAGAAGAAGACCTCGACGAAGCGTTTTCGATCTAATCCAAAAGCCTTACACCCTCACCACATGCACGTCCGTCACGGGTTTTTTGCCATGCGTTTCGTTAATGCGGCGGCGCACGGCCAGCGCCACGGCATGGCGCACGGCCGCGTCGTCGATGCGCGAGGATTTCGGCATCTCCTCCACAACATCATGCGCCAGAGCGGAAAGGTCATCCTGCAGCGAAACAAGGGCCTCTCCCTCCATCAGGCCGATAAGCGAAACTTGCGGCTCGCCCATGACTTTGCCCTTGGAATCCATCACAATCGTCACAACCGCCGCGCCGTTATAGCCCAGCTTCCGCCTGTCTTTCGAAACGCCGGTATCGAGCCTGCGCAAAACCTTGCCGTCCAACCCCCATCGCCCGACAGGGACTTCGGTCACGACTTCATGCACGCCGGGACCAAGGCGGATAATCTGCCCATTGGCCGGAATAAGCGTATGCGGCACATGGCACCTTTCCGCGACTCGCGCATGCTCGGCCTGATGCCGCGCCTCGCCATGCACCGGTAAAACCAAATGCGGCTTGGTATACGAATAAAACTGCGCCAGCTCTTCCTGCGCCGCATGCCCCGAAACATGCACAGGCCTGTCGCTCGCGGTGATTAAGCGCAAACCTTTGGCAATCAGATTGTTTTGCAAGCGAGCAATGTCTTTCTCGTTCCCGGGAATATCGCGCGAAGAAAAAATCACCGTATCGCCTTCTTCCAGCTCGACTTCCGGATGATCGTCCATGGCGATGCGCGAAAGCGCCGCGCGCGGCTCGCCTTGGCAGCCTGTCGCGATAATCACGATCTTACCGCGCGGCGAAAGCATCGCCTCGTTTTCCGTCAGGAATTCGTCGAATTCGGGCAGGAATCCGCATTCGTTGGCGATTTCCGTATTGCGCCAAAGCGACCGCCCCACAAGGGTCACATAGCGTCCCGCCTGCTTGGCGGCGGCGGAAATCGACTTGATGCGCGCGATATTGCTGGCAAAGCATGTCACGACAATGCGCTTGTCGATGGTGGAAAATAGCCGGATAAATTCCTCCTGCGCCGTCCTTTCAGATCCCGAATGCCCCGCCACCATCGCGTTGGTCGAATCCGCGACAACCGCTAAAACGCCTTCCTCGCCCAAAGCCTGAAGCTTTTGAATATCGCTCGTCGCCCCCAGAACGGGATCGTTATCGAATTTCCAATCGCCCGTGTGCACGACAGTGCCGTGCGCGGTTTTCAACGCCAGCATTTGGGATTCCGGAACGGAATGCGTAATGGGAATAAACTCTCCCCTAAAAGGCCCCGCTTCAAAAGCACCGCCGCTGGGAATCTCGATAATTTTCGCCATGGGCACTAGATCGTCATAAGCCAATTTGTTGCGGATCAGCTCCGCTGTAAATTTTGTGGCATAGATGGAGCATTTCAGTTGCGGCCACAAAAGGGCAATCGCGCCGATATGGTCTTCGTGCCCGTGCGTCATCACAACGCCCAGCAATTGCTCCTGCCTTTGCGCGATGAAGGAAATATCGGGCGTCATGATGTCGATGCCGGGCGTCGTTTCGTCGCCGAACATCACGCCGCAATCGACCATCAGCCACTTGCCCGCAGTGCCGTATAGATAAAGATTAAGGCCGATCTCGCCCGAACCGCCCAAAGGCAAAAACCATAAAGCGTCGCTTGGCGGCGAATGCGACTTGTTCTTGGAATGCATTAATAAAGCCTCAATGCCTGAAAGGCGCTAGCTATACGCAATAGGGCGGCTTATTTCAACCCATAGAAACGATAGAATTTCAGCCCTTTTTCAAGCGCCGCCATGCGCAGCGCCCACAAAGTTAACTGTTTTTCGATGGCGACCTTCGTTTCCACATCGGGCTTAACACCGGAAACCATGAACTGAGCAAGCCGAAGCAAACCGCGCTTGATCTCTTGCTTATAAAAATCCGTCTGATCGTCGTGAACGCGAAGACTGAACCCCGCGCGCGCCCAAAGCTCCGCCATTTCGACAAGGCTGACAGGCTCCGCGCCGAATTCGCGCTTTTGCCATGCGACAATGGTTGGCTCGTTCTTGTATTCTGGATTCACGATATAGTCGGTAAAAGAAACCTGCGCCTCTTCCTTGCAGCACGCCTCAATGGATTTAATGAATTTTTCCTTGTCCGCCGCAGCGTAAAGCGCTTCGCGCATGACGATGCAATCATAGCGGTTGCTCTCGACCAAATTCATCGGATCGTAAGGCGTGATGGACGCGCCTTTCCCAAGCCCCTCCGCAATAATAGCCGCGCCGCGAAACGCGATTTTGGCATCGGCCTCGCGCCCGCTCGCTTCCGCCTTGAATTCCTGATGGATGCGCCGCATGCGGCTCCCAAGCCCGGCTGAAAGATCCAAAACGGTCATATCTCGCGTTAGATTGAAGGGCTGGATCAATAGCTCGGCAAGCTGTGTATCGCCGGGAAAAACGTTCCCTTCGCCCCACATTTTTTCGGCAACCTCTCCAGGCTCCGCATGCCAACGCCGCTCGTCCTCCACGACAGGGGGCAAGGGATTGCTGAACCGCGCGCCGTATTGCCGCAAAGGCTTTTCCTCGGCGCCGCCGTCTTTCCAAAAATCCTCGGCAATGCCGATCAACTCATGCCGCAAAAAGGCCAGCATCCACCGCGATTTTCGGGCGACAATTTTGGGAAGTTCTTTATTGAGGGCTAAGCGCATGGACGGGAAAGTAGTGAGTAAAATACCAGTATTTATTTTTCACAGACCAGAGCTGAAATAAAAAAGAATTCCCCCGTACCCTTGCGAGAGGGGTTAGGGAAGGGGGGCGGCGGTTGCTACCGCACCAACATCAGCCCGGCTGTCCCGCTTGAATCCAATCCTTCGTCAGCAATGAAGATTATAGCACAAAAATTATGGTTAAAAAGTGTTTATGACGTAACATTAGCGAATCGGCGGGCAGATTATTTTCGTTTCCCGAAAAGCGCGGTGCCAATGCGCACTTCAGTCGCGCCGCATGCAACAGCAATCTCATAATCCGCGCTCATGCCCATGCTCACATGCGGCAGCGTAAGCCGCGCAGCCACCTCATGCATTCGCAGGAAATAGGGGCGAGGATCGTCATCCTGCGGCGGAATGCACATCAAACCGGAAATGGATAATCCGCATTCATCGCGGCAATAAGCAAAAAAATCGTCCAGCCTGTCCGGCGCAATTCCCGACTTTTGAGGCTCGCACCCGATGTTGACCTCGATATAAAGGCGCGGCATGCGCCCCGTTTTGCGCATCGCCTTAGCCAAAGCCTCCGCAAGCGCGGGCCTGTCAAGCGTTTGAATGACGTCAAAGCATTCCACGGCGTCCTGCGCCTTGTTGGTTTGCAAAGGGCCGACCAAGTGAAGCTCGATATCGGGATATTCCGTCCGAAGCGAAGCAAACTTCTTTTGCGCTTCCTGCACGCGATTTTCGCCGAACACGCGCTGCCCTGCCGCTAAAGCCTGGCGAACTGCGTCAATACTTTCCGTTTTGCTAACGGCGATCAGCTTGGCATTTCCAAGGCGTTTACGCACTTCCGCGATGTTCAAGGCAATGAAGGTCATTTCTAGCGTCGCGCTTTGTGTTTTTGGATTTCAGATTTTTTCTTCGTTTTATGCCATTGATTGACGTTTTCGTTATGCTTGGGAAGGTCCTTGGCGAAAGAATGCCCGCCATCGGTACCATTGGCGACGAAATAAAGAAAATCATGACGCTCGGGATGCAACGCGGCCTCCAGCGAAGCCAGCCCGGGATTGCATATAGGCCTCGGCGGCAAGCCATCGCTGGCATAAGTATTATAGGGCGAGGCGGCGGCCAAATCCTCATGCGTCAACGAGCGATCTAATAATCGTTGCCCCTTCGTCAGGGCATAGATGACGGTCGGGTCGGATTGAAGGCGCATGCTTTGGCGCAAGCGGTTATAAAAAACGCCCGCAATGCGCGGCCGCTCGCTCGCCTTTCCGGTTTCCTTTTCGATGATCGAAGCCAAAACTCCGGCTTCCGCGGTCGAACGCAACGGCAAGTCTTTTTCGCGCGCCTCCCACAGCGCGTTCAACTTCTCCTGCATCGCCTTTTGCATGCGAACGATCATGCCCATGCGGCTGTCGCCGTATATATAGCGATATGTTTCAGGAAGAAGGGATCCTTCCGCCGGAGGCGCGGAAATATCTCCCGTCATAACCGGATCGTTGTTCAGAAGCCGCGTCACTTCTGCCGAAGTCAGCCCTTCCGCGACGGTGAACAGGCGCACGACCGAGCGTCCTTCATGCATCATCTTGGCGATATCCATGCTGCTTGCGCTTGCGGGAATTGCGTATTCGCCCGCTTTCAAAGCCCCTTCGATGCGCGCCGCAAAGCGGAACAGCAGAGCGAAATGAACGGCTTTTCCCTCCGCCAGCTGGCGCGATATGTCCGTCGTTTTCGCCCCGCGCGCAATAATAAAAGTTTTATTTTCGCTTAAAGGGCCGGGCGCATAAAGCGCCCCCATGACCATAAGCGGGCTGATGGCCAGCACCAGAATAAGAACCGAAACGCCCGATCCGAAAAAACGAACGACAGGCATGCCGATGCGTTTCAGGAGCGAGGACTTTTCTGGTTCGGGAGTTTGTGGCTCAGGCATTGTCATGGGAATATTATAAAGAAATCAGGGGAACTATTCATCAGTAATCAATAATTTGATAGCCAAGCTCTTTAACGCTGGTCTTACCTGATGCCGTCCACCTTCGGCAGCTTATCGAGGCCTGAGGACACGATTACAATAACATACGGCCTCACAGCACCCTCTGGCCTCGGCCGCGTTTCCCCATGTGCCGAGCTCCGTTTGTGATTATTTTGACCGAAAGCCCTAAATCAGGGTACCCCATGACGTGCTCCCCGTAAACTGAGGCAGTTTGTGTTAGAGTCTGCAACTTGAGA
>CAZFCA010000045.1:0-2219 GCA_964517415.1 uncultured Rhodospirillaceae bacterium
AACTTCGTATTCAGCAACCATGATATTTCTCCTTTAAATTATCGAGCATTAAGCGCACGAGGGAAAACGAACCGCTTTATAACAAATGGGCAAACGGGGTTTTCTGAATCTTTTTTTCAAGTCAGCTCCAGAAAAGCGCTCGCTCCTCCATCAACCTTGTTTCTCCACTGTCAGTTCTGCTTTTATCGCAGTCTGGATTCCGGATTCCGCCGCTTCGCGGCGGCTCCAGAATGACCCCCGCGAAATTCGCGCCTGCTTCGTTTAACGTCGAAATAATACGTCCTGAAAGTTTGTCAACATCGCCATCGAACCAAGGCAAATAGTCGCAGGAGAGTTTCTCTTCATTAATTTCTCTAAGACGTTTAAAATCTATGCGCGCAGAGAGGATACCGTGAACTTTTTCAAATTCTCTTTCCATTTCTTCGTCAGTCTTCGTGCCACTTTCATCTAAAAAACTATAGCGTACTAATGATGCTCCCGAAGGTTCCATAAAAATGCATTTTAAAGCATCATTCACCCTAGTAGGAAGTTTGTCGTCTCCCTTTTTTCCCTCACTATTCTTCATTTCCATGTAGAGGTTACGCGCACTAGCGATGTTTTGCTTATTGTGATCGAGTATCTCCCCTATTTGAATAGAGCTAAGAACAACGTCGGATGCTTTAATGTTTTCCATGAATTTTCTCCTTTAAAAATAGGCTGCAGTGCTACTTTTCGCTTTCTCCTTTTACTTGCGCAACAGTTATAATTAGCGAAAAAAGCTACTGACAATATATTTCTTGCGCATCGACTTCTTAACGCGTGGAATGCCCGCAGAAATTAACCATCTTCGAGCGCGTATTAAACCTTTTCCACCTGCGCGTATTCCAGCTCGACAGGCGTGGCGCGGCCGAAAATGGAAACGGCGACTTTCAGGCGGCCTTTGGATTCGTCCACTTCCTCGACCGTGCCGATGAACGTGGCGAACGGCCCGTCGGCGACGCGCACTTGCTCGCCCACTTCGAAAGTGACGGAAGGCTTCGGATGCTCCACGCCTTCGATCACCTGATTCAATATGCGCTGCGCTTCGGCCTCGCTAATGGGCGAAGGACGCCCGCCGCCGCCTAAAAAGCCCGTGACTTTCGGCGTGTTCTTGACCAAATGCCAGCTTTCGTCGGTTAAATCCATCTTGATCAGCACATAACCCGGGAAAAACTTGCGCTCGGCGTTGACCTTCGCGCCGCGCCGGACTTCGACGACTTCTTCCGTCGGGACAAGGATTTCCGTAAAAAAATCCTCAAGCCCTTTCTTAATCGCGGTCTCGCGCACGGTTTGCGCGACCTTTTTCTCGAAACCCGAATGAACGTGAATAACATACCAACGCTGCGCCATGACTTCCTCTTCTAATAAAATTATGAATGCATACCCAAGACTTTCGAGACCACGAACCCAAGCGCGGAATCGACGACCAAAAAGAAAACGCCCGTAATGATGGCGAAAACCACGATCAACGCGGTCGTCACGGAAATTTCTTTGCGCGCAGGCCAGGTGACCTTGGCGATCTCGCGCTTCGTCTCGCGCGCAAATTCGGCAAGATTTCGCTTTGGCCTCTCTTCAGCATTCACCGGTTCTTTCGCCATAGCCTATCCATCCTTCATCGTTAAAGTGGCAGGAGTGGAGGGTCTCGAACCCCCAGCCCCCGGTTTTGGAGACCGGTGCTCTACCAATTGAGCTACACTCCTATATTTGGTGCGACTACTCTGCGTTTCGTTCGCTTCGCTCACTCACGCAACCGTGACTGCACCTGTATCTTTTTTGCGGCTACTCTGCGTTTCGTTCGCTTCGCTCACTCACGCAACTGCACCACCATTTGCCCAAAGTCCCCCGTCCGGCGTTTCCGTCGGACTTAGGTATAAACATTTGGGGGACGCGCTTTTGTAACCCGATGTGCGGCATTTGGCTAGGGAAAAATGACAGCCGTTGCCGAGCCCACAAAAAAGCAATCCCCCCGCAAAAAGCAGAGGGATTGCTAAAAGATACAACTGGTTAGGGTTTGCCTTAATCCGACACCCCTTCTTTCACCGGCGCGCCTTCCTGTATCAACGGAACCAGCTTTTTATTAATAAAGAGCGCGCCCCCACGAAGCACTCCCGTATTTGGCCCAATCGTATACCCGATGACAGAGCTTCCCCTGCCGCTTGGGTTCTTTGTGGCCTTGGCCCATGGAACCGAAGAAGTCGCGG
>CAZFCA010000045.1:2319-7129 GCA_964517415.1 uncultured Rhodospirillaceae bacterium
AACCCTTGTGAATGGAAAGAGGAGATCGAAGTAGAATTCGTCGCCACGCCGCCAAAATGGCGCGTCAAGCAAGAGCGCGTTTTAGTGGAGCAAAACGGGCAGGTTTTGCAGAAAGCGCCAATGAATAGATAACGTTAACCATGGCTGCCCTCTCTTTGCGCAAATCGAAAATTTTTTTTCCGCTCCATAAAAAATATGTTAGCACTAAACCTTCAAATACATATCGACGCCAAAAGATTGTTTCAGGAGCATGCAAATGAGCGAGACGACCAGACCCATTCAGGATCCCAAAAAATGGAACGCAAGTTTTTTCGGGCCCGATAATATCACTATTCGATGCTACGCATCCACCAACCTTGGCAAGAATTGCTATGGCGAATTACGTGAAGTCGACGTCAGCACATCGCCGATCAAGTCCGCGATGGATATTTGGATAACGCAGGAAGGTCTGGATATCGAAAATGGCGTTTGCCCCGCTGTCCGGAACTTTGTTCGCAGCGTCTGTTTAGACGGCACGATTGTTCTTCCCGGGATAAGCCGCGAAGAATTGCATACGCTGGTTTTCTTTAGTCGTTTGAAAAACAATAATAACGGCTTAACAGACATCACGCGTGCGCAACGCAAACTGTTCGATTCCCCGGCAAGAAGGGTCTCGTGCCCCTCATATTATGCGCGCAACGCATTCATCAAGGCGTCCGGCCTTAAGCCTTAGGGCCTTTATTTCTTCTTCTTGGTAAAAGCCGCCGCCAGCTTGCGCATGGCTGAGGCTTGGCGTTCGGTCGATTTCGGCGGCGGAAGAAGCGTATGGCGGCGTTTATCGGTCGGCATGCGCGAAGTCGCATGCAACACGATATCGTCGATGGCCGTGCGCGAGATGCGCTCCGGCATATCGTCGTCGGCGTCCCGCTCGCCTTTTTGGCGCAGGTAGTGGTCCACATGCGCGGCCGCAATGCCCTTGAGGTGCGGGCGCGTCATCGCGAGCAGCAACGCGGGGTCGCGGATCGCCCAAGTGATCAGAAGTTTATGGGCGTCGTGACGGTTATTTCCGGTCGCGGCCAAGGCTTCCTTGATTTTTACGCGCATAAAACTTTCCGGCATGAACCCGTCTCCTTCCGAATTTTAAGCAAGACCATACCATTGAAATCTAAGCGAAAGATTAATGGGGGGCAAGGGAGTTGAAAATGATCAACTACAGCAAATCCCTAAGAAATTGCCTAACCCGCTTGGGCGAGGGGAGTGCGAGGAGCAACGGAGCGCAGTCCCACAGCGCACTTAAACGTACGTGAGGAGCCGAGCATCCGTTGCGACGAAGCAATCACCCGTCCAAGCGGGTTAGGCTTTCTAGGCTTTGGCCGCCGCCATCGGCATAGCCTTCTGCTTGTCGCCATGGACGTACATGGGTTTCGCATTCCCGTCCACGACATCCTGCGTGATGAGGACTTTTTCGATGTCCGTCGATCCCGGCAATTCGAACATGGAATCCAGCAGAACGCTTTCCATGATGGAGCGCAGGCCGCGCGCGCCGGTTTTCCGCGCAATGGCCTTTTTCGCGATGGCGCGCAAAGCGCCTTCATCCACGTCCAGCTTGATCTCTTCCATCTCGAACAAACGCTGGAATTGCTTCACAAGCGCGTTCTTCGGGCTTGTCAAAATGTCGATCAGCGCGTCTTCATCCAGATCGTTCAGAGTCGCGACGACCGGCAAACGGCCTACGAATTCGGGGATCAGGCCGAACTTCAGCAAATCCTCCGGCTCGGTGCTTTGCAGAATTTCGCCCGTGCGCCGTTCGTCGGGCGAGCGCACATCCGCGCCGAAGCCGATGGAGCTCCCCCTGCCCCGCGCCGAAATAATTTTGTCGAGGCCCGAAAACGCGCCGCCGCAAATAAACAATATGTTCGTCGTATCGACCTGCAAAAATTCCTGCTGCGGATGCTTGCGGCCGCCTTGTGGAGGAATTGAAGCGATAGTGCCTTCCATCAGCTTCAGCAAAGCCTGCTGCACGCCTTCGCCCGACACGTCGCGCGTGATCGACGGATTATCGGACTTGCGGCTTATCTTGTCGATTTCGTCGATGTAAACGATGCCGCGCTGCGCGCGCTCTACGTTGTAATCCGCGCTCTGCAAAAGTTTCAGGATGATATTTTCGACGTCCTCGCCGACATAGCCCGCTTCCGTGAGAGTCGTCGCGTCGGCCATGGTGAAGGGCACGTCGATAATGCGCGCCAATGTTTGCGCCAGAAGCGTTTTGCCGCAACCCGTCGGCCCGACCAGAAGGATATTGGACTTCGCCAGTTCCACGTCCGAATTGCGCGAGCCGTGCGCAAGGCGCTTGTAATGATTATGCACGGCAACGGACAGAACCCGCTTGGCGTGCGGCTGCCCAATCACATAGTCGTCCAAAACGCTGATGATATCCTTCGGCGAAGGCACGCCTTCTTTGGACTTGGCCAAGGTCGTCTTGCTTTCTTCGCGGATGATATCCATGCAAAGTTCGACGCATTCGTCGCAGATGAACACCGTCGGGCCCGCAATCAGCTTGCGCACCTCGTGCTGGCTCTTTCCGCAAAACGAGCAGTAAAGCGTATTTTTCGAGTCGGCCGTGGATTTTGTCATCAGGTTCTCATTTCCAAAAAAGATAACCCTTACGAGAGATTAGAGTCCATTGGTTACTTTACGATTAATCCTTCTTTTCCTCGCTTTTTGCATCGTCTTTGAGGTCCGGACGCTTGTAAACCACCTCGTCCACAAGACCGAAAGTCTTGGCTTCCTCGGCGGACATGAAATTGTCGCGTTCGACCGCTTTGGCAATCGTTTCAATGGCCTGTTTGCAATGGTGAACGTATATCTCGTTCAAACGCTGACGCAGTTTAAGAATTTCGCGAGCTTGAATTTCGATATCAGTGGCCTGCCCTTGCGCGCCGCCCGAAGGCTGGTGAATCATGATGCGGCTATTCGGCAAGGCAAAGCGTTTGCCCGGCTCCCCCGCCGCCAGAAGGACGGAGCCCATAGAGCACGCCTGCCCAATGCAAACGGTCGTCACCGGCGATTTAATGTATTGCATGGTGTCGTACATCGCAAGCCCCGAGGTGATCACGCCGCCAGGCGAATTGATGTAAAAAGAAATTTCCTTGTTCGGATTCTCGGATTCCAGAAACAACATTTGCGCGCATACAAGGCTGGATATGGTGTCGTCCACCTGCCCCGTCAAGAAGATGATGCGCTCTTTCAAAAGGCGGGAGAAAATGTCGTAAGAGCGTTCGCCGCGGGACGTTTGCTCGATCACCATGGGAACCAGCATGTCAAGCGTCTCGAGAGGGTGGCGTTCAAAGGTGGGCATACAAAAGTACTCCTGAAGGGAATGACGCAGGAAGGAATAAAGACTTTAGCTTAAAAAATACTGACAGCGCAAGCGTGGAAGCGCAGTTTGCAGCCCAAGCCCGTTGAATGGAGCAACAAAAAGGGCAGGATTCCAATGAACCCCGCCCCTCTTGTTGACTATTGTTGACTCTCTACCCCTCGACTATTCTTTGATGGAGAACGATGCCTTTCCGGAAATCGAGGACGCTTTCCGCATCGGACCTCATCTATGCAAATAACCAGTGAACGTATCGATATCGCTCGACTTCACTCGCTCTGCGCCTCGCCTGCCCCTTGCCGAGCTGAACTTTTGATATCAAATATCTATTCAGTTCGGCGAGGGGCAGGCTCCTCGCAACCTCTCGTGACCCAGAAGGAGTCACTGCGAGTGCAGATCGGTAAAATTTACCTAAGCGGCTTTCTTCTCGCGCTCCTTCGTCAGAACGGTTTCCAGCTTAAGCGTGGCCTTCGACTGATCGATCTTTTCGACAGCCGCCAGCTCGCGCGCCAGACGTTCCAACGCCGCCTGATAAATCTGGCGTTCGCTGTAAGATTGTTCCGGCTGATCGGTTCCGCGATGCAAATCGCGCACGACTTCCGCAATCGAAACGGGATCGCCCGAATTGATCTTGGATTCATACTCCTGAGCGCGGCGGCTCCACATCACGCGGCGGATCTTCGACCGGCCCTGAAGAGTCGACAACGCCTCCTTGATGCGGTCGCGGGACGACAAGCGGCGCAGTCCCGACGTCTTGGCTTTCGACACCGGCACCTTAAGGCGCATGCGATCCTGCTCGAACGAGATCGAATAAAGCATAACATCCTGTCCCGACACGGAAAACGCGTCAACGCCTTCGATTCGGCCAACGCCGTGCGCGGGGTAAACGACAAAATCGCCCTTTTTGAACTCCAACTTTTCCATTTTCGCTCCCTCTTCCCTATTAACAGTAAAAACCAGCCAGCCGCGCAAGGACGGAAAGCTACCCATTCCCCACTGCTTGCGTTGCGAAACCCATCAGCCGTGCCATGAAATTCATCAATTCGATGACATATATACCATTTATTAGTAATTATTACAAAAACTTTCATGCAGGCGCGCATGCTTTTTTATATTTATCAATGGGTTGGCCGTCATTTGAGTCGGTCATATTTTAACCATAGTGCGACTCTACGACCCTGAAATGGCAACAATGGTAAACAAAAATGCCTATTCGCCGGGCTTTTCGCTAAAAAATTTGGCGAATTTTTCGGGCTTGTCTTTCCATTCGTTCGCGTCGGCGGGCGGCTCTTTCTTACGCGTAATATTCGGCCATTTCGTGGAGTATTCGCGGTTCAAATCCTGCCATTTCTCGGCCTTCGGATCGGTGTCCGAACAAATCGCGCACGCAGGGCATTCCGGCTCGCAAACGCCGCAATCGATGCATTCTTCGGGATTGATGACAAGCATATTTTC
>CAZFCA010000046.1:0-6341 GCA_964517415.1 uncultured Rhodospirillaceae bacterium
TTTTCCCCGATTTTCATGCTCGCATGCGTTCCTCCGGCCTCGGCATTTTAAGAGCCGATGTCTTTGGGCTGCTTCTTTCGTTTTTGGGAGGAGTGGTTTTTATGATGGCGCGGCAGAGTCTCGAAAACAAGGCCCCGTTCTGGGGGGGGATCATTTCCCTTCAACAGATCGCGATTTTCATGATAACGGGGATTGTCGCGCTTTTATGGCTGGAGAGCCGGGGCCATTATCGCCAGAGGTTGCCGTTTTGGGAAACCATGGGAAATCTCTTAAGCGTCGCATTTATGGGATTTGTGGTGAGCGGATTTATGGCTTTCGCCTCGCATGACAATGCCTCGCGTCTTTGGACGGCCTTTTGCTGGATATTTTTTCTCTTTTTTACCTTCTTTTGCCGCGCAGCCGTGCGCCGCGCTCAGAAAAAAGCTGGTCTGTGGAAAATTCCCGCTATTATTATTGGCGGCGGGGCGACGGCGACGGCGACCTGTCGGGCGTTGACCCGCGACGAGCATCTTGGGTTCGAAATTGTGGACCAACTGCCGTCTTTTGTTCTTTCTGACATGCAGAAAACGCATGCCTGGAAGCAGGTATTAATGATGCATGATGCGGAATACATTTTCCTTGCTCTGGAAGGGGGTGAGATCGAGCGTTATCAGAAGGCGCTTCGGTCGTTGCCGCGCGCGCGGGTGCCCTGTTCGATTGTTCCGCCTTGGCTTGGCTTGCCGACCAGCACGATGACGCCGCATCATTTCATGATGCAGGATGTCATGATGCTGCATGATACCAATCGTTTGCTGCTGCCGATCCCGCGCATGATCAAGCGGATGGTCGATATCGTTTTATCCAGCATGGCTTTGGCGGCGCTTTCTCCTCTTTTCGCCTTTGTTGCGATTGTCATTCGCCGTGACGGCGGCCCGGTCTTATTCAAACAGCCTCGCGTCGGTCAGCACGGGCGATTATTTGGTTGTTATAAGTTCCGGTCGATGCGCGCCGATGCGGAAGCCGCTTTGTATCGTTATTTGAAGGAAAACCCCGCAGCTGCTGAAGAATGGCGCCAAAACCAGAAGCTGAAAAACGATGTGAGAATCACGAAATTCGGCCACTTTATTCGCCGCGCAAGCATTGACGAATTGCCGCAGTTGTTCAATGTGCTTAAGGGCGATATGAGCATCGTAGGCCCTCGGCCCATCGTTGAGGCAGAGATCGAGAAGTATAAGAATGACATTAGCTACTATTATACCGTTCGACCGGGCATCACGGGTTCGTGGCAAGTCAGCGGCCGCAGCGACCTTTCTTATGACGAACGGGTAAGTATGGACGGCTGGTACGTTCGCAATTGGTCCTTGTGGCATGATTTTGCGATTATTTGCAAAACCGTTCCGGCTGTCCTGCACCGCGACGGCGCATATTAGCCCCTCATTTTTTTTGCGCTGCAAGATGTAATTTTCTGGCGCGGCGTGTGCGGTCGGGACTACTTTCGCTTCAGTCGGGGGGCGAAACAAATGGATATGAGCCAATTCTATAGAGCGGATCGCTATAAATTATGGACGAACGATCATGTGCGTTTTTGCGATCTCGACGCCTTAGGGCATGTCAATAACAATGCGATGGGCATGTATTTCGAAAATGCCCGCGCCAATCTTTTTCATATTGTGACGCCAGGATGGCCTTGGAGAGACTCCATTTTCGTGCTTGCGCGCACATGCATCACCTTCACGCACGAGCTTCATCTGCCCGCGAAAGTGAAAATCGGAACGTGCCTCACGAAAATCGGGACGACATCCCTGCATGTGGCCAACGCGCTTTGGCATGGAGAAACGCCCATTTCTTATAGCGAGTCGGTTTCCGTTTTGATTGATCGCAAAAAACGCCAGCCATTAAAAATTTCAGAGGAATTACGCCATATACTGCAAGAATATATGGAAAATCGTTGAAATTTTGAAAATGCTTGTTAGGGCGACTTGATGCGCTTGATCGCGCGCCAGCCGATATCGCGCCTGTAAAAACCCTCTGGCCAAACAATCTGTTCGATAGCGGCATAGGCGCGTTTTTGCGCTTCGGCGATTGCGCGCGCGGTGGAGGAATCGCTTTTTCTGCCTTCGATGGGCGCGCTGGCTGTAACGCACAAGACGCGCCCGCCGTTTGCTGTTATTTCTCCTTCCGCGTTGCGCGCCGTTCCTGCGTGGTAGACGGTTGCGCCCTGATAAGTGGCTGCTTGCTCAAGTCCCCGGATGACGGAACCTTTAAGATAATTGCCTGGATAGCCTTGGGCAGCCATAACGACAGTCAAGGCTGCGGCATCGTGCCGTTCTATCTCAACTTTGGCTAATTCTCCCTTGCTGCATGCATAAAGAAGCGCGAGGAGATCTGTTTTCAAACGGGGAATCATCACTTCGGTTTCAGGATCGCCAAAACGGGCGTTAAATTCGATAAGTTTCGGGCCGGTTTTCGTGATCATAAGGCCGGCGAAAAGCACGCCACTGAAGGGACGACCCATTTTGTTCATCTCGTCCATCGTTGGCTCAATGATTTCGCGCATGACGCGATGCTTCATAGCCTCGTCAACGACTGGGGCGGGGGAATAAGCTCCCATGCCGCCGGTGTTCGGGCCTTTATCGCCGTCAAAAACGGCTTTATGATCCTGCGCCGAGGCGAAAAAGAGCGCGGTTTTGCCGTCGCAAAGAGCGAAAAAACTGGCTTCCTCGCCTTCAAGAAAATCCTCGATCACGATTTCTGCTCCCGCATCGCCGAACGCTTTATCATTCATGGCGCTGTCGATGGCGGCCTTCGATTCTTCCAGCGTTTGCGCAATCGTTACGCCTTTGCCAGCGGCAAGGCCGTCGGCCTTGATAACAATGGGCGCCGCCGTGGAATTATCCTTGAAATGCTTGTATGCATAGGCGCGGGCATCCACGGCGTCGGTAAAGCGTTTGTAGCTGGCGGTAGGAATGCCCGCGCGGCCGCACAGATCCTTCATAAAACCCTTGGAGCTTTCAATTTCTGAAGCCGCCTTTGACGGGCCGAAACAGGGAATGCCCGCCTTTATAAGATGATCGGCGAGTCCCAATGAAAGCGGAACTTCAGGTCCTATGACGACAAAATCGATGCGATATTTTAGCGACGCCGACACAATATCTTCAATTTTATCGATTGCGATAGGCCAACAGTCGGCGATATCCGCAATTCCCGCATTCCCGGGCGCGCAATAAAGGGCGTCGCACAAAGGGGATTTCAGTAGCGCGACGCAAAGGGCATGTTCGCGTCCGCCGCTGCCTACGACTAAAACCTTCATTTGCATCTCCGTCATAGAGTGAATGGAAAACGTATATCCTGTTTTATAATTTGCTTACAAGGGTGATGAGACCATTACCATGGCACGAATCGACGATGAGCTTCTTCCGACTTTTGGCGAACGACGAATACGCGGTCGAATCCGCGGAAATCGATTAATAAGGAAATATCGGTAAAATCGGCCGCTTTAAGAAGCTGACCAATTTCTTGCGTCTGGTTTTCGCCCATTTCAATACCGGCGTAGCCGCCTTGTCTCAGCAGCTTCGGCAACAAGGGAACGACGATGCGATAGGGATCCATTCCGTCCGTTCCGCCATGAAGCGCAAGAACCGGATCGAAATCGCGGACCGCCGGCATCAGCAGCGGCATATCCGCCATGGGGATGTAAGGAGGATTGAACGAGATGATATCAAATTTTTCTTCGAGTCCCACGGCCCAATCGTTTATGCGGAATTCGGCGCGTGCCTCCAACCCCAAGCGATCCGCATTCTGACGGGCTTGCTCGACCGCCCGCGGCGCTATATCAATGCCAAGGCCTGTGGCGTTGGGTAACGCCCGTAGAAAAGAAAGCAGGATGCACCCCGAACCCGTTCCAAGGTCGAGGACGCGCAAAGGCTTTCGCGAAGGTAGAAACCAGGGAAATTTTTTTACTTTTTTCGTTATGTAGCGAACGATGGTCTCGCTTTCAGGGCGCGGCTCCAACGTTGCTTCGTTCGTAAAAAACCACGAACCGCAAAACTCACTTTTTCCGATGATGCGGTTCAAAGTTTCCCGCCGCGACCGCCGCTTGATGAGCTCGGCTATGGAGTCCTTTTCCTTTTGCGTTAGAACGCGGTTCAGGTGTTTCGATACATCCGTGGGCGCAAGCCCCAATGCATGCCCTGCAAGAACGCGGACGTTCAATAAAGGATTATCAACACCGGCGCACGCAAGCTGAACGCTGGCTGAATCAAAAATTTCTTTAAGAGAGATTTTATCAGGCATGGCACAGAATCATTAAAGGACAAAAAGAAACTAAGCGGCCTGAAAAGGCCGTCGCGTTGTTTGACTCTCCTTGACCTCCAAAATTCTGTCAACGCTAAATATGCGTTCTTCCTCGCGCAGGGTGCAAAGGGCGCGCATGCCAAGGAAGGTCTTTCCCTTGAACTCTTCGTCCTTCAACGAAAGCGGGCGTATGGTGCGCTTAGTCTTGGTGTCGTTGCCTTTCAGGTACACGATGTCGAGCAGCTTCTTGCCGTTTATCGCCGCTTTGATAAGCGCAATTTTGCGCTCGCGCGGCAAGGCCGTTGCGGCCTTGCGATATTGATGCCCGGTCAAAAATTCAAAGATACGATAATCCGTGCGGATGTTCTGTTTGCCCACGGGGACTTTCAGGATAATGCCCTCGAACGACGTACAGCGCGAGAGCGCGACATACATCTGCCCCGCCGCAAAGGTGCCGCGCCCGATGTCGATGGTAACGTTGCCAAAGGTCTTGCCTTGGCTTTTATGAATCGTGATCGCCCAGGCAAGCCGGAAAGGATACTGCGTGAAGGTGCCGACGGGTTCGGAAATGATGGTGTCGCCCTCGACGCCAAAACGATAAACCTCCCAGCTATGGGGATAGACTTCTGCAAGGTCGTCGTCATCCTCTAGCCTGACTTGCAGATATTCTTCGTCATCGATGTCTTTTTTGACTGCTTCGATCACGCCAATGCTGCCGTTGACCCAGCGTTTGTTGGTGTCGTTGTTCAGCATCATAATCTGTGCGCCGGGCTTGAAGCGTAGCTCCGTCGCGGTAGGGAAATATTCCTTTCCAAACTCGCCCTTGATCTCGGCCTCTGCACAATGCGCTTTGCCTTTCAGGGCATCGAGATGCGTCGCGTTGATCTCATCGGCTCGCGCATTCGTCGTTGTTAGCGTGATAAAGAAGCCTTTCTTCTTTTTCGGCGCATCGGTCTTGCCATGGCGGCTGTTAAGCAACTTGATATCCGCATCCTCAACCGAATTGTTGCGGATTTTGTTCAGCAGATTGATAAAGGTCGGGTCTTTCTGGCGATAGACCTTTTCAAGCTCCACAACCTCCAACGGCGTGTCTTTCAATGCATGGGCGCTGAAAAAATACGGTGTCTTGTAATGCGTCGTGAACAGCTCGCGCTCATTCGATGACACGACGGGCGGCAACTGATACAAATCGCCAATAAAGATCATCTGCACGCCGCCGAACGCCTTGCCCGGATCAGGGCCGTAGAGCCGCAAGAACGCATCCACGCAATCCAATAAATCGGCTCGCACCATCGAAACTTCGTCGATAATGATGGTTTTAAGTTTCTTGTATAGCTTCGCGCGGCGCGGCTTCGATTTCTTCTCCCGGATTTTCTGTGGCGTCACGTCCACATAGAAATTAAAAAAATTGTGAATCGTCTGCCCCTTGACGTTCAACGCCGCAACACCCGTCGGGGCGAGAACGACAGGCTTCTTATCCGTAACCTTGCAAAAATGCGACAACAACGTCGATTTGCCCGTCCCCGCTTTGCCTGTGATAAACAGGCTTTGCCCCGTCTTTTCCATTAGACGGAGAGCTTCTTTAAAACGGTCGTTGATGTCGATCATAGAAAGTCTCATCGATGTGCAATTAACGATAAGATACAACACTCTATGCGTTCAGCATAGAATCCATTGTCTAGGAGAATGGCCTATGATTTATCGTTTTCTTGACAGTTGTGCCGCGTAAGCGCCAAGCCAAGCAAGGATGCCGCTGAACTTTTCTGGAAGATGTTTTTTACGCGCTGATATCGAACACCGACGTCGATCACCCATGCAACCCTGCGCTGATTGCCAAGGATAAAGATATTTGACGCCGACAACGCGGATCGGCATCGAACGTCGCGATCTTGCAGCGGCGGCTTGGCTTATGACTCATGCACCAACAAGCACAGATAGGAGGAAATCCGCCAAGTCCGGTTTCCTGAGTGTTTCCTAAATGGGGTCTGCGATTTTTGAAAAAATCGCGTAACCTATTGAAATGATGGTGCTGCCGCGCGGAATTGAACCGCGGACCCCGTCCTTACCAA
>CAZFCA010000047.1:0-6327 GCA_964517415.1 uncultured Rhodospirillaceae bacterium
ATGACATTTCCTTTAGTCTTTATAATCCCAAATCCTGAATGCTCCTTCAATTCTTCCTGTCTACAACAAAGCGAGCGACGTTTTCCAGATGCGTGGCGCGGCCTTCGAATACTGAAAGATGGCTGATGGCCTGCTCCGACAATAATTTCGCCTGCGCTCGGGCGCGTTCGCCCCCCAAAATGGTGACGAACGTCGCTTTGCCCGCGACGGCATCGCGCCCCACCGGCTTGCCGGTTTCAGCTTCTGTCCCTTCGGCGTCGAGCAAATCGTCGATAATCTGGAACGCGAGCCCCAGATCGTGCGCATAGGCGCGCAAAGCGTTGGCATGTTGCATCGAGGCCTTGCCCAGAATTGCGCCCGCTTCGGTGGAAACTGCGATCAATTCGCCCGTTTTCAGGCGTTGCAGGCGCGTGATCGCGCCGATATCAAGCTGCGTCGTTTCGGCAATCAGATCAAGCATCTGCCCGCCCACCATGCCATGCACGCCCGACGCTTTTGCCAAAGCCGTGACAAGGCGGCAGCGCACTTGCGGGTCTTCGTGCGTGCGCGGGTCGGCAAGAATCTCGAACGCAATGGTCAGAAGCGCATCGCCAGCCAAAATGGCCGTGGCTTCGTCGAACTTCTTATGCACCGTCGGTTGGCCGCGGCGCAGGTCGGAATTGTCCATCGCGGGAAGATCGTCGTGAACCAGCGAATAGCAATGCACGCATTCGATGGCCGCAGCCGCGCGAAGGGCGCATTCGTCCTTCACGCCGAAAATGCGCGCCGCGCTGAGCGCGAGGAAAGGCCGCAGCCTTTTGCCGCCGTTCAGCGCGCCGTAGCGCATCGATTCGAACAGCTTGTTTTCTGGAAATTCGGATTTGGGGAGAATGCGATCCAGCGCGTCTTCGACCGCCTTTGCGGTTTCGGTCATGGCGGAGGCGAGAGAGGGGCTTACAGAAGGCATGATGAAAAGGGGTTGGGGTTGAGCTTTTAAGTGTTAAATGGTTTTGCGGTTATTTCGCCGTTCGTGCCGACGGTGATCTGCTCGATCTTGGCTTCGGCTTCGCGCAGCTTGGCCTCGCAATGCTTTTTGAGCATCGCGCCGCGCTGGTAAAGATTGACGGCGTCTTCGAGCTTGGCCTTGCCGTCCTCGAGCTGCCGGACGAGCTTTTCAAGCTCGGCCAAAGCGTCCTCGAAACTCAGCGCGGCAATATCCGCCGGTATTTTGGTCGATTCTTTCATGGGCGAGGACTTTAACCCTTAAAGGGGTTTTTGGGCAAGAAGGAATGGAAATGGGGGCTGGGGGCTGGGGGTTGGAGGGAGAAAGTAGGCACTGACTCTTCCAACGTCTTTGCCGTCTGGATTTCGGGCTCTCGGCAATGCTGTCGCATTGCCTCGCCCCGAAATGACAGCCTTATTATTGTTCACGATCCCTTTTTAAGCTTCTTCCCCGAAACCTGAATCCCGAATCCCAATCCCTCTCTAATCCCACTCTAACCCCATTCCAACTCCGTCGCTTCGAGGCGCTTGATTTCGTCGCGAAGCTGGGCGGCTTCCTCGAATTCCAGATTGCCGGCCGCCGCCTTCATGCGCTTTTCAAGATCGCGGATATGCGCGCGCAAGTCTTTGCCCGAAAGGTTCTTGCCTTCGGCGAAATGCGGCTGGACGGTCACATGATCCTGCTCGTAAACCGAATTCAGAATATCGCCGATGGATTTTTTCACGCTTTCCGGCGTGATTCCGTTGGCGGCGTTGTAGATTTGCTGTTTTTCGCGGCGGCGGTTCGTTTCCTCGATAGCCGCTTTCATGCTGCCCGTCATTTTATCGGCATAAAGCAGCGCGCGGCCATCCAGATTGCGCGCAGCACGGCCTATCGTTTGGATCAGCGAGGTGCGCGAACGCAAATAGCCTTCCTTGTCGGCGTCCAGAATGGCCACAAGGCCGCATTCGGGAATATCCAAGCCTTCGCGCAGCAGGTTGATGCCCACCAGCACATCGTAAACGCCTAAACGAAGATCGCGGATAATCTCGATGCGCTCCAGCGTTTCGACGTCGGAGTGGATATAGCGCACCTTGATGCCCGCTTCGCTCATGTACTCAGTCAACGCCTCGGCCATTTTTTTGGTCAGCGTCGTCACCAGAACGCGCATGCCCTTTGCGACCGTTTGGCTGACTTCGTGCAGCAGATCGTCCACCTGCTTGTCCGTCGGGCGGATGATGACGGGCGGATCCATCAAGCCCGTGGGACGAACGACCTGTTCGACGAAAACGCCTTGCGTTCGTTCCATCTCCCACGGGCCGGGAGTCGCCGAAACGAAGACCGAGGGGGGGCGCATTTTATCCCATTCTTCGAATTTCAACGGGCGGTTGTCGACGCACGACGGCAGGCGGAAACCGAATTCCGCCAAAGTCCCTTTGCGCGAACGGTCGCCTTTGTACATGGCGTTGAGCTGCGGAACCATGACGTGGCTTTCGTCCACAAAAAGCATGGCGTTTTGCGGCAGGTATTCGAAAAGCGTCGGCGGCGGATCCCCCGGCGCGCGGCCTGTCAGATAGCGCGAATAATTTTCGATCCCCGCGCAGGAACCTGTCGCCGCCATCATTTCAAGGTCGAAAGTGGTGCGTTCGCGAAGACGTTGCTCTTCCAGCAATTTGTTATGCAAAAGAAGCTCTTCGCGGCGTTTCTTCAAGTCGATTTTGATCTGCTCCATCGCCTGCGCAAGGGTCGGCTTCGGCGTCACATAATGGCTGTTGGCGTAGAGCTTGACGGCTTCGAGGCTCGCGCCCTTTTCGCCCGTCAAGGGATCCATTTCGATAATCTGCTCGATCTCGTCGCCGAACATCACGAGCCGCCATGCCGTGCTTTCCAAGTGCGCGGGGAAAATCTCGACCGTATCGCCCTTCACGCGGAAATCGCCGCGCCCGAAGCCGATATCGTTGCGGCGGTATTGAAGCTCGACCAAAGCCGAGAGCAAATCGTTGCGCCTGATCTCCTGCCCTTTTTCGAGGCCGAGAACCATGCTTTGATACGTTTCGACGGAACCGATGCCGTAAATGCACGAAACGCTCGCGACGATAATCACGTCATCCCGCTCCAGCAGCGCGCGCGTCGCCGAGTGGCGCATGCGGTCGATCTGCTCGTTGATCATCGACTCTTTTTCGATATAGGTGTCCGTGCGCGGCACATAGGCTTCGGGCTGGTAGTAGTCGTAATAACTGACGAAATATTCGACCGCATTTTTCGGAAAGAAGGACTTCATCTCGCCGTAAAGCTGGGCCGCCAGCGTTTTGTTGGGCGCGAGGATCAGCGTCGGCCTTTGCAGCTTCTGAATCACTTCCGCCATTGTGAAGGTTTTGCCCGAACCCGTGACGCCGAGCAGAACCTGCTCGCGCTCGTTCCCCGCAAGGCCTTTGGCGAGCGCTTCTATCGCCTGCGGCTGGTCGCCTGCGGGACGGTAGGGCGAGGTCAGCTCGAACTTCTTTCCCGCCTCGGGGCGGAAATCGGGCTTCACGACATCGGCGAAAATGGGGAAGGTCATGGGGTATATATAGTGTCTCGAATCCGCAAATTAAATGGGAAATGAAATTTGTTAAAATGGCGCGATTCCTAATTTTATTGCGGCTTCAAAGGATAATTCTTATGTATATTGCGGAATAGACAAAATTTATATAGCATTTGGAAACGTTTTCGCGGAGGGACTCATGCTGAAAAGAAAAGCGAGATTTAAGGAAAGATTTACGGAAACGGCGACGGAACTTTCGGCAGCACAAAATAAAAAGGAAATTATTGCAAAAGTCGCTGGGGCGGCCGTCATCCCCTTGGAGTTTATTGTCGTCGGCGGTTTGGCTTTCCTTGTAGCGGCAAAAGTTTATCCTTCGTCCGATATCTTAATGCCCTTAGTTGCGGCGGTTTTAACAGGAGATTTAACGCTTAAAGACAGCGTTCCGAGAGCGATTAGGATAAGCAACAGTCTACGTAGCAAATGGGATCTGCCACTACGAAACCAGAATTTCGATGTTCCTGACTATCAAGAAAGGTTCGAAGAAAGAAGGAAAAAACTGGATAATTTCCTGTTTGTGACCGCCGGAGGATATGCCGGCGCTGCTTTAGGACTGGGCGCATGTTATCTTGGCAAAGTTTATAACATTCTGCCCGACAATGATGTAATTCCTGTGGCTGGTTTTATCACTTGCGGCCTATTAGGAATGGCGGCAATGTACTATAAGGGCGTACCCTTTATAAATACGAAGAAAGAGAATTTAAGACAGTGGCTTGTTGCGAGCAGAATGAAGCTGCAAGAGCAAAATTTATAAGCGATGGAAGCGGAAGATTTTTATGGAGAAAAAAATTACCCTCTGGAAATACTTTCCTTTAGCGGCTTGCAAACTGTCCGAGTTTAAGGACACCGCCGTCGAGACGTTTTACGCAAAGGCGGACACGCTGAGCTTTGAAAGAAGACAGACCCTCGCGACCTGCGTCAAATTGTTTCCCACGATGGCCTTGACTGCCGGAGGGCTGCTTGCGGGCGGATTGGTGGGGTACGAGCTTTCCCCCGTTCTGGCGCCGTTCGACCCTGACGTAAGCGCCACCAAAGCAAGAATTATGTGCACTCTGGCTTTTTCGATTTATGGAGGCATTGCTGGAAATTTATCGAGTATATTGCCCGCTGATGATTTGCATTACAGGGTATCGAAAAGGCTGCGGCTGGAGCCGACTTTTTGAGCAATTCGGCATATTTATTCGATTGGCACTTTATAAAACCGTGCTAAAACAAGCTCCTTTGGTGCTTCTATCATTTAATTCTAACCATGCCCGTCGTTACTCGCTTTGCCCCCTCGCCCACCGGATTGCTGCACATCGGCAATATCCGCGCCGCTTTGTTCAATTATCTGTTCGCGCATAAAACGGGCGGCACCTTCATGCTGCGTTTGGACGACACCGACCGCGAACGCTCGACCGAGGCTTTTGCCGATGCCATCAAGCGCGATATGGAATGGCTGGGGCTTTCGTGGGATCTTTTCGGAAGGCAGTCGGAACGAACGGCTCGGTACGCGCAAGAATTGGAAAAGCTGAAAGCCGCCGGGCGCGTTTATCCCTGCTTTGAAACGCAAGCGGAATTGGATTTGAAGCGCAAGGCGCAGCTCGGGCGCGGTTTGCCGCCCATCTATGACCGCGCCGCGCTGAAACTTTCTGACGAAAAGAAAGCCGAGTTCGCGGCGCAGGGCAAGAGGCCGCACTGGCGGTTCAAGCTGAACCATGCCGAGGTGAAGTGGAAGGATTTGGTGCAGGGGGAAAAAACGTTGCATACCTCCACCCTTTCCGACCCCGTTTTGGTGCGGGCAGACGGCGTGCCGCTTTATACTTTTTGTTCGGTTGTCGACGATATTGACGACAAGACATCGCATATCATTCGCGGCGAAGACCATGTGACGAATACCGCCGCGCAGATCGAGATTTGGCAGGCTTTGACGACCGCGCCGCCGCCCGTATTCGCACACTTTCCGCTCATTGTGAGCGCCAGCGGAATCGAAATGAGCAAGCGCCTTGGCACGCTTTCCATCGCCAGCATGCACGACGAAATGCATGTGGAGCCGATGGCGATCAATGCCTTGCTTGCGAAGCTCGGCACATCGGACCCCATCGCGCCGCGGCTTTCGTTGGATGAATTGGCGCGGGAGTTCGACTTGGGCAAAATTTCTCACTCCACGCCCAAGTTTGATTTGGAGGAATTAAAGGCGCTCAACGCCAAGATTCTTCATTTGACGCCTCATGCGGTTGTGCAAAAGCGGCTTGAGGCCATGGGGCTGAATGTGGGGGAGAATTTTTGGAATGCGGCGCGCGCGAATATCGTGACGTTGGACGATATGCGCCAGTGGGCGGATGTCGTTTCCGGATGCATCGCGCCCGTTGCGCACGACGATGCGTTTTTGAAAGAAGCCGCCGAGCTTTTGCCGCCTGCGCCGTGGGACGAGCACACCTGGAGCGCATGGGCAGATGCCGTGAAGGCCAAGACAGGCCGCAAGGGTAAGGAACTTTTCAAGCCATTACGCCTAGCCTTGACAGGCGTCGACCACGGGCCGGAGATGAAAGTTTTGCTCCCACTGATCGGCGAGGAAAAGGCGAGGAATAGGCTGAGGGGGGAGAAGGGGTAGTCAAATGGTGCGGTCTGTATTGCAACCGCTAACCCCTCCCCTAACCCCTCCCGCAAGGGGAGGGGTATTTTTCTTTCTTCCGTAAATGCTGAATCCTGAATCCCGAATCCTGAATGCTTCTTTACAATACCGCTTTTATTCTTTTCAGCGTTTCTTCTTTGCCGAGCAATCCCGCGACGCCGAAGATGGGCG
>CAZFCA010000048.1:0-2003 GCA_964517415.1 uncultured Rhodospirillaceae bacterium
GAACGGCTATCGCGTTTTGGCGCGGAAGTATCGTCCCGCGACGTTCGAGGAACTGATCGGGCAGGAAGCGCTTGTGCGCACGCTTTCCAACGCCATCGAGGCGGGACGCTTGCCGCATGCATGGATTCTGACCGGCGTGCGCGGCATCGGCAAGACGACCACGGCGCGCATCATCGCGCGCGCCTTGAATTGCACGGGGGCGGATGGCAAGGGCGGGGCGACAGTTCATCCCTGCGGCAAATGCGATTCCTGCCGCGCCATTTTGGAAGACCGGCATGTGGATGTGCTCGAGATGGACGCCGCTTCGCGCACAAGCGTCGACGATATCCGTGAAATCATCGAAGGCGTGCGCTATGGCCCCGTATCGGCGCGGTATAAAATATACATACTCGACGAAGTGCATATGCTTTCCAAAAACGCGTTCAACGCGCTTTTGAAGACGCTGGAGGAGCCTCCCCCGCATACCAAATTCATCTTCGCGACGACGGAAGTGCGCAGGGTTCCGGTCACCGTTCTTTCGCGGTGCCAGCGTTTCGATCTGCGGCGCGTGGAAAGCGACACTTTGGTTCGGCATTTTATGAAAATCGCGGGGCTTGAGAACGCGAGTGTGGATGAGGAGGCGGCCAAGCTGATCGCCCACGCCGCCGAAGGCTCGGTGCGCGACGGGCTGAGCCTGCTTGATCAGGCGATATCGCGCGGCAACGGCAGCGTCACGGCTTTGGACGTAAAGGACATGCTGGGGCTTGCCGATCGCGGGCAATGCATGGCTCTTTTCCGCAAAATCATGCGCGGCGAGATGAAGGCCGCTTTGGATATTTTTTCGTCCATGCAATTGGCGGGCTCGGACCCCATTCAGGTTTTGCAGGATATGTGCGATCTGGTGCATTTGCTGACGCGCGGGCAGATTATTCCCGATTTCGCGGCCGACGAAAGCCTGCCGGAATATGACCGCCGCCTGCTGACGGAACTTTCGGATATCAAAATTCCGCCCTTGGCGCGCGCGTGGCAGATTTTGCTCAAGGGCATTGGCGAAGTAAATCTGGCGGCCAAGCCTGCGCAGGCGGCCGAAATGGTGCTTATCCGCCTTGCTTATGCTTCCGATTTGCCGACGCCCGCCGATCTGGTCAAGCAACTGCGCGACGCGCCTCCTTCGGGCGGCGTTGGCGGCGGCTCGGGCGGGGGAAGCGGTGACGGCGCGCCTCGCGCGAAAATGGCCGTGGGCGGAAGCGTTGCCGTGGTTCCGCCGCAGGCGCAAGCCGAAGCGCGGCCTCAACCTGCGGATTTCCGCGAGGTTGTGGCCTTGTTCGAGGAAAATCGCGAAGCTGGCCTGCATGCGCTGCTTCATGGGCAAGTGCATCTGGTGCGCTTTGAAGCTGGGCATTTGGAAATTCGCGTGAGTGAAAACGCGCCGCCGAATTTCGCGGGGCGCATCGGCAAATGCCTCACGGACTGGACGGGGCGGCGGTGGGTGGTTTCCATATCCTTGAAAGAGGGTGAGCCATCCCTGGCCGAGCAGGATCGCCAAAAAGAGGCCGCGCGGCTGGCCAAAGCGCGCGAACATCCCTTGATGCAGGCCGTTTTTGCCGCTTTCCCCGGCGCGAAAGTGATCGCCCTGCGCCAAAGAGAGCTTGCGCAAGCCGAAGGCGGCGGCGATGATGCGCCGGAAGATTCGCAATTACAGGAGACAGAGGAAGAATGATGAACATCGGTCAAATGATGCGCCAGGTTTCGGATATGCAGTCCAAGATGGCGGAAATGCAGGAACGCCTTGGCGGGCTGGAAGTGCAAGGGCAGGCGGGCGGCGGCATGGTGACTGTGACCATGACCGGCAAGGCCGAGATGCGCAAAATCACGATTGATGCGAAGCTGATCAATCCCGACGACAAGGAAATGCTGGAAGATCTTATCGTCGCGGCGACGAACGACGCCAAAGCCAAAGCCGATAAAATGATCGCCGAGGAAACGGAAAAAGCGATGGGGGGATTGAAACTCCCGCCCGGATT
>CAZFCA010000048.1:2103-5967 GCA_964517415.1 uncultured Rhodospirillaceae bacterium
ATTTTCCTTATTCGGGTTCGTAGTTGAAGTCGGGATGCTCGAGTTCATCCTGATATTTTTTGCATTTTTTGCAGTTGCAATGCTCGGAATGATCGGGGTTATGAGGATGCTTTTCCGGAAGGCTTTCGCGAATATTATTATCCTCTTCCTCCGCAACGCGGTTGAAATCCTTCGTCATAACCATGGCGGCGATAATTTCCTCAAGCGGGCCGTTGGGGTCGGCCTCCGCCGAGGATTGCATCTTCAGAGAATTAAAACGGCTTTCGTCGGTCATCATCTGTTCCTTCCTGCCGTTTAGTATACAAGAATATGCGCCTGCTATAAAGTTAATTGGGAGGGCGAATTAGTTTCATCGCTTTGAAAGACAATATTAATTTTGCTTAATGATCAAGGTTTGATAGGCTAACCCCATGTCGCCGCTCGAGAATCTTATGAAGCACCTTGCGCGCCTGCCCGGTCTTGGGCCGCGGTCGGCTCGGCGCATGGTTTTGCACCTGCTCAAAAAGCGGGAGGCGGCGATGCTGCCGCTGATCGAAGCGCTTACGCGCGCGGCCTCCGATGTGCAGGTGTGCGGGCAATGCGGCAATCTGGGCGGCGGCGATCCATGCGAGATTTGCCGCGATACCGGCCGCGATCAAAACCAGATTTGCGTCGTGGAAGAAGTGGCCGATCTTTGGGCGCTGGAGCGCAGCCGCGCCTATAGGGGGCTCTATCATGTTTTGGGGGGAACTCTTTCGGCCTTGGACGGCGTTCGCCCCGCCGATTTACATATCGATCAATTAGTCGCGCGCGTTGGCGAAAAAGGAACGAAGGAAGTCGTCCTTGCGCTGAATGCGACCGTGGAAGGGCAAGCCACCGCGCACTACGTGGCCGAACGGCTGGCGCAAACGGGCGTAACGGTTTCCAAGCTGGCGCACGGCCTGCCGATAGGCGGGGAGCTTGATTACTTGGATGATGGAACCTTGGCCGCTGCTTTCCAAGCCCGCCGCCGGGCCTAACCCGACTTGCGCGGGTGACTGCTTCGTCGCAGCGGATGCTCGGCTCCTCACGTACGTTTAAGTACGCTGCGGGCCTGCACTCCGTTGCTCCTCGCATTCCCCTTGCCCAAGCGGGTTAGGCAAGCGCGAACGGACTTGCGCGGGTGACTGCTTCGTCGCAACGCATGCATTCTGCAATACAGCATTCTGGCTGAAAAATGGCGGTAATTCGCGTTCACCAGAAGTTAACCATCTTGATCAAAAATGTCGGCCTTATAGCCCATTCATATATGGAGTGGTTATTTCGTGAATATCGGCCTTGTCGTCAATGCCCGTGGAAAGATTTGCCTTGTCCATGATGAACCTTTTGAGGCGACGCCTCTTTGGGTAGGGTATCATATCGACCAAAAAAAGATCGAAATCATTTATGACACGGGCGGCACGTATCCCATCGAGTGGGAAGCCACGGACGAGATGCACAACTTTTTGATGAAGATAAAAAAGATTCTGATCATACGCATGGAGAATAAAAAACCGGTCGAAGGTTTTGACACCAGCTTTCTGCATTTAAAAGACGGCAAAACAATAGAGCCATAACACGCATAAGGACGACAAATGACTGATATGGAAGACGCCGAAAAAGAAGAATTGGAACGCCGCAAGAAAAAAGGCGGCGACGATGGCGCGGGCGACGGCGACCCTTGGGGGCGCGGCAAGGCAGGCGCGGCTTCCAGCATTGCGCGGTTGCCTCCGCAAAAGCTGAAAGAGGTTATGGCCGACTGGCGGCATTTGGACGTGAACGCCCTGATGGAGGCTGTTGCGGAATTTTTCAGCGATCTTCCGATGCGCGCTTCGGCGAATTTATCGGTGGCGTGGGAGAGGACGAAAACCAACGTGAAATCCTTTGCCATCGTGAATTGGTTGCTTGATGCTGGCCACAAGGCCGCCCATGAGCATAATCTGACCCAAAAAGCGGAATTGACCGGCAAACAGGGGACAGGCAAGGCCGGAAAAGGCACGCGCGGCTTTATTAAGCGCAGCAATCCACGGGTAAGCCCGAAACCCATGGGGCCGACGGGACCGGGCGATCAGTAACACTTTCGTCATCTTTTTTAAGTATATAGCTTGCCTAAGCTGAGATGTTATCGGCTGCCTTTTTGCATGCTCAGATGGATCCCCGCTTTCGCGGGGATGACGCTGATTGTTTAACCGGAAGCAATTCGTTGAAGGAGATTTACCATGACCTCTCCAGATCAAGCTGAACGCGATGTGATGTCTTACGATGTTCTGGTCGTCGGCGCGGGGCCTGCGGGGCTTTCGTGCGCCATCAAGCTCAAGCAGCTTGCGCAGTCTCAAAACCGCGAGATTTCGGTTTGCGTAATCGAAAAGGGGTCTGAAGTCGGGGCGCATCTTCTTTCCGGCTGCGCCTTGGAGCCGCGCGCTTTGAACGAGCTTTTTCCCAATTGGAAGGAACTGGGCGCGCCTTTGAACGTTCCCGTGACGAGCGACCGCGTGTTGTTTTTGACGAAGACCTTGGCCTTTCCGCTCCCGACTCCGCCGACGATGGTCAATCATGGCAATTATATCGTCAGCCTTGGGCGGCTGGGCAAATGGATGGCGGCGCAGGCGGAAAGCCTTGGAGTCGAAATTTACGCGGGGTTCGCGGGCGCGGAAATCCTTTATGACGAAAAAGGCGCGGTGGCGGGCGTGGCGACGGGCGATGTCGGCATCGGCAAGGATGGCAAGCCGACGGAGCGCTTTACGCGCGGCGTGGAATTGCGCGCGAAGCAGACGGTTTTTGCCGAAGGCTGCCGTGGTTCTTTGACCAAGATGCTGATGGCGAAGTTTAAGCTGAACGCCAACTGCGACCCGCAGGCTTACGGCATCGGCGTTAAGGAAATTTGGCAAATCGATCCGAAAAAGCATCGCGCCGGGCATGTGCAGCACACGATGGGCTATCCTGTCGATATGAAAACCTATGGCGGTTCGTTCCTCTATCACTGGGAAAACAATCAAATCCTTATCGGCTTCATCACGGGGCTGGATTACCAGAACACCTATATGTCGCCGTTCGAGGAATTCCAGAAATTCAAGCAGCATCCGAAAATTCGCGCGATCCTTGAAGGCGGCAAGCGGGTTTCTTATGGCGCGCGCGCGCTGTGCGAAGGCGGATTGCAGTGCATTCCGAAATTGACGTTCCCGGGCGGCATGCTGGTGGGCGATTGCGCGGGCTTTATGAACGTGCCCAAGATCAAAGGCACACATACGGCCATGAAGTCTGGCCTTGTGGCGGCCGAGGCCTTGGCGGACTCGCTGGCCGCTGGCGAGGCGGAGGTTTTGGGCTATCAATTGCGGCTGGAGCAATCTTGGCTGTGGAAGGAATTGCATGAAGCGCGGAATATCCGCCCCTCGTTCCATTACGGATTGCTGGCGGGCGTGATGTATAGCGGCCTCGACAGCATGATTTTGAAAGGCCGCATCCCGTGGACCTTCCCCTACAAGCATGGCGATCATGCGGCGACAAGAGCAGCGAAGGAATGCAAAAAGATCGCCTATCCGAAGCCGGACGGCGTTTTCAGCTTCGACCGCTTGTCATCGGTGTTTTTGGGCAACGTGCACCACGAGGAAGATCAGCCTGCGCATCTGAAGCTGCGCGACTGGAATATCGAAAACAAAGTGAATATCGCGCATTACGACTCGCCGGAGTCGCGTTATTGCCCCGCCGGTGTTTACGAGATCGTGATGGATGAGAAGGGCGAGCCGCGCTTGCAGATCAACGCCAGCAATTGCGTGCATTGCAAGACCTGCGACATCAAAGACCCCGAACAGAACATCGATTGGTGCGTGCCTGAAGGCGGCGGCGGGCCGAACTATCAGGATATGTGAG
>CAZFCA010000049.1:0-5951 GCA_964517415.1 uncultured Rhodospirillaceae bacterium
CCGGATGGACAAGCCCCAGATTCTTTAGAATACTGCTGTACCGTATCTGATTATTATAACGGAGAGGTATTATGAATCTTGCCAGAAGCGTTCTAAAAGAGGCTTTGCAGCGGCGCGACGATAATGTCGGAATCGATGTGTTTCCCTTCGTAGCCGTAAGTTACTGGTTGCGGTCTATAAGGAAGATGTCACGGTACAATCCGTTTTATCCCATCGTCCAGGCCCCAGAGGGCAAGAGATATGGACGACGACAAGGGTCATAGGCGCGACAAAGGTTGCTTTGGGTTAGCTCCACATAAAGCCAAAGACTTATAAAAAACTATACGGATCGATATCGACGGCGATGCGCAAATGGCGCGGCAGTTTAACCGTCGCCATCCATCCGCGCATAAGAGCCGACAAATTGACGCTGCGCGGCGCCTGAACCATCAGGCGATGGCGGTGCCGCCCCCGCAGCATCGCAAAAGGCGCGGGCGCTGGACCAAGAAGGCGCAATTTCTCGTTTCGGGGCGCCAAAGCCGCAATCATGTGCGTCGCTTTAATAACGGCGGCTTTGTCCACGCCCGAAACCGTGATGCTCGCCAAACGCCAATAGGGCGGCAGGCGATAGGCTTCGCGTTCCTTCAGCTCCGCCTTCATAAAAGCGTCGCGATCTCCTTTCACAATCGCTTTCATCACCGGATGATCGGGCGCGGTCGTCTGAAGCAAAACGCGGCCTTCGTTCTCGCCGCGCCCGCTTCGCCCCGACACCTGTTGCAAAAGCTGGAACGTGCGCTCGCTGGCGCGGGGGTCGCCTCCGGCAAGGCCTAAATCGCCGTCCACGACGCCGACCAAAGTCAAAAGGGGAAAATGATATCCCTTGGCCATAATCTGGGTGCCGACAAGGATATCGATCTCCCGCGCTTCCATGCGCGCAACCAAATCGCGAGCCGCTTGCGGGTCTTCAAGCGTATCGCTGGCCATAATCGCAACCCGCGCTTTGGGAAGGCGTCTTTGGACTTCCTCCGCAATGCGCTCCACGCCCGGGCCGCAAGCGGCAAGGCTGCTTTCGGCATTGCAGGCGGGGCATTTGTCCGGAAAGGAAATGGAATAATCGCAATGATGGCAATGCAGGCGACCGGACTTTTTATGCGCAGTCAGCCAAGCGGTGCATCGCGGGCATTGAAGGCGATGCCCGCATTTTCGGCACAGGGTTAGCGGCGCATAACCCCGCCGGTTCAGAAAAAGCATGCTTTGTTCATTCGCCGCCAAAGTTGCGCTTAACGCTTCAAGCAAAGGCGGACTTATGAATTCCTGCGCGGGCAGATCGTGTTTTCGCAAATCGATGCATTCAATCTGCGGCATTTGCGCCTCTCCATAGCGCTTTTTCAGAATTAAATGCCCGTATTTTCCCTGCTGAACGTTAAACAAGGTTTCCAGCGCAGGCGTCGCGCTTGCCAGCACGATGGGGATATTCCCCAAATGCGCGCGCGCCACGGCCATATCCCGCGCATGGTAGATCACGCCTTCTTCCTGCTTGTATCCGGATTCATGCTCCTCATCCACGACGATCAAGCCTAAATTGGGATAGGGCAAAAACAAAGCCGACCTCGCGCCCAAAATGAATTTCGCATCGCCCCGCGCGATGGCCTGCCAGTGAAGGCGGCGTTGCCGCTCGCCAAGGCCTGAATGCCATTCGATAGGCCTTGCGCCGAAACGCGCCGCGAAGCGGTCGATCAGCGCGGCTGTCATAGCAATTTCCGGAAGCATGACAAGCGCCTGCTTGCCCAGCCTCAGGCATTCGGCAATCGCCTCGCAATAAACTTCGGTCTTTCCCGAACCCGTAACGCCGTCGAGGAGGATTCGGGAGCCGGGATTCGGAATTCGGGAGTTTCGTTCAGGCTGAAATGCGTTCTTTAAAATCTCTGCGGCATAAAGCTGCTCGTCATTCAATTCCGGCTGAAAAAAATCCGGATCGAACGCGGGACACTCGAAGGCATCTTTCTTCTTCGGCTCGATCAATCCCGCATTTCCGAAAAGCATTTTCAAAACCGCGCCGCGCGGCGCAAGCGTATAGGCCGAAACCCAATCGATGAAGGAACGGCTGATTTCCGGAACGGGCGGAATGGCAAGAATGCGGCCTAAAGGCTTGAGCTTCCCTTCGGGCAGGGTGCTTTCCCCTGCCCCCCAAACCACCCCGATCATTTTCCGTCCCCCAAAGGGAACCTCAACAAAAGCCCCTGTTTCAGGCGTTTCCCCGTTCGGGCACAGATAATCATAGGCGTCGGAAAGCGGCGCGGGCAGTAGCAGACGCGCAGTTCTAGGGGGAGTGGCGGAAACAACGGTCATGGAGTATAAATATTCCGGAATCAGGACTTGAATAATAAGCATATCTAACCAAGGAGACTAACGTGAAATTTTTTGTGGATACCGCCGATGTTAAAGAAATTAAAGATTTAGCCGATACCGGCCTTTTGGACGGCGTGACGACGAACCCGTCTCTGGTCGCCAAATCCGGTCATTCCAATTTCATCGGATTGATTAAGGAAATCTGTTCCATCGTTCCGGGTCCCGTCAGCGCAGAAGTGGGCGCGACGGACTATAAGCAAATGCTGGAGGAAGCCAAGGTTCTGGCAAAGATCGCCAAGAATGTCGCGGTCAAAGTGCCGATGACCCCTGCAGGGCTTAAAGTCTGCAAATATCTTTCCGAAAAAGGCACGATGGTTAACGTCACGCTGTGCTTTTCGCCTGCGCAGGCGATCTTGGCGGCCAAAGCGGGGGCGACGTTCGTCTCTCCCTTCGTCGGACGTCTGGATGATATCGGCGAGAACGGCATGCAGTTGATTTCCGACATTTGCCAAATTTATTCCGCCTATCCGAATTTCAAGACGGAAGTGCTTGTAGCCTCGGTACGCAATACAAGCCATGTCGTGCAGGCGGCGTTGATGGGGGCGCATGTGGCGACCATTCCGCCGAAAGTGGTTTGGCAATTGTTCAATCACCATCTGACGGACAAGGGCATCGCGCAATTCGTGGCCGACTGGCAGAAGACGGGACAAAAGATTTTGCCCGGCAAGAAATAAGATCGGGGGCAAATGCCCGCAGATATCGACATCCCTCTTGCAGCCGACGCTATCGACGCCATGGAGCGTTGGCAAGCATGGCTTCGCGACGAAAAGCGCGTTTCGGAACATACAGCGGATTCCTACGCGTTCGACTTGCGCAATCTCTTTCGCTTTCTCAATGCGCATCGCGGCAAACAGATTACATTATCCATGCTTGCGGCATTGACTTTGGCGGATTTTCGCAGCTGGCTGGCGCACGAAGCTGCGAAGAATGTCGGCGCGGCCTCGCGCGCGCGCGCAGTGGCGGGCGTTCGGAATTTTTTCCGGTGGCTGGATCGCACCGGGCAGTTGCATAATCCCGCCATCGACCTTTTGAAATTACCAAAAACGCAACGCCGTTTGCCAAGGCCGGTTTCGGAGCAAGAAGCGAAAAGCCTTGTTTCCCTTGCCTCCGATGCGCAGGAAAGCTGGTTAGGCCTGCGCGACGAGGCGTTGTTCACGCTTTTGTATGGCGCGGGCTTGCGCCTTGGCGAGGCTCTTTCGCTGACGCGCGCCGACGTCGAAGGGAAGGATCGCGCGGTTGTGACCGGCAAAGGCAGCAAACAGCGCGCTGTGCCTTTGCTCCCGATTATTCAAAAGGCCGCAAATAAATACCTTGCCGCTTGCCCTTACAAGATTTCGGACGACGCGCCGCTTTTTATCGGCGCGCGCGGCGACAGGCTTAATCCAGCCGTTGCCGAGCGCAGCCTTCGTTCCCTAAGGCGGCAATTGGGCTTGCCCGATAGCGTGACGCCGCATGCTTTGCGCCATAGTTTCGCGACGCATCTGCTTTCTTCAGGCGCGGATTTGCGCAGCCTTCAGGAATTGCTCGGCCACAGCTCCCTTTCCACGACACAGCTGTACACCAAAGTGGACGCCCAGCAGCTTGCCGGAGTCTATCGGGCGGCGCATCCTCGCGCAAAGTCGAGTTAACCCTGCAAACCGTTCGACACGGCATTGGTTAACCCCTTGCCGCACCTACGAAAATATTTATGCATGAATATTTATATTGCTTTCGCCGCCCCATTTTTGCCACAATCTGACATATTCAAACGGTATATCGGAAATATATTTACGGAGGCTTGATTGTCGCATCACATCTCTTGCCGCCAAATCAAAGCGGCTCGCGCGCTTCTGGACTGGTCGCAGGAAGACCTGGCCGCTGCGACGTCGCTTTCCATAGCCACAATCCGGAAGCTGGAAATGGGCGCGATTTCGCCGCGCAATTCCACGAACGACCAGATCAGGAGAACCTTTGAAGATGCCGGGTTTGAGTTTCTGGAGCCTAACGGGGTCAGGCACCTCCCCGAGGAAATTACGATCTACGAAGGCCACGACGGCATATGCTCCTTTTTCGACGATGTTTATGCCTATGCAAAAGAAAGAGGCGGCGATATTGTCACGGTTTGCATCAATGAAGACCCGATAGAAGAAGCCTTGGGCGATTACGCGGCCGTTCACTGGAAAAGGATGTTCGGCCTTCTTAATCATGCCAACGTCAAATGCATATTGACGGAAAACTTCAGATCGACACCCGCGAAATACTGCGAGTACCGGTCCATATCCAAAGCCTATGTCGATTCTGTACCGTTCTATATTTTCGGGAACAACTACGCGATATTCTTGTTCGAAGCGAATCCGGCGCCGAAAATAATCATTCACCATTCCGCGCTTCTGGCCAACGCCTACCGCAAGCAATTTTATTCGATGTGGGACAAGGCGACGCCGGTTTTCACGCCGGAACATATTGCGAAGCGGAAGGATTAGCTCCGCCGCCGCGCTTCATAAAGCGCGACCGCAGCGGCGTTCGACACGTTCAGGCTTCCGATAGGCCCCTGCGTCGGCAACCGCGCCAATTCATCGCACTTCTGGCGCGTTAAATGGCGCAGGCCTTCCCCTTCCGCGCCTAAAACCAAGGCCGTGCGCCCTGAAAGATCACGCTCGCCAAGCGTTTTCATTCCTTCCTCAGCAAGGCCAACGCACCAATAACCGGCTTCGCGCAATTCATCCAAAGCGCGCGCTAAATTTACCACGTGAACCATCGGCACATGTTCCAAAGCGCCGGAAGCCGCTTTGGCCAAAACGCCTGTCGTCGCGGGCGCGTTGCGCTCGGTCATGATGAGAGCGCCCGCGCCGAAAGCGGCGGCCGAGCGCAGGATCGCGCCGACATTGTGCGGATCGGTCACTTGGTCGAGCACAAGCAAAAGATCGGGCGGCGGATCGGCGGCCAAAATGTCGTGCAGAGGAATTTCAGGCAATGGCGCGGCTTCGATCACAATGCCTTGATGAACGCTGTTCGGCGGCGCGAGGCGGTCAAGTTCCTCTCGGTTCGCCTGCTTGGCGTCGGGACGCTTCAAAAGTTCTTCCCGCGCATCGTCTTGCGTCGGGGCGAAAAGTTTTTGCCCCGCTTCGGAAAGCCATAGGCGCGTAATGCGGCGCTTCGGGTTCAAGAAAGCGGCGCGCGCGGCATGCAAGCCCCAAATGAGAACTTCGCCGTGCGCGGGTTCATACCTTGGCCTTGCTGCTTTTTTCGGTTTTTCCCTTGCCTGAGGGGCGGATTTGGCCTTAGCCTTTTCTCCGCCACGCTCTTTACGTGCTTTGCCTGCATGAAAGGGAGCGCGGGAAGGGCGGGATTCGTTGTATTTACGGTTTTTCATGCCCTGACTGTAAGGAAGGGATTGACAAAAACAAGCATATTCCGTTACTTCCGAGTTCCTTTATGGAAGGGTGGCCGAGTGGTTAATGGCAGCAGACTGTAAATCTGCCCTCTCACGAGTACGTAGGTTCGAATCCTACCCCTTCCACCATTTAAAAAGGGGTACAAACCGGAGACATAGGTAACGGAATGTACCTAAGACATAGGTAACG
>CAZFCA010000050.1:0-5031 GCA_964517415.1 uncultured Rhodospirillaceae bacterium
GGGCAGGTCGTTTCCACCAAAGTGGGCGCTGTTCCCAAAACCGCGCTTCAGAACTGGATAAAGGAAAATCTATAGCCCCAATCCAAGTCCCTTTTTATGTATTAGGTGACTTGCGGCGTCTTTTCCTTTAAACCTAAAAATCCTCGCAAATCTCAAACGGAAATCGCAATGCCTGATGTTACCTTTATGTCCGCGACCTTCATGAACCAGCCTGTTTGGATGTGGCTGGTCTTTGCCGTCATTGTCGTCGTCATCCTTGTACTTGATCTAGGGGTCATGAACCGCAAGGAGCATGAGATTGGCGCCAAGGAAAGCCTTGTATTTTCAGCGTTTTATATCTCCATCGGCCTTCTGTATGGTCTATGGATCTGGTATATCCTGGGACAGGTCAGGGCGGCGGAGTATTTCACCGGCTTTATTGTCGAGGAAACGCTTTCCATCGACAATATTTTTGTGATGGCGCTTTTGTTCTCGTTTTTTCAGGTGCCGCGCCTTTATCAGCATCGAGTGTTGTTTTGGGGCATTTTGGGCGCGATTATCATGCGGGGACTGATGATCGGCGTGGGCGCGGCTCTGGTTACGCGGTTCGAGTGGATTTTGGACGTCTTCGCCGTTTTCCTGATTTTTACCGGCTTCAAGATGATGTGCGGGACCGACAAGCCCGCCGATGTGGGGCGGAACCCCATTCTTGTCTTTATCCATAAGCATTTTCGCGTGACGAAGGAATTGCACGGCCATAATTTCTTTGTTCGCCAGCCCGTGCGCGAGGGAGGCCGTAAGGTTTTATGGATAACGCCGCTTTTCCTTTGCCTTTTGATGATCGAATTCGCGGATGTGATTTTCGCCATCGACAGCGTGCCCGCGATCTTCATGATCACCAAGGATCCGTTGATCGTTTACACCAGCAATATTTTCGCGATTTTGGGTTTACGCTCCTTGTATTTCGTTTTGGCCGCGATGATCACCCGCTTCCATTATCTTAAATACGCGCTTGCGCTTTTGTTGATCTTTATCGGAAGCAAGGCCTTTATCGCGCCGCTCATGGGCTTGGAAAAATTCCCCATAGGCGTATCGCTCGTCATCACCTTCGTTATTTTAGGCAGCGGCATAGGCTATTCGCTGTGGAAGACGAAGAAGGCGTGATTACTTCCCAAGAACGAACGGATTGAAGTTTGTGCCTCTGTCGTAGTGGTCTTCGTTTTCGGCTTTTTTCATCCAGCTTGTCAGGGGCAGGCTGACCGGCAGGGCGAAGACTTCCCACAAGACTTTCGCGACCCAATCGCAAAAAATAAGGAAAACAAGCGCACTCATCGACATCGTTCCGAAAAACGCGATGGCGCAGAAGATGGCGGTATCGACAAAAACGCCGACGACGGTCGAGGCGATGAAACGCGCCGCCATGCCTTTGCCTCCGGTGGCCACTTTCATTCTTGCCAGCACATACGAATTCATGAATTCGCCCGCGAAATAGGCAATGATCGATCCGGCGACGATGCGCGGCGTTTGAGAAAAGACCGCCTCAAACGCGTGCTGCCCATGCCAGAAAGGCGCGGGGGGAAGGGCTTTCGCGATTTCGATAAAAAACGCGGCGGCGATAAGCGTGACAAAACCTGTCCACACCACGCGGCGCGAGGCGGAATATCCGTATACTTCCGTTAAAATATCCCCGAAAACGTAGGATATGGGAAACATGATCACGCTGGCCGGAAAAGTCATGCCGCCGACAGCGAAAATTTTTCCCGCCAGCATGTTGGACAGCAAGAGCGTCGCCGTAAAAAAGCCGGTGATGACGGAAAGGTATTTGTAGCGGAGCATGAAGAAACCAGAATAAGGTGGTTCTTGATGCTTGCGCACAGGTATTAAAATTTTACAAAAACCCCCTCCCGGCATTGCCTTAAGGGGCCTTTAAGTATCCTTACACTCAGTTATTCTCAAGGGTTTGATAAGCTATACGCGATCTGGGGTTTAATAACGCTCGCGATAAGGATTTATTCTTGAAGGACCAGCTAATCCGCGGGGCGCCGTGGTGTCCCTCGACGACGTTAACTCCTTTCACATTGAGAGAAGTAATGTACTTGGACACTTCATTAAAAATCGCCGACGCTTTCAAGCGTCTGCGTGACACATTCATGCATAGAAAGGTTTACGTTTTAAACGCATGCGCGATTTTCGCGGCTGAAATAAGGCTGTATCTTGGAAATGCGAAGCGAAATTTTTCTTTTCGCTTCCATCGTGTCGTAGGCGTTTTGCAGGCGCAAAAAATAGCCTTCCGATAGGCCGAAGAATTTGCATAGGCGCAAATCCGTATCGGCGGTTATATTGCGCGTACCATTCACAATGGCATGGATGCGGTTTGCGGGCACGCCCAGCGCATGGGCAAGTTTGTTCTGACTCATGCCGATTTCCTCAAGAAATTCTTCCTTGAGGATAATGCCAGGATGGGGATTGTTAAGCAGAGCCATTTTTGTTCTTTCTGTTAATGATAATCGACTATTTCGATTTCTTCGGCTTCGTTATCGATCCAGCGGAAACATATCCGCCACTGATTATTGATGCGAAGGCTCATTTGTCCTTTTCTATCGCCCCTCAGTTTTTCCAAATGGTTGCTCGGCGGATTTCTTAGATCGTTCATTGTGAGCGCAGCATCCAATTGGCGTAATTTCCTCAAAGCACGGTCCTGAATGTTTCGAGGCAGCCTATCGGAAACCAAACCTTTCCATATTTTTTCGGTTTCCTTGCATCGGAAAGTCCTGAGCATTTAGTTCCCCATTTTATCATTATACGTGATACGTATCAAGTATAATAGTTTCTATATAAACAAGCGGATGGCTGCTTTCTCAAGTCGTATAATCACCATTTATATGCACATATTCGCCCGTCAGGTCGCAGCCCCAGACTGTGGCTTCCTCGGCGCCGGTGTGAAGCGTGACATGGATGGACACTTCTTCCTTCTTCAGAAGCGTTTTCAGCTTGGCCAGATCGCTCTCGTTCAGGACTTTCGGGTAAACCTCCATGCCGCTGAAGCGAATGACGGTCTTTTCCGGCTTGATGTCCGTATGCTCTGAGCATTTACCCACGGCCATCGCCACACGCCCCCAGTTGGGGTCGGCGCCGTACACCGCCGTTTTCACCAGCGGCGAATTGACAATGGATTTTGCGACTTGTTTCGCCTGCGCGTAATCCTTCGCTTTGTCCACCTTTACTTCCAGCCTTTTGGTCGCGCCTTCGCCGTCGCGCGCGATGCGCTTCACAAGATAAAGCGCGAGCTCTTCAAGCGCCTTTTCGAATTCCGCCAGATCCACTTTACCCGCAGCGCCGTTCGCTAAAATAACGGCGGAGTCGCTGGTTGATGTATCCGTATCGATGCTCAGGCAGTTGAAGGTTTTATCCATTACGCGGCGGAAAATCGCGTCGAGATCGCTTTTGTCGATTTCGGCGTCGGTGGCGAAAAAGGTCAGCAAGGTCGCCATATTCGGCTCGATCATGCCCACGCCCTTGGCGATGCCGACAAGCACGGCTTCGCCGACGCGGATCGAGGCGCATTTTTCAACCGTATCCGTCGTCATGATCGCCCAAGAGGCTTCGAGGAAATTTGCATCCCTCATCTCGGACTTAAATGTTTTTAAATGTGGAAGGATGCGATCCATCGGATAGCGGCGGCCGATCACGCCGGTAGAGGCGATCACGACTTCGCTTGGGGAAATGCCCAAGGTTTCCGCGACGCCGGAAATGACCATCAGCGCGTCTTGCTCGCCCGCAGGGCCGTTGGCGACGTTGGCGTTTTTCGAAATGGCGACGATAGCGCGCGCGTTGCCGTCCTTCAGATTCGTCCGGCTGAGCAGGACGCTTGGCCCCGCAAAGCGGCTTTGCGTGAAAACGCCTGCGGCTGCGCAAGGCGTATCGGAGAAAATGCAGACAAAATCCTTTGTCGTATCCTTGATGCCCATATTTAAAACGGATGTTTTAAAGCCTTTGGGGCTTTCGGGCGAAGAAGCATTAAGGGATAGGGGCGGCATGAACGATTCTCCTCATCAGAAGCAAGGGGATGCACTATAAAGCGTTTGGGTGAGGAGACAAGGAGAGAGTGCCTTTGGCGCATCGTGAAAACGAGGCGGCATAGACGCGTTTGTTTATCATTTGCTATAAGAAAATCGGCCTCTCAATTTTAATGGTTCTTTCCATGGATAGTGGCAGCCTTATCGCCTTGCTTTCCCTGGGCGCCGTTGTCGGCCTGTTGGCCGGAATGCTTGGTGTTGGCGGCGGCACGGTGATCGTGCCCGTGATGCTGGTTCTTTTAAGCGCGCGCCCCGAGATTCCGGCCTCCAGCGTCATGCACGTGGCGTTGGCGACTTCGCTGGCGACCATCATGTTTACGTCCGTATCGTCCGTCCTTGCGCATCACAGGCGCCGCGCCGTTTTGTGGCCCGTCGCGTTTCGGCTTGTGCCCGGGCTTTTGATCGGCGTTCTTGCGGGATCGGTCGTATCCGCCCAGCTTTCCAGCTCTGTTTTGAAAACGATATTCGCGGTTTTTTTGCTTGTTATAGCCGCGCATCTTTGTTTTGGAGGGCAACCGGCGCCGCATCGGCAATTGCCGAAATTTCTCGGCCTGTCTGTGGCCGGTTTTGTGATCGGCGAAATTTCCGCTCTTGTCGGGATTGCAGGCGGAACGATGACCGTCCCCTTTCTTGCTTGGTGCAATGTGGCCATTCGCAATGCCGTGGCGACATCGGCGGCCTGCGGCTTCCCCATCGCGGCCGGAGGGACGCTGGGGTATATCATATCCGGCTGGCACGAGAACCTGCCAATGAGCACGGGCTATGTCTATTGGCCTGCCGTTCTGTCTATTGCGAGTTTAAGTCTATTGTTCGCGCCGCTTGGAGCGAAATTGGCGCATACTCTTCCGGTTGACGTTTTAAGAAAGGTGTTCGCCGTCTTTTTAGCAGCCGTCGGCGTCAAGATGCTGACCGGCGCGTGAGAATGGCTCCCTGGGACGGGATCGAACCGCCGACCCGGTGATTAACAGTCACCTGC
>CAZFCA010000051.1:0-4983 GCA_964517415.1 uncultured Rhodospirillaceae bacterium
AATTTGTCCGGAATCCAGTTGGCCACGACTATGGCTATGTCGGCGCTTCTTCTTTCCCACTGCAACGTTATGTCAATCATTCCAGCCACAGCGCGTACATCACGGCAGTCTGGATTCCGTGCTCCGCCGCTGCGCGGCGGCCACGGAATGACGGCGCTTTTAATTGAGTCCGGCACTTAGAGCACTATCCGTTCAAATGGAATCACAGTCATGCCCGCGAAGGCGGGCATCCCATTTGTTTTCCTTCAGAAAAAACCAAATGGGACCCCCGCCTGCGCGGGGGTGACGCGCACACCTGAACGGAAAATGATCTAACGTCTTTTCGTGTTTTTCTTTTCTTTATGCAAAATCTTGATCGGTGATGATCTTTCCCACATCGATTTAAATTGGCAACGAAAAGATTCGGCTGCAGCGCGCGATTGAATAACGATGATTTTAAATTTGTCGTCCGTGGAGAATGGGATGATCGCGAATTTATCTCCATAAACGTAGAACTGCACGGAGTCGACAAATAGCCGCGAAAAAAATCTATATTCGACATAAGGCGCTGGCATAAATTCGTCATCCTCGGTCAAAATGCATTTTACGGGCACGCGATCTTTCAGAGACATCATCCTTTCGATATGAAACAGCTTGTAGGTTCCGATCAGTTTCACCATCTGCCTCAAGGAAGGCCATACCTGCACGACTTCCATGGAGGTTCGGTGGCTGGTTTCGTAAACATCGTCCCAAAAATCCTTGGCGCCGTCTTCGCCCTGATAGACCTTAATCTCTTCAAGGCGCTGGCGAACGCCGCTGGGATTGATAAACTCCAGACCTGCATTCCAGAAAGATTCGCGAATAAGGTCGTTAGTCTTTCCGCGAGAAGAAATGTTCCCGACTTCCAATTTCCTGATTGTCGCAATCGAAAGGGTCGTGGCTTTTGCCAGATCTTCCTGAGACCAATCCAATAATGCCCGCGCCGCCTTTATCTGCCGCGCACTCACCACTATTTTTTGATACATCTACAATACCTTTTCATATGATCGTAAAAAGCTATGGCAAGATTAGCGAGTCTCCCAAATCGAGAGTAGCAGAATGCTCACTGGCTGTTATATTATCCCCGTATCCGGCCAATTCCCAAATGGAATTTTCAGTTGCAAAGGCAGCATGACTTTGCGTTGGTTTGGTTAACGATCCAGATACAAATGCTTTCGATTGTGGAAATCCTCCACAACCATTCCTTCGCAGCTATCGACGGCGAAGACGGGGCCGATGGGGACTTTTCCATGCCCGCCCGGAATATCGAGCATATAATGCGGCTGGCAAAGCCCTGAAACTTTGCCGCGCAGGCCGCGCAGAAGCTGCCTGCCCCTTGCGACCGGCACGCGGAAATGGCCGGTTCCCCGCGCCAGATCGGCCTGATGAAGGTAATGCGGCACGATGCGCGTTTCCACAAATGCGCGCATCAAATCTTCCAAATCTTTTGCCGTATCGTTCACGCCGCGCAGCAGGACGCTTTGCGAAAGCATGGGGAAACCCGCATCGATCAATTTAGCGCAAGCGGTTCGCGCCGTCGGCGTCAGCTCTCGCGCGTGATTGCAATGCAGAAGGATATAAACGGGGCAGCGGCCTTTTAAGGCTTTCGCCAAACCCGCCGTAATGCGCGACGGTTCGACGACCGGCATGCGCGTGTGGATGCGCAAAACCTTGACATGAGGAATGGCATGAAGCTGCGAGACGATTTCCTTAAGCCGCCTGTCGGAAAGCGTCAAAGGATCGCCGCCGGATAGAATGACTTCCCGAATCTCTTTGCGCGCGCGGATATAGGCCAAGGCTTTTTTGACCGCGCCCGGAGCCATCAGTCCGCCGTTTTTGCCCACTTTTTCACGGCGGAAACAGAAGCGGCAATACGCCGCGCAGGTATAGGAAAGATTCAGCAAAACGCGGTCGGGATAGCGATGAACCACTCCGGGTGCGGCTTCGTGCGCTGCATCGCCGATGGGGTCCGCCAGCTCGCGCGGCTGCGCGGCCAATTCTTTTTCCGATGGAATGAATTGCGCGGCAATCGGGTCTTTGGGATCCTTTGGATTGATCAATTTAAGGATCGCGGGCGTGACCGCGACGGCATATTGCTCCGCCACCTTGCGCAGCTCAGGCGTTGCTTCGGGCAGCACACCGGCTTTGACCAGCTTTTCAAGCGGATGGATGGAGTATTTTTTTGTCATTGCTAAGCTACTCTTTTAGCGGCTTCGACCGCCAATCGATCCACCCGTTCGTTCTCTGGGTGCCCATTGTGCCCGCGAACCCAAACGAAATCCACCGTATGTCCTTTCCGCGCTTCGTCCAGCCGTTGCCACAAATCGGCGTTTTTCACGGGCTTTTTGTCCGCCTTTTTCCAGCCGCGTTTGACCCATCCGGCGTGCCATTCGGAAATCCCTTTTTGCACATATTGGCTGTCGGTATAAAGCCGGACATGCGAAGGGCGCGTCAAGGATTCCAAGCCCTTGATGGCCGCCGTTAATTCCATGCGGTTGTTCGTAGTGGGGTTTTCGCCGCCGGACAGCTCTTTCTCAATGCCGTCATAGCGCAGCAAAACGCCCCAGCCGCCCGGGCCGGGATTCCCGCTGCATGCGCCGTCGGTGAAAATTTCGACAATTTTAGACTTGGCATTCATTTGACATATCTTTCGCTTGGCTTGTTTTATACAGGCGCATTCCGGTACAATCAACTTTTACCGTTAAGGTTTTCCTCTATGCGCATATCCCTGATCGGCATGTCGAACATCGGCAAATCCTCGTGCGCCCAGCTGCTGGCCGAGGCCGGATATACGCATGTCGATTGCGATGCGCTGATTGAAAAAAGACTTGAAGCTGCGCACGAAGGCGCATCGTACAATGGTATCGGCGATATTGCGGGCTGGATGGGTTATCCTTATTCGCCCCAATACGAAAAAAACAGTGCGCTTTACCTAAAATTCGAGGGCGAGGTTATGCACGAGACCTTGGCTTTCCTTGAAAACCATCGCGATGCGCCGGTTGTGATCGATACCACCGGAAGCGTCATTTATTTGGACCCTGCGCTTTTGTCGAAGCTTCGCTCTAAAACGCGCATCGTTTATCTTGAACCTTCGGAAGAACAGATGCAGAACCTGTTTTCCTATTATTATTCCAATCCAAAGCCTGTTATCTGGAACGACTGCTATGCGCCCCAAGAAGGCGAGGCGCCTGAGGCGGCTTTAAAACGCTGTTATCCGGCTCTTTTGCGCGCGCGCGCGGAAAAGTACAAAAACCTTGCGCATCATGTGATTCCGGTCGAAGAAATGATGGCGCATAAGGGTAACTTACGCGCCTTTTTTGAGGCAATGATTTAAGAGACCGTCAGGCATGAAAATCCTTTTTATCACCGCCAATCGCGTTGGCGACGCCGTTCTAACAACGGGGCTTTTGGCATGGATGGAGCGGGAATATCCGGATGCTTCCTTCACCATCGCCTGCGGGCCTTATGGGGCGGATTTGTTCCGCGCGACGCCGCGCCTTGAGCGACTGATCGTGATGAAAAAGAAAAAATGGAATGGACATTGGATCGGTTTGTGGAAGGCTTGCGCGGGAACAAAATGGGATTTGATCGTCGATTTGCGGAATAGCGTTGTTTCGCGTTTATTGCGCGCGAAAAGACTCGCCGTTCATACAAAAGCAAGCGGCAAGCATAAAGTCGTGGATAACGGCGCGGTGTTGGGGCTTAGCCCGCCGCCTGATCCCTTTATCTGGGTTGCGAACGACGCCGCGCGGGAAGCGCAGAAAATTCTCCCCCCGCAACGCCCCATTCTCGCTCTTGGTCCCGCCGCGAATTGGCCGCTGAAACAATGGCCGGTCAATTACTTTATCGAGTTGGTAAAACTTTTGACGGCAGAGAGCGGCCCTTTGCCGAATGCGCCGGTTATGGTTTTATCGGACGGACGAGAACGCGACCAGATTGTGCCCCTGCTGCAATCCATTCCCGATGCGCGGCGCATCGAAGTGATCGGGCGCGATCTGCAAACCGCCGCCGCATGCCTTCGCGAAGCGCGGCTTTATATGGGGAATGATTCAGGCCTGATGCATCTGGCGGCGGCGCTGGGCGTGCCGACCTTGGGGCTTTTCGGCCCTGGTTTTCCAGAAATATATGGGCCTTGGGGAAAGAAATGCGCCTCCGTTACCACGCCCGAAAGCCGCGAGGAGCTTTTGGCGAGCATAGACAGTGACAATCCGCCTCCATCGCTGATGCGCAGCCTAAGCGTAGAGCGCGTTTTGGAAGCGGCAAAGGCGTTGCTGGAAAGAACGGATTAACTTTCAAGAACCCGCGACGAAAGTCCAATCTTTTGCGCGATGTAACGGCCGAGACGTGGTTTGTTAGGAAATTGCTTGTTTAGAATTCCCTGAATGTCCGCCTCAATCTTTTCGACATCCGAACGCGCTCCCGTCAAAAAAAGCGCGTGCGGTAAAAGATAATAAGCATCGGCGGAATCATGAGAGGTGGACGCGTTCATATAATATTTCTTGCTCTCAACGGTAACCTGAACCGCTTTATCGGGATAAGCACCTGCAAGCCAATTGCTTATCGCTTTTTCAGGGCCGTTGACAAAACTTCCCCTACCCCTGATGCAGATCGACGACCATGCCTTTCCGTAACTTATATCCTTCAAATCAAACTGGATGCCGCAAAGCTCTTTCATCGCATAAAGATACAGCTTTGCAACGCGTGCGGGATCGCTCAAAACACTTTTTTGGACCGCATCCGATTGGCTTTCTTGCGGACCTATTTTTTCGCCATTCATATCCAAAACAACCCCCAGCTTAGAAACTCGGAACCTTTTCTAAAGGCGCAAATGATCTTTCCGTCGTCGGGGTTAGCGAAACCGCGCTTGTTCCTGATAGACAGAGCGAACAAACTTCTTGACTTGTAGTTTTATAGATATGATCAAGCTCGATAGAGGGAAATGAATAATTATCTTTAAGAACAACT
>CAZFCA010000052.1:0-4636 GCA_964517415.1 uncultured Rhodospirillaceae bacterium
TTAGATTGGATTGATAAACAAAGAAATGAAGAAGGGTGGTATATCTTGGAGCGGGGTTGTGACTATAAAAAAAAGACTTGTGATATTGTGTGGGATAATAAAGAAGGCAATAAAGATGGCTTAATTGCCACTTGGGCGAGATTAAATTTTTATGAACAACACAAAGATCCAAAGGATTTAGAAATAGTTAAAAAAGATATTGATATTTTCTATGAAAAATACAAAGATGACAATCTCAAAGATTCCTTGTGGATTTGTAAAATTACCTATGAAATGGCACAAAGTAAATACATAGACCAAATACAGAAAGATAAGCTTAAAGACTTATGTTTAAATACTCAATTCCCTACTCCAAGCGAAACAGAAACGATTAGAAAAAATAATTTGTCTAGATTAGAAAAAATTGGTAAAGAAAAAGAAATTTGGAAAACTTGGGAAGGATATGATTTGGTGATGAGAGGTTTAAGTGTATATTTTGGATATACTACAGAAATGATGAATAAATTTTTTTGGACTAAAGATTCTCAATATTTAAATCAGGCAAAAGAGTATTTTGAGATTGCCCAAAAACAGGTAGAGACTATTCAGGGTTTAGAAGTCGAAAATAAATGTTTGGTTGGTTTGTCTAGCTTGGATTTGTATCAAATGGGAGATAAGGAGAAAAAATATTTAGATTATGCCGATAATATTTTTGAAAAGTTTATTGTTAACTCAGAAGAACCAGTTCGGGTCACCACTCCAATTTGTGGTTTGTTGGTAAAAAAATTATATCAGATTACTCAAGAAAACAAATATTTTTCTAGTTTGGAGTTTATCAGCCGGATTTTGGATGAATACTATTCTGATAATCTAACTAACAAAATTACTTCTGAAAATGGGTTTTATAAATCCAATACTGGACGGATTTATGCTTGGTATAAAAATGTGGTAGAAAATGGTTTGATAACGGAGCTGATAAGAGACTGAACTATGATATTTAAGATCTAATTTCTAACGTCTAGTGAATTATTAAGGACAGTTTGCTAAATGGTTCGTAAGGTCTTATAATAGTTGTTATGAATAAAATTGAAGGACAAAATAATGGATTTAATAATATAAAAAATAATATTTCAAAAAAAATTGGGGCAGGTATTTTAGCAACTGGTTTAGCGGTTACCGGAGTTGGTTTTGGGGGAGAAATAGAAGCTAGGGCTGAAACAAAAAGTTCTGGATTAGAAAAAATAATACCTGGAGAATTACCCAGCTTAAATGAAGGAGTAATAGAGGGTGTTTTGAGTCCGACTCCTGATTATGTAAAAAAACAACAAGAAACAGATGCCTTTAAAGAAGTATTAAAAGAAAAAGAGTGTCAGGAAATAAATTTGGATTTTTGTGCCGATCTTCTTTATTCACGAAACAAATCGGATGGATTTAAAAGCCCTGGAGTTTATGATCTTTGGCAAAAAACAATTTTGGGAGATTATATTACTGATGAACAAATTTATGAATTTGGTAGAACTGGCAAGGGGTTAGATGTTGTTTATTTTAAAGACAAAAAAGGTAAAAAAACAAAGGAACCAGCGATTGCTTATGTGGCTACTCCTGATGTTAAAAAATTTAAAGTAAGTGATGTTGAAAAAGGAGTTGATTTTTGGGAAAAATTAGCTCCTGGTTTTCTTAGAGCGATGGTGGCAAATGATGTGCGAGTTTTGTTTCAAGGTCAGGCGAGTAGTAATAGAAAAATAAAAGGATTTAAGTATGAATATGGAATAATTTACTATAATTATTCAAATAACGATTCGTCTAATTTTAGTTATTTTTTGAGAAAAGGTTTTGCTTTGGAGATGTTCGGAGTGAGAGGAAACGCTTTGGGTAATTTTAATAAAAATGAGGTGGCAGTAATTAAGTCGTGGTTGGCTAATGATTGTGGTAATTTTATTTATAAAAAAACTGGTAGTAAGGATGTTGCAAAACAGATCACTGAGTTCAAAGCTGATTTAGATCGTTATATGACAAGCGATGGCTTAACTCTTGATTATATGTTACCAATAATTAAAAGAATTAAAGACGAGAACTTAATGACACCGTTCGGGGCAGAGACTTGGGAAGAGATTGATAGTGTGGCTAGTCCAAATACAAACTAAGAGTATTATAAAAATAGAAAAAATTAGATCAAAATTGAGTAAAATATTGATGTCCACTGATAATGTCGTATTGAATTAGGGAATAATCGTTGATTTGTTTTGGGGTGAAATTGTCGGTGAAATATTGGTTTAGAACTGTATCAGTAGAGGAAAGAGACTGTAAAAATTTAAATTGATATTTTGGAGTAACGTTGGCAAATTTTAGAATTTCTAAAGAGAGAAAATTAGGGCTTATTCTGGGTTTAATATCTAAATTAGTTGGAAAATTACTGTAAATAGCAATTGGTGTGGTATACATTTTTGACTTGTCTTCATTGTTCCAATTTTCTTCTTCACGAACTACATAATCAAGTAGTTGATATAAGTCAAATTTTGAAAGTAATAATGGTAAATGGTCACCAAAATAAATAACTATGGTTGGTTTTGAAGAACTTAAAATCTTTTCTTTTAGAAATTGGTAGCTAATATCACTGAGATTTATACCATCGACATATGACTGAAGGATTTGATGTTCTATTCCTGGTAGGTTGTCGGTAAAAGTAACTGGGTGTTCTGAAAACCGACTTGGTTCGAATGGGTAATGGTTTTGCATGGTTAGGCCGAAAATAAATTGTGGTTGATTGGTAGATTCGTACTGTCTGATAATTTGGTCCATAAATGATTTGTCGGAAACATAAGGACCAGATTTTTGGTAATCCTCAATATCTTCAATACTAATAAACTTATCTAGTCCAAAGTGCTTGTAGACAGTAGTGCGATTGTACATTGACCTAAGGTATGGGTGTATTACTGTGGTTAAATACCCCTGTTCTTTGAAAATAGTGAAAAGCGATGGTGCGTCTTGTCTGATTACCTGGCTATAGGGGAATTTTCCATTTAAAAAATAATTACTTAAACCAGTGATTATTTCAAACTCAACATTGCCGGTTCCTGAACTAAGTTGTGGAGTAATAAGGTTAGATTTCATATCTGCCCGAATATTTTTGATGGGATCTTGGTTGAATTTGACGTTTGTTAATTTAGTGGCATCAAAAAGTGATTCAGAAAGAATTACTATGATATTTGGTTTGATGTTGTTGTCTGTTTTTTCTTTAGAGATATTAATTTCTGAATATATTTTTTGTATAGTAGATTTGTTGTAGTCTGGCGGAGTTTCTTTTTTGATATTTTTGAGGTCATCTAAAAAACAAAATAAAATACCGTTTTTTTTGCAATTTTCGATAGGGTTAGTTCGATAAATAATAAGTTCACTTTTGTAAAGAATATTATTATATTGTTCAGTAAAAATAAGAGGAATCAAAAGAACCAATATTGAAGTTGGGAATAAAATCAATCTAGAAATCTTAGAGTTGGTATTTTGACATTTTTTTTTCAAAATAATAAAAGAGAAAAACAAGATGATAATTGTTAAAATCAAAATTTGAATAATTTGAGATTGTTTTATAAAATTTGGCCAAAACAAAATTAAGTTTTTTAATAGTTTAAAATCTGTAAAAGTAAAAGATTGATAGAGAATTTTTATTTTGAAATGATTAACTAGGGTGAAAATACTAAAAGTGAGTAGATATAAATAAATCGATTTACGAGTTTTTTTGAACAAAGAAAAACATAAACTGTAAACACATAGCCATAAAAGATAATTTATTGGGATCATAACATTCATTTCTGGTTTGAATTGGAAATTATTTGGTTGGCTAAAAGAAATTATTTGAGCTAAAAAAAGGGAAATTGCAGGAATTAAAAGATGAATAATTAGACGACTAAATTTCATAATGTAATCATTATAAATGATTGATCACATTTTTTATTGTTTGCATTAGTGATAATATTTGGATATTATTTTGTTATGAGTAAATTAGGAGTGGTTAAAAAGATAAGGAAAATTTTGTTTTTTTTATTATTGTTGTTGGTCTTGGGATTTTTGAGTGTTTCCCCTATTGTTGCAGCTGATTGTTGGAAATCTAGCCATTTAGGCAACACATACTGTGGTAGCGAAACACAATTATGGACATGTAAGAGTAAAACCACTTCAGGTGTTACGGCATATTATTGGAGTAAGAAAGATTGTGCATCTACTGAGTGGTGTAACGCTGGATCCTGTTTAACAAAACCTGCCTTATGTTCTTCGAATGGTGGTTATTGTGAGGCAAGTACTACTGGGTGTTCTTTAGATTATGGTGAAATGGCTGGTTGGTGTCCTGATCGAGCTTCTGCTCCGAATTGCTGTCATGGTTGCACTTCAATAGGAAATGTATGTAAAGATTCAACACAATGTACGTTATACGGTGGGTCGATAATTGCTATTTATTGTGCGGCTGGGTCTTGTTGTGATGAGGATGGAAATAAAGATGCAATAACTTGTAGCTCAGATAGTGGATGCCCAAGTTGCCAAAGGTGTACTAACCCTGGAACCATAAATTCAGATTGTGTGCGTTATTATAATTCAGGAACCGATGGGAGTTGTGGGGGGTCGAATGGTCAAACTGTATGTTCAACAGATTTAAGTGCTACTT
>CAZFCA010000053.1:0-4566 GCA_964517415.1 uncultured Rhodospirillaceae bacterium
ATTCTTTTCAGCGTTTCTTCTTTGCCGAGCAATCCCGCGACGCCGAAGATGGGCGGAGAGACTGTGGAGCCGGTCAGCGCGGCACGCAAGGGCTGAGCCACGCCGCCGAGTTTCATGCTTTTTTCCTCGGCATAGGCGCGGAACAGGGTTTCCAAAGTTTCGGCCGAGAAATCTTTCAGCTCCTCGATGCGCGGGGCTAGTTCTTGAAGCGCGCATTTGGCTTCGGGCGTCAAAACTTTTTTCGTTTTGTCGTCATACGCGAAGGCGCCTTTGTGAAAATAGAAAACCGCCATTTGCGCGATATCGACCAGCGTTTGCGCGCGGGGCTTGAGATCGGGCATGGCGCGGGCAAGCAGATCAAGCTGCGCAAGCGTCAAAGGCTCGCCAAGAATTTTGGCGATATAGGGCTCGGCCAGCTTGGCAAGGCATGTATCATCGGTCTGCTTGATATAATGCGCATTCACGCTGCCCAATTTGGCGAAATCGAAGCGCGCCGGGGATTTGCCGATACTGTCGAGATCGAACCATTGAATAGCCTGCTCCGTCGAAATGATTTCGTCGTCGCCATGCGACCAGCACAGGCGAAGCAGATAGTTGCGCACCGCTTCGGGCAAATAGCCGCGCTCGCGGTAATCGCCGACGGCGGGCGCGCCATGGCGTTTCGAAAGTTTCGCGCCATCGGGGCCCAAAATCATCGGCAAGTGGGCGAAGTTCGGAATTTCCCACGCCATGGCGTTGTAGATTTGAATCTGGCGGAAGGTGTTCGTCATATGATCGTCGCCACGAATAACGTGCGTGATTCCCATGTCATGATCGTCCACCACAACGGCGAGCATATATGTCGGCGATCCGTCCCCCCGAAGCAGGACCATATCGTCAAGCTGGCTGTTCTGCACCGTGATCGTGCCCAGAACGGCATCATGAACGGTAGTCTCCCCTTCCCTTGGGGCTTTCAGGCGAATAACAGGCGGCACGCCTTTCGGCGCATCGCTGGCAGGCCGGTCGCGCCAACGGCCGTCGTAGCGCATGGGCAAGCCCTTCGCCTTTTGCTCGGCGCGCATGGCTTCCAGTTCCTCGGGCGTGGCGTAGCAATAATAGGCCGCGCCGCTAGCCACCATTTGCCGCGCGACTTCGGCATGCCTTTCGCGCTGTTCGTACTGCGAATAATAGCATCGGCCTTTGTAGTCCTTGTTGTCCCAGTCGAGACCAAGCCATGTCATGCCATCGAGAATCGTTTCGATGGATTCCGGCGTGGAACGCGCGCGGTCGGTGTCCTCCACGCGCAAAAGAAACTTGCCCCCATGATGGCGAGCGAAAAGCCAGCAGAATAAGGCCGTGCGGGCTCCGCCTATATGGAGGTATCCGGTGGGGCTCGGCGCAAAACGGGTGACAACAGACATGGAATTACCTAAATGTAGTAGTTTGAAATGCAAAAAGATGGATTCCCCGCTTTCGCGGGGATGACGCCTTTTTCATTGTAAAGCCGTTTGCACTCTAATGCTTTCTTTCGCTTCAGTGAACCCCTTACTCGATATACAAAGAATATTTAAGCGGGAGCGCGCGCGTTTCGCTTATTGGCAGCCTTTGGCCATGGCCGTGGGAATTGTTTTTTATTTCTCATTAGCCAAAGAACCGCCTTTATATTTAATGATTCTGACACCCCTTTTAGGGGCGCTCGCTTATGCTTTTTCGCGGCGTTCTTGGGGCATGGCTGTCGTTTTATACGTTTTGTTTTTGGCCTCGATGGGGTTTTCGGCGGCGCAGATCGAAGCGCGTATCGACCAGCGCCCGATGCTGGACAGCGAAATGCCGATACAGCGGATAACAGGCCGCGTTTATGCCGCCGATATCATGCCCGATGCTTTGCGCATCACGCTGTTGCATCCGCGTATGGAAACCGTGGCCAACAATTCGCTTGAAAAAATTCGCATCAAATTTAATGAGCTGACGCTGGACGACGCGCCGCCGACCGGAGCGGAAATCACTTTTGTCGGCAAGGTTTATCCTGTGAGCGAGCCGGTCGCGCCAAAAGCCCATGATTTCCGCAGGCAGGCTTATTATAATCATTTGGGCGGCGTCGGCTGGAGCCGCGATAAAATTGCCGTTCTTAATCCCGCGCCTCAAGACTATTCGCTTAGCGAGCGTTTCAATTTGGCTTTGGAGCGCACACGGAAAACGATATCCCGCCATGCCTACGACCGCCTGCCAAGCGACGTCGCCGCCATTACCGCGGCGCGTCTGAACGGCGAACAGACGGGAATATCGTCCCCCGTCATGGATGCTTTGCGAACGGCGGGGCTTATCCACTTGCTGGCGACTTCCGGCGCGAACGTCACCGTTATGGCGTTGCTTATTTATTTTCCTTTGCGCGCGCTGCTGGCTCTGATCCCTTTTTTGGCTTTGCGGTATCCCATTAAAAAGTGGGCTTCCCTCGCCGCCGTATTTTCCGCGCTTGGCTATACTTTTCTTGTCGGCTCTCCCGCCGCCACGATGCGCTCGATGGTGATGGTGGGGCTTGCCATGCTTGCCATCCTTGTGGACCGTTTGAGCCACCCCTTGCGGCTTGTAATGATTTCAGCGTTTTTATCGATGCTCTTTGCGCCTTCGGCTAGCATAGGCGCGAGTTTCCAGATGTCGTTTGCGGCGGTATTTTGCCTTGTGGCCGCCGCGCGGATTTTTGAGGATTCAAAAGAGGGCGGGCTTTCCTTATATATGCCGGACGGCTTGCGGCCTCTTTTTCTTCATGCCGGAAACATTGCGCGCGCATCCGTGATCGCCACGGCGGCGACGACGCCTTTCACGATTTTCCATTTCCAGACTTTCAACCTCTATGGCCTGTTTTCGAATATCCTCGCCATTCCACTCACGAGCTTTTGGGTCATGCCTTTTACGATTTTGGCTTTTATTGCAGCCCCAATGGGATGGGACGGTTTCTTCATCGACATGGCTGGGCTTGGCAATGCGTTGACCATACGCATCGCGACGACGGTTGCCGCATGGCCGAAGGCGGTTCTTTATATGCCCGCGATGCCGTCTGCGGCTTTAATTGCGATTGTGCTTGGCGGTTTTTGGCTTTGCTTATGGCGCGGCAAAGTTCGGCATTGGGGGTGGCTGCCTATCGGCCTCGCTATGCTATATCCGCTTTACACGCGCGCGCCCGATGTATACGTCGCGCCCGACGGCAAGCAATGGGCGGCCATGCTGGAGGACGGGCGGCTGGCTGTTGCAAGCACGAAGCGCAACAGATTTACGCTTGAGCAATGGCGGCAGCGGTCGGGCAATGCCGAACTGGTGGACGCCAAGATATTGCCTGAGAGCGACAGCCGCATGCGGTGCGACGATAAGGGATGCGTTTATCACAATGGATTGCAAAGCGTGTTTTTTCCGAAGGCGGAATCGGCCATGCAGGAAGGATGCGGAGGAGCTTCAATTGTTGTCGCGCCTTTTGATGTGGGCAAATGCGGGAAGGCCACTGTTATCGACGCGCAGGCTTTGCGCAAGCATGGCGCGCATGCAGTATTTTTTGAAAATGGCGCGGCGCGGATTGACTATTCCCGCGAAGACAACGGCGGCAGGCCGTGGAGCCCGGGTTGGAAAAATGATTTTGAACGAAGTGAAGGATCCCCATTACTTGCCTTCTGACGTCTGTTCTTCAAATATGCGCCTGGTTTCGCCATCGCAAGTGGCGGCGACGCGATTAATTTCTTCGGGCGTATCGACTGTATTCCTTAAAATCTCGTTCCCAAGATTTTTCAGATAGGCGTTGAGCTTGTCATAGTTGGATTCGATGTTTTCTCTGGCTTCTTCCTCGCTTCGCGCTTGCGCGACGCCCCTTTGCCGAAAATAGTCTTTCACGTGCGTCGACACCTTTTCGGTAAACTGCTGCAAAAAAGACTTCGCTTCGTTCACATGCTTCATTTCGTGTTCGAAAACGGCGTTAAAACTGCATCTCGATGCGGTGAATTCCCGCGCCACATAAATGGTGACTTCGGAAATAGCGACGTCGAAGTTGTATTTCGCAATTTGAGCGCAAACCGTATGATCGGCCAAAAGCGCGAAACTAATCACGCCCTTTCCGGCAATAACGTGGCGCATTTTGGTCAAGCCTCCGATGCGGTATTCCGGCGGATCCTCCGCTTCGCGAAGGGCTTTAAGCTCGTTCAGGGAGAGATATTTCACAATGCGCGGCTCGGCCATGGATGTCGTCACCGCGATTTCGGGTTCGACATACGGAGGGCATTGCCCCGCACAGGACGGATGCGCAGATGCGAAAAGAGTAAAAATCGCGACACGGGTTGTTCTGTACGGCACTCTATGCGCCACCTAATCTTTGCCAGGGATTGATAACCGCCAATTGCCGCTGTAGCTCAGGATCGAAGTTAAGATCAGGAAACAACTGCTCCCCCCTGCTAAAAAACTTACGGTATGACCAAGAAAACAAAGTCGAGGCATTCGGCACATCAATCTTATAGTTCTCTTTTCTTTGATTGCCGACAATAATTGAATTCAGGAAAGAACTTGCAAAAAAGGCGTATCCATGACAACTATATTCGAACTAAATTTTTC
>CAZFCA010000054.1:0-1309 GCA_964517415.1 uncultured Rhodospirillaceae bacterium
CGGCACGCCAGATAAAGGAACAATTGTGTTATATCGCGGAGTTATTAGATCCTAGTATTTCAACACAGCCCATGTAATTTGAGTTAGAAACAGGGCGGCCACTTCATTCGTAAGGCTTTTTGCCATACATCTGTCCACCCCTTTTCGTGGGAGGCATCTTTGGCTTCGAAAATGAGAGCGCAACTCCGCTTGCCAATGGATTGAACGTAATTCTTTGCAACAAATGCGGGGACAACATCGTCTTTTTCGCCGTACCAATGGATTTGCGGAATTAATCTTGTACGATAGGCAAAGTCGACAGGGTTGAGCGATTCCGGCATCGGGGAGACCTGATGAAACGCGTTAAGCCCCTCGGTATCAAGATTTCCCGCTATGGTTCGCAACGAAAGGACGTCGCTCCGTTGCACCGTAATAAGAACCGCAATGGCTCCGCCGCCGGAATAACCGACAAGATGGACGCCTTGCCCCGGCGGTACGAAATGGTCGATAGCCTCGTTCATCGACTGGACAACTGCCGGCGAAAAGCGCTTGTGCGTCCAGTAATCTGGCTCGCAATGGGGATCATTTGCGGTGAATTGGCATGGCCGAGCCAGATAAACGACGTTGGGCGACGCATCCAGCAAGGCTAGTTGCAAGCCGACGGCTTTGCGGGGCGTGGGGTCCGACGACGGGGTTGAACGGTTAATCCATGCGTGTCCATCTCCCTCGATATATATTACGACAGGGGCATTGGGGAGCGTCATACGACTTAAAGTTGTCAGGCGAAAAGCTCCGGCTTCTAATTCCTCCCTGTGCAGCGTCTCGGTTCCCTTCATCGAAAGCGGGTCGGAAGCGCAGGCGGAAAGCAAAACAGCCAGAAGAAGGAAGAATCTTTGCTTAAAACGAAAGGACATGTATAAATTATAAATAAGAACCTGTGTGAATCTTTCATGGATGGGCTGATGTTTAAAAAGAAAATCGTCCTTTTTGCTTTTGCTGCGGTTTTTGCCTTCTGCGGACCATCTTTCGCTCAGGATTATCATCACGAATTTCATGATATTCCGACTCCGTCGATACCACAACCCATGATTCCGGTCCCGACGGTGCCCTCTGTCCCACAAGCCGTTGAATTGCCACCTAATGAGGTTTCCGCTTTTCCGTCCGACCGAACGGCGTCTTCCGACAAAATGAGCCCCGCCGATAGGGCAAAACGCATCCATGAACTTGAAAAACTAACGCAGGCTATGGCGAACGAGCTCTACACGATGGAGCGCGATTACATAAAAGTAAGGAAGCTGCCGCATGAAGTCGTCGGTTCCAGAGATGAGGC
>CAZFCA010000054.1:1409-4053 GCA_964517415.1 uncultured Rhodospirillaceae bacterium
TTGACCGTTCTTGAAACCGCCAATCTGGCGGGTCAGGTTACGCAAACGGTTATCGGGTTCGTGCCGGGGATGGACGGAGCGGATGTGTCCTTGTCCATTGGTCGCGGATTTGCGGAAGCCTTGGGCGAGGAGCTTGCCAAGGGAACTTCCATGGCGGATGCCTTGAAGATCGCCGCCGTAAACGGCGGGGTCAAGGGAACGATTTCCTATATCGGCAACAAAGCGACGGGGGGGACAAGCGCTATGACGAACCGCGTTGCCGTTCTCTCACAAGTCGCTTTTGACAAACTGACCACCAAGCAAATCGCCGAGATGGGCGCAAAGGGGATCTCTTATATGGTCATAAAAACAGGCCAGACGGTCAGTCAGGAAATGGCTGGAGCTGCAATTGATCCTACGGTCAGCAAGGTCGAGGACGCTCTTCGCAAGAAAAACGAAGGCTCTTCCAAAAAAGCTAAAACATCGACCACTTATGGTTCGGGCGGCGGATATGGTTCATCCTATGCAACGCAACCTCTCGTTTCTTATTAATAGGGGCTTGCCATGAAATATTGGATGCTTATTTCTTGTTCTGCTCTTTCTCTTTTCTGCGCAACGCCATTGATGGCAGGCGGAATCGACGATGCGAAACGCGGGCTGGATTTTGCTCGCAGGGGACAGACCGATGAGGCAATTGCATTGTTCGATGCGGCCTTAAGCAGTAGCGATCTACAAACGGATGCTCGCGCCAAGACCTATTATAATAAAGGAACAGTCTTTATGGGCGTTGGGCGCCCTGATCTGGCCGTCAAGGCTTTTGACAAGGCTTTGGACTTGGATCCCCACAACGGAAAGGCGCTGATTAACCGAGGGGAAGCCCTTCGCAGCATGGGCAAACATAAAGAAGCCTTGGCGTCGATTGATCGCGCATTAAAAATTGATAATGCGGCGGACGCCCACTATGCGCGGGGGATGAATCTTATGGCTTTGGGGCAAGAGGAAAAGGCCGAGGGGGCCTTCAGGCTAGCCGTCAAAAGCGGTGACGATCCCGAGTACGCCGTCGGGCTGGCGCGCGCCTTGCTGGCGCGTAAAAAGCTGGCGGACGCCAAGAATGTTCTGGACGGTGTTCTTGCCAGGCATCCGGAACACGCGCAAGCGTATTTATACAGGGGTTTGGGTTATAAAGGCATTGGCGACAGAAAGAAGGCCGACAAGGATTTAGCGGCCGCCGCGTGGTATGATTACGGCGATCCTGTTATCCGCTCGGCGTATCTGATGCGTCGCTTTGGTTTAAAGCCCGCGTTCTATATGACCCGCAACTCTGTTGACGTCCATAGTTCGCCAAAGGAAACGGCGCCCGTCCTGAACAATCTCCCCAAGGATAGCCTGATCGAGGTTTCTTGCGACAAGGGGGGATGGTGCCGCGCCATGTTTGGCCGTCGTCTGGCTGGTTATGTTAAGAAATCGGCTTTAACGCCGTCCATCTTGAGGCCGTAGCGTCCCTGCGCAGCGTAAAAAAAAGGGAGGGCAACGGCGCGTTGCCCTCCCTTTTTAGGCATTTCTTATTATCAAAAAGCCGCGCTTACGGTAAAGCCGACGGACGTGTTGTCGTACTTTTCCTTGAGCACACTTTGTTTGACGCTTAGGTCGCCCGTGACAGATCCATAGCCGAAAACCGTGGCGCCGATGCCAAGTATAAGTTGGTCGCGGTCGTTCTTTGGCTTGACCTGAGATGTTGCAACGGCCGCCAATTTGCGATCGTAATCATAGGCGTAGGTCATGCTGATCCACGGAGCCACCTTTTTGAGATAGTAACTGGTTTTCAGGCCAACTTGAGCCTGTCCAAACGACGTGTCCTGCTTGGCGATAGAGGTGCCGTCGCTTTCGGTTGATGCGTCGCGGTGATCGCTGGCGATAGTGGTTCCAATACGGGGGACGAAATTCCAGCGGTCTTGCCAGAAACTTCCGTTAATGCCGACAGAACCGAACAAACGGCTCGTATCGCTTGTTCCGGTAATGCGCGAGCCGAGCGCAAAACGCTCGTTGTCGCTATCACTGGTCGTGTAGCCGAACGTGCCGTCCGCGCTGTAGTTTTTACTGATTTTATAACGAAGATAAGGCGCTACCGTCACGCCGGTTGTGTCAGCTCCGCCCCCATTGACCTTGCTGTTGATATGCGTGTTGTCAACGCCCAGCATCAGGCCGGCCGTTATTGCAGGGGTTACCTTGTAGTCACCGCCGAAGAACGCGCCATATGTGTTGCCGTTGTATCCGGTCGATACGTTCGAATCGAGAACATGGGAGTAAAATGGATTAGCCCATACGCTAAAATTCTGCGTGATTTCTCCGGAAGCAATACCGGTTCTTCCAAAATCCGCGACGCCATCGAGCGAGGCCAGACGGTCAAAAACGGAATTAACGGCGAGCGTCGTGTGAAACGCTTGCTGCGATCCCATAACGGTGACCGATGTCTCGGTAAGCGTTGTATCGTTTACTTCTTCCTCTTCAGCGAGAGCGATGGTTGAAAGAGAAACACCTAAAGTTAAAAGAGAGGCGAACAGAAACGCATCTTTAAGTTTTTTGGATTTGGTGCTCACGTTGGAATCCTCCGAAAAATTTAGTTCGAATATAGTTGTCATGGATACGCCTTTTTTGCAAGTTCTTT
>CAZFCA010000055.1:0-3552 GCA_964517415.1 uncultured Rhodospirillaceae bacterium
CTCCACCTGCCGGAAGCAGGTGCGGTCGAGATAGTAAAAGGCGCTGCCGCCGCTGTCGTAAAGCTCCACAAGGTCGGAGACCGACATCGGATGCCCGGAAAAGCCTGGCGGTCTGCGCTCGGTGAACTTATCATAGATCGCCTCCAAATCGTTGCTGTTAAGCTGCCCGTCATAGACGATGGCGTAATCCTCCAGCGCCGGTTCCGGCAGGGGCTTCCCAAAGCTGACAATATCCTTCCATACAGCCGCGCCGGGCCGGAGCTGCCAGATACGGCAGTTTTTCAGGATCGCCGGCGCGGTTTCGTCCGCAGGCAGCGGAACGCCGCCGCTGGAGAGCCTTTCGTAGACGCCGTCCGTCCATCTGGGCGACAGATGATTTTTTTGGAGCCAGCGCTCCAGCTCGTCGTTTTGGAATATGGCGTCCATAACGGCACAATCCCGGTCAATGTATCCGGCCGGGTTGCCGTAGTACCAGACGCAGCCGTTCCTTTGTTCAATGCCTGCCACGGCGGTCACCTCCTTACTCCATGGTCATGCCTCCGATCTCGGGCGCGCCCTGCCCGGTCAGCGTCGTCAGCTTTTCCCGCGCCCAATCGGGCATACACTCGTCCCTGAGCGCGCCGATGAAATCGTGCCGGTTCCAGCGTGTCTGCTCTCCGTCGCCGAGGCAGGTGCAGCGGATGGAGCGACCTCTGGCATTTGGGCCGCAGCCAAAACCGTCGTGGGCGTACCAGAGCTGATCCTCCGGCCGCCAGCATTCCTCCTTCAAAATGTCCGGGGACAGCACCAGCACCCGGCCGGTGTAGTCCAGCTCGGCGGAATCCGCTTCGCACTGCCTGCCGCTGAACAGGCCGAGGGCTTCAACCGCACGGCGGTATTCGTCCACAAAGCCGTCCAGCACGGCGGGGTGGGAATCCACCGCAAATGTATAGTTGTGCGCTTGGTCGGGCTGGATGAAGGTTTTCTCCGCCCACGCCTTGTTCCCTCGGGAAAACCGGCCGTCATCGCTCTTTTCCTGCAGCGTGTTGGCCAGCACGAGGTTCACCCGTTTGTAGCCGAACTCGGCAATGACGCTCTGGGCGCAGCTCTCCTTCAGATACATCCCGTCAAAGTCGCGGCGGATGGCTTCCTCAATGGCGTTTTTGCAGGCCACGTTCGCTTTCCAGCTCTCCCGCCACAGCGGGAGTTCTTGATGCTCTCGGGCGTAGACGACGGATTGGGGATAGAGATAGGTATCATTCTCCATAGACGATGTCGTCCTCCGCCAGATGTTCCTCCAGTCTGCCGACGCAGACGCCCGCCGCGACCAGTACCTGAAGCAGATCGTCGGGCACATCGGAGAGGTCGTGATCGCAATCGGCGGAGCCGACGAGAATCAGACCGTTGTCCTGATCGACGTAAGCCTCCAGTCTTGCGTCGCGGGAAATGCCTGCCTCATCCAGAAGCTCGGGCGGAACCTTGATCTCGTCCAAGTCATCGGCGCAGGCGCCGCAGCCGTCGCAGATCCCGCAGGCTTTGGCAAGCTCTACCGTCAGGAATTCCGTCAGTTTGGAGAGGGATTCGATGGCCTCGAGCATCTCCTGCGCGGTCATCTTCCCCTGAAGGACGGCGACGCAGTGCCGGAGCCGGTGCAGCTCCGCACACTTCACTCCGGCGATTCCCGCGTCCTCCAGAAGCTGCGAGGGGATGGTCATGCTGAAATCGGATTTTTTCGTGTTGTTCTGATTGCTTTTCATAGTGAATCCTCCATAAAATCATTTTCTGTATGGCGTCCGTAGTCAAAGAGCGTCATCTGACTGGGTTCGCGTTTGGCGCGCTCGCTCAGATCGTAGTTGCCGATAAGCAGCTCTGCGAACTGGCTGTTTGGGTCGTATCGCTGCTTGATATTGTTGATGCGGGTGGTGGACAGGAGCTGAATTCCGGGCGCGTCGTACAGCTCCCGAATGAATTCGTCATCGTTATATGAGAGCAGGAATTTGCCCTCGATCTTCATCAGCGTGTCCCGCAGGCGGATGTGATCCTTTTCGGTAAAACCGTCCTCGCCCACATTTTTGTAGTAGCTTTCGGTGGCATGATAGGGCGGATCGCAATAGAAAAAGCTCACCGGGCGGTCGTACTGCCGGATGAGCTTTTCAAAGTCCTTATTTTCTACCACCACCTTCGCCAAGCGCCGGTGGGCCTGCTCGATAAGAGGAAAGTTCGCCCGCATATCGTGGGGCTGGCTCCCGAAGCTGTCCAGTGAGCTGGCGTAGCTAAACCGGATGAGCTGATAAAACCACGCCGCCTTCTGCACATCCGAAGCGGGGCTGTCGCGGGCCAGATTGTCCCTGACCAGTTCAAAGTCCTCTCTGGAATTGAGAACATATTGAAGCTGCTCCATCAGCTCCCGCGGCTTATCCCGCACGCAGCGGTAGAGGTTGACCAGCAGCCCGTTGAAGTCGTTGTAGACCTCAAAATCGTTGCCGGGCGGCTTGGCAAAGAGTATCCAGCCACCGCCGCCGAACACCTCTATGTAGCGCTCGTAGTACAGCGGGAACATGGGTAGAATGGTATCCCGCAGTGCCTTTTTTCCGCCGATCCAGCTCATGAAGCTGTTCAGAGGTCATCACCTCCATCCAGCGGCAGGGCTGTCTGACCCGTGTCAAATCGGGCGCGCGCCTTTTTCAGTCCGCGGATTGCGCCGCTGATCCCGGCGATGCGGCTGGACATATGCCCGATGGTTTGGAGCAGCTCCGCGTCCGTTTCCGCATAAAAATAGCCCTTTGCGTTGCTGCAGATCGGCACGCCCTCCCGGCGCAGTGTGTTGATGAGGGCGCGCAGCTCCGCACCCTTGATGCCGAACGCCGTTTCCAGCTCTCGACTGACAGCCGCGTACTGCTCGCCGCAATGGAAGATTTCCATGTATCCCGCAAGCTCGCTTTTAAGCATATCTGCCTCCTTTTCCGGGGCGTTTTCCCGAAAAAGGGCATAAAAAAGAAGGGGCCGTTGTCCCTTTCGGAAAAACGGCCCCTTGCGTGTGTTTCTATTTATTCTTTGATATCGGTTTCTATGGCGTCTTCTGAGATGCTCTCCTTGTGCATGATCTGAAATATCTTCTGCGGCTGGGGCGGATCACCGCCCGCGGCTTTCCATCCGGCGAGGAATGCTATGCGCACCATGGCGAACAGCGCATTCTCCGCCTGGTCGTATTCACGGCGATCCAGAAAATCACCGAACGCCTTTTCAAAATCGTTGCTCTGCATATTCGTCATCCTTCTGCAAATTCTAACATAAATTATAACATATATCAGAACCTCGGTCAACGATACAATCATGTTAGAGGTGATATAGTATGGCGAATAATAAACTCTCCATTACGCCGAGAAACCCAAAGGGCGAGGATGGGTATAAGACCTTTTCAATCCGGATTAAAGAGGATCTCTGCTCACGCATGGACGAGATCGCCGCTCAGACCGGCAGAAGTCGGAATGAACTGGTTGCGCTCTTTATTGAATATGGCTTGGACAACTGTGAAATTGTGAAATAGCGTTCAAGCCTTTGAAGCGTCCGCAT
>CAZFCA010000056.1:0-3551 GCA_964517415.1 uncultured Rhodospirillaceae bacterium
GCGGGCGCGCACGGCGTTCGGGGATTGGTTCGCCTGCGCAGTTTTACGGAAGATCCGGAGGCGATTTTCGGATACGCGCCTTTGCTGGACGAGACGGGCAAACGCGCTTTCAAAATGACGCCGAAATCGACCATCCGCGATATGTTTCTTGTGAACGTGGATGGCGTAAAGGACAAAGAGGCGGCGGATAGCTTGCGGGGGGATAAGATTTATATTCCGCATGAACTGCTGCCTCAAACGCGCAAAGGGGAATACTACGAAGCCGATTTGATCGGTCTTCGCGCCGTGGACGAAAGCGGAAAGGAATACGGCAAGGTTAGGGGCGTTTTCGATCATGGCGGCGGGCCGTTCTTGGAAATCGGCGCTTCATCGAAAGACAGCTTTATGTTGCCGTTTCGGGATGCTTTTGTCCCCAAGATTGATTTGGAAGAAGGGGTGCTCGCTATAACAGCGCCCGAGGGATGGATTTCAGGAAGGAGCATAAAATGATCAATTTTCAATTTTCAAAATTAGATGCGAAGAATGTCGAAACCCTGCGGCATCTCATCGTAGAACAGCAAAAAACACACGCAACGTCCACGATCTCCCTGACGGCTGGGCAGGACCCCGTCTCAACGGCTCACGATATTTTCAAGAAATCCCTATCGGACGTTCCCGTTCATTCGTTTAGAGCCATGACTATTGAAAGAGGCGCGCTTTGCCACGGCGTATATTATGTAAAAACAGAGGAAATGCCCGCGTTCTATTTCGGCGAGGTTGTTGCGCCTCGAGAAATGAGGTCAAGATTAGGCAGTAACGAAACGGGCTGCGCCGGCGTGCGCGTTCCTCCTCGAGGAGACCTTTTCTTTCTCAGGCCTGGAGAAAGGGTTTACGATCAGCGCACGCAAGGCCTTTTATATGCGGAACCAGCGCCGTGAAAACCATCGTTTTAACCCTTTTTCCAGACATGTTTCCCGGGCCTTTAGGGGCTTCTTTGCCCGGAAAAGCGTTAAAAGAGGGGCTTTGGTCGCTTGAAACACTGGACATTCGCTCATTTGCGAGCGATAAGCACGCCTCTGTCGATGATGCGCCCTACGGCGGCGGGTCGGGGATGGTGATGCGGCCGGATGTTTTGGACGCGGCCATCGAAGGCGCCGAGGCCAAATTTGGCAAGGCGAGCCGGAAGATCTATCTTTCGCCCCGCGGGCGCATGATGGATCAGTCGCTTGTGAAGGAATTGGCGGCCGAGCCGTCGTTGCTTCTGGTGTGCGGGCGCTACGAAGGGGTCGATCAGCGCGTCATCGACGCGCAAGGGCTGGAGGAAATCAGCCTCGGCGATTTCGTTCTTGCAGGAGGCGAGATTGCGGCGATGGCTTTGATCGAAGCGTGCGTGCGTCTTTTGCCGCACGTATTGGGCAACGAGGCGGCGACGGAGGAAGAGAGTTTCGAAGCGGGCTTGTTAGAATACCCGCATTATACGCGCCCTTCGGAATGGAGGGGCGCAAGGGTGCCGGAGGCGCTGATCTCAGGGCATCACGAAAAGGTCAAGGCTTGGCGGCGCGCGGAAGCGGAAAAGATCACGAAAACGCGCCGTCCGGACATGTATGAAAAGTATCTAAGAAGTCAAAGAGGAGAGAAGAAATGAACTTGTTACAAAAAATCGAAGCGCAGCAGGTCGAAAAGCTGAAAGAGACCGCAAAGGTTGCCGAATTCGGCATCGGCGACACCGTTATCGTCAACGTGAAGGTTGTCGAAGGCACGCGCGAACGTATTCAGGCCTATAAAGGCGTTTGCATCGCGCGCCGCAATGCGGGGCTGAATTCCTCCTTTACCGTTCGCAAAATCAGCTATGGCGAAGGTGTCGAGCGCGTGTTCCCGCTTTACAGCCCGCGCATCGACTCGGTCGCGCTTGTGCGTCGCGGCGCGGTTCGCCGCGCGAAGCTGTATTACTTGCGCGCGCTGCGCGGCAAGAAGGCGCGTATTACCGAAAAGACGGACTACGACGTTAAGGCAAGCGCGTAATACCAACCCGCGTTTGACGCGACTCGTTATGGGTCACGAGCGGTTGCGAGGAGCCCGTCCCCCTCGTCAGCCCGAATAGGCGTCTGAAAGCAAGGGGTCCGCTCGGCAGGACTTCTTCACGTCAACGGAAGGCCGAGGCTTAAGGGCTCGGCTTTTTTGTTGCCCTTTTGCGCGCGGGCTTGCATTTTTTCCGTAGCTTGCAACAATGCGCTCTATGCGCGCGCTGAGCAAAGAACAACAGAACAAGATTTTATCACCCCCAGTATTGAGCATCATGCGGGTGCTGGGCGGCGCGCGCGCTGTCGGCGGCGCGGTGCGCGACGTCTTGCTTGGCCGCGCGGCCGGGGATATCGATCTGGCTACGCCCCTGTCGCCGGAGAACGTTATGGCCGTTCTCTCTCGGCACCGCATTAAGGCCGTTCCGACCGGCCTTTTGCATGGGACGATCACGGCCGTCGTGGAACGCGTGGGCTATGAAATAACGACATTGCGGCGCGATGTGGAAACCTTCGGCCGTCACGCGCGGGTGGAATATACGGATGACTGGCAGGCCGATGCCGCGCGGCGCGATTTCACGATGAACGCTCTTTATGTCGATGCGGAAGGCAATTTATACGACTATTTCGGCGGCGCCGAGGACGCCCGCGCGGGCCGGGTACGGTTCATCGGCAATGCGCGGCAGCGCATTCAGGAGGACGTTCTTCGCGTGCTGCGATTTTTTCGGTTTTATGCCAGCCTCGGACAAGGCAAAGCGGACGCCGAAGCGGTGGCGGCATGCCTTGAATTCGCGCCGCTTATCACGACGCTGTCTGTAGAGCGGGTGGCGCGCGAATTTTTGAAATTATTAGAAGCGCCAGATCCATTGCCTGCGCTGGCCCTGATGCGCGAATGCGGCATGGAACAGCATTTTCTTCCGGAAATGACGGATTTAACGCGCCTTCAAGCCTTGTTGAAGAACGAAAAGACTTATGCGGTTATCGCCGATCCTCTGACGCGGTTTGCGGCGATTTTGCCGCGGGAAGCGAAAGTTGCTTGTGCCGTTGCGCGGCGTCTGAAGCTCTCGAATAAGGATGCGGAAAAGCTGGGGGTTCTTGCGGAATTGCCGCGGCAGCTAAGCCGCGATCTTTGCGCCAAGGCCGTTCGCGCCGCCCTCTATGACTATGGCGAGACAAACACGCGCGCCGCCTTGCTTTTGGTCGAGGGCGACATAAAAGAGCCGCAGAAGATTGCGGAAAAATGGGATAATCCCATCTTTCCATTATCGGGAAAGGATTTGATCCCTTTAGGTAAGACGGCCGGGCCGGAAATGGGCAACATATTGAGAAAGCTGGAAGAAATCTGGCGAGAGGCGGATTTCGCGCTTGACCGAAACGCGCTCTTAGCCCGCGCCAAAAGCATGGGAAAAAACCCTTGACAAATTATTGTGGTGGGATAAATCTCTCCTCCTCGTCATTCATAGAGGGGTGATCATGGCTTCCCGCATGCGCCGCGCGCCGGTTTCAACGGACAAAAGATTTAAACGAAATTCCATGGGAAGTGATTATGGGACT
>CAZFCA010000057.1:0-3403 GCA_964517415.1 uncultured Rhodospirillaceae bacterium
CATCCCGCCAGGAGTTGATGTCGATTTCCTCGATGCCCTTGCCGAAGATGTATTTGGTCAGAAACCCGTATTCAGCCATTTCCGCATAGATAGCGTCCACCAGCTCGTCCGGCGTCATGCCCTTGACTGCGATGCGCTTGTCCTGAATATATTTTGCGGCGTACCGCTTGATCTGTTCCCGACTGTCGGCGCTGCCCGTCATCAAGCTGGAATAGTTAGCGGCGATATAGCCCTGTACCTCCCGGCACACATCGGGAAAATCACGGGAATCATCCTCCGGTGTGAAAAACAAAGAATGCGCCCGGCCAGTCACGATGGCGTTCACCTCGGCCGGGGGTGCATCTTTTTCGGGCGTGATGGCATTATTGCAGGACTCAGGGATTGGCTCCGACACTTTGTCCGGGATTGGCTCAGTATATTCTTCCTGTGCGGGAAGTTTCGGCACCTCCGGCGCGGAAAACAGGGAGGCATTGCGTTTCTGCCCTAACATCCGAACACATCCTTCAAAATCCGATCCAGCTCTTTTCTATATGGGCGGCTGTCCTTCATAGTGAGGTCGGAGAGCAGCGTCCCCGCAAGATACTGTTCCTCCAGCTCCTGCGAATACGGCAGCTTGAATGCCACGCTCCCCAGTACCTTGCCGATGTGCTCGGCGGCCTGCTGGGGTTTTACGTTGCTCGCCACCTTGTACTGCTTGTCCGCGTCCCATCTTGTATCCTTCAGAAGCGGGAGCTGGCTTGAAAAATAGCTGACGGATTTCAGGTCGCAGTTGGCCAGGCGCAGAACGCTGTCCGACTCCATCAGCGCCACGGCGGAGAGAATGTCGTTGGCAATGTAACTGCCGCAGTCCACGACAACATAGGGCGCCAGCGTCCGCAGCCCATCCAGCAGCTCCGTTGCCTGCTGCTCGGTATAGGGCGGGTAGGTGTACTCGCTTTCGCCCTTTTTCATGCCGAGTAAGGTCAGATACGACATCCGTTTATGGGTGACGCAGTGATTTTTGATGAGGGCGTCGCTGATATGCGGCACCGCGAGAACACCGCCCAGGGACTGCTCACAGTCCAGTTCCGAGGCTGGGCAGACGCAGGGCAGCATGGGCGCGGTCATATCGCAGAGCAGCAGGACTACATTTTTCTTTCTGTCGGCCAATGCCTTTGCCAGCTTCACCGCCGTGATGCTTTTCCCGCTGCCGGGAGAACCCCAGACGGCGAGTATCCCGCCGCTTTCGGGCTCCTGCTCCGGCTCGTCCTCCGCACCGCGCCGAAAGATGCTGCTTTTCTTAAAGTTCATCGTCCGTTGCCGCCTCACTTTCCGGAGCGGCCGCATCGGCGGGATCGGCTGCCTCGCTTTCGGGAGTTTCTTCCGTTGCCTCCGGATCAGGATAGAGCTGCTCGATCAGCGCGTCCTGTGTGTCGATGAACTTCTGGGCGTTGTCCTGCGTGCCTCGGTAGATCAGCGTCAGGTGGATCTTCGCGTCCTGCTCCAGTCCAGCCAGCACCTGCGCCTGCTCGGGGCGCACCAGTACGGTGACGGTGGAGGGCAGCTCCTTTTCGTCCTCCGCGGTCGCTTCGCCGGTGTTTGCGTCATAGCCGGTGGAGGCCGTCACACTGATGATCTCCACATACTGAAGCTCGGGCGGCGTGACGGTTTTGCCGGTTTCCTGATAGTCCGCCACAAGGACGGATACAATGTCCCCGGATTTCAGCTTGCCGGAGAGGCCGGTAGCGAAGGACTTGATGGTCACCGACATGGCCTGCTTGGTTCCGTCCAGATTGTAGAGATAGGAATTTTCGGCGGCGGGCGCGTCGGAGAGCTTGGACGGGAGAATGTAATCGCCAGCGGCAAGGTCGGCCACGGCGTATTTGCCCACTACGGACGCGGCGTCGTGGTACACGTCGGCGGGCAGGTTGTAGGACCCGACCTCCACGGTCTGCACCATATCCGCCGTGACCTGATCGCCGGCGCTGACAGCCTTTGCCACCCGGACGATCTCGGTTTTCTGGCTGATGCTTTTATTGAAAAGCGGCGTAATCCCGAAGCAGATCACCAGCGCCAGCAAAATACAGATGACGCCGATAACGGTTCGGTTTTTGAAAATACTCATAGAGTAGAACCTCCTAAATCATGAAATATGCGGCGATGAAGCCGACCGCGAGAAACGGAGCCAGCGGGTAGCTTTTCGGAAGCGCCCGTTTTTGCGCTTTACGGACAAGCCTGTCGGTTAGCGCGAACAGCAGAAAAAGAAGCAACGCGGCTGCCAAACCCATAAGCCCCGGATACAGTCCCAGCGACAGGCCGGCGGCGGCAATGAGCATAGTGTCGCCAGCGCCGCCCCTGCCGAAGCCGGACGCAAGGAAAAACGGAACGGCGAGCAGCAGTCCCAAAAGATGGGCGGGGCTGAAGGAAATCAGCCCCGCCAGAGTGAGAAGAATACACGCACTGTATGGAATCGTCCTGCTGCACAGGTCGTTGATGCCGGCAAAAATCAGCGACCCGACAAACAACAGGCCGCTGATCATCTGCGGCACGGATCAACCGAGCTGGTCGACCGCGCCGCCGTAACCGAACATATCGTTGATGGACTGCTCCAGCTTGGGCAGGACGGTGTCGCCGAACAGCTTGTACAGAGTGAACAGCAGGAGCGCGCCCAGCACGACGGCAATCAGGATCTTGATGGCGGTGTCGATGTAGCCCTCGCCGGCGTTGCCCGCCAGTGCGCGGCGGGTGAACGCACAGCCGCGGGAGACAATGGAACGCACCTTGTTCTGCATGACGATGGCGGCGTTGGTGACGGCGGTCTTGATGGTATTGATGAGCTTTTTCATAAAATAAAATCCTCCTAAAATGTTGTTGTGTGTGGATTACATGGACTGGCCGGACATGGCCTGCGTCTGCTGGTGGGCAGGCGTTTCCGCCTGCTGTTGGGTCTGGGTCAGCGTCTGCTCATACGCCTTCATCACGGCGGCGTTGAACTGCTCACGGGATTCCCTGGTGCAGGGAAAGCAGATGTCCTTGTAGTCGTTTCCGACCTTGTACTGAGGCATTGCCACAAAGAGTCCCTTGCTGCTTTCCAGCACCTTGACGCCGCGGATCGCGAATGCGCCGTTGATGTTGACGCTGGCGGTGGCGCGCTGGGTCCCGCTGCTCTTGGCGCCGAAGATACGAACGTCATAGTCGACGGGCAACTGCGCCGCGGCCTTCTCTGCGGAAGCCTGTTCCGCTGCCTGAGTCTGATTTTTTGCCATGAAAATTTCCTCCTTTTCATTTTTGAGATCACAAAAAAACGCCCGTCCGGGCGCTGGGTCACGGGGTCATGATCATCTCAAAGCCCTGCTCCGGCCGGGAAAGCTCCACCTGCCGGAAGCAGGTGCGGTCGAGATAGTAAAAGGCGCTGCCGCCGCTG
>CAZFCA010000058.1:0-3403 GCA_964517415.1 uncultured Rhodospirillaceae bacterium
TTGGTGGGCCCGGCAGGATTCGAACCTGCGACAACACCGTTATGAGCGGTGCGTTCTAACCGCTGAACTACAGGCCCCAAGGAAGGATAGGGATAACAGAAACGCCGCCGTTGTCCAAGCCTTATAGGAGAGGATTTATCCGACAAACGAGGCGCAGAGCGAGTGAAGTCAAACGGCATAAACGCACGCACTGATCCTTAAAACTACGTCCCGTTGGAATTGCGCGCGCTTCGGTGAACGGCCTTCGGATTGTTTTCCTCAAGCCGCGTGGCGATTTGCCATAAAAGATCGTTAACCGAAAGAATAGCGTCTTTCTCGCGGCCAAGGACAAGTCGAACCGCGCCGCTTCTCAGCGCCATAAAGACCACCTGATCGCCGCTGTATCCCGCCGTTTGTTGGGCGAAACCGGCCATCAGATTGGCCGCTTCTTCGCGCAAGGCGTCGCTATCGGGATTTTGCAGGAGCTTTTTACGCTCGGCCACCAACGCTTGCGCGACCGGATTAAGGAAACGCCTTTCGGGCAACGTCAGCTCCACGCTTTCGCTATTGGATTTTTTGCCCAATTCGTTCGTGGCGACAAGCTGAACCGTAATCGTTTGTCCCGCCCAGGGGTAGTAGCCGACATCCTGAAAATCGGTGCGCGTTATTCTTTTCGAAAGCGGAGCGGGCAGGGAGATATTCACAGGCGCGTTTGTTGCGCCCGGAAGAGGATCGCGCGGAGTCACGCGCAGGGCTATTTCGGTAATGCCGTATTCGTCCGAAGCATCGTAGGACACGCGCACAAGCCTGCCTTCGGCTACGGCGGGCTTCGACGTCAGCGTTAAAACGGGAGCCGTGGCGTTTTGGATAAAGGCGTGCTTTATCACCGTGCGCCCCGTCTCATAGGCGCCGCTGCCGCAAAAATAGCCCCACGAAAGAAGCGCGAAGACGCACGCCCACAAAAGGGCGATTCTGCACCTTGGATTCTGCGTCGAGGGAAGGCGGATTTTCATGGAGCTTAGACTCATCAACGGTTTTCTAACATTATAGTTAAACTTTAACAGTATCGACCTTGAAAAATAAGCAAAAAAGGTAAAAAAACCGTTTTCGGCATATTATCGTACATATTCAAAAAGATCCGGCTCTCGGAAAGACAGAAAGAAGCCAGCGGCAACGCGGCTGGGCAGCAGTCGCTTCCCGTTATCCGCCTCTCTGCCGTTTTCCCGAATCTATTTCTCAATTCAATGTCTTCGGGAAATAGTCTATATACGATTGAATGATTCTACGGATCCATGTCCTTATGAGAAAAAGATGAAACACTTCGTCCGCCGCGTAAGGCCGTTACTGGCCGCCTTATGTGTCTTTGCCGGTATTGGTTTCCTTTCCCAAGCGCGGGCCGCCGATGTCTTGCTCGCGGCTTCATCACCTTTGACGGGCGTGGCGTTCGACGACAGGCCGATGATTATGCCGGAACAGCGCGATTTCCAAATGGCCATGATCGCTGCCAGCGGCGAGCTTGGCCGCAGCTGCGGCAAGATGGAATCCTACGGCTGGCGCATGAACGCGACCGAACAGGCGCGGGTGAATCAGATTTTCAACAATGCCGTCGACCGCTTGCGTCTTTTGGGATACAGCATCACACCGCGCGCTCTGAAATCCCTTTCCAAGGACATCACGCTTTTTTCCGCCGACAGGCAAGACAGGAATTTTGTCTTCCTGTGGTCTACGGGCGATACGGGGCTTGTCCTGAATTTGTGCGAGACGACATCGGCAACGGCCACGCCTGTGCGCGCTTCTTCGGCGCCCGGTGCGGTGGGCGTATTCTCTGCGCCGATGGATCTCGCCCCCGCCAAGAACGCAAAGGCGTCTGCCAAGTCCTTTAAAACGGTTAGCGCCGATAATTTCTCGCCCGTCGGCACATGGGAAGGCTATTACATTTGCGACGGCGTTTATACGGGCGCGACCTTCAAGATCAAAAGCCTGAGGGGAAGGGACTTCGACGGCGTTTTCGATTTTTATCCGACGGCGAAAAATTCCAGAGCGCCCGAAGGTTCGTACGAGGTCAAAGGCCAATACGACCGCGAAACCAGGCGCATGCTCATGAATCCCGGCAAATGGATCAAGCATCCCGCCGGCTATGCCAACACCGTGATGGTGGGCGGCTTCGATGCGGATGCCAACGCTTTTAGCGCGTATTTCGAAGGCGTGACCGGGTGCACCAGTTTCGAAGCGAAGCGCGAAGGCCCCGCCGTTTCCTCGCAAGCATTGAAGAAAAGCGCGCCGAAAAAAGCCAAGGCTGTAAAACCGAAAGCCTCCAAGAAAAAGAAAGAGCCTTCGGCGGAACCTAAAAATACCTATCTGCCCACGATGGAATCCTTGCCATTATCGGCCTCCGATCCCATCGCTTTGCCGAAAGCCGGAGGCACGAAAGGGACTTCAAAATCAACCGAGCCCGCCATCGAACCGGCGTCAAGCATTTCCTTGGACGGCGTTGCCCCGCCGCCATCGCCGATGAAGAAGTAACACATCAGAAGGCAGAGCGCAGAGATCAGGTATCAGAAAACAGTAATCAGTTATCAGAAACATAAAGCTGAACTGGTCTGGCGAGTAAGCCTGCTTCCTCAAGATCAGGCAATGCGATTATTGAGGCATTGGAGAATTTAATCCAAATGCGGCAACAAGCCACTGAGGTGCCTCGCTTCAGACATCTTAAAAATTCCTTCAAAAAAAATGGCAAAACATGGTCTGAATATACAAGATTATCTTGAAGGTAATTAAAGATTGTTTGCAGAATTTATGATTAAATAGCTTTGCTTATTGTTTTTTCAGCATTTCCTCAATCGCCTTTATCGCGTCCGGCATGGCTGCGGCATCCGTGCCGCCCGCCTGAGCCATATCGGGACGGCCGCCGCCGCCTTTGCCGCCCAACTTCGCCGCGCCCGCTTTGACAAGATCGACGGCGTTGACGCGTTTCGTCAAATCCTCCGTTACGGCAACGACCAACGACACCTTGCCTTCGAAGCTGGACGCCAAGGCGATCACGCCCGATTTCACCTGCGTCTTGAAGGCGTCGGCCATCGGCTTCAAATCTTTCGCGGGAACGTCCGTCAATATGCGGCTGATAAAATTAATGCCATTGACGAACTTCGGGGCTTCCGTCGCACCCGCGCCGCTCGAAAGCGCCAGCTCCTTGCGCAAATCCGCCACGTCGCGTTCCAGCTTTTTTCGATCTTCGGCCAATTGAGCGATACGCGAAGGCAAATCAGCAGGTGATGCTTTCAATGCGCCCGCAGCTTCGCCAAGCAGTTTTTCTTGCGATTGAACCCACGCCAAGGCAGCTTCGCCCACAACTGCTTCGATGCGGCGCACGCCTGCGGCAATTGCGCTATCAGAGATTATTTTAAACAATCCTATATCGCCCGTG
>CAZFCA010000059.1:0-3237 GCA_964517415.1 uncultured Rhodospirillaceae bacterium
GTCGGAGTCGCCGGTGTTCTTCTTTGATAATCTGTCAATGGTATCTTCATGAGTACTTCTCCTCAAAGAACTTCCATGCGGTCTCGTAGTCCTGTTCGCGGTCGCAGCGGTCGAAGGGGGCTACATATTCAATGGTTCGCTCCACGGGGCCGCCGGGTTGGGTATCGTCGGTGATGGTGCGATAAAACTTCTTTTCGCCGGGAGCGCCCTTGATGCCGTTTTCCCATGTTGGGCGGTCGTAGCCCGCGCCGGTGAGGGAGCGGTTGTTGGTGAATACGATGCGGCCGCTGGCGTCGTACCAGGTGTCCGCCTCGTACTGCTGCAGAACGGGGAATTGAATGCGATAGATAGTCTTAAGCTGGTCGAGAGTCATTCCCAGCGCCATGGCGGTTAGCACGTCTATTTCCACCAGCGCCTGCCGCCGCTCATAGTCCGTGCGAAGCGGCGTGTTCCATGTCCACTCCTGCGTGAGGGAGGAGAAGCGGGACGGTCGTAGACGCGGGTCGGATTTTGACCAAGAAAGAACACTATACTCCTGTTTATACGTTTGTGACCACAAGGATCGATATTGAACGTTTAAGCAATTTAACAGTAATGAACGTGATGATATTTCACCAGAATAATTCTGCTCTTCAAAAACGGGAAAATGTGATACCGTATCAAATCTTATATTTGCTTTTCCTGATGCTTTTACAAAGAAATCAAAAGGTAAAGATGCCATATATCCGGCTTCCAAAACAATCCCATCCTGAATGGCTATCTCAAAGATACCATCAATATGTGTTGTCCCAGGAGCTACGATCGCTGCTAAAAGCGTTCTTTCGCCACTACGATTAAGCATTTTTCTCATACATATTCTATACTCACTAGTCACTTTTGTACCCCACGGGGTAATAGGCACTCTCATCAAGAAAGTTTCAATATTGCATGCTGGAGAATAGTTTATCCTTTGGACATACTCGGCTGGAATGTTTGTTAAGTCAACACTATCAAATGCACGATGTGTTTTACAGCCCTCCTGAGATGTTTGATAAATAGGATTTGCAACTCCGATATGAGGCCCAGAATAAATAGTGTCAGCGGCGGCTTCGGGAAAATGAACATTGCGGATAATTATCTCATCTACTTGAGCTCCGGTTTCTTCAAACATGACAGTTGAAAACACTTTGCGATTTAGTTTTTCCAATGTTTCCTTATGTGCCGCAAAGCATTCGAGAACCGAAAGCAATTGTTTTGCATGAAGAATAGGCAATCTGGCCTGCAACCAGTTTGATGTTCCATCTAATAATGTGGAAAATAGTAGCATTTCGGATTTTCCAATGTGTATAATTCTATCCGGGTGACCAAAAACGTTCCAATTATCATTTTTATCTTTTATACCTTGAAGCGGTAAGGAAGCAGAAAAATAGCATTCATCGATTGTTTTAGGATGGAAAAGATTAAAAACAGCTTCAAAGCCTAGAGACTGAGCATTTGAATAAATATTTAAGCCGAATTTCATGGCGTTCCCAACTTCTTGAAATAACTTCAATTCATTCTCAAAGCGGAAATGTTTTCGCAATCGCGGATATAGCTGTTCTCTCAGTAATCCACCATTAGCATCTTCATATACACCGTTGGGATGAATAAAAGCTAAAACACCTTTGGACCTACAAAATCGCCAAGCTTGTGGCAGAAAACATTTAAACAAATCAGTTTGTTGCCCCTTGAGCTCATAATAGTTCTGAGCCGCATTTAGATAGTTTAACATCCCAGTTGTAGATGTATATTCCAAAAAATATAGTGAATTGGTGTTGGCATCTTGGAGGGCTTCATTTCTTGCGCGAGTTGTCTGCACCGCCTTATAATCTTTGATAGCAAACGCCGGATGCTTGTCAGATAAAACCGCCTGTTCGTTCCATTCCATCTTAATCCACGGCGGGTTTCCGATAATAAGATCAAACCCGCCGCGCTCTGCAAACAGGTCGGCAAACTCCAGTTCCCAGTGCATGAAGTGGTTCTGCTGGGCAATATCGCGCACCGTCGCAAGACGCGGCTGCTTTTCACAAAGTTTGGGGATATCCACCACGCCGTCGCCTTGAAACGCTTCCAGTATTTTAGATTCAAGTTCCTGCATCGGAGTTGGAAACAGTGACAGTTGTCCCCGGCTATGCTTCTTCTCGTAAACGGTATCGGTCACCTTGACCAAATCCGTCGTACCTTCAAGAATCATAGACATATCGAAGAGAAATTCGGAGCGGGTGGGCAGGAGGTCGGCCTTGTCGATGGGCCAAAACCAGAGAGCGCACCAGTAGTCCATGGCAAACTTGAGCCTTGCATACGGGCCTGCGTTACGCATCTCCTCGGAGAGATACAGCTTTTTATAAATCATATCCTTCTCGCGGATGGTGGTGCGGGACGCGACAGTCTCCTCCGGCTGTCCCCAAACGGAGAGCGGGTCGGAGGTCTTCTCGTCAATCTCCCGGCGCAGCTCGACCACTTGTGCCCAAAGCTTGTCCACCACATCGGAGAGCCGCAGAGCGGTTTGAACATCATCATCGGAGAAGGGCTTTGTGAACTGCTTGTTCCATTCCTTGATCGCTTTTATATTATCCGGGGCAAGGCTCTTGATGACCTTGTCCGTATAGCTTGCCATGCCGGTATCTCCGGCGAAGAAGTGATACACCTGTGATTTCGGCTTGCGCCTGTCGTCCGTGGGAATGCGCTCCGGCTCGGAATCATACCAATGGGTGCCGGTGGCCTGCAGCTGTGAGATGTGATAGCACTGCCGCCGTGCGCCGATGAGGGAGTTGCCGCAGACAAGCTGGGTGTTGAACCACGGCACATAGCCGCCGCCGAAGATGGTGTTCAGCCACAGGGATACCTCCGCAAGCTCCACGGCGATGGGGTTTAGGTCGATGCCGTAGACATTGCGGTCGGCAATATACATTTTGATGCGCTGAAGTTCCTCGGAGCGTTTTTCGTGGGAGACTTCCTTGCCCGTTTCCTTCTGCTTGCGGTCGAGGTATGCTTCCGCCAGCTGGGTGATAGCCTCGTTCAAGAATGCGGCGGAGCCCATTGCTGGTTCCATTACGGTTAAGTGCAATATCTCGTCAGCGGTCTTGCCCTCCAGAAGCTCCTTGAGGGCATACTTAACAAGGCACTTTGTCAGCACCTCCGGCGTGTAATAGGATGCGGATTTCTCCCGCTCCCGCCCGGCAAGGCGATAGATAAAGGTGCCTTTTTCGTATTTGCGCA
>CAZFCA010000060.1:0-3111 GCA_964517415.1 uncultured Rhodospirillaceae bacterium
ATAGTCTGCAAAAGGAGCAGCCGATGCGGGGGGGCAAGATTGACGGGCACGCAAACTTTCATCCCATATATATTTTTCAAAGCTTGCGAAACATCTATCGAATTCGCGAGGGGGCCTAAATATATAGGCGTAATTCCCATTGGCTCAAGGACTTCTCTGGTTTTGCTGAGCAGTCCTCTAATATAACAATCAATCTCTTCAAAGGGATTAGTTTTATTTAAAGCCTGAAGTCTCTTTTTCCCATCTGCCTCCAAATCGCGTCCGCCAATGCTGATCGGCGCAGCTCCGGTTGGATTTATTTCCTTTAGCTTGATGGCAATTCCTCGAAGGCTTTCTTGCTCGTGGTGCGGCAAAAAACTGTTCTCTATAACGCTTCCATTTTCAATAAACGCGCCGAAGGTGATGTTTTTTGTAATAGAAACATCATAGAGGGAATGGCACTTTTCCTTGGCTTTTTCCGATATCTCCACCGCCTTATCAATATAGGAGGTATTCCGCGCATCCGGAATGGTCAGACAGAAAGAGGCATCTTGGGGAAGATGTTTTTCAAGGGCTAAAAAGAGACCTGTAACCAAAGCAATCTGAATATCATCCCTATATTTTAAAGCTTCAAAACCGCGCAGATTATCTGTCTTATCCAATTTTAGTTGCTGCCTTAATTCCTCTGTTTCCAGCGGATTCCTGCATATCTGGTCGGGTTGCAGATCCATTAGGCGCACAGTCAGGGAATCAATCTGGCCTGCTTTCAAAATAGAGCTAAAATGAGCTTCAGTCGCTTGAACAAGTTCTCCCTGATTTCCTTCAGGATTTCTCAGGGCTCGTTTTAATATCTCAAACCCCGGCATTCCCGGCAATACGGAATTCTCCATTTTGCTGAAAGCATCCCCATCACATAGCTTGCATTCTTCCGGCGTATCAACTTGGCAGGGCATTCTAATGTCATACCCGTTCGCAATGCGTTTAATACAATCAAAAAGGTTGCTAACTTCCGGATATATTTCTTCTATAGAAAACGCCTCATCGAACAGGAAGCCCCTCTCTGTATCAATTGTTACAGCTTGCCCTTTTTTGATAAGCAAAGGAGGATCAATTTGCCTGAAGTAATCATCTTCAAGTATAACATTTTTTATCTCCTCTCCTTCATCATTCATCACAAGGAAGGAAGCATTATCTTTTTTTTGCGCATGAAGAACAAAATGCGCAGGGTGATATCCGACCATGACAACGCCGATGCCTTTGAATTCTTCGATTGCGTCCAGTGCATCGATCGGGTTTTTTGTGAAGAGCACACAATTTTGATTGGGATGCTTTTCCCTAATCTCGCGAATTTGATCAAGACTGAAACAGGCTTTTCCGGTCATGCATTCTCCGCCGGCCAAGGAAAATTTGGCTCTGACCTTTCCTTGGTTCAGCACGCGGGTATTTGAGGTCAAGGCAAAATCCTGAGGCGGGATCTGATAGAGAGCCTTATAAAACTCTTCTGTTCCTGGGCTATTCTTAAATAAACCCAGAATATCATGAAAGCTATAGCGCTTTACGGCGTTATGGAAAAAAGCCATTTCCTGAACCCAAATGGTGAATCGCTTATTCAAAATATCTAATATTTGCCTAACTATACCCCACAACCATGAAAGTAACTTGAACTTCCTTGTTTTATTATGAAAGTTTCTTGCCTTCTTATTTTTAAAGGCGTGGGCGTTTTTCTTTTGTAATCAGCGGCTTATCAAATCTTAATAATTTACTTACCGTAAGCCCTCGCTTCATTTATACCTTCATTCCTCAACTCTTTCCCTTATTGTGAAAATGCCAAACCCAACTGAATCCCAAATCCTCTCCGCCTTACGTGCCGTTAAACTGGACGATAAAGACATCGTCTCGGCCGAGCTTATCGAAGGCATAGCTCTTGCGCCGTCGGAGCAGGGGCCTAAAGCCACTCTGATCATCAGAGCCGACCCCGCCCAGTCAGCAAAAGCACAGCAGCTAACAAACAAAATCGAAAACGCGGTAAAATCCGTCCCTGGCATCGAAAGCGTCTCCATTGTTTTCACCGCGCATCAAACTTGCGGATGCGGCCATGATCATGACCATGAGCACGATCACGGCCACGACCATAGCCACTCCCACGAAGTTGAAATGGATGAAAATCCTTTGCCGAATATCAAGCACATCGTCGCCGTCGCCTCGGGCAAAGGCGGCGTGGGAAAATCCACAACGGCGGTAAACCTTGCCCAAGCCTTGGCCGAAAAAGGCCTGAAAGTCGGTCTGCTCGACGCCGATGTCTATGGCCCGTCCATTCCGCGCATGCTCGGCCTCGTGGGCGAACAGCCGATGGAGGAGGAGGATAAAATCGTGCCGCTTCAACGGCGAGGCATGAAAGTCATGTCGATGGGGTTTTTGGTGCCCGAGGAAAAGCCCATGATCTGGCGCGGCCCGATGGTTCACGGCGCCATCTCGCAAATGCTGCGCGACGTCGCGTGGGGCGATCTGGATGTTCTTGTCGTCGATCTGCCGCCGGGCACGGGCGATGCGCAATTAACCATTTCGCAAAATTTTCCGCTTTCCGGAGCTGTCATTGTGTCGACGCCGCAGGATATCGCACTCCTCGACGCGCGCAAAGCCATCGCCATGTTCCAGCGTATCGATATCCCCGTTCTTGGGATTATCGAGAATATGAGCTATTTTGATTGCCCTCACTGCCACAAACGCAGCGATATTTTCAGCCACGGCGGGGCAAAGGCCGAAGCCGAAAAGCTGAAAGCTCCTTTTTTGGGCGAAATTCCGCTTACCATTGCCCTTAGGCAAAAGTCCGACGAAGGCCTGCAACTGGCGTCAACTGGCGAAGAAGGGGCAATAAAGAGCGTCTATCAAGGGATCGCGGATCGCATTTGGGATTCTTTGAATGCTTGACAGGAACCGCATTGCCTAGGATAAAGACCCCCTTGTCACATCAAGGGCCTGTAGCTCAGCTGGGAGAGCGCCTCGTTCGCAATGAGGAGGTCGTCGGTTCGATCCCGATCAGGTCCACCATCCTTCCTATAAACAAATGCTTACTCTTGCCGCCGACCGACGACTAAAGGATGCTCGCCTACGCTCGCGGGGTTCGATCCCGAT
>CAZFCA010000061.1:0-2833 GCA_964517415.1 uncultured Rhodospirillaceae bacterium
GGTCCACCATTCAGGGGTAAATCTGGGCACCGATGATGTGCCATCGATTTGCCCGTTAGCGGCGATAAGGTTCGCCATCGACGCGTGGCCGCCGCTAAGGCTCACAGTTTCGTTTCTGACGCGGATTTCATCAACGGATGCCTTCAGGTATGCCCTCGCAAACAGCGTCGATTCCGAAAGCTTCCTGTTGAGAATTTTCGATACAGCCTCAATCTTCTGCGGCGTGATGGTTTGCAACGGGGATTGCCGCCGCCGTTTCATGTTGGCAATTTCTATAAGCAGGTTTTCCCTCTTGGCCTTGTTCTGCTGGAATCTGGCTTTAAGCTGCTCGTCCTGTTCAATAAGTCCTTTTTCGATAGCGTCATACAGTCGCGTTTGGGCTTGCTCGGTTTCCACAAGTTCCGTTTCCAGCTTTTTGAGATGCTGCTTCTCGTCGATGCTTCCGGCTTTTGCCGCTTGCTTCCGCAGTTCATCCACGATGCCTCGAATATGTTCCGGCGTGTAAACTTTCTGGCGGAAGGCGTCGAGAACGAGGTTATCAAGCTTATCCATCGGGACATTTCCTGAAGGACAAGCGGCATTGCCCCTTTTCATTCGGTTTGAGCATTTGTAATACCGATAACGCCCGCTCTTGCCCGTCGCCACAACCATAGCCGAGCCGCAATGACCGCACCGGATAAGCCCCGTAAGCAGCGTCGGCGATGTCTCGCGGCGTGGGACGGATTTCTTGGGAGAATTGGCTTCCCTGAGCTTCGCGGCTTTGTCAAACAAATCTTGGTCGATAATCGCCGGAACAGAAACGCCTATCCATTCGGATTTATCCTTCTGCTGCCCTTCTTTGTTCCTCTGATTGAAGTTATGGCATCCGGCATAGGTCGGACTGGAAAGGATTTTGAGGATAGAATTACTGCTCCATGTGCCCTTGCCCCGTAGAGGTATTCCAGTGGCATTGAATCGCTTGGCAATCTCTTTAGACCCCATGCGGGGGCTGTCTTTGCCGTAGACATAAAGGGTAAATATCTCTCGAACGATCTCGGCCTCTGTTTCTTCAATTGCCAAGTTCTTCTTGATACGGCCCTGAATGCCTGTTTGCCCTACGATGATTGTCTTATAGCCAAACGGTGGCCTTGCGCCGTTGTAATAGCCCTGACGGGCATTTTCCTGCATCCCGCGAAGGACATGCTTGGCGATTTCTTTGCTTTGATATTCATCGAACAGCATAATCATGTGCCGTTGCATTTGCCCCGCGCTGTCGTCGCTGGTGTGCTGCGTAATGGACTCCAGCCGGACGCCAAATTTCATAAGCTTGCGCTGATACATGGCCCCTTCCACAAGGTCGCGAAAGAAACGCGAAAAGCTATGCACAACAATAAGCTGAAACGGCGAGGGCTTTAGCGCGGCGTCGCTGACCATGTTTTGAAACATCGGGCGCTTGTCGTCTGTGCCGGTGTTGCCAGGTTCGATATATTCCTTAACGACAACATGCCCGTGACGCTCCGCCCATTGCCGCATTTGGCGCAACTGGTCGGGAATGGAGAGGTCATTTTCCGCCTGTCGCGGCGTTGATACGCGAGCATAAAGGGCTACTTGCATGGAGATTCCTATTCTTAAATCGCTTTCTCTTCTTCCTCGACCTCTTTGAGAATCTCACCGATATAGGCCAAAAGCAATTGGCTTTCTTGCGGGCGCAATTTTAGATTCGGAACCAGTGGCTTAAAGGCAAGCTCGATTAGAATATTTTGAACGGGTGCGGCCAGATTCTCGTTTGTATCGTCGTTCATGTTCGTCCTTGTGATGTGCTTTCCAAAGGAAAGCATCTCACGAAAGTCAAAACTTCCTTATATCCCTTACGCACTTTCTCGCACGATTAGGCCACATAGTTTTTGATGAGTCATCGTATTGGATTTTTCTGACGAGCTCATCTCAGAAGGTCTCAGACAGACCAATAGGAAGCCAGAAGCGCAAAGCCATGCGGACAACGCGCAGACCAAATACGAAGCGTTGTCCGCATGGCGAATGAAAAGACAGAGAACTCCCTACAGAAGAATAGCGGGATGGCGGTTTGTTCGTTGGGGCGAACTGGCGAGGACGGCGGTCGCGTGTAGCGGCGGCTTGTTTCGGAACCACGGTTTCCTATTTTTGCCAAGAATAGTTAAAAATAGCGACAGTTATAGAGCCTCCTAATGGTTGAAGAAAAAACAACGACTTACAGAAGGTAAAACTCCGAGCCTCGCAACAAAACAGAAAAAAGGATGTGCAGACAGCGGGTTAGCCGAGGCACGAGGCTAACCTTTTATCTTGCCTTACGTCCCACATAATCCCCACATCCCGACCCTCAAACGCCCACCTACGCCTAACCTCTGCAAGGCGAAAAACACCCGATACACAACAACGGCACTCCCCCGCCTAGCAAATGCGGGCGCAGCCCGCGAGGCATCGCGCCACTTGGCGCATATATGCGTGCTCAGCATGCCGCTCTTGGCGGCGTGGCTAGGCTCGATTCTTTTGTGCAAAACAATCGTTGACTTGGCCCACAAATTTTTTGAATGCTTCGCGAACAAACAGTGCCCCTTAAGGCCTTGGCGTTTCTCTTGCTACGCTTGGATGATATCGTTCCCTCGCGACAAAAATCCAAGGCAGCGTCGACGCGCTGCCGTAGGACAAAAGACGGCACCAAAAACCTGCTGCTGGACATCAGAAGACAAAGACAATGGATATCAAGCACCGAGAAGCCAATCTCTCTCCGACCATATATTTGAAGGGGCCAGAGATATTATCGAAAACTGTGAGAACACAATTTTCCTTTCTTCGTTTTAACGGGCTGTACTGGGAC
>CAZFCA010000062.1:0-2767 GCA_964517415.1 uncultured Rhodospirillaceae bacterium
CTTGTTATCGTTCCGTCAATTCCCCTTGACTCTCAGAAGCCGTCCACACATGACACGTTGAGGACATTATTCAAAATTATTCCGGCCACTTAACCCAAATAATATTTTTCCATATTCCCAAAATAACTCTTGCATTTATCCCACACGTGTGATACATCCCACCTTGCGTCCTCACGAGGGATGCTGATTATGCGGCTCGTCACCCAGCTAAGCCTAGGATTGCGGGAAAGGGGAACCGATAGTCAAAGGCACGTTTGCTCAGCGGCTTTCGCTTGCGCGAAGCTCACATGTGAAACCTGTCTTATTTTTAATAGAGCTTATTAAGGAGCTTGTTTTGAAGAAAGAATATGAAGGATAAAAACAAAATGAAATAAAAGACTTCGAATTTCACGTAGCTATTTTAACAGTCCTTTCGGTTGTCATTCCGTGGCCGCCGCGAAGCGGCGGCGCACGGAATCCAGGCGTCATCGCCACAAGAGACACCCGCGCGGATTATTCTTGCTGCAAAAGCATTCTCAAAAACCTTCCGAACATATCGCTTGCAGAGTCAGCGTGGATCCCCGCGCCTCCCCCGCCAATTGTGCGGGACCGATAGGATGTAATTATTAAAAGTATTTAAAGCACAATAGGCGAGGTCGCGTCGAGGATAACAGCCGTTATAGATAAGTTTTGTATTGCCCAACATCCCTACTTTCTAATTTCTGATGCCTGTTCCCTGCCCTCTGCCTTCCGTTACCTATTCCCCGTGACGTTCTTCAAAATATCGCCGAAGGCTTGGGAAACATCGTCGGCCACGCCGCCTGCCTTTTCCATAAACTGATGCATCGTGCCGTGGCCATCGTTCAGTGCGACTTCGGGAAAATTGCGCTCGGCATCGGCCATATAGGCGCGCCAAAGCATGGCGGGAAGGCTGCCGCCCGTCACCTTCTTCATAGAGGAATTGTCGTCGTTACCCATCCAAACGACCGTCGTGTAATCGGCCGTGAAGCCTGCGAACCATGCGTCGCGATAATCCGACGTCGTGCCCGTTTTGCCGGCAGCAGGACGTGAGCCGAGCGAAGCTCCCTTGCCCGTGCCCCAACGGATAACGTCCTCCATCATGTTCGTGAGAACCGCTACCGCGCCAGCGTCGACGACTTGCGGCGGGCTGACGTCGTTGTGCCGGTAAAGAACTTGGTTGGAACGGCTTCGGATTTCCTTAATGGCGTAGGGCATGATCGCTTTGCCGCCCGAAGCCAAAGAGGCGTAAACGGCGGTCAACTCCAGCGGCGTGAGAACGCTGGCGCCCAAGGCGAGCGCGGCGTCGCGCTCCAACGGCGAGGCGATGCCAAGGCTTTCGGCGGTTTGGATAACATTGCCGACGCCATAGCGGTCAAGCAAACGCACGGCGACGGAATTAATGGATTCCGCCAGCGCATGCCGAACGGAAATCGGCCCCAAATACTTGCCGTCATAGTTATGCGGCGCGTATTTGCCGATTTTTATCGGTTCATCCATGACGATCTCGTCCGGCGAGAGGCCGCGCTCGATGCCCGTTAAATAGACGATGGGCTTAAAGGATGAGCCCGGCTGGCGCATCGCCTGCGTCGCGCGGTTGAACTGGCTTTGGCCGTAATTGCGTCCGCCCGTCAGCGCCTTGACCGCGCCGTCCGGCGCAACGCTGACAAGCGCGGCTTCGGAAACTTTTTTCGCCTCGCCGTTTTTGGCCAAAATATCTTCGACATGGCGTTCGGCCGTTTTTTGCAGCGACAGGCTCAGCGTGGTTTTCACCACCATATCCTGCGCGGTTTCGTTCACCATCGGGCCGATCTGATCGTAAATCCAGTCGGCGAAGTAACGGCCGATATTCGTGTTTTCGATGCGGCGTTCCGTTTTTTGGGTGCCCGCAAGAGCGGCTTTGTTCTGGACTTCGGTGATGTAGTTTTCCTCAAGCATCGCCTGCAAAACGATGCGCGCGCGCTCCATCGCCTGCGCCGGATCGCGCATCGGCGAAAAACGCGAGGGCGCGCGCAAAAGCCCCGCGACCAAAGCCGCCTCGCGAACATTCATGTCTTTCGCGGGCTTGTCGAAATACGTGCGCGAGGCAGCGTCGACGCCATAAGCGCCGCTGCCCAGATAAACGCGGTTCAGATAAGCGGTAAGGATCTGGTCTTTCGTATAGGCATGCTCAAGCCAGAAGGCGAGTAGCATTTCCTGAACCTTGCGCCTCATCGTGCGGTCGGGCGTCAGGAATAAATTTTTCGCAAGCTGCTGCGTCAGCGTCGAACCGCCCTGCACGGTTCGCCCCGCCACAAGATTGCGGAAAGCGGCGCGCATGACGCCGAAAACATCAATGCCCGGATGGCTGTAGAAACGGCGGTCTTCGATGGCCAAAATGGCTTGCGGCACATAAGGGGGCAGTTCAGCCAGCACCACATGTTCGCCGCTCAGGTCTCCGTAGCGAGCGAAAACCGTGCCGTCTTCCGCCTCAATAGTCACGGAAGGACGCAAGGGCGGCTGGGTGACTTCGTGGATATCGGGAAGCCCCACGGCGCAATAGCCGACATAAAGCCCGACCCCGACGCCTCCCCAAAGAAACGCCAAAATGCATAAGCGCCACAAAAACCTTGAAACAACAGGTTTTCGCGCCACAAAAAGCTTTTTTTTACGTTTTTTCAGCCGCGAAGGGCGTCTTTTGGGAGGAGGCATGGGACTCACTGTTTACTCTATTATATGGAAAGACGCGAGCATGCCCATAGAATATGGAAACTCAAGGGCAAAAAAGGGG
>CAZFCA010000063.1:0-2702 GCA_964517415.1 uncultured Rhodospirillaceae bacterium
GCCTACGCTACGGCGCGACGGGGTGGGAACAAGACCGCGCCGAAGCGTAGCGAAGGCGGGCCACAAGGGGAGGGGGATTTCTTTCTTCCCGAATGCTGAATCTCGAAGACCTATTCAGCCCGTTGCATAGCGGATAGGGATTCATGCTATAAGGAAGCCTGTTAAACTTTTCGGCTGATTCCATGCGCGTTTTCCCCCTTTTCGCTTCGTTCAGGTTTTTGATCGCCCTTGCGCTGCTCGGCGCCCTTTTCGCGTGCGCCAGCGACAAGAAAGACGAACTGCCTCCCGAAGAGCCCGTCAACGAATTGTACAACAAGGCGCTCGACGCGCTGAACAACGGCGAATACAAGGAAGCCGCCAAGCAATTTTCCGAAGTGGACCGCCAGCATCCCTATTCGCAGTGGGCGGCGCGCGCCCAGATCATGGAAGCCTACGCCTATTATCAGAATCTGGATTACGACGAGGCCGTGAAGGCGCTGGATCAATTCACCGAACTTCATCCCGGCCATAACGACATCGCTTACGCCTATTATCTGAAGGCTCTTTGCCATTACGAGCGCATTTTGGACGTGCGCCGCGACCAGACGTACGCCCGCGACGCGCAAAAGGGCTTGCAGGACGTCGTGAGCCGCTTTCCCGATTCCGATTTTGCCAAAGACGCGGTTTTAAAAATCGCGTTAATCAACGATCATTTGGCGGGCGCGGAAATGCAGGTCGGCCGATATTACATCAACCAACATCTTTATATCGCCGCCATCACGCGCTTTAGGACCGTGATCGACAAGTTCCAAACGACCAGCCATGTGCCCGAGGCTTTGCAGCGGCTTGTGGAATGCTATGTCGCGCTAGGCATGATGGACGAAGCCAAGAAAAATGCCGCCGTTCTGGGGCATAACTTTCCGGGCAGTGACTGGTATCAGGATGCGTTTAATTTATTGCGTGATAAAGGCATTGTTCTCGACGATAAGAAATAAGGACCGGCATGCTCTCCCGCCTCGTCATTCATGATGTGGTGCTGATCGAAAAATTGGCGCTTCCGCTGGAACGCGGTCTGAACGTTTTTACGGGCGAAACGGGCGCGGGCAAATCCATTTTGCTGGACGCTTTGGGGCTTGCCGTGGGCGAGCGTAGCGACGCCTCTTTGGTGCGCGGTGGAGCCGCGCAGGCCTCCGTGGCGGCGGAATTTCAATTGAAAAACGATCACGCGCTTTTTGCCCTGGCGGAAGAGCAAGGGCTAAGCGCGGAAAATCCCGTTGTTTTGCGCCGCGTTGTCGGCAAGGACGGCAAGACTCGCGCCTTTTTCAACGATCAGCCGATAGGCATCGGGCTTCTGAAGCAATTCGGCGAAAGCCTCTTAGAGATTCACGGGCAGTTCGAGGCGCACGGCCTTTTGAACGCGTCGACGCATAAAGGGCTTCTGGACTCGTTTGGAGGTTTTGAGGCTATACGCCGCAAAACGGGCAAGGCTTTTGCCGAATGGAAAGGCGCCATCGCCGCACTGGAAGCGGCCAAGACTAACAGCGCGCGCGCCCGCGCAGAGGAGGAATTCCTTCGCGCCTCTGTGGCGGAGCTGCAAGAGCTTTCACCCAAGCCGAGCGAGGCCGATGCTTTGGCGGCCCAGCGCGCGCAGCTCCAGCACCGAGAAAAAATCATGGATGCGCTTTCGGGCGCGGAAAACGCTTTGGACGGGGAACATGGAGCGATTGCGGCTTTGGCGCGGGCGGGAAAGGCGATTGCGCGGGTGGCGGACAAAGCACCCGCGCTGAAGGAGCTTTTGGCCGCCATCGACCGCGCGCTGAACGAGGGGAATGAGGCGTCGTCGGAATTGGCGCGGTTTACGGCGCAAATGGACGCGCAGCCGGAGGCTTTGGAGAGAATCGAAGAACGCCTGTTCGCCCTGCGCGCCGCCGCGCGAAAGCATGGCGTCGATAGCGATGCTTTGCCTAATGTGTTGAAGGATCTGTCGGCTCGTCTGGCGTTGCTGGAGGACGAAGGCGGGCAGGTTTCTAAATTGACCGGCGTTGCCGCAAAAGCGCGGCAGGGTTATACGAAGTTGGCCGAGGATTTGAGCGCAAAACGCAAAACGGCGGCGGTAAAGCTGGAAAAGGCGATGGCTAAGGAATTGCCGCCTTTGAAATTGGAACGCGCGGCATTTAAGATCGAATTGTCTTTATGGACTGAAGAGCAATGGACGGCGGACGGCATGGACAAAGTGACGTTTTTGGCCGCGACGAATGCCGGAACAGCCCCCGGGCCTTTGCAGAAAATCGCTTCGGGTGGCGAACTCGCGCGGTTTATGCTTGCGCTGAAAACGGTTCTGGCCGCTGCCGACCCCGTGCCGGTTTTGGTATTCGACGAGGTGGATACAGGCATCGGCGGCGCAGTAGCCTCGGCCGTGGGCGAACGACTGGCGCGGCTTTCAGGCGACGTGCAGATTTTGGTGGTGACGCACAGCCCGCAAGTGGCAGCGCGGGGCGCGAACCATCTGCGCGTGAGCAAACGCATTGACGGTAAGCGCACGGTGACGGAAGTGGCAGCTTTGGATAAGAAGGCGCGGCGCGAGGAAATCGCCCGGATGCTGGCCGGAACGGAAGTTACCGACGCCGCGCGAAAAGCGGCGGAGAGCTTGATTGGCGAGAGGAAGAAATCGGATTAGGGATTCAGGATTCAGAATTGGAAGATAATGCAAAGAGAAATGTCAT
>CAZFCA010000064.1:0-2670 GCA_964517415.1 uncultured Rhodospirillaceae bacterium
GGTTTGGGAGTCTCGTCGATCTCGGCGGCCATGATTTTATCGGGAACGATGCCGATATCCTTCAGGAGCATCAGGCGGCGGGGCGAGGAAGAGGCAAGGATAAAGAGAGCGCGGGACATTTGAACCGATTGTTATGAGTGCCCTCATTCATAACATTTGTCGGGCAGGTTTTAAAATAGGCAAAAAAATGATGGAATGCGTTTCTGACGCCCGTTACTGCGCTCTGATGTCACCCCCACCCCACCCCCCCCATCAAGGGGGTAGGAAGATTCTTTACTTCCTGATCGCTATTACTGCTTTCTCTTCTTCGCATAAAGGCGCAGGTCGGCAAGGCGCATGACGGATTCCGCTTTATCGGCTATGCCATATGCCGCGATGCCGAAGCTGGCGCGCAAGGGAATGTTTTCCGCCGCTTCAATGGCGCGGTTTTTGAAGTTTTCCTCCAGCTTGGCGATGCGTTTCTTTCCGGTTTCTTCGTCCATGCCCGTGAGTAGCAGTGCGAATTCGTCGCCGCCCAAACGCGCCACGATATCGGTGGAGCGCATTTGCTCTTTCAACGCTTCGGCAACGGCGCATAAATAGGCGTCGCCCGTATGATGCCCCCATTTGTCGTTGATGCCTTTGAAGCCGTCGAGGTCGATCATGACAAGAATCCCCGCGTGGCCGACATCGCGCCGCGTAAGCGCAAGCTCGCGCTCAAGCGCGGACATGAAGGCCCGGCGATTGGCCAGCCCCGTCAGTTCATCGGTAAGCGCCATTTCTTCCAGATGGCGAATGCGTTCTTCCTGAGCGCGAATTACCATTTCGGCCTTGCGAAGCGCGGAACGAACGCCGATTTTTTCGGCACCTTCCTCGTCCGAAAGGAAAGGCATGAAATACTGCCAGACCGACTGGGACGGTTGCCGCAAATCTTCCGAGGCTTCGTTCATCGTTATCGCGCGCATGGCTTGCTCCTTCTTAAAAGCCCTTTGCGAAGGGCTATAGGCTACAAGCAGCAATTCATGTGCCAAGTTATCCACAGGTCGCAACACCTTGAAATATTAGAAAAAGTCGCTTAATGGGCTTTTGTTCATCAAGAACTTGAAGGGAAAATTTTGCCTAGTGATTGGCGGGGGAGAATTTTTTGCCGCCACCGAATCCTGAATCCCGAATCCCTTCACCAGCCACGCCCCTTATCTTCAAGCGCTTTGTTGACGAGTCTGAGGCAGCACTATAGGCTTAAAGCTCTCAGATTCGGAGGCAACATGGAACGGCTTAAACAAGCGCTTGAAGATTTGGACGAAGCCATTTTTTCGCTTGAGGATAGAGTGGCGCAGGACGGCCAGAACCGCCGCGAAACGTTGAAACGCCAGAACGAAATTTTCAAGCAAAGCCGCAAGCGTGAGAGCGATGTCCTTGCCATTACGCAAAAAGTCGCCTCGCGGCTTGATCAAACCATCGACCATGTCGAGCGCATACTGCGCAACTAAAGAAGGAAAAACACATGGGCAAAAGCTCTGTTAAGCTCGGGATCACCCTTTACAATCGCGAATATGTCGTCAACTGCGGCGCGGGCGAGGAAGCGCGGCTGCAGCAAGTGGCCGATATCGTGCAGAGAGAGATGAAAGCCGTTGCGGATCGGGTCGGCAATTCGACCGAACCGCGCCATTTGATGCTGACCTGCCTTTCCTTGGCTGACAAGCTGTTGGAATGCCGGAATGCGACCGCAGGCGAATATTCCGATAAGGAAGATCTTTTTATTGCCGCCGTTTCACACTTGAAACAACGCGTTAACGAGCTTGCTTCGCAGATCGGGCGCGCGTAAAATACGCAGTGGAAGGTTCCTGCGCGATGCGGCAGGCATTATTTCCACGGGGCCGTAATGAGAAACCTTCGGGAGCTGTCCCTGTTCAGGCCGTGGTCTGGATATATGGCGCCCACCTGCTTGTGCAGGCCACGGAGGATCTACGCCACCGGTCGAAGCGGTGCCTTCCACCAGAATGCAGAGGGCAGCAATCAAAATCTTTCTTTCTGTTTCTGGTTGCTGCTCGTTAACACTGATAACCTATTTTCTGATCACTGATTACTGATAATTGATAGCTGATGCACGGACGCCCTTCTTCCTTGATCCAAGAGCACAAGAAGCGGCTGCGCCAAGAGATGCGTAGCCGGCGGCTCGGTTTTACTGGGGGCGTTTTAGCGGCGAAGAATTTGGCTGATGTTTTTCTCGGCAGCGTTACGCTTGCGCACGGCGCGGTTATCGCCACCTATGCGCCGTTTAAGGGCGAGATCGATCCGGCTTTGATCGTCGAGGCCTTGCGCCGCAAGGGGCATCAAATCTCCCTGCCTGTGATGAAGGGCAAAGGCATGCCGCTTGATTTCCGCCTTTATAAAAGCGGGGATGCGCTTGCCGCGAACGCGCAAGGGATTTTGGAACCGAAAACCGATGCGCCAAACGCGGACATCAACGTTATGCTTGTTCCGCTTGTAGCTTTCGATTCCGCGCATCGGCGGCTGGGCTGCGGCGGCGGATATTATGACAGGACGATCAAGATAATGCGGAACAGAAAAAACATTCGCGCTATCGGGATCGGTTTTTCATTTCAGGAGACGGAGAGCGTTCCCGTCGAGGCGCACGACGTTGTTATGGACATTATTGTGACGGACAAGGGAGTATTTTAAGGATGTTTA
>CAZFCA010000065.1:0-2584 GCA_964517415.1 uncultured Rhodospirillaceae bacterium
TGCCGTTCGCGTTCAGATTTCCGTTAATCGACGATGGAGTCGAACTCTTAACGCGGTTCAGAGTCATCGACTGCGAGGACGGCTGTTTGAAGTTGGTCGTTTCGCCTTTGGAAATGTCGAAACCGCGCCAGTCGATGACGGCCTTGTCTGTCCCCTGATTTACGTTAAGCGTGTTGCCGCTTGATTCGATATTTGCGGAGCCTGCTTGAACCTGTCCGCCGGTCGGATTTGCCTCAACAGCATACGGGAGCGCGCTCGCAACCAAAAGGGCAAGCAACGACACGCGGCGCGATGTGAAAAAGGCCAATCCCATTGAAAAATTTTAACATTTTTTGGTTACAATATGCTTAAGCCTGAATGGGCTAGAAAGCGTAAGAGCACTGCATGTAGTAACGTGGATTTTTTCCGTTACCAAATAGGGGGTTAGCCGCCCGCCTGGCTAAAGGAAAAGCCAAGCCAAAATTGCCTGAAAAACCATAATCCGAAAACACCCTAATTCCGCCGCCTGTAGAGCTGCCGGCCGCGTAGGGAGCCTGCCCGCTTCCTTCATTCCAGACAGCCCCGATATCGTAGTACTGATACGGCACAGGTTGTACCCCGTACCACGGACCAAAACCGGAATAACGGAACTCGATCGAACCGGTCATGCCCTGATCGCCAGTGATTTCGGAATTGTCATAAGCGCGGCCGAACGTTTGGCCTCCGTAACCAAATTGCTCGGACGAATACAAGGGGCCGTTGGCCACCTGACCCTCCGTCGCGATATACACCGACCAATCGTCGGTAATGCTTTGAAGACGCGCCGCGCTTAAAGTAAATTTTGTGAAATTGGGTATGGCGCCTTCGCGCGACAAATCCGCGTCGTTCTTTTCGCTGGATCCGAAAAACGGAAGGCCTTGGGAGACCGTTCCATCGAAAGTATTGTTGCCCATCCAATCGTCCGCGAATTGGTAATTGGCGTTCGCCCTAAGCGCGCGGATGCTGTCTTTGGACATGCGGACGCCGAGCATGGTCGTGTTTGTATTTTGCGCGTCAAAAGCAATTCTGGCGTTCAGGTTTTCGCGGCGCTGGCGGATGAAACTGGTATCGAGCGCGAAGCCGAATTTCGCTGAAGTGCTTTTGACGTCCCACGACTCCAGCGTATAGCCGGGCTTCGATTTCGTATAGGAACCGAACAACTCTAAAGTGCCGCCATCGAAGACGGCCATTTCATGCTTGATGTTGAAATATTTGACCTTTTTCCACGGGAACGACGTCATGAAGAACAGCGATGTTCTGTGCGTCGGCCAAAAAACAAAATCGGCCTTTGCCTGCGCCTCCCACGGCCCCATGAAATGCGAGGCAAAGTTATCGATGCTGACGCTGCCCGTCACTATCGGGGCTTGCTTTTCCTCCAGCACAAGGCGAACAGCGCCTTCCGTTTTTTCAACCGTATTCATCGGCTCTAGAACGGCGCGCAAGTCCACGCCCGGCAAGTCGTTGAGATATAAAAGGATGCTTTCGATCTGATCCGCGGTAATCGGCCGGTACGAAAGAAGGTTTTTTATCCATCTTTTCACGACAAAATTTTTCGCGATAGGGCTATCGTACTTCACATCTCCCAAAAAGCCTTCGATAACGCGGATCGTAACAACGCCTTGTTTGATCTCTTGCTGGGGAACGACCACGCGCGACAGGAAATAGCCGTCGCGCTGGTATTTTTGGTTCAGCCTGTTAGCGATAGTCCATACCGTGTCAAGCCGGACATCGCGATTAAGGAATTCCGCATATAATTTTTTGATGTCGGCCGTGGTATAGACGGACATGCCGGTGATGCGCACATCCAACAAATGAATGCTTTTCTGTTTCGCGCCCGCTGGCGCCGCCAATGCCGGCATGACTTGCTTGGCGCGGGGCGGAGGCGCCGCTTTGACCTCCTTCATCTGGAATTCTTTGCCCAAATCCACGCGGCCTGCATCGGCAGAGGGGGGAAGCGCATCCGCATGCGCCAAGCCAACATGCAAACTCAGCCCAAACATAACCGCCAAGGCAACACCACGAATTACCCCATCGCGGTCGGTTGCGCAAACGAAGCTAAGCGCCTGTTCAAAGATGCACTTTTGGCCTGTCATCGGCTCACAACAATCCTGATTTTATACTGATTCGCACCTTACCACATACATGTGCGGATGCTCTATCCCCAAAGGGAGTCAAGGACTTGCCAACAATTTTATCGAGGAGTTTTTTTAAAAAGCGATGCAAAAAAGACTCTCTCTCCGGCGATGTTTCGCATCCATCATCGGTCATTGCGAAAGAGGAACGAGATTGAGTGGCTCCCGCAAACGCTACATGGCGGAACACGACATCGCGGCGCGTTTTTGAAAAGAATGGCTTTGCCCTCCCTATGGCAGAGATAGGGATCCGGGAAGATGGGGAACTCATTCTTTGGAAGCGATGAAAGGTTTGCGACGGTTTGTTGACACAGCGTTGGCACGGCGCAGAAAATCAAAAGCGTCCAAAAGGCGCCGGCCACATCTCTTTGAATTATTTGGTAAAATTGGTTGCGGGGAGAGGATTTGAACCTCTGACCTTCAGGTTATGAGCC
>CAZFCA010000066.1:0-2518 GCA_964517415.1 uncultured Rhodospirillaceae bacterium
AAAATTTTTGCTAAAAATAGGCGGTGCCCCCCTTGAAGGATTTCGCGGTTGTGCTATACTAATCCCCATCTTAAGTGAAACACAGCGATGTGTGAGAGCTTAAGAGGACGTCAAGCTGAAAGGCTGGCGGTTCTTTGACAAGATAACGAACAATTTGGTAGAGTGACATCTTAAAAAGATTATAATTTTTTAAGAGAGCGCGATTACGAGCATAAAACGTTACACTTGTAACTAAGTGATGAATGCGTAAAGCATTAAAATCATGCGATTAAGTTACTAAGGGCATACGGGGGATGTCTTGGCATTAGCAGGCGAAGAAGGGCGTGGAAATCTGCGATAAGCCTGGGGTAGCTGATAAACGAGCTTTGATCCCGGGATTCCTGAATAACTTCCATCTGAATATATAGGGTGGACAGAGCAAACGCAAGGAACTGAAACATCTAAGTACTTGCAGGAAAAGAAAGAAAAATCGATTTTCCCAGTAGCGGCGAGCGAACGGGAAAGAGCCCAAACCGAGAGGGTTTCCCTCTTGGGGTAGTAGGACTTCAATGTGTATCAAGCGACTTAACAGAACGGTATGGAATGGCCGGCCACAGAAGGTGAGAGCCCTGTAAGTGAAAAGTTTAATGAACTAGAAGTATCCTGAGTAGGTCGGGTCACGTGAAACCCCGACTGAATCTGCGGAGACCATTCCGCAAGGCTAAATACTAGCTAATGACCGATAGCGTACCAGTAATGCGAATGAAGGATGAAAAGAACCCTTATTAAGGGAGAGAAAAGAATCTGAAACCGTGTGCCTACAAGCGGTCGGAGCCTGATTTGAACGGGTGACGGCGTGCCTTTTGCATAATGATCCGGCGAGTTACAGTCAACAGCAGGTTAAGTCCTTCCGGGACGGAGCCATAGGGAAACCGAGTCTTAATAGGGCGTTGAGTTGTTGGTTGTAGACGCGAAACCTAAGTGACCTACCCATGAGCAGGTTGAAGCGCGGGTTAAACTGCGTGGAGGACCGAACCCACTTGGGTTGAAAACCGAGGGGATGACTTGTGGGGAGGAGTGAAAGTCTAATCAAACTGGGAGATAGCTCGTTCTCTCCGAAATAGCTTTAGGGCTAGCCTTGTGAACTCTTTTACGGGGGTAGAGATACTGAATTGGGTTGAGGGACGTCAAAATCTACTCACCTGAACCAAACTCCGAATACCGTAAAAACTAACACAGGAGTCAGTCTGCGGGGGATAAGCTCCGCGGACGAAAGGGAAACAACCCTTGATCATCTGTTAAGGTCCCGAAGTACTACTCAGTCACTAAGGAAGTTGAATTGCCGAGACAACCAGGATGTTGGCTTAGAAGCAGCCATCATTTAAAAAGTGCGTAATAGCTTACTGGTCGAGCAATTCTGCGCCGATAATGAACGGGAGTAAGTAGTACACCGAAGCAGTGGGATGCGTAAGCATCGGTAGGAGAGCGCTCTAACACAGATACGAGCGGTATCGTGAGAAGCCGTGATGGGTGTTAGAGGTGATTATGCCGGAATGAGTAACGATAAAGCAGGTGAGAATCCTGCTCGCCGAAAACCTAAGGTTTCCTGGGGAAGGTAATTCCGCCCAGGGTTAGCCGGTACCTAAGACGAGGCCGAGGGGCGTAGTCGATGGACATCAGGTGAATATTCCTGAGCTCATGGGTATTTTGAGGGAGTGACGATGAAAAAAGGATGAGACACCGAACAGAAGTGGTGTTGAATGCGTGAGGTTGATTTATAGTGAAATGCGTAGATCATGAGACCTCACTCAGGACGACTGGATTTATCCGGGAGTCATCTGGCTTTTATCCTAGAAAAGCTTCTAAATTACATACTTTATGAACCGTACTAAAACTGACACAGGTAGGTGGGACGCGTAGTCTAAGGCGCTCGGGAGAACACTAGTTAAGGAACTCTGCAAAATGATCCCGTAAGTTCGCGATAAGGGATGCCGCGCGAGCGGCCACAGTAAATCGATAACTCCAACTGTTTATCAAAAACACAGGACCCTGCAAACAAGTAATTGGACGTATAGGGTCTGACGCCTGCCCGGTGCTGGTAGGTTAAGGAAGATTGTAAGCGCAAGCGAAGCAAGCGACCGAAGCCCCAGTAAACGGCGGCCGTAACTATGACGGTCCTAAGGTAGCGAAGTTCCTTGTCGGGTAAGTTCCGACCCGCATGAAAGGCGTAATGAGAGTTATACTGTCTCAACTAGTGACCCGGTGAAATTGTAGTCGTGGTGAAGATGCCACGTACCCGCACCAAGACGGAAAGACCCCGTGAACCTTTACTGTAGGCTGATACTGGGCTGTGGTAAATTTTGTGTAGGATAGCTGGGAGGCATAGATTCTCATACGCTAGTATGGGAGGAGCCAACGTTGAAATACCAGCCTGAGTTTACTTTAGTTCTAACACCGATTCCCTTAAGCAGGGCGGTGGACAATTTCAGTTGGGCAGTTTGACTGGGGCGGTCTCCTCCAAAAGAGTAACGGAGGAGTG
>CAZFCA010000067.1:0-2381 GCA_964517415.1 uncultured Rhodospirillaceae bacterium
TTTTGTCGCGCAGGGTGTCGACCGGCTGCCAGAAACCGTCGTGCATGAAGGCCTTGAGCTGCCGGTCGGCCGCCAGCTTTTCCAAGGGGTCGCGCTCCCACACAGTTTCGTCGCCTTTGACATAATCGACGGCCTTAGGGGACAGCACGAAGAAACCGCCATTGATGTGTTGCCCGTCGCCTTCCGGTTTTTCCTGAAAAGATAGCACGTCGCCGTTTTTCATCTTGAGCGCGCCGAAGCGCCCGGGCGGCAAGACCGCCGTGATCGTCGCCAATTTGCCGTGCTTTTTATGAAACGCGATCAGCTTGGAGATATTCACGTCTGAAACGCCGTCGCCATAAGTCAGGCAAAACGCTTTTTCCTTCTTGATAAACGGATAAACGCGCTTGAGGCGGCCGCCCGTCATCGTCTGCTCGCCCGTGTCCACCAGCGTGATGCGCCACGGCTCCGCCTGCTTTTTATGGAACGCGACGCTATTGGTCGAAAGATCCACCGTGAGGTCCGACATGTGATAGAAATAATTGATGAAATATTCCTTGATGACATGCCCTTTATAGCCAAGGCAGATCACAAAATCGTTCACGCCGTGCGCGGAATAGATCTTCATGATATGCCACAAAAGCGGCTTGCCGCCGACCTCGACCATCGGCTTTGGCTTGGTGCCTGTTTCCTCGCTGATGCGAGTGCCCAAACCACCCGCGAGAATGACTGCTTTCATCGGAAATACCCTTTATTCTTTTGCGTTAGCCTTTTATAGCCCTTTTGCGTTTCTGTCGATTCTTTCCTGAATGATCGTGATGGGGCGCTGGCGCACTTGGCTGTAAATCCGCGCCAGATACTCTCCGATAATTCCCAGAAACAGCCCGTTCATGCTGATCGAGAATAAAATCAAGATTGTCGTGGTTGTAAACCCTGACGGAATGGCTACGCCCCAAAGCAACTTGGCGCCGATGTATCCCGCGCTGAGAATCAAGGTCAAGACCGCAACGGCGATCCCTGTATAACTGGCTAGGCGCAAGGGCGCGCTGGACTGGCTCACGATGCCGTCGATAGCCAGATGCAGCAGCTTGGCGAAGGGGAATTTGCTTGTTCCAAATTCGCGCGCGTTGCGTTCGTAAGGGATGCCTGCTTGCTTAAAGCCGAAGCCGAAAATCGTTCCGCGCAAGTAGGGATTTTGATCCTTTACTGCCGTCAGGTGTTCCAGAATCTCGCGATCCAAAAGCATGAAATCGCCCGCGTCGTAGGGCAACGGCTCGTCGCTGATCGCGTTGATCAGACGATAGAAAAACCGGCGCATGAAGGTAATGACTTTTCCTTCCTGCCTTTTCTCGCGCACGCCGTAGACGATGCTCGCGCCCTTTTCCCATTCTTCGATAAAGCGCGGAAGCAAAGACGGGGGATCTTGCAAGTCGCAGTCGAAATCAATCGCCGCGTCGCCGCGCGCCTGACAAAAACCTGTGTAAATGGAGCGCTGATAGCCGAAATTGCGGGAAAAGCGGAAAGCGCGAATGCGATCGTCATCCGCGGCGAGTTTTCTGATCAGCTCGAAAGTCTTGTCCGTGCTGCCGTTGTCGGTGAGGACGATTTCAAAATCGTATTTATCCTCCAGCGGCTTGATCTCCTTCGTTATCCCCTCGTAATAATGGGGAATGTTTTCCTCCTCGTTATAAACGGGGGTGACGATGGAAATCAGTTTTTTTCTCATCTCAAAGACTCCTTAGGCCTTCTTCAAGCAAAATTTGCGGCGTCCAATCGGGCAAGGTCGGATCTGTAAACGGCGTCATAATCTGCGTGTCGCGATAGGACGCGCCGCCCCAGAGAAGGGGCGCATCAATGTTTTTCACTTTTTGGAAAAGCCCGACAGCCTCTTTTAAGGTCACAAGAGGCATGGCCGCCGTGAAAACTTCGTGTCCCTTCGTCGTTTTTTGCGCGCGGGCAGCGGCGATGCATAAGGCGGAAACGGCATCATCGACATGAAGAAAACTGATTTTTTGCTCGCCCGGCGTCAGCGAAAGAGGCTGGCCGGTTTCGGCGGCTTTTTGGACAAGCGAAAAAATCTTGGGGCGCGGATAGTTGTCGCCGTAGACATCGGTCAATTTAAGCGATACCGCGCGGACGCCCCGCCAGTTCGCATAGTAGGTCACGATATCCATGAACGCCTGCTTGGTCGCGGCATAGAGGCAGATGGGGTCGTAAGCGGGGCCGCTGTAATGCTGCCAATAGGTGCCGACGTTCACGAATTTGCCGCAGGGCGTTCCGTCCATCGCTTCGAGCAATTGCGCGCCGAGGGTGACATTCGCCTCGATCATCGAAGCGACGTCCTCAAGCGCGCAGGCGTACGAAACGCGCGAAGCCAGATGGAAGACGAGATCCACTTTCTC
>CAZFCA010000068.1:0-2271 GCA_964517415.1 uncultured Rhodospirillaceae bacterium
TAAAGAAACGATCGGTGCCGTTCATGGAACCGATGTACCAGTTTCCGGCAGTTTGAAGCGGCGCGACAGAATCGACACTCGCCGCAACAAGTTCCCCGTTGAAATAAAGCTTGTAGACAGTGCCATCGTACGTGCCGGTGATATGAATCCACTCGTCTGTGAGCATCTGGGGAAGATTGGCTGCGGCCATGTGGTTCTGAGAGTTAACGTATGTTCCGAACTGGACTTGTGAGCCGTAAAGACGCAGAAAAACCTCTGCATTTCCATCGTATCCATGGTCGAGAATACACTGAAAACCATTGCGGTTTTGCGGCTGAATCCACGCGAAAATGGCCATTTCACCGGAAGTATTGAGAATGTCTGAATTTCCGAGATTTTCCGTATCGTGTTCGAGCGGTTCAAAATGTTGCGCATTGGAAAGCCAGCTGCCGACAGGAACGGGAACGTCAGCAGAGTACTGGCGGGTTTCGAGAAGATTTCCGACCGCGTCGTAGAGGTTGCGCGTGACGGTTCCGCGTGCGTCCGTGGTTGTGAGGAGGCGTCCGAGTTTGTCGTAAGTGTAGGTGGTGACGTTACTTAGAGCGTCCGTCATCGTTGCGACTCGCCCCATGGTGTCGTACGTGTACGCGGTCGTGTTGCCCATGGCGTCGGTCTGCGTGAGGAGATTTCCGGCGGTGTCGTAAGCGGCGGCGGATTGGACGGTTACGTCGCTAAAACCTTCCTCATAAAGCGTCGCGGCTTCGGCGGTGGAAAGGGCGGAGTTCCAGATTCCCACATCGCGGATTTCACCTTTGAAAAAGCGTCCGGGATATTTGGAAGCGCCGATGAGCCAGTCGCAATCCACCGTAATCGCTCCGACCGTGGAGGCAGTCGAGGCGATTAACTCCCCATTTTTGTAGAGGTTCCAGCTTGTGCCGTCGTACGTGCCGACGAGGTGAACCCACGTGCCGATGTCGGCGGAATCTATCGGCGCTTCGGCTTTGTAGTCGCCGTTGGAACAGACGCCAACCTGAAATTTGCCGCTCTGAATACGCAGGTAAACTTCGCGGCCAGCGTAATAACCGTGCTCCACAATGCCTCGAAAACCGCTGGTTGCCTCCACTTTCACCCATGCGGAAAGCGTGATTTCACCAGAAATATTGAGTTCGTCCGTGTTCTCAATTGTCACGCTGTCATCCACACCGTTAAATGTCTGCGATGTTTCCAGCCGCGTGCCGAGAGGAAGCTGGATTGGAGATTCAGAAACCGCCGTTTTTACTGTCTGCCCCGCGTAATTGTAGGTATAGTAAGTCGTTACGCCCAGCGGGTCGGTCTGGGAAAGGATCTGTCCGGCGGCGTTGTAATTGTATCTGGCAATTTTGCCGGAAGTGTCGACAGTTGCGGCAATATTGCCGTAAAAATCGTAAGTGTAGGATGTGACACGGTTTAGCGCGTCGGTCGTCGTGAGAAGCTGACCCTCCGTGTCGTAGGTGTAGGTCGTGACCGAATTGTCGGCGGCAGTGGTTTTCACGAGGCGGCCAGCAAGGTCGTAAGTGCTGGTGGTGACGTGGTTTAGCGCATCGGTCGTCGTGACGATTTGATATTTCACACCGTCGAGAATTTGCGTACTGTACGCGGTCGATTGCGTCGTGGACTGCGTTCCGTCGGCGCTCGTGAGCGTGGTAGAAGTCGTGCGTCCAAGTGCGTCGTAAGTGTAGGCGGTGACGTTACTTAGCGCGTCCGTTGCGGAGACGGTCTGCCCGACGGCGTTATAAGTATTCGAAGTAACACGGTTTAATGAGTCGGTCGTCGAAGTCAAACGTCCGAGCAAATCGTATGTGTAATACGTTTTATGGTTTAGGGCGTTTTGTTCGAACAAAATACTCCCGTTTTTGTCGTATTTATAACGCAAAACAGAACCGTCCGGCAGGATGGAATAAACGAGATTTCCGCGAGAATCATAATTCATCTGTGTCTCATTTCCGAGGGAATCTCGAACGGTTTCCCTGTAAAAATGAGAACTCGCGTAAGTATTGTAGGAATGCGTTTCCAGAACTGCGTTATCGTTCGCACGGGTGATTTTCGTCACACGGTTAAATTTGTCGTAAGTGTAGGCGAGCACAACACTTGCGGCATCCGTCTGAGCTGCGGTGCGTCCCCATGCGTCGTAGGTCGTCTGCGAAATCACGGCCGACTGCGTGCCGTCGGAAATCGTCGTCGACGCGAGCTTTCCGCCTGCGTTGTAAGTGTAGGTCGTCACACGGTTTAGGGAATCCGTCTCGGTCAAACCCC
>CAZFCA010000069.1:0-2242 GCA_964517415.1 uncultured Rhodospirillaceae bacterium
GTAAGCGTGGCGTGAAGGCCCTGGCTATGAGGGGTTGACGGAGACGTTCCAGGGGAGCAGCTGGTCGATTTTGTTGATAGGGTGGTCGGCGATGCGGGAGATGATGTCGCAAAGATAGGCTTCCGGGTTCAAGCCGTTCATTTTTGCCGTTCCGAGGATGGTATACATCAGCGCCGCGCGCTCGCCGCCAGTGTCGGAGCCCGCGAAGAGCCAGTTTTTGCGGCCCAGAGTCAGAGGCCGGATCGCTCGTTCAGCTGCATTGTTACAGATTTCCAGCCGCCCGTCGGTCGTGTAGCGGGTAAAAGACGGCCAGCGAGACAAGGTATAACGCAACGCTTCGGCCAAAGTTGACTTGCCGCTGATTTTGCTCAGCGTCGCTTCGTAGGCGATCTTGAGTTCCTCAAGCATCGGCGCGGCGTGTTCCCCGCGCGCGAGCAAACGCCCGTCCGGCGATTTCCCTTTGATCTCTCGTTCAAGATCGAACAACGGGCTAATGCGCTGAAGAAGATCAAGGGCCGCAGGCGATCCCGTCGCGACATGCACGTCGTAAATCTTGCGCCGCGCATGTGCCCAACAAGCGACTTCCATAAAGCGAGGTCGGCCAGTTCGGAGGTCAGGCAGATAAAGCTGCTTGAAGCCGGAATAGGCATCGACGTGCAGATACCCCTGACAACCTTCAAGCAAAGCAGTGACCTGTTCCTTCGTGCGATCTTCGGAATAGCGATAAAAAGCAGCGGGTGGTGTGGGCGAACCCCAGCCGCTTTCGTCTCGCAGCGCCACCCATAATCGCGCTGTTTTCGTCTTGCCCCGGCCGGGATCCAAGACCGGCAACGGAGTATCGTCGGCATGGATCGTTTCACCGGCGCGCACATGTTTGCCGATCGCCTCGGCCAGCGGCGTCATAAGCCCAGCCATATGCCCGACCCATTCCGCCAGCATCGAGCGATCAAGCTCAACTCCTTCACGAGCGTAAATCTCGCTCTGCCGGTAAAGCGGCAAGTGATCGCAATATTTTGACACCAAAACATGCGCCAGAAGCGCAGGCCCCGGCAGTCCGCGCACAATCGGCAGAGAGGGCATTGGTTGCTGAGCGATGCTTTCGCAATCCTTGCACGCCATCTTGGGGCGTTCGTGTACGATGACTTTGAAGTGCGAGGGCACATATTCCAGAACCTCGCGCTTGTCGACGCCGATTTGCCGTAGACGGCTGCCGCCGCACTTCGCACACACGCAATCAGGCTTATGTTCAATCGTCTCGCGCGGCAAGTGGGCAGGCAGTTCGCGACGGGCTCTTTCGGCCCTTTGCTGCCGGGCTTCGGCTTTCGCCGCAGGTTCGGCAGCTGCATCGGCCTGTTGCTCGCGTTTTGACAGACGCTGGGCCTGACCTTCTTCCAGATCGCCCAGCGTCAGCTCCATTTGCTCGATCTCGCGATCCAGTTTTTCTGACGACCGCCCAAAACGCGCGCGCTTGAGCACAGCCAACTGCGCCTTTAGCTTTTCGATATGCAACGTTTTGGCATAAAGCTCGTCTTCAAGAACGGCATAACCCGTTTGCAGAGACAGCGCAAAAGCCCGCAATTCATCGACGTTTTCGGGAAGTTTTGCGGCAGCGAGAGACATGACTCTTTGAATCAAATCGAAGCAAAGAAAGCAAGATTTTTCTCAAGCAAAATCACGTTTTTTATGCGGCGCAAGGAAGCTGTGGCGGCGTCGGCGCAATCGTGCGTCGCCAATCCATGCCTTCGAGCAAAAGCGCCAGCTGCGCCGAGGTCATATGAAACTGATCGTCGATAATCGGTGGCCACACGAACCGTCCCTTTTCCAGACGCTTGGCGCACAGGCACAGGCCCGAGCCGTCCCAATACAAAACCTTCACGTAATCGCCGCGCTTGCCACGGAACACAAACGCGTGCCCGCAATACGGATCCATTTTGATGACCGTTGCCACCTGCGCCGCCAGTCCGTTGAACCCTTTGCGCATATCGACCGGCTGACACGCCAGAAAGACTTTCGTTCCCTGCGCAAAGTTAATCATGCCAAACTCCGGATCAGCTTTAGCACCTGTTGCAACGCCGATCCTTTGACATCGGCATCAATGCGGATTTTTGTTCCGCCCCGCAGTTCGACCTCGATCATCTTTGGTTGTTTGGGAGTGGCGATTACAGACGGCACCGACTCCGTATGGGTCTCGGAAGGGCGAGCCGGTTGTGGTTGCGTCAAATCAGAAATCGTAGAAACGATG
>CAZFCA010000070.1:0-2236 GCA_964517415.1 uncultured Rhodospirillaceae bacterium
TAGGATAATCAATTACAGAAGCTTTTGGGATCGACAGGCCATCCCGGATAGCTACTATTGTGATCTAGCTTCAATTGCAAAGCTTGTATTTGATGCCATATATGATGAGAACAGGTCCAACAGCAACATTGAAACCTATTGTAAAAAGGAGGACTGTTGGACAAGCATACAGAAGCGGAAGATTGAACTATCCGATATAGTTCTCGACCAGCTTTCTCATTCCGCTGACCATGCGGACGAAACTACTGAAGCAAAGAAAGAACAGAAAGCCGTTGACAATCTTTCCGCTGAGATTAGTATCTATACGAAAGGGCAACAGTACTGGGAAGACATTATCACGAAAGCTAGAGAGCAAGGCGCTTTGTTTCAAACGGAGTTGGAAATGCTAGGAAATGCGGTGAAATACTGCAATGGTGTGTATGCACAATTAACAAAAACACAAGTGAAGGAAATCGGAAGAATCATTGCAAAACTTCAACAGAACGGGATCGAATAGTCCAAACAGCCAAGTGCCGGAAATGAAATGACTCGGACGAGTATGCGCGAGGCAGTTGCCTCTTCTTTTGAGAGTCCCACAGTGCGTTTGGCGAGATATTCACCTGCGATAACTGCATCACACTCATTACAGATGTAAATTTAGCATGAGATGGTCGACCTTTGCATTCTCATATTCGAACTGGTGCCTTTCGGAAGAATAGATTGCCATCGCCTTATGCACGACCCTGTGGTGATCGGGACAGAGAACTACAATATTCTTTGGGCTGTTATTCATAGAATGCGTGAAGTAATCGATATGGTGAGCTTCGGATACATCCACGCCATACATCACAGTCGCAGTTGCCCCGCATATCTGGCAGCGGTAATGATAGAGTTCCTTCAGAGAATCCAGAATGCGGCGGTCTAAGATGCGCGTATTCATGGTCGCTGTCCGCCGTTCTATCCGCGCATTCGTATCACGGTAATTCAAGACTTGTTCTATTTCGTTTTCGGAATAGTCAGTTATGATTTGTCTCTCAGATGCTGAAACGGTCGGCACTATGAATGGTTCATCGTTATCGGCAAGGAGAGTATTCACGATAGCCGTAAGCTCCTCAAAGCTGAAATGGCTCAGTTCATCATGCAATCGGATCACCCCGGCTTTTGGTGTCCTGTTATGCCATCCCTTGCGAGTACCGCCCATGAACACATCGAATTCATCCCGCCGGAGCTTCATGTAGTTGTTGCTTTTGCCGAAGCGTGTGGACACGCTTTCAAAAACGCTGGTATATGTGTCGCGTCCAAGCGCATGAACGGCATCCATATTGAATTTAGAGAGATAATAAGCGATTATCGAAACTTTTCGGTTCGCGTCCGTTAGCATGACAGTACCTCGTTATTCTTACGTTATCGTATCTTTAGGAGACGATGGCGCCGTTGGGGACTGCAAGTGCTTCTTCTGATACCCCACACCGGCTTTTCGTCAGTATCGCTTTATCTCGCGTTCTAGGGCTCCACTGTTCTTTCACCGCTTCTCATTTCAACAGATAATGGCATTGCGCAAGATATAGCCCGTTCGCATAATCTACGGCAGAAGTCACTCCATCACCGCGTTCTATGTGAAAACATTATATCATTGGCATACTGTGTTTACAACAAAAAATCATGCCGCACCTAACACCAATCAAATAATTATTTCCTCAATGGGCTAATCTTCAATTTGCGATTGCTTCCCCCCCTCCCTCGGGAAAGCCGCAAGAAACAAATCGATAGAGGGCTGGATACGCGTAAATGTCCACTTGCCTTGCCGCTGTTACCAATCCGCGCAGCCGCTGCCTGCATATAGCATCGTCAGGATGCTCACGTATCGTGTAATTCCCGTACGTCCTCATACAAGGCAAAGCGGAAGGTCAACGCCGGCGTGGTGAACAGTTACGCTTTAGAAGACAGCAATGAAGCAATCATTACGGAAGAGATGATTTACACGTTCAATAAGAACGCAGTTGCCGGAGCAATATCGAGGCTAACATAGGGAATGGTGATACTTCTGCTTTGTGTATTGACTGAACAAAAGAGGCATGGACCTTCCTTTTGCTTACATAGATTCAACGATTCCCCCATAAGTTTAACGATTCCCCACAAATATAACGATTCCCCATAAGTTTAACGATTGCTTTGGCGCACGGTGGCGCTTTGCGGCTTGAAAGGGACGAGCATGGCTTGAAATGCGCCCTGTGACAAGGGCGAAAATGCCGGAAAA
>CAZFCA010000071.1:0-2103 GCA_964517415.1 uncultured Rhodospirillaceae bacterium
TTCGAGGAACTTCGCATGAGTCGTTCCTCCCGTAAAAGTGAGGGCGCGAACGTTTTCCGATACCGAATCGCGCGAATGTGACTGACCGTTAACCAGTGCCCAAATGGCGACGCATCCACGATTTTTTCACCCCGCAGCCCCCAGCCAAAACGCGGAATCATGTTCGTTTTGCAGTAGGTTTCATCGATGAAAACGACCTTTTGCAGGGTGATCCCCATCGTAATCATCAGGCTGCGAAGGTCGTAAACCCAGTTCTTTCGGGCACTTATACTCATTCCATTTGAAAATTTCGCAAAAGTCGCAATGACTTTTGTACGATAAATCTATTGTAAGGTTTTGTTCAAAAAGTCTCAAGAACCGAAAATGAAAAATTCTCGAAATTTTATGCTGGAGTACCGACGTGCGAAAAAGAAGACGGAGACTCAAAGCGGTCGGCGACGTCACTGCGGATGCGTTCGTACGCGGGTCGTGAAACGTTTTGAATTCCAAACAGAAAGGAATCTGTGTCAGACGGTCAAAAAAATCATTCGTTTCGTTCAAAAAACGTTCGAAATCGAATTCTCACGTTCCGGAATGTGCGCCCTTTTGAATTGAATCGGATTCATGTACGAAACAAAATCATTCGCGAAAAGTACCGCAAACTCCGTGAAAATGCGAGCGAAACCGATGTTTTCTACTTCGGCGACGGCTGCCATCCACGACACAACAGCGTCCCGGTGTTCGGGTGGATTCGGCACGGAAAAGAACCCGAATTGAAATCGAATGGCGGACGTCAGCACCTCAACATCAATGGACTTATAAATATCGATAAACACACGACTTGCGTCGATTCTCCTGAGACGATAAATGCCGAAACGACGCGTACGCTTTTCAGAAAATTAATCGAACGTCACGCACCCGGGACGATAATTCACGTTTTTGTCGACAACGCAAAGTACTATCACGCCAAGATTTTGGATGAATTTCTTTCCCAAACGAACATCCGCCTCCATTTTTGCCGCCCTATTCGCCAAATTTGAATCCGATTGAGCGATTGTGAAAGTTTTTCAAGAAAAAAATCCTTCCAAACCGTTATACTCATTCCATTTGAAAATTTCGCAAAAGTCGCGGCGAATTTTGTACGATAAATAGATTTTAAGGTTTTGTTCAAAAAGTGTCAAGTGCCGAAAATGGAAATTCTCGAAAATTTGAAGCTGGAGCATCGACGCGCGAAAAAGAAGACGGATGCGGACCGAATCAAGGCGGTCGGCGACGTTGCTGCGGTTGCGTTCGTACGCGGGTCGTGAAATGTTTCTGAATTCCAAACAGAAAAGAACCTGTGTCAGACGGTCGGAAAAATCATTCGTTTCGTTCAAAAAACGTTCGAAATCGACTTTTCACGTTCCGGAATGTGTGCCCTTTTGAATCGAATCGGATTCGTGTACAAAAAACCGAAACACGTACCGGGAAAAGCGGACGCGCAGAAGCAGAAAGAGTTCGTCGAAGAGTACCGCAAACTCCGTGAAAATGCGAGTGAAACCGATGTTTTCTACTTCGGCGACGTCTGCCGTCCGCGACACAACAGCGTCCCGGCGTTCGGCTGAATTCGGCGCGGAAAAGAACACGAATTGAAATCGAATTGCGGACGTCAGCACATCCGCATCAACGTACTCATAAACATCGATAATCACACGACTTGCGTCGATCTTCCTGATACGATAAATTTTAAAATTATATGTATATAATTCAATAATTAATCAAAAACTACATGTTCGAATTTCATAACAAAACGAACATTATTCTAATTTCCGTCCTATTCTCCGAATTTGAATCCTCTCGAACGATTGTGAAAGTTTTTCAAGAAAAAAGTCATTTCAAACCGTTATATCGAGCATTTTTGCGACTTTTTCCGCGAGACGAAAGCGGTATCTTTCTGAACTTACTACGCTAATCACAGAAAAATTCCATCTTCTGGAAGAAAAATCTGATTTTAAAATGGAATGAGTGTATTTTTGCTACAAAAATCATGTCAGCGTTGATATGGAGCATAAACTGATTCGGAACGACTCCGTGACCCCGGCGAACGTTCACGATTCGCAGTGTTTTCACGACCTTTGGAAGCTC
>CAZFCA010000072.1:0-1919 GCA_964517415.1 uncultured Rhodospirillaceae bacterium
CCGGACTTTCGCTATTCGACCTAAAAAACAGGTTTTTTAGGGGTGCCTATCCTCAAAAACACCAATGTTTTTGAGGTTTCCGGTCTCGAAAAGCGGTTGGCTACAGACCTTGCCCCTTTACCGCGGCGTGACGGCGGCTTATGCTTCGTGCCGTCATGTACCTCAAGTGCCACACAAGGAACAAGGACGGCAAAGAGCACCGCTACTGGAGCGTCGCCGAACATGTGTCGGGGGCCAGCGGGAGGCGCTTCGAACGGCACGTGCTGTACCTGGGCGAGATCAGCGACGCGCAGCGCGCGTCGTGGGAGAGGCGTGTCGGGGTGTTCGACGAGGGGGCCGGCGGGATGCGCCAGATGTCTCTGTTCCCAGCGGATTTGCGCGGGGCCGGGCCTGACGGCGAGGACAGCGTGCGCGTGCTGCTGGGCGGGTTCTCCCTGCGCCGCCCGCGGCAGTGGGGAGCGTGCTGGGCGTTCTGCAGGCTGTGGGACGAGCTCGGCCTGGACGGTTTCTGGGGGCCGCTGATGCCGGACTCGCGCAAGGGCACGCGCTGGACGGACGTGCTGAAGGTGCTCTGCGCGAACCGGCTGATCGAGCCCTCGAGCGAGTGGCGCGTGCACCGCGAGTGGTTCGGCCGATCTGCCATGCGCGACCTGCTGGGGTGCGGCGAGGAGGTCTCCGCGCGGGACACGCTCTACCGCTGCCTCGACAAGGCGCTGCCCCACAAGGACGCCCTGTTCCGGTTCCTGCGGGCGCGGTGGGCCGACCTGTTCAGCGCCTCCTTCGACGTGCTGCTCTACGACCTGACCAGCACGTACTTCGAGAGCGACCCGCCGTTCCCGGAGGGGGACAAGCGGAGGTTCGGCTACAGCCGCGACCACCGCCCCGACTGCGTGCAGGTCGTCGTCGCGCTGGTGGTGACGCCCGAGGGCTTCCCGGTGGCCTACGAGGTGATGGCGGGCAACACGGCGGACTGCTCGACGCTGCGCGCGTTCCTGGACAAGGTCGAGGGCCTCTACGGCAAGGCCCGCCGCGTGTGGCTGATGGACAGGGGCATACCGACCGACGAGACGCTGGCGGAACTCCGCGCGCGCGGCGGGCAGTACGTGGTCGGGACGCCGAAGGGCAGGCTCACGGGGCTGGAGGCCGGCCTCGCCGGGAAGCCGTGGGTGAAGGTGCGCGACAGCGTGCGGGTCAAGCTGCTGCCATCAGGGGAGGAGGTCACGGTCTTCGTCGAGAGCGGGGACCGCGTGTGCAAGGAGCGGGCCATGCGGCGGCGGCGCATGCGGAAACTCCTGGCGCGCCTGGCCGCGCTCGCGGAGAAGCCCCTGCCGTACGAGACGCTGCTCCAGAAGATAGGCGCGGCCCGGCACGAGGCCGGCCGCGACGCGCGGTTCGTCGCCGTCACGCTGCCCGGCCTCCCCGCGGCCGGCGGGCCGAAGGCGCCCGCCACGTTCTCGCACCGCATCGACAGGGGCGCGCTCCGCCGTGGCCGGGCCCGCGAGGGCCGCTACCTCCTGAGGTCGAACATCCTCGGCGGGGATCCCGCCGACCTCTGGACGTTCTACCTGAAGCTCGTCGAGGTGGAGGCCGCCTTCAGGACGCTCAAGGGCGACCTGGAGATACGCCCGGTCTTCCATCAGCTGATGGACCGCGTCGAGGGCCACATCCTCGTCGCGTTCGTCGCCTACTGCCTCCACGTGACGCTCAAGGCGCTGCTCGCCGCACGCGCGCCGGGTCTGACGCCCCGCAGCGCGCTGGAGAAGCTCGCCGCGATCCAGATGCTCGACGTCCGCTTCCCGACCACCGACGGCCGCGAACTCGTGTTCGCCAGACACACCGCGCCGGAGCCTGACCAGCGGCTCGTCATCGACGCGCTGGGCTGGGATCTGCCGCCCCAGCCGCCGCCGAGGATCACCGCC
>CAZFCA010000073.1:0-1912 GCA_964517415.1 uncultured Rhodospirillaceae bacterium
TGTTCGCCCGGCATGGGCAGTAACTAGGCGGTGAAAGTCCGCTATGGGCTTGGTAGTGGGAACCATTAGCCAAACAGCAAAGGTGTCCATCGTGAGGTGGAATCTGAAGGAAGCTGAAGGCAAAATCCTGCACCGACGAACAGAAACCGCATAGAAGGCATTTGTGGAGCGGACGAGTTTGCACGACAAAACGAAGTCCAACACTACCCGAACTCCATGGTGTAAATGCGGCGGTGACATGGGAGGAAAGTTACTGCTCTTAACCGGGGAGATCTTGCAAGGCTTCGAAGGACATCGGCAACCCCATGACACCCGAAGAACCCATGCAGTGATGCATGGCTAAATTGCAAGAAGTCAGCAGAGGCCATAGTACCGACGGAAAGAGAACTCTTTCCGTCGGGAAGGGCCGAACAATAGCAGTCTTTCAAGCGAGAAGAAGGGGAAGCAATGCGAAGAGAGCAGAAAACGGCAACAGCCGGCTGCCGCTATGAGAGGAAGTTGGAAACGGAGAGTAATAGTGGAGCGCGGAGCATTGCGCCAATGGAAACCGCAGCGAAAGACGGTGCAGAAAGCCTGCTGGAAAAGGTGCTGCATAGAGATAATCTGAACGCAGCTTACCAGCGGGTAAAACGTAACGGCGGAAGTCCGGGAATTGACGGGATGACGGTGGAAGAAATGCTGCCCTATCTGCAAGAACACAAAGAAGAACTGCTGGCGAGCCTGCGCGGAGGATGGTACCAACCCAAACCGGTAAAACAAGTGCAAATTCCCAAACCGGATGGAGGAACGCGAAATCTCGGCGTGCCAACCGTAATCGATCGAATGATCCAACAAGCGTTGGCACAGGTTCTGACGCCGCTGTTCGAAGCTGGATTCAGCGAGAACAGCTACGGGTTCCGACCGGGGCGCAGTGCGCAGCAGGCGGTAAAGAAAGCGGCGGAATACTATAAGCAGGGCTATGTGAAAGTAGTCGACATCGACCTGGCCAAGTATTTCGACACCGTGAACCATGACATCCTGATCCGGAAAATGCGGGAAGTGGTGAAAGACGAACCCGTTCTGCAACTGATCCGCAAATTTCTCAAGAGCGGCGTGTTGGTTGATGGGTTGGTGCAAGCGACGACGGAAGGGACGCCGCAAGGCGGGAACCTGTCGCCGCTACTCTCCAACATCTATCTCACGGCGTTCGACCGGATGCTGGAGAGTCGGGGTCATAAGTTCGTCAGATATGCAGACGACTGCAACATCTACGTCAAAAGCCAACGGGCTGCTGACCGGGTCATGGCTAGTTGCAAGACCTACCTGGAAACCAAACTCAAACTCAAAGTGAATGAAGCCAAGAGCAAGGCGGGAAGCCCGCTACGCCTAAAATTTCTCGGGTTTTCGCTGTACAAAACAGGCAGAGGTGTAGGAATCCGGCCCCATGGCAAATCCCTCGAGAAGTTCAAAGAGAGGGTTCGGCAACTAACGAGCCGTAAGCAGGCGAGGCCGGTGCCCGTCATCTTGGAGCGACTGAAGCGATACACCATGGGGTGGCTAGGTTACTACGGTCTGGCGGAAATGAAAACAAGGCTGCAGATGTTGAACGAATGGCTACGGCGAAGAATCCGGCAAATCTTCTGGAAACAATGGAAGAAGCCGTCAGCCAGATATGAAAATCTAAAGCGTCTTGGGATAGAAAAGGGCAAAGCCAGAGAATGGGCCAACTCGCGATTGGGATATTGGCGGGTAGCCGGGAGTTGGATTTTGAGCCGGTCATTAACAAACGAATACCTCGCATCCATTGGTTATGATGACATCGCCAAACGATACGAGGTACTGCACTCAAGTTATTGAACCGCCGTATACCGAACGGTACGTACGGTGGTGTGAGAGGTCGGCTACTCAAATAATGGGTAGCCTCCTACTCGAT
>CAZFCA010000074.1:0-1846 GCA_964517415.1 uncultured Rhodospirillaceae bacterium
GAGCAGCTTGGATAACCCTATTTGTTTAAAAAATAGATCAATTCTTGTTGAAACAATCTGTTCAGTGCGTAACTTATCTGCTATAATAGTATTCATAAAAAGTCCCTCGTTTCGTTGGTATTTGTGGATTTTCGTCGATTCTATTATACCAAAAAACAGGACTTTTTTGTATGTTTTAAAGCAGATTCATATTGATTTTTCAAGGTGCATAGCTATTTCCCAAGTGGGAAAGTTGAGTAAATAAATAAAAAGGAGACCAGCTATGAAAAGTCAACCCTAAAATCAGTAAATATTTAAATATTGTTCTAACTTAAAAAAGGCTGACCTTAACAAAGCATCTCGAAGGTGCTGCTAAAAAATGTATGTGTTAATAGCTTTAATCCAGATTAAAGCTGACGTTGCAGCTAAGCATTTTGTAAATAATGCGAACCAGCTTTCCGGCGCAATGTCCTAATGCATTGTAATGGGAGCGCCCCTCAACTATTTTCGAGTCATAGTAAATTTTAAAGGTCTGGTTGTTCCGCACAACATTGTGAGCTGCGTTTATCAAGGCATAGCGAAGAGTTTTTGAGCCCCGCTTTGACATCCGGGTACGGTTAGCCTTAAAGTTACCAGACTGATATACCGATGGATCTAATCCAGCAAATGCAAGGACCTTGCTTGAGTGAGAAAAGCGATTGATGTCACCGATTTCTCCGAGGATCATGGCCCCGTTCAGATATCCGATACCTGGGATGGTCATGATTACCGAGTCAAGTGATTTCATGATTGACTCGATTTCAGCAAGTATTTCTCCCTCTTGTCTGTCAAATAACTCAATCTGCTCGATGGACTGGGTTATCTGTATAGAGATAGATCTGTTCCCTGTACCGACAGACTTCTGTGCCAGAACTCTCAACTGCTGAGCTGTATCCTTCTGAAAGTGGCCGTGTGAAGCTTTTCGAAGAAGGTTGGTCAGATGAGTCAGATGCATGGAAGCAATGTCATCCGGTGCAGAGCATTCCTTCAAAAGGGCATAACAACCTTTATGATGGATGCCGGATTTGAAGAAATACTGCAATTCTGGAAACAGTTGATCCACATAGGACGTAAGCTGAATTTTAGTCCTGGTCCTGGCCTTAAGCAGTTTCTGGCGAAAACGACAAAGCTGCTTGAGCTTCATGATTTGGATATCCTCTTCGGAAACTGGCCGATGATGGTTCAGCATAAGCTCTTTAGCGATTAAGTAAGTATCCACCTTGTCCGTCTTTGTCTTGCGGATGTTGTTTTTCCGAAGAGTAGCGGTTTGGATGGGATTAATGACACATACCTTGAAGTTGCAAGAAAACAAATAAGTTACAAGGTTGTCGCCATAATGAGCCGTAGATTCAAGACCTATGATGAGGCTCTCTTTCTCAAAAGAACTCAGAGCAAAGAGCAGCTTCTGGAAGCCATCATAGTCATTCGTAAATTCAAAAGGCTCAACGAGTACTTCACCGTCTGAAGATAGGACAGAAGCGAAGTGATGAAGTTTGGCAATATCAATGCCAACATAAAACATCGTAAAAGCTCCTTTCATATTGAATTGACGCTGTGATAATCCACTAAAGCTTTATCATCATAAACTTGATTGAAATAAGTGCTCGGAGGCACATCCAGCTATTAATGATTCAGATAAAACTGTGGCAATACACTCCTTCAAGTAGTTGGACTACAGATAAACATTAAAAGTCCACAGCATCTGAATGTATTATATATCACAAATATAAAAGAAAGGAAAAGTATGATATTGGCTTCTGACTATATCATACAAGATTGTTATGGAGAATCAGGGAGAAAAAGACCGGCTGATCCAGGATATCATAAA
>CAZFCA010000075.1:0-1830 GCA_964517415.1 uncultured Rhodospirillaceae bacterium
GAACCGTAAAGGTTCGACCAAACAGTCCAGCGGACTGTTTGGCGCGTAGTGAGGCCGAAGGCCGAACGAAGTCCGAGGCGAAGCCGAGGACAAAAACGCGCTTATATTTGAGACAGCGATTCACGTTTGGCGCATAAACTGCGCCAAACGATCGCGGTCATGGAGCGCGTTTTTACAATCCTGCCGGGACCATCTGGACTTCGGAATGAATTGAACGAAAGCTGCTTCCTGATCATAATCTATTTAGGCTATAGGGGGATAGCTTCCTAGGAAGCTAAAAATATGAAATTATCTCAGCAAATTTTATATGCAATCAACGATAGGGTTGATTGCTTTGAATTTTAAGCTACCCTTTAAAACCCATCCTCTGCGCTTTCCCTTTTTGACAAGGTCATTCCCATGTTCACCCGATACAAAGGCGTTGCCGAATTTTCATGGGACGGCCTTAGCGGCTTTTCGGGCGTGTATTTCCTAAGCGACGTCGCGGGGCTTTCTCAGGAAGCAATTGGCGATAAAGCGCGTTTTATCCGCTCGTTGGACGACATTCCCGAAGCCGCGATCAACGGTGCGTTGTTTTTCGTTCTGTTTACCTGCGATTCCGACGCCTTCGACGCGCTTTTGCGCATCGTGAAAGGCGACGGCCGTTTTCGCTCGCCGAAAATCTATCGCAAGGTGGAATACCGCTTTGCCAACCGCCGAGCTTTTGAAGCGCTGAAGAAAACGTGGAGCATCGCCGAAAGGCTTTCGCATTTAGACGCCGCCCCGCACGAAAATATTTGCGAGGCGCTGGAACTGACACGCGGCGTTTCGGGCGATTATGTCGAAGTCGGCGTTTATATGGGCGGCTCGGCCGTCACGGCCTTAAACTATCTCGATCTTCTTTCGCAAGATGGCGCCGCACCCCGCCGCGCTTGGCTTTTCGACACGTTCGACGGCTTTAATTACGCCGAAGCCGAAACCAGCGCCGACCAGAATTGGTTCGCTTCGCACAGGCTAATGGGCGTGGAACAAACCATAGCCTATATTCGCAAAACAATTTGCGATTTCGCGCATGCGCGGTCGCCTTTTGAACTCGTCGCCTGCAATATTTGCGCGGACCCGCCGCCGGAAAAGCTGGGGGCGATTTCGGTGCTGAATGTCGATGTGGATATGTACGAAGCCACGGCCGCCGCCCTGAAAAGGCTTGCGCCGCTGGTATCCCGCGGCGGCATTATCGTGTGCGAGGATCCGACCGCCACCCCCGCTCTTTATGGAGCTTATCTCGCCATGCGCGAGTTTCTTGAGGGCGCGGAAGGGCAAAACTTCACGCCCGTTTTAAAACCGGGCGGGTATTTTTTGATGAGGAAATAGGAGCACAATCGCTTATCACCCCCTGTCGCTGTAAACGACGTTTTAAAAATTACCCGGCTTTTGGACCTCGGTCTGCGACTTTTGAGCTCGTAACAACAGGCTTATCCGGCCTCGGTTCGACATTGTGGAATTCGTTATAGAAGTCCATATACTTTATAAGCGCCTTTAAATAATCGTGCTCAAGATTGAAAGGTATATTTCCTTCTCCGTCGAAAACGAGATCGGCGATATCCCTCAGTTTGTCCCCTATCGAAACGAGCGTTGCGCCTTTGGCTTTTCCGGCATCCACAAGCTCTTTAATCTTCTCAAAAGTCGGCTTGTCGCTTGAGGAATCGCCGATAGCGATATAATAGTTATTTTTATTCATGAGCGGCTCGCCATCCAGACTTAAGCCCTCCAGAATAAGCTCAAGAGCGTAGCCCTTATTCGTCTCTCCCACTTTGCAATCCGTATAGCCCTGCTTTTCCTGTCTCCCGGCTA
>CAZFCA010000076.1:0-1785 GCA_964517415.1 uncultured Rhodospirillaceae bacterium
CACATATTGTGCAAGTGAAAAAGATAACTTGCCGGAAAACCCAGTAACCACAACGGTTTCTGGGTTTTTTCGTGCCCATTTTTTCAAGTGCAAAAAAAAGATAACTCTGGCTGTTCTCCCCCGTTGGTAGGGACTTGAACTAAATCATGAGCGTATTTGACCGGTTTTGGCGGTCAAAATCAGCCCCGATTCGCCATAGACACAGATTTATTTTGTAAACTTTCTGTGTCTAAAGAGGTCTGTATCACATTATGATACAGACCAAAACATAGTGACTATATTTTGCATGGCCGGCATTCAGAAATGAGTGTCGGCTTTTTTGCTATCATCTGAAAGGAGTAATAAGTTTGAATCAATCAGTCCAAACTACCTATTTTGAGGAGCTTGCTCAACGTATCCAACGAGAGCACATTGAAAGTGTACCACCGGACGGCGACCGTCTCCCTATTCTCTTGAATGGCCAAGAAATCGGAGTCATAACGCCTGGCGGTGCCATACGAGTAAGAGCAGAAAGCATCCGCGATCCGGACGTCAGTGACCTATATCACCGTGCCGGAGCGATTGCGGCAGAGGTACGAGAGTATATGGAACTGATGAAGACGGCGCCCTTTATCAAGGCTTCCAGCCTTTCTGCTCCATATAGGCAGCTTGCAGATTTCAACGGATATGTCCTTGGTGGTATGGAGAGCAAACGCGGCGTCCAATTCACCACATGGCAGTGGACATACGACCACGACGGCCTGACCCTCGGCCACTATTTCGGCAACGACTACGCAGCAGCCAAGCAGGACTTTGCCCTTCGTTCCGGGCTTATGCCGGAGAAAAAGCAATTCACAGTGGAACAGCTTATCGAAATCTATCGCTGTTGTGCAGATACTTTATCTCACGACTATGAGCTCTCAAGCGAACAGGAAAAACGTATCGATGACATCCAAACGCTGATCACCGAGATGGTACCTGACTATGCAGATAAGATGAAAACAGCGTTGGAGAGTGATTTACCCCAGCAAGCACAGCCAACCATGTAAATATGCACAGACACGAGTGGAGCGCCGGATTTGAGCAATCAGATCCGGCGCTTTTTTGCGTTTAGGAGGAAAAATGACAGAACATGAATTTGAGTACTGGCAGGCGGTCATGGTGCGCAGCGCACACCATTGGATGGAGGATGATGTTACCCGCTTGAACGGCAAAGGCGAGCTCTACTACACCGGTGGTGAGAGCGGAATGTATATGCGCCTCTATCCGGACGGGAAGTTGTCGGTCGGCAGGTATGAGGATGCCTTCCCGCATATCGGCGAAGCACTGTTCAAGTGTGCGACTGAACACCAGTTTGAGAGCTTTGACGAGGCATCCATTGCGGCGTGCAAGCTTGGCGGGCAGAAGTTCCTTGTGGATTTGTTTTCGGATAGCGGAGTCAGAGAAGCGCTTGCCGAACCGTAGGAACAGAACTTCGGAAGTTTTGAAATGAAGATGTAAAGGAGGACGCAAAATGCGGTTTAATGCGGTTCTATCCAATCGGGAGCATCCGGAATATGGCGTTTTCACAGAGTCCTTCCCTGTCTCCCGAGCGAGCTATGATGACAATATAGAAATGATCAGGCAGTTGGAGATTGGAGACGCTGTGGCGCAGGACTGTCATGTGGACGAGATCACAGGAGATTGGCCAGTTCTGAAGCTGATGGAACACACGCAGGTCAACTTCGATGAGCTGGACTATCTTGCACAGCGGCTGGACAGCTTTGACCAATACGAAAAGGCGCAGTTTCAAGGCATGGCGGCCAA
>CAZFCA010000077.1:0-1731 GCA_964517415.1 uncultured Rhodospirillaceae bacterium
ATGAAAGGCTGGATCTTCGTGTTGTGCTATGAGCAACTGTGTTTTAGCTTCGGTGGCGTTGCTATTGATTAACTCCAGCCCCTTGACAAATGCTGTGGGCGCTGTTTGTGCTGCCAAACTGCCACCAAGGACGCTTAGCCATACAAGCATAATTCCTGTGAACCAATGATGTGTTTTCATAATTTTGGGATTTTTAGTTTGTGTTTAATAACTGTAATTTATTGATGCACAAATATTTGCATTTGGTGGTTTCTGTTATTTTCTTTTGTTTGCTTAGTAATGAACCTATTTTTTATGTGTTACTCATGCTCAAGTAATGATTTTTTATAAACTTCGAGTGCTCGTTTTCGTGCGAAATCATGTTCGACAATTGGAGGCAAATAATCTACCGTAAAATTACTAATCCATTTCTTAATATAACGCAGCTCGCCATCAAATCGTTTTGTTTGTTCGTGCGGATTAAATATTCTAAAATAGGGTGCTGAATCACAGCCGCAACCCGCTGCCCACTGCCAATTTCCATTGTTGGAGGAGCATTCGTAGTCCAAAAGTTTCTCAGCAAAATAGGCTTCGCCCCATCGCCAGTCTATCAACAAATGTTTAGTAAGGAAACTTGCCACAATCATCCGCACGCGGTTGTGCATCAATCCTGTTTGATTCAACTCCCTCATACCTGCATCTACAATAGGATAACCTGTTTCTCCGTCGCACCATTTTTGAAATTCAGCTTCATTATTGCGCCAAGCTATGTAGTCATATTTCTTTTTGAAACTTCTAGTTTCCACAAATGGGAAATGAAAAAGTATCATCATAAAGAAATCTCTCCAGATTAATTCATTCAACCAGACTTCGTTTAATTCAACAGCCACGGCTGTCAGTTCTCTGATACTGAGAGTTCCAAAACGCAAATGAATGCTCAAGTTACTTGTTCCAGTTATGGCTGGAAAATTTCTTGTCAGGTGGTAATTGCGAATGATGGTCTGGTTGATTTCAGCAGCAGTAATATTGTAAGTGGTTGTTTCAAAGCCTATTTCAGCTAGCGAAGGAATGCGAAAAGGTGTTGTTTTATGTAAATGAGCGAGTAGCGTGTTTGATGGAAACTGGTGAATCGGTTCATGTTGTAACCTTTGTTTCCAAATTTTTGAATACGGCGTGAATATCGTGTAGGGCGTTCCATCTGATTTCATGACCTCATCTTTTTCAAAAATGACCTGATCTTTGAATGCGTGAAACCCGATTTGCTTGGTGCTCAACCACTCCTTAATTTCCAAATCGCGCGTAATGGCATAAGGTTCGTAATCGCTATTTGTATATACGTCGTGTACGTTATACGATTCCAGAATTGTTTTAAAAGCGTTCAATGGCTCGTCATACAGAACTAATAAAGAGGACTGTTGTTGATGCAATTCGGCGGCTAACAGTGTTAACGTGTCATGAATAAACGACACACGCTTATCTTGTTTGTTGGCGAGTTTATCTAAAATGAGTTTATCAAAAATAAAAACCGGCAGCACGTTCTGCGACGCTTTCAACGCTTCATAAAGCCCGTGATTGTCGTGCAAACGCAAATCTCTGCGAAACCAGAATACCGTTACAGGCTTTGATGCGTGGTGGCTAAGTTGTTGTTTTACAGGTTCCATAATACTAACGGTTTGCAATTTTTACTTACTACGCAAGAAATTTTAACTGCGTTTTAGTTTCGGCGGCGTTGCTATTTATTCGAGTTCAATT
>CAZFCA010000078.1:0-1691 GCA_964517415.1 uncultured Rhodospirillaceae bacterium
TCCTGCGGGGGTGTTAAGTTAACGGATAAGAGGTAAACGGGGAGGTCTGCCCTTGAAGAACTAACGGAAGAGAGTCGCCGCGTGTTATGTGTTTCCCTCTTGGACAGGAGTTGTGTCCAGGAGGAGGCGTCCTTTTTCCGTGGATCTTGGGTGGCTTCGATGGGCACGATGAAAAGTCCCTCTTAGCCGTGGCATCTCCTTTGCCTTTTCCATGGAAATGGGACCGCCGGTATGCTTTGTGAAAACATGCTTGGAGGTCGACAATGCTTCTCTCTTTTCAACACGTAACGTTTGCTTACGATGGGGCCCCAACCCCCTTGTTCGAGGATATGACTCTCCACCTCGCGGAGGGGTGGACGGGGATCGTCGGTCCCAACGGGGCCGGGAAAACGACGTTTCTCCACCTGGCGGCGGGGTACTTGGAGCCGCAACGAGGGATCGTCCAAAGACCCGGGTCGGTCGTCTTTTGCCCGCAACGTACCGACGATCTACCGGCGGAACTCCCCACTTTGATCTCCTCGGCCGAAGCGGAGGCGTGCGTATGGCGCGGAAGGCTTCGGATCGGTGAGGGCTGGGCGGAGCGGTGGCCGACGCTGAGCCACGGCGAGCGGAAACGCGCTCAAATCGCCGTCGCCCTCTGGCAGCAGAGCGGAGTCCTTCTCCTCGACGAACCCACCAACCACATCGACCTTGTGGCCCGGGAACTGCTGATAGAGGCGCTCGCGTCCTTTCGCGGCATCGGAGTGCTGGTGAGCCATGATCGGGGCCTGCTGGACCGCTTCTGCCGGCAGTGCCTCTTCCTGGATCCCCCCCAGGTCACTCTTCGGCCCGGCAACTACACGAAGGCCGCCGCCGAGGGGGAGCGCGAGGAGGCGAGCCTGCGAGTCCGACGCTCTGTGTTGCAACAGAACCTGGAGCGCTTGGAAGAGGAGTCGAAACGACGCTCCACAAAGGCCTCCCACGCGGACAAGAAGAATTCGAAACGTGGTTTAGCCCGAGGCGACAGCGACGGGCGAGCCAAGATCGACTTGGCCCGTGTCTCCGGGCAGGACGGCAAGGCGGGGCGTCTGGCCGTACAGCTCAAGAGCCGTATGGAACACGCCCAGGAGGAGATCGAGGATATCAAAATCCAGAAACGGTACACCGCTTCCTTCTGGATCGAGGGCTCCCTCTCTCCGCGGCCAACCCTCTTCACCCTTCCCGAAGAGGTCCTCCCCCTGGACGGGACCAGGACGTTGTCCCTTCCGGTACTGTCCATGCAGAGGAGTGACCGTATCGCCCTTACCGGAGCCAATGGGCTGGGAAAGAGCACCCTCATACGGCACATCCTGAGCTCCCTGGATATGCCCCCAGGGCACTTAGTCTATTTGCCGCAGGAGATCGACCTGGCGGAGACCCGCAGGATCATGTCCGACGTGAACCGCCTCTCCCGGGAACAGTTGGGAAAGATCATGACCGTGGTGAGCGCCCTAGGATCGCGTCCTGAACGGCTCCTTGGGAATCTCGACATCAGCCCCGGAGAACTGCGAAAGGTGCTGTTGGCGCTTGGCGTTGTCCGGCAACCCTACCTGATCGTCATGGATGAACCGACAAACCATCTGGACCTTCCCGCCATCGAGTGCTTGGAGAGGGCCTTGCGGGATTGCCCGTGCGGCCTGTTGCTGGTCAGCCACGATATGTACTTCCTCTCA
>CAZFCA010000079.1:0-1590 GCA_964517415.1 uncultured Rhodospirillaceae bacterium
CTCAGTTTCTTTTAGATGCCGGTAATCTGCAGGGTTTTATAGGCTCAGCCAGCGAATTGGGATATTTTGTTGTAGGTTCTGTGTTCCAAAATCTGGAAAATCTTGGAATAATTTATACTCATCAGGATGCCGCCGGAGATCTTTCCTTTATATCCGTAGTCGAAGATTCTCAATCGTTGGGATCAGCTGCTCTTATGGATGCCCAGTCATTGGGTACTATATCTTTTGATAACGCAGCAACATTGGGCCTTTACAATATAAGCCAGCTGGGGTCCTTTATGAATAGTACGGCTCAAATCGGGAGTAGTCACCAATAAGCGCGGGTTATCAGGTGAATAAGCTAAAGGCCATTATATTATTTATGTACATGCTAATACCGGGTATACCCGGTATTTTGCATGCACAGATCATGAACAGCGTGACTAAGGACAATCTGCAGCTGGTCTATTTCGGGAAAAGATATTCTTATATTGTGCCGCATGTTTCTCAGACTTTCCTGAATGCGATGCATTTTCACCGCAATTTCTGGCCCTACAGAGATACGACCACCTATGTGTTTTTGACCGATTTTGAAGATACCGGTCACGGCGGGGCCATATCCATGCCTTCTAACCAGGTAATATTGGGTATAGAACCATATAGTTTTGCCTTTAGCATTATTCCTTCCAACGAACGGTTTCAATGGTTGTTCAATCATGAACTGACACATATTGTGTTAACAGACAAGCCCAACGAGCGCGATATGAAATTTCGCAAGCTCCTGCTGGGTAAAGTCCTTCGTGATGACGAACATCCCGTTTCGGCTATATGGAGCTACTTCACAACACCCCGCTGGTATGCTCCGCGCTGGTACCACGAAGGCATTGCCTGTTTTATGGAGACCTGGATGTCGGGGGGGTTCGGGCGGGCCATGGGTTACTACGACGAGATGTATTTCCGGAGTATTATTGACGGAGCCGAGCCGCTGTATTCTCTCATTGGTCTCGATACGGAGGGAACTACCGTTGATTTCCAGGTGGGAGCCAATTCGTACCTGTACGGGTCGCGTTTCATTACGTATCTTGCCTATAAATACGGCATAGATAAACTAAAGAATTTTTATGCCAGGTCGGACAGTTCAAAAGCCTTCTATGCCAGCCAGTTCAGAAAGACTTACGGGCGTCCGGTGCGTGAAGTGTGGGAAGACTGGATGGTCTGGGAGAATGATTTTCAGCAAGGAAATATTGCCCGCATTAAGGAATTCCCTCTTACGGAGTTTTATCCGCTTACCGCCGACCCGTTGGGAAGCGTATCGAAGTTTGAATACAATCAGTCCACCGGGAAACTCTATGCCGCCATTAACCATCCCGGGATTATTTCACAGATAGCCGAAATAGACAGCCATACGGGCGAAATCCGCAAAATCGCAACGCTCGATTCCCCCAGCCTGTATTATTCCACCCATCTGGCATATAATGCGCAGGATGAGAAACTCTATATTTCCGAACATAACAATAATTACCGTAACCTGGTAGAAATTGACGTAAAGCATGGAGGCCGCCGGACTCTCAATCGGTTAACCCGAACGGGGGATCTTGAATTCAATCCCGT
>CAZFCA010000080.1:0-1571 GCA_964517415.1 uncultured Rhodospirillaceae bacterium
ACAACGGAAGAGAAAATACTTGATTCTCAACAAATAGCCCTACCCTTACCTGACAACATCGGGATAACTCAATCTTCGGGATTAGATCATTTATCTGGATGTCCTGATAAATGATCTGTTGCGGTGAGCGTATATGAAATATCCGCCTGACACCCGAGGCCGTTGCCGCCGTTTTTGACCTGACGGTCGATGATGTTTCCGGCAATGCAGAAAGCCTCCGGCCCCTGTGAGACAAGCGGCGTATTTCCGCCTCCCATTCCAAAAGTTGCTGATACGGTCTGCGCCACATCCACCGGCCCTGCAAATCTGGAATCCTGCGCATGATTCGTAAACACAAGAGGCTGATGCCCATGCTCCTGCGCCCGCAGGGTTCCGGTTCTGTCCTCGGTGCAATGCATCTGCGCCCCGCCTTGATCGTTGAGGCACAGGATGGAGGGCATCATGTTGCCGCTGGCTGAAGCTTTCAGCGTTGGCGCCCGTTCCTCCTGATACCCGATGGTTCCGGCAGAGGGTCCGGCGCCGGCGCAAAAGCCTGCGGTCATCACACAGGGATACCCCTGACCGGCCTGACCGCCGCCCTGAGAGAGCGCGGTATGCTTTTCCGGCGAGAGGAAACAGTCTCCGTTGCCCTTGGTGACAACGCCTGCCACGAATGTCTGCTGTTTCATCCCCGGCTGCGCGCCCAAGGCTCCTGCAACATCGTGCAGGTCGCGCACCTCACGCCCCAGGGCGGCTTCTCTTGCCGCTTCGCGGCAATTCACCTTCTCCCGCTGGTTGGCTGCAAAGGCACTCGGAAGGTCAGGGGGCAGCTCATTGCTGATTCCTGCCTGCACCTCCAGCGCTGCCTTGAGTTGGACCGGAAGTTCCTTGCCGCGTTCCTCCGCTCTCCGCAGGATCCCCAAGCAGGCGGTCTTGCTCAAATAATATCGCCGGGGCACTTCCGCCTGCAAAATCCGCGACAAGGAAGATTCGACGGCGTCTTTGGGCGACGCCCCAGTATTGAGCGTCCAGAACGCGCCAAGCAAGGGAGAATTCTTCTCCCAGCACGGCCCCAGCAGATTCCCACCGCCCGGACGGAGGTCGAGGAACAGATAGTCCGCCGTCCGCAATTCGGAGGGTTTCTTCGATGACCGCCCGGAAGTCCTCGCTGTCTGCGCTGGAGAAAGCTCCGGGCACGTTTTCCCACACCATAAATCTTGGCCGAATAAGGTGAGCTGTTCGACCGTTTCGTTTGTCTGCATTTCTCATCTCCCTGACGATGCGTACCTGTTCCATAAAAAGGCCGGAGCGCGCGCCGGCAAGTCCGGCTCTCGCTCCGGCAACGGATAAATCCTGACACGGGCTGCCGCCGCAGATGACGTCCACGGGCGGAAGCGTCGCGCCGTTTAGCTTTGTGATATCCCCGACGTGAATCATGTCGGGGAATCGCTCTTTTGTGACCTCAATGGGAAAGGCTTCAATCTCGCTTGCCCAGACAGGCACGACGCCATTGCGGACTGCCGCCAGCGGGAAGCCTCCGATCCCATCGAAAAGGCTCCCCATGGTCAGCATGGCTTATAACCGCATGGAGC
>CAZFCA010000081.1:0-1557 GCA_964517415.1 uncultured Rhodospirillaceae bacterium
GCCTGTTTCGCCAATTGGAAACCGAGATCGAGGGCCTTGCGGTTCTTGTCCTCCGTCCCCTTCGGCACCCGCGCCAGCACCGCCTGCTCCAGCGATGCGCGGCTCACGGTCCCCGTCAGTCCCACGATCGCGCCGAGGGCGATGATGTTGGCGAACATGTCCCGGCCCAGTTCTTCCCGCGCCGCTTTCGTGATCGGCAGCGCAACCAGCTGCGCCTTCGTTTCTTTGAGTTCCCGCACGAAGGTCGAGTCCACGATCAGTTTCGCGCCCTCGCCCGCCGCCGCGCTGTATTTGTTGAACGCTTCCTGGCTCATCGAGAGCAGGGTGTCCGCTTTTTGCACTTTCGGGTAGTCGATCGGCTCGTCGGCGATCAGGACTTCCGCCTTGCTCGCCCCGCCCCGGGCCTCCGGCCCGTAGGACTGGGTCTGGATGGCCTGCTTGCCGTCAAGCACCGCCGCTTCCGCCAATATGATTCCCGCCAGGATCAGGCCCTGGCCGCCGGTTCCGGTCAGTACGATTTGTTTCATTTCGTCGCCCCTCCTTTGGCTGCGAGCCGGGCGATCAGCTTGTCGTATTCCGCCGTGTATTCCGGCGCTTCCGCTTTGTGCAGTTCGCCGATGACGAATTTGCCCGCTAGTTCTTCCGGTTTCATTTTCGCGGCCGCCTGGATCATGACGGCGTTGTCTTTTTGCCACTGCATCATCGCCGCCGGCGAGCCCATTTTGTTTTTGCGACCATAGGAGGTCGGGCACTGGGTGATGGCGTCAATGACGGAGAAGCCTTTGCTGGCGATGCCTTTGGCGACGAGGTCGGTGAGCTGCATGGCGTGGTAGGCCGTGCCCCGCGCCACATACGTCGCGCCCGCCGCGATCGCCAGGGCCGCAATGTCGAAGGAGCGGTCGGTCTGGCCGTAGGGCGCGGTGGTGGCGAACGCCCCCATCGGGGTCAGCGGCGAGGCTTGCCCGCCGGTCATGCCGTAGATGCTGTTGTTGAAGATGATGGTGGTCAGGTCGATGTTCCGCCGGCAGGCGTGGATGAAGTGGTTGCCGCCGATGGCGGTGGCGTCGCCGTCACCGGTGATGACGATGACGTTGAGTTCCGGATGCGCCATTTTGATGCCGGTGGCAAAGGGCAGCGCCCGCCCGTGGGCGGTGTGCACGGTGTTGAAGTTCATGTAGCCCGACGCCCGCGAGGAGCAGCCGATGCCGGAGACGATGACGGTTTTGTCCTGGTCGAGTTGCTGTTTATCGATGGCCCGCAGGATGGCGGCCAAGAGGATGCCGTGGCCGCAGCCCGGGCACCAGATGTGCGGCAATGCGCTCTGACGCAGGTATTTTTCGATGACGGCCATTATTTCGCACCTCCCGCCCGCAGGATGGGCTCCAGGATTTCTTCGGGTTTGAACAGTTCGCCGTCGACCCGGGTGACGGAGACGACTTTGTCCCGGCCCAGGTAGCGCTCGATTTCGCCGACAAGCTGCCCGCAGTTGAGTTCGGGCACGATGACGGTTTTGGCGTGTTTGGTTTTTTCGATGACGAGTTCGGACGGGAACGGCCA
>CAZFCA010000082.1:0-1472 GCA_964517415.1 uncultured Rhodospirillaceae bacterium
CTTGATATTGAGCCGCCATCCCCTGCCTTTCTGGCTTTGGATACGCCTTCGGGCGTAAAGGTCTGTCCCCGCGTTGCGGGCACAGGCCCGATGATATTTGGGTTTTTTTAGGCATCCATGTTTGAGAGTCTAAGCAGCAGACTATCCGGTATTTTCGACCGGCTTACGGGACGCGGGGTTCTGACGGAATCCGACGTGGCCGAGGCTTTGCGCGAAGTGCGGATTGCGTTGCTAGAGGCGGATGTCGCGCTCGAAGTCGTCAAGGATTTTACAGCCAAGCTCAAGGAGCGCGCGGTGGGGCAGGAGGTTCTTCGCTCCGTCACGCCCGGGCAGCAAGTCGTCAAGATCGTTCACGATAATCTGGTCGAATTGCTGGGCACGACGCCCGAGCCTTTGAACCTGAACGTTCAGCCGCCTGCGATTATCATGATGCTCGGCTTGCAGGGTTCCGGCAAAACGACAACCTCGGCCAAGCTGGCGAAATACCTTTCCGAAAAGGAAGGAAAAAAAGTTTTGCTCGCGTCTCTGGACGTGCAGCGCCCCGCCGCGCAAGAACAGTTGGCGGTTTTGGGACAGCAGATCAACGGCGCGGTGTTGTCGGTCGTTCCCGGGCAGATGCCCGTTGATATCGCTTGCCGCGCGGTCGATGTGGCGCGCAAAGAAGGCTTTGACGCCGTTATCTTGGATACGGCAGGACGCCAAGCGATTGACGAAATCCACATGGCCGAAGCCGCCGAAGTGCGCGACGCGTGCCAACCGCACGAAAGCCTTTTGGTTGTCGACGCCATGACGGGACAGGACGCCGTGAACACGGCGCGGCGGTTCGAAGCCGAAGTGGGCATTACGGGCATTATCCTGACGCGCATCGACGGCGACGCGCGCGGCGGCGCGGCGCTTTCCATGCGCGCCGTCACAGGCAAGCCGATCAAGTTTTTGGGCGTCGGCGAAAAAGCGGACGCTTTGGAAGCCTATCACCCCGACCGCCTTGCGGGGCGCATCTTGGGCATGGGCGATGTTGTTTCGCTCGTCGAAAAAGCGGCGGCCGCCGTCGATATGGAGCAGGCCGAAGCGATGACGGAAAAGCTGATGTCCGGCGGGCGCTTCGATTTCAACGACCTTTTAAAACAGCTTGAAAACATGCGCCGCATGGGCGGCATGGGCAGCATGCTTAACCTGCTTCCCGGGATGGGCAAGTTCAAGGATCAGCTGAAGAGCGTCAACATCGGCGACAAGGCGCTAAAAAGGCAGGAAGCCATTATTCAATCAATGACGGCAACCGAGCGCCGCGACGCCAGCCTGCTTCAGGCCTCACGCAAGCGGCGCATTGCCGCAGGCGCGGGTGTCGATGTGGCGGATGTGAACAGGCTGATCAAGCAATTCCTCGAAATGCAGAAGGTGATGAAGCAATTTCAAAAACTCGGTAAATCCGGGTTCATGCGCTCCATCGCCTCGAAGTTCGGCGGAAAAATTTA
>CAZFCA010000083.1:0-1410 GCA_964517415.1 uncultured Rhodospirillaceae bacterium
TTTGAAGTGCAACACTTCAACATTGAAAAAGACATATGAATAATCTATAATATCTTTTCACTACAAAGAAAGGAAAATTCATATGTCTAAAAGCAATAATACATCAAAAATAAAGGAAATGCAATACCGTCATTTAACTAAAACAGATCGTATCAAAATTGAATCTTTAATTAATCAGAGAGGTGAAAATGACAAAAGACTATTTAGTAATACTTATATTGCTAATTATATTGGGGTAAATAAATCTACCATTTCTAGAGAACTAAGAAATAGAAGAAGAGAAAAAATGAATATAAGAACTGGAAAAACAAAAACTATGTCATATAATGCTGAATATGCACAACAAAATGCCATGTTTAAAAGAGGACTATCAAAAGGAGAATATAAACTAAAAAAATATAAAAAAATGGCTAAATTCATTGAAGATAAAATTAAAATAGATAAATGGGCTCCCGATGCTATTGTAGGTTATATGAAAAATCATAATATGTTTAATTATTCCGATTACGCTACTATTACTACTCCTACTATTTATAATGCTATAAGATATAATATTATAAATGTTAAATTAGAAGATACTAGAAGAATGAAATATAAGCCAGAATATGAATACAAAGATAAAGCTGAACTTCCAGAATCAAAATCCGAATATAGTATAAATAATAGACCTGATGAAATAAATAAACGCCTTTATTTCGGACATTTTGAACTTGATACAGTAATTGGTACTAGTAAGGGTAAACATCAATGTCTAATGACTTTAACAGAAAGAAAAACAAGATTTGAAATTATATTTAAGTTAAAAGGTAAAACCGCAGAAGAAGTTGTATATAAATTTAATAAAATAAAAGAATTTATGAAAAACAATTATAATAAAATTTTTAAATCAATAACTACCGATAATGGTTCTGAGTTCTCCGACTTTTTAAATATAATTAAAGACACTAAGACTAAAATATTTTTTTGTCATCCATATTGTTCTGGTGAAAAAGGAACTAATGAAAAAAATAACAGTATGATAAGATACTTTATTCCAAAGGGAAAACTTATAGAAAATTATAGTTGTAAAGAAATAAATAAGATTGCAAATTGGATGAACAATTACCCAAGAAAATTATTAAATTATAAAACTCCTCTTGAAGCATTACAAGAAGAATTCAATGATAAAAATATATTAAATAAAATGTATAAATTACAAGAAAAGATAAACTGTATATAAAAATACATTTATTCCAATTTCCTTTTGATAAATTATAAATATTTTAATTAATTTATAGTCGTATTAATTATTCATTTTCAAAAAATGAAAATAAATAATTAAACTCCTTAAAAGGTATAAAATATTTAAAATTTATCAAAAGTTTTCTCGGCATAAACGTATTTTTGCAAAGTATTGTGATTATTCAAAAA
>CAZFCA010000084.1:0-1396 GCA_964517415.1 uncultured Rhodospirillaceae bacterium
GGAATGATGGTGTGGACGGCTTCCCCGAACGGCATCGAAGTGCCATAGGGAAGAAACCTTAACCCTAGAAGGAGAAACCGTCCATGAAAGAGATTACCACAATCGGCCTGGACTTGGCCAAGAATGTTTTTCAAGTGCATGGCGTTGATAAAGAAGGGCGTGTTGTAGAACAGAGAAAGCTGCGGCGTGATAAAATGATGAAGTATTTTGCCGAACTGTCCCCTTGCCTAATCGGGGTCGAGGCCTGTGCGACAGCGCACTATTGGGGGCGGGAGTTAAGCAAGCTCGGCCACGAAGTCAGATTAATTCCGCCGTCTTATGTGAAGCCTTATGTTAGGCGAGGCAAGAACGACGCGGTTGACGCGGCTGCGATTTGCGAAGCGGTGACGCGGCCGCACATGCGGTATGTGGCTATCAAGACGGAAGCTCAGCAAGCGGCGCTTATGCTGCACAAGGCGCGCGATTTGCTTATCCGCCAGCGTGTGCAGCTTGGCAACGCGTTGCGCGGGCATTTGGCCGAGTTCGGCTATGTCTTTGCGCAAGGCGAAGCGGGGCTGCGTCAGGCTTTGGCGTGTGTGGAGGACGCGGCCTCAAACCTGCCGGCCCCTGCCATCAAAGCGTTGCAAAGACTGGCGGCGCACTATCTTGAAGCACGAACAGACATTCTTGCGCTCGAAAAAGAGATTATCGTTTGGCACAAGAAGAGCGCGGACAGCCGCCGGTTGGCGACCGTTCCCGGCATCGGCCCTCTTATCGCCTCGGCCATCGCAGCGACCGTGGGCGATGCCTCTCAATTTAAATCCGCACGGGAAATGGCGGCTTGGCTCGGGCTTACGCCCAAGCAAAACTCGAGCGGTGGCAAAGAGAAGTTCGGCGGGATCACAAAGCAAGGCAACGCTTATATCCGAAGGCTTTTGGTGCTTGGCGCGACCGGTCAATTGCGCGGCGGGCGGCGCGTCAAAACCGTAGGCGGCGCATGGTTCAAGACCTTATATGGCCGCAAGCCGCCCCGCGTCGCCATTGTGGCTTTGGCCAATAAAATGGCGCGGGTCGCTTGGGCCGTCATGGCCAAAAAGGCCGATTATCGACCGGATTTTCGGACGAGCGTTTAAAAGTTCAGGCAAACACTGCGTTTGCCGGCAAAAGGTGCGCAAGGAGATGATGACGATAAACCTTAACAAGATCGCCGCAAAACTGAAGAAACCGTATTTCATGTCACGTGGCTCAGACCACGCCGGAATGATTGGCTTCAGCAAGCGGATTCCATCAGGGCCAGTTGCTTCGCGCCTATGTTCCATAGGCGGCGAGCAACATAAACAGGCCGGACACATGACCGCACAACTTGTTATCGTTCCGTCAATTCCCCTTGACTCTCAGAAGCCGTCCACACATGACA
>CAZFCA010000085.1:0-1356 GCA_964517415.1 uncultured Rhodospirillaceae bacterium
GAGTCTGTCAAGAACTTTGTGCTTTTGTCCTGTAATTTGAGTTTGCTCACCGAAGATGGGATTTGACCTTATCTGGAAAGAAAATTGAAAGCTGCAATAAGATTTGCCCCCAGTTGTGAATCCGTCCTGTCCATTTTCGCAGAACATCCTGCGTTGCCAAGTACAACATTTTGAGCAGGGCATCGTCGGTGGGAAATATGCTCTTGGCTTTGGTCACTTTGCGCAGTTGCCGGTGATAACTTTCAATCACATTGGTGGTATAGATGATCTTGCGAATTTCCGGCGGATATTTGAAGAAAGTGGAGATTTCAGCCCAGTTGTTTTGCCAGGAACGGACAATCAGCGGATATTTTGTTCCCCAACTTTGTTCAAACCGGTCCAGCTCTTCCCGGGCAGCTGTTTCCGAAGCGGCGGTATAGATTGGCTTTAACGCCGCTGTGATCTTTTTTACATCCTTGTAGGACACATAGCGGATGGAGTTGCGGATCTGGTGCACAATGCACTTTTGGATCTCCGCTGTGGGGTAGCAGGCGGCAATGGCTTCGGTAAACCCAGTTAGATTGTCCACGCAGGTGATGAGAATATCCTGGACTCCACGATTGCGAAGTTCGTTCAAAACACTGAGCCAAAACTTGGCGGATTCGTGTTCGCCGATCCAAATGCCCAAGACATCTTTTTGTCCGTCCAGGTCGATTCCGAGAACCATGTAGGCTGCTTTATTGACAATTTGGCCGTCCTGTTTGACCTTGAAGTGAATGGCATCCAAGAAGACTACGGCGTAAATGTTTTGTAAGGGTCGGTTTTGCCATTCCTTGATGACGGGCATGATTTTATTGGTGACATTGGAGATGAGCGTTGGCGAGACTTCCACGCCGTAGATCTGTTGAAAATGGTCCTGGATTTCGCGGGTACTGACGCCCTTTGCATACAGAGCAATGATCTGGTCTTCAATTCCGGCTACGTTCTTTTGGTGCTTCTTCACAATGACTGGTTCAAATTCGCCGTCACGATCACGGGGAATGGAAAGCTCCACATCGCCGTATTCACAGCGGACTGTTTTTGAGGAATGACCGTTGCGGCGATTTGCAGTTTCCTTGCCGGCAGCGTCGTTTTTCTCATAACCGAGAGTGTGACCCAGTTCGGCGTCAAGAGCTTCCTGGAGGACATCGCCGAACATTTCCTTGAGCACTCGTTGGATGTCGTCAGTGGTCTTGATATTTTCTTCCTGAATCAGGCTCCGAAGCTGTTCCTTACTGAAGAGTCGCTTACGATCTTTATCTGCCATTTGCTTCCCCTGCCTCTCTTTCCCATTTTACTTGATTCTCTATGGGAAAGGACAGAAGCACAAACTATTTT
>CAZFCA010000086.1:0-1349 GCA_964517415.1 uncultured Rhodospirillaceae bacterium
CCACCATTTTACCTTCCAAAAAAGTCCAATAACGTCTTAAAGAGTCGATTTGATCTCATCAAATCGACTCTTTTGCTTCCATGGCCATCCCCCAAAATCCGTTGACAACCGGCCCGTCTGGGGGATCACTATGGGGGCACTGACAGCTTGAGGCTGGAAGTTACCCCCAATGGCTCTACAGACACTGCGATTCGCAACGCAAAGCCCAAAGCCAGGACATATAAAATTTATGCTGGGGAAGGACTTGTTCTGCTTGTCAGCCCAAAGGGCGGCAAGTGGCGGCGCTTCATGGAATTGGGAAATGAATTTCAAGATCTTTGGAATAATGAAGTCAAACCGCAAATCGAAAAATGCGCGCCGGAATATGATAAACTCTGTTTGCTGTTCGACGAAACGCGGACTTCCTCCCAGCAGGAAGAATTGGTAAACACGCTTAAGGGAACGAAGTATTTAGATCTTCGCGTGCAATTTCTGCTTGGGAATTTTGTTGAGCGCGTGGAAGACGCCCTTGAAAATGATCATTGCATCCCCGCTTTTCAGCTTAGTCTCCATGGGCTTCGCAGTTATCTTGATGGCGACTATTGAAAAAGGGCTTTCAACGAAGACTTCAGTTCAGACGAAGCAAAGGAATTAAGAAAGATTTCAGAGCTTTTGGGCGATTTATCAAGATCGACAGTAAGCAGCCGCATTACGCCCCCCCTATGAGCAGCACTGCCATAAGTAAATGCTTCAGATTCCGATTTGATTGGCGAAGCATTTCTATCCTATAATCGCTTATGGCCTTTCTCTCTCAAAAACACTCCGCTGACGGCGATAGCGACGCATCGTCGCCCAAAGGCGACGTGGCGGTAAAAACGCGCGCGGCGACGAAAAAGCCGTCGATGTATAAGGTCTTGCTTTTGAACGACGACTATACGCCGATGGATTTCGTCGTTCAGGTTTTGGAAGTCTTTTTCAACAAGCCTCACGAAGAGGCGATGACCATCATGCTGCAAGTGCACAAGTCCGGCAGCGGCCTTTGCGGCATTTACACCTACGAGGTCGCGGAAACGAAGGTCGCGCAAGTCATGTCGGCCGCGCGCCACGCCCAGCACCCCCTTCAATGCACGATGGAGCGGGAGTAGCTGTAAAATTATAAGTTGATCCGGTAAATGATCACATTTATTGTTTATAAAATTGCTTTGTAGTGAACGATGTCCAAAACAAAAAAGCAAGAACTAGGCATATTCGGCGAAGAGCTTGTCGCAAAAACGTGTTCCTGCCCCAAATGTAAGCGCAAAAAATCTCTTAAGCGCTTGCCGACAAATTTCAAATGTGCGGATATTATTTGCGATTTTTGTGGATATTTG
>CAZFCA010000087.1:0-1320 GCA_964517415.1 uncultured Rhodospirillaceae bacterium
GATTCATCCGACTTTTGTGTGGGTAACGGAAGCTGGATATAGGTTGAGACCGCCGCAGTGGAAATAGACGGCGATCTTGAAGTGGTTTGGATTGCGATAGCCACAGGCGCGTTTCTGGACAGTAGCGATCTTGGAGTTGAGACCCTCAGCGACGGCATTGGTGATGCGATGAGTGAAGTAGGTCAGGACATTAGACAAATGACGGGCAATCAGTTTGGCGGCAGCAATCATGGGTGCCAAGCGGCTGTGAGTCGCCCAGAAGTACCAGCGCTTCCAGAATTTCATCGCCCATGCGGTCGAGGTATAGCTCCACAACGCCCGCAAAGACTCCTTGAGAGCCCATGCCCGACCGGTTTTGAGTTCAGTTACTTTCAATTCAGCGAAGCGTTTCCTGGCCTGGTCGGTCATGTTTGCCGGATTGGTCAGCCACAGGTATTTGCTCTTGGCCAAGGTGTGGTTTCCTGCCTGCATCAGCGCTTTGTGCTCCTGCTTCCTGACTTTATCGACAGCATCAATGACGTGCCGCATGATGTGAAAACGGTCGAAGACCATCTTGGTATCGGCGTCGGGCACATTGTCCCGGCAGGCGTTGATATAGGCCGGCCACATGTCCAGGCTAATGGCCTCGATCGTTTCTCGCTGCTCGTTGGAAAACGCATCGAAATAGGCCGCAAGACTCGTTTCCTTGCGGTCTTCGCCAATGTATTCGACGGTCGATTCTTGCAGATCACATACGAGGGTCATGTAGCGATGCCCTTTGGCGATCGCTTTCTCGTCAATGCCGATCTGGCTGGGCAGATCATTACCTTTGACCATACGCCCACGACACACCGCGCGCTCCATCAGGTGCCAGGCTTCGTCCCAGGTGATGCGCAGTATCTCCGCAGCCTTCTTGACGTTCGCCGCCAACAGAATATCGATGGCCAGTGCTTCAAACAGGTTCGTGAATCGACTACCCGCTTGCGCCCACGGCAACGTCACTTGATGCACTCCGTGCTCAGGGCACGATACGCGTGGCGGCCGGGCATGCAGATAGGTGAGGAACTGGCAACTGTCCAGGTGTCGCCAAACCCGTTCGCCAAGGTGATCATAGACTCCCAATTCGCGCCCGCATTCAGGACAGGCAAAACGCTGTCCCGTCGCGTGGCCAACAAAAACTTCAACGTGTTGCCTTGCCATGTCCAATTCGACTCGATCCACCGTCCAGGGACACGTCAGCCCAAGCAATTGCCGATACAGTTCCACGCTTTCCATCGCATGCCCTCCTTGAAGACCATGCGCGAAAGCGTACTACCGACCCACAGAAATGTCTGAAGAACC
>CAZFCA010000088.1:0-1198 GCA_964517415.1 uncultured Rhodospirillaceae bacterium
CCGATCCCATCGAAAAGGCTCCCCATGGTCAGCATGGCTTATAACCGCATGGAGCAGAAGGGATGCCTTTCCGCAAACGGCCTCTCTGTTTTCTCCATCTCCTGCACTGTGATATACCGCACGGGGATGCCGCGCTGCTCCGCAAGCTCAACTTCGCCTGCCATACCGGGCGAGATGAAATCTCTGAACGCCCACAGTTCGTCGCATTTGGAGAGCATCTCCTTTCCCATGGCAAGACCAAGCCGCCGGTCGGCGGGGTCATCCTCATGCAGCACCTGCGGATAGAGCAGATGGGGCGCAAAAAAAGCGTGCCCTTCGTTTTTCACGAATTGGCACGCTTCTCTGGCGAACGCGGTATTCCTTTCGATGTCCCCGGCGTATGGGGACGCCACATAAATCAGTTTCATAAAGCCTCCGTTTCTTATTTCGGCGCCGCCTGCACAATGGTGCGGGTGGTATTCACCGCCGCCTGTGCCGTATAGACGGCGCTCATGATATTGGCGCGGGTGCTGGTGTCCAGTCCAAACGCGCCGCAGATGCGGGGCACCTCTCCGGCAGAGAGCATCAGCCCAAGCCCCAAGAGACAGTGGTCGGGAATGACCATCAGCCCTGCGGTCAGGATCGTTGCCTGCAAAAAAGTGGTCAGGCACAGACCGATGATCTGCTTGCACCACTGCACAAAACCCTCCATGTATCCGCGGGGGACGCTGAACATATACAGCGAGCCCACGGAGATCTGGATGAGCAGGATACCGCCGCGCTTTAGATTCGAGAAAAACACCTTGATCACGGCGTAACCCATCATGATGATGATAAAGAGCAGCATGATGGGGCTTGTGATGGCTTCCAGTCCACCGAAGATCCCGGCATTGGAGGCCGCGTCCAGCGACCCCGCCGTGTTCAGACTGTCGATGATGCCGGTTGCCAGCGTGTCGATGCCGCTGCCGTAGCCGGTGATGCCGGAAGTCAGGCTGGCCTGCAGGTTGACGGACAGCTCGAACAGCTTCACGGGCACGGTAGTGAACAGTCCCACGGCAAGAAAGCCCTTGAGCGCACTGAGCAGCGAGTCCTTCACGCTGCCCCGCCCGTTCTGATAATCGATTCCGCATTCAAACGCGGAGACCACGAGGCCGACAGCGAAGAGCGTCCAGCCAAGATAGGAGAAGAACAGCACAATGCTCTGCACCCAGCTCATCTC
>CAZFCA010000089.1:0-1182 GCA_964517415.1 uncultured Rhodospirillaceae bacterium
TTTTTTCTGAATTTAAAGGTTTTCAGGGCGGGGCAGCCTTGTTATTTCCTGTCGGGATGTTAAAATTTATAGAGAGGGGGGAATTTATGAATTTCAGCCGTTCAAATGAAAACATTTCAGGTTCATTTTCAGCGAGAATATCATGCGACGGAACACGCTTGTACGAAGCTCTGGATTGAAAAAAAATAGTCATTCAAAGAACATCTCGTATCGTTCTTTACGGATGGAATCGCTGGAAAAACGGGAGTTGTTGACCGTTGTCGGTCCTGCAAGTTTTGATTCGGTGCAAAATGAAACAATTCTTCAGGATGGTGTTCTGTTTTATACGGTTATCGAGAATAATACGGTAGATACGCGGACGTGTATGTACGTCGACGGGACGCAGCTGGGTGGGAGCGGCGGAGCGGCAAGCGTCGCGTTTCCGGTCAAGACGGGCGATTCGCTGAAGAATTTTGAGATTCGAGAGAACTGCAAGTATCGGTATTCGAAGGGGGATGATGACCTGTTTGGGAAGTACAAACTCGAAGATGCTGTCGATGATGATTACAACGATTTGGTTGTTGAGATTTCGTTTGTGCCGACGTTTGCGGGAACGAAGGAATATGGATGCGGAATGAACGCAGCAGGAGTTTCTGGACTGAATCTTGCGAATCTCGGCGCGGCCTCCAATCGCGGGCTGAACTGGGAACGTTCATGCGGAAAGCAGGTCTGGTTTGCGTTCGACGGAACCGATTTCACTCCCGAGGCGGGGGAGTCAGCGGAATCAATACTTAGAAAAAATTCTAATGAGAGTTTCACTCTGGTTGACCAACGGAAAACTTTTCTTTTTAATGCGTCCGGAAAACTTTTGACGCGGACGGACAATCTCACAAGTCCTGTAACTACGTACACTTACGACGGTACGAATTCACGTATTGTAACCGTAACGGACGCTAGACCAACAAGTCTGTGGAGTTCGACCAGATGTTGAGTTACACCGACCCGCTGGGGAATCAGGCGCTTTACACGCTCGACACTGCAACCGGTTTGACGACTGCGGAACGGCATGTCGTCGGGCAAATCGACAGCGCGGAAAACGGCGAAACTGACGATGTGGTCACGACTTACACGTATAATACGAATCGAAAACTCGCGAGCGTGACGGACGCATTGGGAGTCACGACTTCTTATACGTACGATTCT
>CAZFCA010000090.1:0-1177 GCA_964517415.1 uncultured Rhodospirillaceae bacterium
TGTATCAGGTGATCTGGCACGAGGAGAACCAGACCGGCGTTCCGGAGCACGTCATGGGCGCGTCGCCCCTCCTCCCCACCAGACAGGCGGCGGAGGACTGGCTGAACTCGACGATGGCCGAGGACCGCGAGCGTGCCGGCGAGAACGAGGAGGCCATCTTCGTCGAGAACCTCGGCGACGGGGTGTGGAAGACGGCCGGAAACAACCAGCACTGCTTCTACCGCATCGAGACGGTCGAAGTCCCCTACGGCAGGGAGCGGGCCGACAGGGTCGAGGCCCTCATCGACACGCTCAACCGGCTCGCCGAGCTCAGGTTGTGCGACGAGATGCGCAAGAGGATCGCGGACTACTACAGGGAGGTGCAGACGAAGGACTACCTCGTCGACCTCCGCTGCTGTCCGTCCCTGTGCGTCCGCACGAAGGCGCGCTCCGCCGAAGAGGCCGAGCGCATCGTGTCCGAACAGGTCGACTCCCGCACGCTGTTCCTCTCGGAGGAGCAGAAGAACGGACTCGTGAACGACATTCTCGAGAACGTCGACGAGATCGAGGCGCAGGAGGGCGGCTGACATGAAATGGGAGCTTGTCTTTCCGACGGCTCTCGTCACGCTCGACGTCGCCGCTGCCGCAGTGTACCTGTGGCACGGCGACGTCAGGCACTTCATCTACTGGATCGCGGCGGCCACGCTGACCGCGACCGTGACATACTGAAGGAGAGTACAATGAGGAACGCGAACATCCGGGAGGTGACGGGCAGTACCCTGAAGTCCTGGTACGAGGAGTTGAAGGCGACGGAGGACGGGGGCGGATGCTTCTCGATCTGCTTCGCGTCCGACGACAAGTGGAACTGGGTCGTGTGCATGGGCTGGCTGGAGACGGGACCCGAGAGGATCCCGCAGCCGGACGGCACGTTCAAGGACGTCGAGGGCGACGACGGCTGGCGCATCGCCGTGCAGGTCGGACGCCAGACGCTCAACAACATCATGCAGTGCGACTACGACATCGACTTCGAGATGCCGTATTGCGACGACGGCGAGGTGGACGACACCGAGCACGTCTTCGACGGGAAGCCGGAGACGATGAAGGAGTGGAACAGGATCGCCTCGTGGCTCCGCAAGGACGCCCGGCGCATGAAGGAGTACGCCGAAGGCGATTGGCACATGTACAAGTGAAAGGAGAC
>CAZFCA010000091.1:0-1123 GCA_964517415.1 uncultured Rhodospirillaceae bacterium
CAGACTGACGCGATAGGCGGCTGGAGGCATGTTGCCGATGCTGCCGTGAGGCCGGACGTTGTTGTAATCGTCCCGCCACGCCCCAATAAGCCGCCGAGCGTGAGCGAGGCTCTTGAACACATGCTCGTTCAGACATTCGTCGCGGATGCGCCCGTTGAGGCTTTCGGTGTAGCCGTTTTCTCTGGGTTTGCCCGGCGTGATGTAATGCCATTCGATGCGGCGATCTTGCGCCCACGACAGAACAGCGCGGCTTGTGAACTCCGTACCGTTGTCGCTCACGATGCACAAAGGCTTGCCGTAACGCTCGATAAGCCTGTCCAGTTCACGAGCAACGCGCGCGCCGCCAATGGATGTATCCGCCGCCAGCGTCAGGCACTCACGAGAGCATTGGTCGAGCACGTTCAACACGCGGAACCGCCGCCCGTCCGACAGTGCATCGCTCAGAAAATCCAAGCTCCACACCTGATTGATGCTGTCAGGCTTTGGCAGCGGCAAGCGCGTGCCAATCGCGCGTTTACGGCCTTTTCTGCGTTTGACCATAAGACCTTCCTCTCTGTATATCCGGTATATCTTCTTGATGTTGCAAACGAAGCCCTCGCGCCTCAGCATCACCGCCAGCCGCTTGTACCCAAAACGCCGACGATCCGCCGCCACGCGCCGCATCGCTTCGCGCAGAGCATCGTCGTTCTTGCGTGATCGGTAATGCAGGCGGCGGCGCGGTACGTTGATAATCCGGCAAGCCCGCCGTTCCGAGAAACTGTACCATTCCTTGAGTTGGGCTACAGCCTCCCGGCGTCGTGCGGGCGTTACCAGTTTTTTGAGAGGAGATCCTTTAACGCCTGCTTGTCTAGCATCTCTTCGGCTAGCAGCTTCTTCAGCTTCGCATTCTCGGCTTCCAACTGCTTCAGGCGCTTCGCGTCCGACACGTCCATGCCGCCGAACTTCACCTTCCAGTTATAAAACGTCGCTTCGCTGATCCCGTGACGGCGGCATAGATCTCCCGTCTTGGCTCCGGCCTCCGCTTCCTTCAACACTCGGATGATCTGTTCTTCCGTAAATCTCTTCTTCATCGTCTGCTCCTTCTCTCAGGTTGCAGACTCTAACTCATTTTGGCGACATTTTC
>CAZFCA010000092.1:0-1106 GCA_964517415.1 uncultured Rhodospirillaceae bacterium
GTGATTTCCGCAAGACAAATCTTCTATCCCCCATTCAGGGGGTGGGAGATTTTGGGGACGGTTTTTTTGGTTTTGGAAAAAATTTAAAAAATTTTTGAAAAATTTTTTTGTGTTCATCTAACTGTACACCTTTCCGTAGCAGAATGGAATGCGTTCGTGGTCAGGTTAAATCCGTAATTTACGAAAGATGGGGAAAAACAGAATTACAGAATATTCGTACACTATTACGAACTGAATGTTGTACATCATTTAATTGAAAAGATTCTATTAAAAGTCACAAAATTCTTAAAAAGGCGAAAAACGGCGCTTGACAATTTGCCGGAAATGAGGAAAATAGGGTTCAGTTGCCGAATTCAGGCGACAAAATTCAATTTCCATTTCATCTATTTTACGTATTTTTACCAATGTGTAAAGGAGTGCCAAAAATGTCCAGCGCAAAGACGCGTACAAACGAAAATTCCTCCGCAACCTCCAAACTCCCGTTGACCGCCCGCCAGCGCGAAGCCCTCGAAATCATCCGGCGCTGCGTTCGAAAACGCGGTTACGGTCCGACCGTCCGTGAAATCGGCGACCAAATGGGAATCAACTCTCCGAACGGCGTCGTCGGACACCTCATCGCGCTTGAGCGCAAGGGTTTCATCCACCGCGAGGCCAATCTTTCCCGTTCCATCATGCTCGTCGAACGCGGCGAAAAGCCCGTCGCGGGTCTGCCGGTTGCAGCCCTTTTGATGGAAGGAAAAATCGTCGAAAACCCCGAAAAAAACGAGCGTTTCGAATTGTCGGACAAAATTCAGTTTTCTGCGGAGGATTCGGTTTTGATTCGTGTTTTGGACGATGCGCTTCTGAAAGAATACTTTTTGCGGACGGGAGACATTCTGGTCGTTCGGAGAGCGCGAAACGCTGCGGAAGGCGAGACGGCCATCATTTGCGACTACGAAAACGAGTTTGTTCTGGCGCACTGCGAACTCAACGCCGCGACGGGCCGCACGCGACTCGTGACGTCTGCACGCTGGTTTGAGAATTCCTGTTCAGGAATCTACGGAATCCTGACGAGCGTCATGCGCTTCGACTTTACACCTCCGAAAGACCAATCGGCTTTTTGATTT
>CAZFCA010000093.1:0-1086 GCA_964517415.1 uncultured Rhodospirillaceae bacterium
TAATCCTCTTCGCTCCCCTAGCTTTCGTGCATCAGCGTCAGTTAAGACCCAGTGAACCGCTTTCGCTACTGGTGTTCCTGATTATATCAACGCATTTCACCGCTCCACAATCAGTTCCGTTCACCTCTATCTTCCTCAAGCTAAACAGTATCGGATGCTATTCCTCAGTTGAGCTGAGGGATTTCACATCCAACTTATTTAACAGCCTACGCACCCTTTAAGCCCAGTGATTCCGAATAACGTTTGGACGGTTCGTATTACCGCGGCTGCTGGCACGAACTTAGCCCGTCCTTCCTTTTGCTATCGGTCAAGCAATAAAGATAACTTCATTGCACTTCCTCCAACTTGACAGTGGTTTACAACCCGAAGGCCTTCATCCCACACGCGGCGTCGCTCGGTCAGACTTTCGTCCATTGCCGAAGATTCTCGACTGCAGCCACCCGTAGGTGTCTGGGCAGTGTCTCAGTCCCAATGATGCGGGTCACGCTCTCACGCCCGCTACCCATCGTCGCCTTGGTGGGCCGTTACCTCACCAACTAGCTAATAGGACGCAGTCCCGTCTCCAGGCGGAATCTCACCTTTGATCCTGAGATGTTATCGGGTATTACCTTTCGTTTCCAAAAGCTATCCCCGTCCTGGAGGGTGGTAACTACGCGTTACTATCCCTTTTGCCGCTAAGAGCATTGCTGCTCTCCGCTCGACTTGCATGCCTAATCCACGCCGCCAACGTTCATTCTGAGCCAGAATCAAACCCTTCAATTATTGTATTGTAAAGACTCGAAAGTCTTACTTAGTTTGTTCCAGCACTGGTCAGCCGGAATGCCGACCAGATTTGGTTTATTTTGCTGACGAATCAGCTAAACCCATTTATTGGCTTACTCAAAATTTATCAAGGTTCTCAATAAATTTCTTGTGCTTCATGTAAAACATTTGCTATATTGTCAAAGATTTCCGTCAACCTTTCGGTTTGACTTTCTTAAGTTCTCATCTTTCAATGTGTTTCACTTAAGATGGGGATTAGTATAGCACAACCACGGTTTTCCGCAAGGGGGGGGCAAGCAAAAAAGAAGATTTTCTCAAAAAAAC
>CAZFCA010000094.1:0-1067 GCA_964517415.1 uncultured Rhodospirillaceae bacterium
GACAGCGGCCCGCCCTGCGGCACCCCCAGAGGCGTCGCCTCGCGGGTGCCGTCGGGCAGCACCACGCCCGCGACGAGATAGCGGCGGATCAGGCCCAGCACCTTGCGGTCCCGGACCTTCTCGCGCAACTGCCTCATCAGCCGGTCGTGGGGCACGGTGTCGAAGAAGGACTTCAGGTCGCATTCCACCCCGTGGCGGCGACCCTCCTTCCATCCGGCCTCCACCGCCCGCACCGCCTGATGGGCGCTGCGGCCGGGACGGAAGCCATAGCTGCTCTCGCTGAACCCGCCCTCGAAGAGCGGGCCCAGCACCTGCGCCAACGCCTGCTGGATCACCCGATCCAGCACCGTCGGCACTCCCAGCGGGCGTTGTGACCCGTCGGGCTTGGGAATATACACCCGGCGCACCGGCGCCGGGCGATAGGTCCCTTCTTCCAGCGCGAAACGGATGCGGGGCCAGTGCGCGCGGGCAAAGGCCGCGAAGTCCTCCACGGACATCCCGTCCACCCCCGGCGCGCCCGCGTTGGTCTTGACTCGCTGCCAAGCCCGTTGCAGGTTCTCCCGGTCCAGCACCTGTTCCATCATCGTCATGTCTTGCTCCCGAACGCTCCCATGCTTCCCTCACCGCGGCTCTCGCCACGCCCCCCGCCCTTCGGCGGGACCGGGCGCGTCGTCCGCGACGCGGTCGGAGCGTTCCATTTCGGTTCGGCCCTTCGCTCCAACCGGTTTCCCGGCCTTCGACGCTACTATGGCCTCGGCTGACTTCCCGCTCGGTCGCCCGCACGGGATCTCCCCAGGTAAGAACGCGTTGCTTCCCGGCACGACCGCCGCATTTACCTCCGCGACTGAACCCGCGACTTCGCTGCACGATGCCCGCTCGTCGCATCGCGGCCGGCCTTCTATGCGGTTCTTGTCCATCGGCCCGCCGGTTTCCCCTAGCCTTCCTCCCCCCGGTCGGTTGCCCGCCCGGAGTTGGCATCGGGTAGTAGTTGTTTCACGTTTCCATGATCGGTTCTCCTACATAGGACTTGCACCTATTTTGCAACGCGCCCATGATGGGCGCACATC
>CAZFCA010000095.1:0-1031 GCA_964517415.1 uncultured Rhodospirillaceae bacterium
AATCCAACGCCTGAAGCGGCTTGGCTACTCAAACCGAAACATCGCGAAAGAGATTGGCTGCGCCCCAACCACCATTGGTAACGAGCTGCGTCGTGGCACCCCACCCCGGCAGAGCAACAAGGGCAGAACCCCCGGATATTCTGCAAAGCGTGGTCACGCAGTTTACAGCGCAAACAGAACACGCAGCCACAAGCCTCACAAACTGAATTGCTCCGGCTCTTTTGCAGTTTGGGTCGTGAAACAGGTACGGGAATACCACTGGTCTCTTGATGCCTGTGCCGGCTACGCAAGGCTTCATAGGTTGTTCCAAGAGAGTGAGCTGGTCTGTACCAGAACCCTCTACAACGAACTGTGGGCTGGACGCTTGACGCTGACCCTATTTGAAATGCCCGAAATCCTGAAACGAAAGAAGCACACGGGGAAGACCCGCCAAAACAAGCGCATTCTTGGGAACAGCATTGAGCTGCGGCCAGAAATTGCGGCAAAGCGTGAGGAAGAAGGTCACTGGGAGGGCGACACCGTAATCGGCTTGCGTTCCGGGCGGGAATCCGTTCTTCTCACGCTCATTGAGAAGAAGACTGAGAACTATCTGGCTATCCGAATCCCGGGCAAAACCAGCTGTGATGTTATGGCGGCGATGAAGGCTCTTCGTGATGAATACGGTGATCGCTTCGGTCAGGTTTTCAAGACGATTACTGTAGACAACGGCTCCGAGTTTGCAGAATTCGCACAAGTTGCGCAATGGGGCACTGAAGTATACTTCGCTCACCCCTACTCCTCTTGGGAGCGGCCACAGAACGAACGGCACAATGGCCTGTTCCGGCAGTATGTCCCCAAAGGTGTCTCCATGGACAAGTTCTCACTCGAAGAAATCCTTGTCTTTGCCGATGAACTGAATGGACGGCCTCGCCGCAAGCTCGGCTACCGCACACCAGAGGAACTATTTGAGGTATTCTTGGATAAAGTCTACGCCGCCTAAAACCCGCATCCACTCTACCGTGGGTGTCCAACTTGCTCTTGCAATTTGCGCA
>CAZFCA010000096.1:0-1020 GCA_964517415.1 uncultured Rhodospirillaceae bacterium
TATGGCGTGGAAAGCGGAGCCATTGCTGTGCTGCACACCTGGGGGCAGAATCTCTCCCTGCATCCTCATATCCATTGCCTGGTACCTGCTGCCGGATATACCTTACAGGGGCAATGGAAGCAGATCGGGAAGCAGGGCCGTTATCTCTATCCGATCCATGCGTTGAGCAACGCCTTCAAGGCAAAGATGCTCGACAGCCTGAAGCGCGCGTTACGTAAGCAAAACCAGTTGTCGCTCTTCTACCAAGACCTTCAGCAGGCCTATCATACGCCTTGGGTTGTACATTGCGAACCTTCACTGGCCGGAGCTGATCATGTGATCCAATACCTGGGACAATACACCCACCGGGTAGCTATCACCAATCAGCGCATACTGGGTATCGCCCATGGTAAGGTGACCTTCATGGCGAAAGATTACAGAGACAGAGCCATCAAAAAGCCCGTTACCCTTGATGGGGTAGAGTTCCTGCGACGATTTACCCTGCATATCCTGCCCCGCCGGTTTGTAAAGATCCGTCGCTTTGGCATCTATAACCACACGTTAAAGCGGAACCTGGCTTTGCAATTTGTACCCCGGGAAAAGGACACCGTCGACAGGCTCCTACAATCAAAAAAACCTCCCGAAACCAAGCTAGAGCGGTTCAAGCGCCTCACGGGTATAGACCCCTGTCTGTGTCCGGTGTGCAAAACCGGGAAGATGGTGCGACTAAAGGAGATACCGAGAATCCGATCGCCGGAGGGGGACCAGCTTCTGTCCGTTACTCCCGAAATAGCCTTGGCATAGCCATCACTGATCCTTTGCGCCTACAACCGCAACAGGAGATGTTATGCGATGAAGCGACCGGGAATCGTATATAGCTACCTGATTAACAGACGTTATTCAACAAACCGGCTCCGAAACAAACACAAAAACCTGCAATACGTCAAAGAACAGCTTTCAATTAAATCCTCAAAATCCATTAAGATCCACACAAAACCGGCTGTAAGTACATAGCGCCTCTAACCATGAGGGATGTAGTTC
>CAZFCA010000097.1:0-1011 GCA_964517415.1 uncultured Rhodospirillaceae bacterium
GCGAACAGCAGCAAAGACGCGGCGCAGATCGCCGGGAATCTGGCTTCCTTTCCGGTGGCCTTCAGGATGGTCTGCGTATCCTCGATTTCCCGGCGCAGAAAAGATTTCTTTCTTCGGTGCGTGCTCTCGTTGATCTCCGAGCGGATGCTTTTGGGTGCGGAGGTCAGCCGACGGAATACGCCTTGGGTGAAGTCCATGGGCGAGATGCGAAGGATCAAAAAAGCGCCGGCGATCATGCCGACGCAGGCGACTAAGAGTAAAGTGGTCAAGCGGTTTCAGCCTCCTTCCTGAGAAATGATTGCAGCTGTGTATCCGGCATTCCGTTATCCACCAGCCGTCGCTGCAGGCTTGGGGAGATATCCATGTCCCGTTCGTGGTATCCCTCAATGGTGTAATTGCCGTTTTCGTAGTGGTTTTTGGTGATGTGATAGCGGTAGATAGAATTGTATTTGCGGGTTCCGTCCGGCAGAATCTCACACTCCATGATCTCCATAAGGCGGCGCTGCTTGTTTTCAAGCTGCTTGCAGAATACCACCAGCGGGTATGCCTCGGTCACATTATCCATGAGGGTTGAGTCGGACATATCCATGGCGCGTTTGCACAGGGAGACCATGCGGCGGTAGGTGGCTTCGCAGGAGCTGGAGTGAATGGTTGTGAGCACGCCCACGCCGGTGCGGGCCGCTTCCTGCGCCGCGTTCGCTTCTTCGCCGCGCATCTCGCCCACGAAGATGAGGTCGGGGTTGAAGCGGAGGGCAATGTCCAGCAGATTGATCTGCGTGATGCGCTGGCGCTCGTTTTCGCTGTCGCGGGTGAGCGTGTGGACGACGGAGTTCACCACCTGCCCATCCTTCTCCCGCACCAGCTCCACCTCGCGGCTACCGTTCTCAATGGTAAAGATACGCTTATTGTCTGGGATGGTGGTCAGCAGCCAGCCCGCCACCGTAGTCTTGCCGGAGCTGGTGGCTCCCGCCACGCAGACGGAGATACCGTAGCGCAGGCAGGCGGCGAGAA
>CAZFCA010000098.1:0-1007 GCA_964517415.1 uncultured Rhodospirillaceae bacterium
TCTTCTAAATATTTTAGAACTTCATCTTTGTGAAAAGTAATTAAGGAACGAAGTAACCAAGAAACGGCTTTGGTGATTAAAATATCTGTCTCCCCTTTTAGTTTTTCTATATTTTCAAAAGCTAATTTGGAAAGTTTTGAATCGTCTGATTGACGAACTGATTTGGTCAATAAAACTAAACTAGCTCGACGTTTGTTAATATTTGAATCTTGATTGAATTTTTTGAGAATTTTGGCCCATTCAGACCATTTGGCTAAAACATTTTCAGCAGTAAAAATTGACTGACAAAGAACATCATCTTCTGCCCAACCACAGGTGTAATTTAGCCATAAATCTAAATTTTTGGGATCAAAATTTTTTAAGGCTTGGAGCGAAAAAGATAAAATAGTTGGACCAATAACTATTTCGGTATAACTGGAGCCATATTGATAAAGAGAATTGAGAAGTTTAATAATTTCATCAGAATTTAATTGATTTTCTTTAAAGATTTTTTTGGCAATTGCAGAAATTTGTTTACTAGTAAAACCATGATAAGGTTTATTGGTACCAACATATCTTTGACCAAAATTTACATTTTCAGGTGTAGAAGCAGATTTAATTTGAGAAATTTCTTTTAAAATTTTTTGATGAACAGGATGAAGATTAGTCATTTTGAAGTTCGGCAATAACTACTAATCTTTTAAGTGTAGTACCTGGTGGCCAACAAGTCATTAAGGTTAATTGATGTTTAGATAAATCTTGATTCATAAATTTAACTTCAGTTGGAGAGACAAATTTAATTTCTTTAACCAAATAAGTATATTTTTTATTTTGATAATAAATAAAAATTTGATCTTCACTGACTAACTTATTGAGTAAATAAAAAACGGCATTGTATTGATTGGCTTGATACCAATTGCCAGCAGAATGGGCAAAAATAAATGTGTTACCAAAAGTATCTGGAGTGGCAGTACCTAAAGCATGAGCCACACCTTTGGTGAGAGCATATTGATAAACCGAAGAATTGT
>CAZFCA010000099.1:0-1000 GCA_964517415.1 uncultured Rhodospirillaceae bacterium
GTCGGCGTGCAGGTTCCAGCGCTGCAGGTGATGGTTGAATCGGCGGACGTGGAAATAATAACATTTCGGGGGTCGAGGAGCAGATCTCCCGTTTCGCCATAGGGCGCCCTAAGATCGACGGTGCCAACAAAATTCAGGGTCTCTTTGCCGGACACTTCGGCGTTGCCGCCGTCGCCGCCCTCAACGCCGCCTGTTGCGGATATATGGCCGAAGTAGTCGGTGCGGTTATCCGACCAAACGATAACTTCGCCGCCGTTGCCGTATTTGGTCGCGTTAGCAGAAAGGAGCGCGCCTGCTTCAACCGTGGTCGTTAAGGCGGTTGGCGTTGTCCCTTTTCCCTGAAACGCGCCGCCGATATGGATGGTGCCGCCGCCCTTATCTCCATCCGCGTTCAGAACGGCCGTTTTAGAGACCGTAATTTGATTCCCTAAGACTTCGATCTTCCCGCCCTTGCTTTTGCCTTTCGCCTCGACAGCGTCGGCAACTTGCGTTTGCGCTTTCGCCCTGATGGTAATGCTGCCGCCTTCGCCGCTTTCATTTGCGTTCGCGGAAAGGGTCGAGCCTTTTTCAGCAATCGTGTACCAGGCAGCCGCCGCGTCATCCTTTTGCGGCGCGGCGCCAACGTTGATCGTGCCGCCGCCCGTTCGACCGTCAGCCTTCAAATGAGCCGCGCTCTTGATGTTAATGTTGTCGCCAAGAACCTCTATCTTGCCGCCGGTACCCGACGCACTGGAAACGTCCAGCTTACCGTTTATGTTCAATGTACTCCGGCCTGTAGCAGATTCAGTCATATTCTCCGACACGGCGTTCGCACCTTCCGCATAAAGGAAGATGTTTCCGTTCTTCTCGCCAACCGCGGTCGCGTTCAGCGTGCCGCCCGCATCGACTAAGCTATCGATCGCTTCCTTTGCCGCCGCAGCTGTCAACGCGATGGTTCCGCCTTCGGCGTTGATCGTTCCCGTGTTCTTCACTATGTGGGCGCGGACTTCGTCGCTGGCTT